>NZ_JAJCYB010000110.1 GCF_029263155.1 Pseudonocardia sp.
GCGGACTTCGACATCCAGATCCGTCCAGAAGCCCTCACCGAGCCCGGGCGGGACACGCCGCACGAGCCGTGATCATCGCCGAACATCACCGCCACAGCGCCGACGGGGCCTACGTGATCAGTTCACGAACAGGCTCTGAGGTAGATCTCGTGGTGCCGCCCGGTCATCGCGAGGCCGTGGGCCGGGGATGAACTCCTCGTGCATGCGCCGCAGCAGGCCACCCTCGTCGTCCTAGGGACCGACGTACAGGGCCTGGACGCAGCGGCCCTCCGACAGCGTCTCCAGGCGCAGGTCGTCGAGCCGCGCCGGGCGGTCCTTCGCCCCGCCCGGTCGAGCGCTGCGGCGGACATCCCGTCCGTGACCCATCCCGAGACCATGATCATGAGGGTCCAGTCCCACCGCGACTCGCCCCGGGCGTTGGTGAAGCTGGTCATATCGGGTCGCCGGTGGCCGTCGATCATGAGGTACCGCAGATCGGGGACCTCCACGGAGCTGCGGGGTGTCGCGCCGGGCCCGGTGGCAGGCCACCTCCCGCGTGAGGTCGACCTTCCCGGTCACGGTTCGATGCCCGGTCAGGCCGGCTCGTGCCCGGCGGACCCGGCGGTCGGGCAGCCGCCGCACTCGTGACGCGGGGTCGTCTTCGTGCGTTCGGACCTGGTCCCGGCGCAGGGTGTATCACCAGGAACGTGACGGGGCCGCTCGCCACGGAGGTTCGGTGTGGTCCGTGGGTAGCCTTCGGCCCATGCCCACAGACGCGGCCCCGCCCCCGGGATCGCTGACCGACCCCGCCGTGACGTCGTTGGCCCATGACCTCGGCATCACCCTCGGGGAAGCAGCGCAGCGCATCGGCTGGCAGTCCGCGGTCACCGACGATGTCCAGCGATCCATCGTGGACGAGCTCGGCGACCGGTTCGGCGGGCTCTGGTTCGACACGGGGACCAGCCGCCTCACGATCGGCATCGTCTCGCCGGGCGCCTCACCGGTGCCCGCCGCTGACCTCCGATCCGTCCGGAGCGCGGGCCTGGCGGCCGTCACGGATACGGTGGCGGTGCAGTGGTCGGCCGCCGAACTCGACGTGGTGGGCGATGAGCTGGGAGCGGAGCTCGTGCGGGTGAACGGCGGCGGCCCGCCGTGCGCGCTGGCGATGGGTCAGGTGCCCCCCCTCAACGCCGTGTTCCTGGACGTACCGTCGGGTCCGCTCTCCGCTGCCCAGCAGGAGTTGGTCGATTCGGTCACAGCGCGCCACGGAACGAAGGTCCGCGTCCGGCACGTCCCGGGCGACGGGTACTTCATCAGCCACTGAGCAGGGCGCCGGAGCCCGCGACGGCACGGTCCGTGGCTGTTCCGTGGAGCCTCGCGGCCGACACCGATCGGCCCCGGACACCCACAGAGGCGCCGGGGCCGATGTTCGCTGTCTGTGCAGCTCAGGCGGGCTCGTGACTGGTCGGCCCGGCCACCTGGTACCCACCGAACTTCTCGCGCAGCGTCTTCTTCGAGAACTTGCCGACGCTGGTCTTGGGCACCTCGTCGATGAACTCGACGGCGTCGGGCAGCCACCACTTCGCCACCCGCGGCGTGAGGAACTCGATGATCTCCTCGCCGGTCACCGTCTCGCCGGGCTTGACCACGACGCACGCGAGCGGGCGCTCCACCCACTTCTCGCTCGGGATCGCGATGACCGCGGCCTCCGCCACCTTGGGGTGCGCCATGATCTCGTTCTCCAGCTCCACCGAGCCGATCCACTCGCCGCCGGACTTGATCAGGTCCTTGGTGCGGTCGACCAGCCGGACGAAGCCGTAGCGGTCGCCGGTGCCGACGTCGCCGGTGCGCAGCCAGCCGTCCTCGGTGAACTGCGCGCCGCCGCCCTCGCCGCGGTAGTACTCCTTGGCGATCCACGGCCCGGCGGCCTGGATCTCGCCGGTGGCGACGTCGTCCCAGGGCTGGGTCTCGCCGGAGTCCGGGTCGACGAGCCGGATGTCGACCAGCGGCACGGCCTGGCCCTGGCGGGCCCGGATGTCGGCACGCTCGTCCTCGGTGAGCGCGTCGTGGTGGCTGCGGGGCGTCGACATGGTGGCGATCGGCGAGGTCTCGGTCATGCCCCACGCGTGCAGCATCGGGATGCCGATGGCCTCGCGGTAGGCCTCCGACAGCGACCGCGGCACGGCCGAGCCACCGCACAGCACCACGCGCAGCGCCGACAGGTCGTGCTCGCGCAGCAGGGGGAGCATGCCCATCCAGATGGTGGGGACCCCTCCGGTGACGGTGACGCGGTGGCGCTCCAGCAGCCCGACGATCCCCTGCGGGGTCATGTTCGGCCCGGGGAAGACGATGTCGGTGCCGGCCAGCAGGCAGCCGTAGGGCAGGCCCCACGCGTTGGCGTGGAACATCGGCACGACCGGCAGCACCACGTCGCGCTCGGACAACGCCGCCCCGTCGGCGACCAGCGAGATCAGCGAGTGCAGCACGGTGGAGCGGTGCGAGTAGACGACGCCCTTGGGGTTGCCCGTGGTGCCGGAGGTGTAGCACATCGCCGCGGCGGTGTTCTCGTCCTCGATCACGAACGTGCCGTCGAACGGGTCGGCGGCGGCGAGCAGCTCCTCGTAGTCGAGCCAGCCCTCGGGGATCGGCACGTCGGCGCCGTCGTCGATGACGATGTAGTGCCGCACCGTCGCGAGCTTGTCGGCCAGTGGTTCGAGCAGCGGGATCAGCGACCGGTCGACGAAGACGACCTCGTCCTCGGCGTGCCCGGCGATGTAGACGAGCTGCTCGGGGAACAGTCGGATGTTCAGTGTGTGCAGCACCCGGCCGGTGCACGGCGCGGCGACGTAGAGCTCCAGGTGCCGCGCGGTGTTCCAGCAGAACGTGCCGACGCGCCCGTCGGCCGACACGCCGAGGGTGTCGAGCACGGTGGCCAGCCGACGCACCCGCACCGCCCATTCGGCGAGGGTCGTCGTGGTCTCACCGGTGGCGGTGGCGGTGATCAGCCGTTTGTGCCCGAAGTACTGCTCGGCGCGGTGGAACACGTGCGGCAGGGCGAGCGGGCGGTCCTGCATCAGACCGAGCATGGGGACTCCAACGAGCGACGCTGTGGGGCGGGTCACCACCGAACCTACCGGGACGCGGGCGGTGTCGACCACACGCCCGCGGGCCCGCGGCCCGATAGGCTCGACCGTCGTGACGCCCGTCCGTGACCACACCGCATCGGTGTGCCTCGACGTGGGTTCGACGTGGACCAAGGCCGTGCTCGTCCATCCCGACGGCGCGCTGGCCGGCTACGCGGAACACCCCACGACCACCGGCGACGTGCTCGCCGGGATGGACGCCACCGTCCGTGCGGTCACCGCGGCCGGGTCGGCGGGCGAGCCGGAGCTGCTGGCCTGCTCGTCGGCCGGTGGCGGGCTGCGGCTCGCGGTCGTCGGCGCGGACCGGCTGAGCACCACCGAGGCCGGGCACCGCGTCGCGTGCTCGGCGGGCGCGCACGTCGTCCACGTCCACGCCGGGCCGCTGGAGCCCGCCGACGTGCGCGCGCTGCGCAACGCCCGCCCCGGCGTGGTGCTGCTGGTGGGCGGCTCCGACGGCGACGATCCCGCGCCCCTGCTGCACAACGCCGGGCGCCTCGCCCGCGCCCGGATCCGCCCCCCGATCGTGCTGGCCGGCAACGCCGACGCCCGCGACGACGCGCTCGCCCTGCTCAAGGCCACCGGCCGCACGGTCGTACCGTGCGACAACGTCCTCCCCCAGGTGGGGGAGGTGGTGCCCGGTCCGGCCAGGGCCGCGCTCGTGGCCCTGTACCAGCGGCACGCCATCGGGGGTCGGGGCCCGGCGGTCGCGCCGCGGTTCCGCAGGCTGGTGCGGGTGGTCACGCCCGACGCCGTCGGCCGTGGCGCGGTCGAGCTGGCCCGCATCCGTGCGTCCCGCGTGCTGCTCGTCGACGTCGGCTGCGCCACCACCGACGTCCACTCCGCGGGCGGCGGGGCCCGCGAGGCGGGGACCCTGCGCACGGTCGAGGGCGATCTCGGCGTGCGCGCCGCGGCGGGCGGGGTGCTCGTGGAGGGGCAGGCGGAGGGCGTCGTCGACCCGGTGGAGGCCGACCTGCTGGCGCCCACCGTGACGCGGATGGCCAGCGAGGTCGGCTACGTCCCCACCAACCCGGGCAGCGCGGCCGAGGACCGCCGGATCGCCGCGCTCGCCGCGATCATCGCCATGCGCAGGCACCTGCGCGCGCCGGCCCCCGAGCCCGCGGTGGGGATCGGCGTGGTCGTGCTGACCGGCGGGGTGTTCCGGCAGCGCGGGCCCGGCGGCGGCCTGGCCGCGGTGCTCGCGACGCTGCGCGCCGACCCGGTGCTGGCCTCTTCGCTCGGCGACGCGGAGATGGTGGTCGACACCGACTTCACGGTGGCCCCGGCCGGCCTGCTGGCCAGCCACGGCCGCCCGGCAGCGGCGGAAGCCCTCCTCCGCGACCACCTGCTGGGCTGATGATCCCGCAGGTGGGAGCCGTAACGCTGTTGCCGAAGCCGCTGGACAGCGCTGTGGCTCCGAAGTGCGGCCGAGGGGGTCGTTGCTCACGTCGGGTTGACCGGTTCTGGCGGCACTGACACCCTGGACGGGCCATGGCATTGCCGAGGTCGAGAGGCGCTGCGACGGACCACTAGTCCGCCACGCTCGACCCACCGGGCCATCGTGTAAGGGCGCCTCCGACTACGGAGGCTGCCCCGTGCCGTTCCACTCCCGCCGGGCTGCCGTCCATCCCTGCCCGCGACCGTCCTACCAGGAGGCGTAACTCCCCCATGTCCGTCGACACCACGACCGACCCCACCGGCAAGCTCCAGAACATCAACGGCATCGACTTCGCCGTCGCCGATCTCGCGCTGCACGAGTTCGGCCGCAAGGAGATCCGCCTCGCGGAGAACGAGATGCCCGGCCTGATGGAGCTGCGCACCGAGTACGCCGAGGCCCGCCCGCTGCACGGCGCCCGCATCGTCGGCTCGCTGCACATGACCGTGCAGACCGCCGTGCTGATCGAGACCCTGGTGAGCCTCGGCGCCGAGGTCCGCTGGGTGTCCTGCAACATCTTCTCCACCCAGGACCACGCGGCCGCGGCCACCGTCGTCGGCCCGCACGGCACCCCCGAGGAGCCCCAGGGAGTGCCGGTCTTCGCCTGGAAGGGCGAGACGCTGGAGGAGTACTGGTGGTGCACCGAGCAGCTGTTCCTGTTCCGTGACGCCGACGGCGAGGTCGTGGGCCCGAACATGATCCTCGACGACGGCGGCGACGCCACGCTGCTGATCCACAAGGGCGTCGAGTACGAGAAGACCGGCATCGTCCCGACCGTGGAGGACGAGGACCTCACGGTCTCCGACGAGTACCGGATCATCCTGGACACGCTGCGCCGCTCGCTGTTGACCGACCCGGGCCGCTGGACCAAGGTCGCCTCCGACATCCGCGGTGTGACCGAGGAGACCACCACCGGCGTGCACCGCCTCTACCAGCTCGCCGAGCGCGGCGAGCTGCTGTTCCCGGCGATCAACGTCAACGACTCGGTCACCAAGAGCAAGTTCGACAACGTCTACGGCATCCGGCACTCGCTGGTCGACGGCCTGAACCGCGCCACCGACGTGCTGATCGGCGGCAAGGTGGCGCTGGTCTGCGGCTTCGGCGACGTGGGCAAGGGCTCGGCGGCCGCGCTGGCCGGGCAGGGCGCGCGCGTGATCGTGTCCGAGGTCGACCCGATCTGCGCGCTGCAGGCGCTGCTGCAGGGCTTCCAGGTCGCGACGCTGGAGTCGACCATCGAGAAGGCCGACATCATCGTCACCACCACCGGCAACAAGGACATCATCACCACCGATGCCATGAAGCGGATGAAGCACCAGGCGATCGTCGCCAACGTGGGCCACTTCGACAACGAGATCGACATGGCCGGCCTGGGCCGGATCCCCGGCATCGTCCGGATCAACATCAAGCCGCAGGTGGACGAGTGGGTGTTCCCGGACGGGCACTCGATCATCGTGCTGTCCGAGGGGCGCCTGATGAACCTGGGCAACGCCACCGGCCACCCGTCGTTCGTGATGAGCAACAGCTTCGCCAACCAGGTCATCGCCCAGGTGGAGCTGTTCACCAAGCACGAGGAGTACAACACCGACGTCTACCGGCTGCCCAAGCACCTCGACGAGAAGGTCGCGAAGATCCACGTCCTGGCGCTGGGCGGCGAGCTGACGAAGCTGAGCAAGGACCAGGCCGAGTACATCGGCGTGGACGTCGAGGGCCCGTTCAAGCCCGATCACTACCGCTACTGAGCCCGCACACACCTCCCGGGGCCCACACACAGGTCCGTACCCGTGTGCGGGCCCCGCGGCCTGTGTGCGAGGTGCGCGGTCGTCCTAGTCTGGCGGGGTGCTCTTCCCCCGCGGCGACGGTGACGGCTGGGTCCGTTGCGCGCAGGGACATCGGCACTGGGGGCTGTTCGGCGCCGCGGGGCTGCTGCTCTGGCACGACGACCGGGTGCTGCTGCAGCACCGGGCGCTGTGGAGCCATCACGGCGGCACCTGGGGGATCCTCGGCGGCGCCCGCAACCGCGGTGAGTCGGCCGAGCAGGCCGCGCTGCGCGAGGCGGGGGAGGAGGCGGGTCTCCTCGCCGCGGACGTCACCGCGATCGGGCGCTACGTCGACGACCACGGCGGCTGGACCTACACGACGGTGATCGCGCGCGCCGGCGCGCCACTCGTGCTGGACGCGCTGACCGCGGAGACCATCGAGGTGCGGTGGGTGGCCGCCGACGCGCTGCACGAGCTGGCGCTGCACCCCGGGTTCGCGGCGAGCTGGGCGCGGGTCAGCGCAGCCGCACTGCCGGATCGAGGGTGACCGCGCACGGCCCGGTCGGGTCGAGCCCGACGCACGGGTAGCTCCCGATCTCCGCGACCGGTCGCCCCGGCCCTGCTCGGCACCCTCCCGACGTGCACGGCAGGCCATCTCCTTGCCGAGAGCGCCCGGCGGAGACGCTCGTCGTGGTGCCGGACTCCTGACCGAGGGTCTCACGCTGAGTCGAGCGTCCGCGGCCCGCCCGCGGTCGGGTGACCGGGGTGAGGGTTCTGGGTTAACGGAAAGCAAGATACCGTGAATGATCGTGGCACATGAGGTGGCGAGCAGAAGGCCGCGCGGTGAACTCCGGTTCATCGTCGTCGGTGCGGTGCTCGTCGTGTTCGGCGTCGCGCTGGTCACGGCACTCGGCTTCCTCGCCGCGCAGCGGCTGGACATCGACTTCTCGGTTCTGAGCCGCGACCCGGCCTCCGTCGTCGGGGCGCCGCCCTACACGGGGTGGTTCGCCAACATCACGATCCTGGTCTGGCTGGTCCCCGCGGCGGTGGGGCTGTTCGCCGCCATGGTGATGCGGCGGGCGGGTGTGCACGCGGCGGCCCGGATGTTCCTGGTGGTCGGGCTGATCTCGACGGTCATGGTCGGGGACGACTTCTTCCAGGGCCACGAGATCCTCAAGTACAACCTGGGTGTGCCGGGCCCGGCCGTGTTCGTCGTCTACACGCTCGCCGCGCTGGGCTGGTTGTGGTGGTTCCGCGACCGCCTGGGCGCGCACGTGCTGACCGGGCTCGCCGCGATGGGCTGGTGGGGGGTGTCCGCGGTGGTCGACACCCTGCTCGACGAGAACGCGCCCTACGTCCTCGAGGACGGGGCGAAGCTGGCTGGCGTCGCGATGTGGGCGTTCCTGGTCGTGCGGGTCGCGCTCGTCGAGATCGCCGGTCTGCTGCCCGGCGCCCCGCACATCCCCGAGCCCCGCACGGCCTCGGCCTCGGCGCGGCACCGGGGACCCGGCGAGCCCTCGGCCGCGACCGGCGCTACGGACGGGGACCCCGACCCGGACGGGGACCCCGCCTGGTCGGCGGCGAGCCGTACCACGGAGGTCGCCCCGCGAGGCGATCCCGAGGCCACCACGCCGGTCCGGGCGATCCCGCTCGGCGTGGCCCCGCCGCCCGCTCCGGCCCTGACCGGCCCGCCTCCGCGGTTGCCGGCCCGTCCGGGCCCACCGCGTGGACAGGCTCCACGGCCCGTGCCGGGCCCACCGCCCGCAGGTCCCCGGCACGCCGCCGCGCAGCCGGCGCGGGCCCGCAACGGCGGCGCGCCCGACCTCCGCGGCCCGGCCACCCCGCCGCCCGTGCCGGCTCCCGGCGCGGTACAGCGCCCGCCCCACCGGTAGGGCACCGCCGCTAGGGTGCCGCCCCATGGGGCGGTTGGTCGTCGTCGAGGGGTTGGACGGCGCGGGCAAGCGGACGCTGACCGGCCGCCTCACCGCGTCGCTCACCAGCCGCGGCGCCCGCATCGCCACCCTCGCGTTCCCGCGCTACGACACCGATATCCATGCGGAGCTGGTCGGCGACGCGCTCTACGGACGCCTCGGCGACCTCGGCGACTCGGTGTACGGCATGTCACTGCTCTACGCCCTGGACCGCCGGGCGGCCGCCGACGGGCTCCGCGCGCGGGTCCGGGCGAACGACGTGGTGCTCGTCGACCGCTACGCCGCCTCCAACGCCGCCTACGGGGCCGCCCGGCTCGGCCAGGGCGCGGCGGGGGAGTTCGTCGGATGGGTACGGGAGCTGGAGTTCGGCCGGTTCGGCATCCCGGTGCCCGACCAGCACCTGCTGCTGGCGCCGCCGCCCGCTGTCGCGGCCGAGCGCGCGGCGCACCGGGAACGCACCGAGCCGGGGCGCGAGCGCGACAGCTACGAGTCCGACCAGGGCCTCCAGCAGCGCACCGGGATCGTGTACGCAGGGCTCGCGGCCGAGGCGTGGCTGTCCCCGTGGGCGGTGCTCGACGATGCGGGTGATCTCGACGCGGACGCGCTGGCGACGCTCCTGCTGGGGTAGCGGCGCGGTCGCTGACCAGGGGTGGGATGCTGCGGGGATGAAGTCGCGCGTACTCGTGGTCGACGACGACCCGGCCCTGGCCGAGATGCTCACGATCGTGCTTCGGGGCGAGGGGTTCGACACCGCGGTGGTGGCCGACGGCACCCGCGCCCTCCCCGCGGTCCGCGAGCTTCGCCCGGACGTCGTCCTGCTCGACCTCATGCTGCCCGGCATGAACGGCATCGACGTCTGCCGCGGCATCCGCGCGGAGTCCGGCGTGCCGATCATCATGCTGACGGCGAAGACCGACACCGTCGACGTGGTGCTCGGGCTGGAGTCGGGCGCCGACGACTACGTCGTGAAGCCGTTCAAGCCCAAGGAGCTCGTGGCCCGGATCAGGGCACGGGTGCGGCGCACCGAGAACGAGCCCGCCGAGCAGCTCGCGATCTCCGACGTCACGATCGACGTGCCCGCCCACCAGGTGCAGCGCGGCGGCGAGCAGATCGGGCTCACGCCACTGGAGTTCGACCTGCTGGTGGCCCTGGCCCGCAAGCCGCGCCAGGTGTTCACCCGCGAGGTACTGCTCGAACAGGTGTGGGGGTACCGGCACGCGGCCGACACGCGGCTGGTCAACGTGCACGTCCAGCGCCTGCGGTCCAAGGTCGAGAAGGACCCGGAGCACCCCGAGATCGTGCTGACGGTGCGCGGTGTGGGGTACAAGGCCGGCCCGCCGTGACGTCGTGATCACCGGGCGGCTCCGCACCGGCTTCGCGCAGGCCCGGCAGTTCGGCGGGGAGGTCGCCGAGGCCTCGGGCGCGGTGTGGCGGCGGTCCCTGCAGCTCCGCGTCGTGATCAGCACCCTGGCGCTGTCCACGGCTGTGGTGCTGGTGCTCGGCCTGGTCCTGCAGACCCAGATCGCCACCCGCCTCGTGCAGGGCAAGGAGGTCGACACCCTGGCCCGGTTCCAGGCGGGCGTCGCGCTGATGGAGCGCGGTCTGTCCGGCGTCGACCCGGACCGGGAGGGTGCGGAGGGCGAGCTGAACAACGCGCTCGCTCAGCTCACGAGCGCGGGGAGCGACCCGTCCTCGCCCACCGCCGGGGAGTTCCGCGCGGTGCTCACCACCGGGCGGATCGACGGTGGCGAGGACGTCTGGTCCGGCCCGGTGCAGGACGTGCCGGCCGACCTGCGTGCCGACGTCGGCGGCGACGGCACGCTGGCCCGCAAGTACTCCACGGTCACCGAGCGGGGGGTCGCGGTACCGACGCTGATCATCGGGCAGCCGGTGCGCACTGCGGGGCCGCGGACCCTGGAGTTCTACATGCTGTTCCCGCTGGACTCCGAGCAGCGCACCCTCGGTCTGGTGCAGAGCACGCTCATCGTCGGCGGGCTGCTGCTGCTGCTCCTGCTCGCGGCCATCGCGAGCCTGGTGACGCGGCAGGTGGTGCGGCCGGTGCGGCAGGCCGCCGAGGTCGCCGAACGGTTCGCCGAGGGCCACCTCGACGAGCGCATGCCGGTGTACGGTGACGACGAGGTGGCGCGCCTGGGCGAGTCCTACAACGAGATGGCATCGAGCATCCAGACCCAGATCCGGCAGCTGGAGGAGTTCGGCGCGTTGCAGCGCCGGTTCACCTCCGACGTCAGCCACGAGCTGCGCACCCCGCTCACCACGGTCCGGATGGCCGCCGACGTCCTCTACGCCTCGCGTGAGGAGCTGCTCCCGGCTCTGCGCCGCAGCTCGGAGCTGCTGGTCACCGAGCTGGACCGGTTCGAGGCGCTGCTCGCCGACCTGCTGGAGATCAGCCGTCTCGACGCGGGAGTGGCCGAGCTCGTCGCCGAGCCCGTCGACGTGCGTGCCGTCGTGCTCCGCGCCGTCGACGCCGTGCGCGGCATCGCCGAGGAGACCGGCACCGCGCTGGAGCTGCACCTCCCGGCCGGGATCCGGGCCGAGATCGACAGCCGCCGGGTGGAGCGGATCGTGCGCAACCTCGTCGCCAACGCCGTCGACCACGGGGAGGGCCGACCGGTCACGGTCACGCTGGCGGCCGATCAGCGCGCGGTCGCGGTGCTGGTGCGCGACCACGGCGTCGGGCTGCGGCCGGGCGAGGCGGCGCTGGTGTTCAACCGGTTCTGGCGCGCGGAGGAGAGCCGGGCCCGGCGCAGCGGCGGCAGCGGGCTGGGTCTGTCGATCAGCGTGGAGGACGCCCGGCTGCACGGCGGCTGGCTGCAGGCCTGGGGCGAGATCGGCAGGGGTGCGGCCTTCCGGCTGACCCTGCCGCGCACCGCCGGGGACCAGGTGCTGAGCAGCCCGGTGGCCCTCGGTCCGCACAGCGACGTCCCCGACCCGCCCACCGCGGGCTCGGTCCCGACGCCGCCTCGGGGCCGCCCGGCCGTCACGCTCCCTCCGCTGCCGGCCGCCGACCTGCCCGAGTGGTCGCCCGGTGTCGACGTGGCGACACCGGAGGAGGCGCGGTGAACGGCCGGCGGACCACGGTGCTCGCGCTGCTGCTGGCGCTGGTCGGGGTGGCCGGCTGCGCCAGCGTCCCCGGCAGCTCACCGGTGCAGATCCTGCGCGAGGTCTCCGACGGCGAGACCGCGGTGCCGCCGCCGGGCCCCGTCGACGGCAGCGACGCGATCGAGCTGGTGCGCGGGTTCGTCGAGGCGTCGGCGAGCAGCACCGACGACCACGCCGCGGCCCGGCGGTTCCTTTCCGAGGAGGCCGCCGACTGGGACGACGCCGCGAGCTTCACCGTGCTGGACTCCCAGTTCGACACCGTGCCCGCCCCCGGCCCGCCGTCCCTCTCCGGTGACGTCTCGCGCGTCCGCATCCGGGGTACCTCGGTCGGGCGCGTCACGTCCTCGGGATCGTTCGAGCCCAACCAGGCCCCGGTGGAGGTCGACGTCACGGTCGTGCGGCGCGACGGCCAGTGGCGCATCGCGGAGCTGCCGCCGGGGGTGCTGGTCCCGCTGGGCGACTTCCGCGCCGGCTACACCGCGGTGCGTACCTGGTTCGTCGACCCGGTGCGCCGCGTCGCGGTGCCCGACCTGCGCTACCTCCCGGCGTTCCCGGCGCGGGCCCAGGCCACGCGCGCGATGGAGCTGCTGCTCGCCGGTCCGTCCGGGGCGCTGTCCGGGGCGGTCACCTCGGCGCTGGTGCCCGAGACGCGGCTGCGGTCGAACGTCGCGCTCGACGAGGGCGGGGCGCTGGTCGTCGACCTGACGCGCATCGGTGACGTCGACGAGCCGGGCCGCAGGCTGCTCGCCGCGCAGGTCGTGCTGTCGCTGGCCGAGGTGAACGTGGCGCGGGTGCGGCTGCAGGTCGACGGCATCGCGCTGCTGCCCGACCGCCCGGTCGTGAGCCGGGAGGACGTGGCGGACCTGAGCGCGGAGACGCAGCCGGGCGCCGATGTGTCGGCGCTGGTGGCCACCGGCGGCCGGCTGCGTGGTCTCGGCCCGGTCTCCGGGTCCGAGGAGCTGCCCGGACCGCTCGGTGACGGCAGCTACGACGTGGAGTCGGCGGCCACCACCGTGGACGGGCGGCGGCTGGCCGCCGTGGCCCGCTCCGACGGGCAGCGCCTGCTGCTGGTGGGCGGCGAGGCCGCGGGAGGGGCGGTCGAGACCGGCCTGACCGCCTCGACGATGACCCGGCCGACGTGGACGCCGGTGGGCAACGAGGTCTGGACCGTGCTGGGCGGGGAGGTCGTCGCGCGCGTGCTGGTCGACGGGGCCGGTGCGACGCGGTCCGGCCGGGTGAACGCCGACGAGCTCGCCGCGCTGGGACCGATCCAGGATCTGCGGATCTCGCGGGACGGAATGCGGGTGGCGGCGGTCGTCGCCGGCGCGCTGTACACCGGAGCGGTGACGCGCAGCCCCGACGGCGAGGTCGCGGTCCGCAACATCCGTCCGCTGCGTTCGGCGGACCTGCGGGAGGTCGTGGCCGTGGACTGGCGGTCGACCGACACCGTCGTCGTCATCACCCAGCGCACCGACCGGCTCGTCGCCCAGGTCTCGGTGGACGGCCTCTCTGTGCAGCCGCTGCTGGTCAACAACCTGACACCGCCGCTCGGGGCGGTGGCGGCGGCCGCCGGCAGGCCGTTCCTGGTGACCGACCAGACCGGGGTGTGGAGCTTCGCGGGCGGCGACCAGGACGCCTGGCGGCAGGTGCTGGGTGGCGCCCCCGACGGGGTCCCCTTCTACCCGGGCTGACCGGCACCGCCCCTGTGGACAACCCGGGCCGGTCGTCGGGGGTGTGGGAGATCCTGGGGACGTGGACGTCCGGATGCTCGCCACCGCGCTGGTCGATCTCGTGCTCCCCGCCGACTGTGCAGGATGCGGGGCGCCGGCACCTCCGTGGTGCCCGGCATGTGCGGCGGAGCTCGCGGGCCCGCGACGGCTGGCGCTGCCGGGCGGGCTGCCGGTCGTCGCGGTCGGACGCTACCGCGGCCCGTTGCGCACCGCGGTGCTGCGCTACAAGGAGCGGGGCAGGCGCGATCTCGCGGGCCCGCTCGCCGCGCTGCTCGCCGCCGGGCTCGCGGAGCTCCATGCCGCCGGAGGTGCCGGGCCGTGGCTGGTGCCCGCGCCCTCGCGGCCCGCCGCGGCGCGGGCCCGCGGCGGTGACCACGTGGTGCGGCTGTGCCGGGCGGTGGCCGCGGCACGGCCCGGGGCACGGGTGGTGCCGACGCTGCGGCTGGCCCGGCGGGCGCGCGACTCGGTGGGCCTGGACGCCGCCCAGCGAGCCGCGAACCTGAGTGGACGGTTGCGGGTGCGGCCGTCGCGGCTGCCCCCCGAGGGCGTCCCGCTGCTGATCGTCGACGACGTGGTCACCACCGGGGCCACCCTCCGCGCGTGTCGGGATGCGCTGGTGGGCGCCGGTCTACGGCCGGTCGGCGCGCTGGTCCTGTGTGACGCGACGACCGGCAGTTGATCATGAATTTGCGGTGGAATCGTACTCTCCGGGCGGTGGCCGGGGAATGTCGCTCGGCGCAACCATCCAGGTCGGGGTCACTCAGCGCAGAGGCCTGTTGCGGAACTGTGATCCCGGCTACCGTCCCTGAGCATCCGACCCGCCCCCACTCCGAAGTGGGGTCAACGAGGAGGAATCGCCGGCACCGGGGGGCTGACCCGGTGCGTATCTGCAACGCCAACCCGACGCTGAGAGCGAGGGAAGTCTGCGTGGAGATCGTTGTCACCGGCCGTAACGTCGAGGTGCCCGAGCATTTCCGGGTACACGTCGCCGAGAAGGTCGCTCGCCTGGAACGCTACGACCACAAGATCGTCGGCCTGGAGGTGGAGCTCTTCCATGAGCGCAACCGCCGCCAGCTCAAGACCTGTCAACGCGTCGAGCTCACCGGTCGCGGGTGCGGATCCGTCGCCCGTGCCGAGGCCTGCGCCCAGGACTTCTACGCGGCGCTCGACGCCGCCGTGGCCAAGCTGGAGGCCCGGCTGCGCCGCTCGCACGACCGACGCCGCGTCAACGACCGGCGCAGCCGGGTGATGGCGGTCCGCGGTGCCGGCCAGGCGAACGGGCGAGCCACCGCACTGCTCGACGAGCGGCCCGCCGACGAGCCCGACGTCGACATCCCCTCGCCACGCGGCCACGCCGACGACCTGCCACCCGATCTCCCGCCGGAAGCGCTCGACGCCGATCCGGTGCCCGGTCGGGTGGTGCGTCGCAAGGTGCACACCGCCGAGCCGATGACCGTCGACGACGCGCTCTCCCGCATGGAGCTCGTCGGGCACGACTTCTACCTCTTCGCCGACGCGGCCAGCGGGGAGCCCAGCGTCGTCTACCGGCGCAAGGGCTACGACTACGGGTTGATCCGACTGACCACGTAGCTTCCGCCGCACGCTGCACCTGATGAAATGGGCCTCCCGCGACCGGCGGGAGGCCCATTTCATTCCGGGGCCGGGTGGGCGCGAGCCGCGCTCACCCGGCACGGTCACACGCCGACCGTCACGCGGCTGAGAACCTGATCGACGAGGCAGAGAAGCCGCTTGTCGTCTCGGTCGTGGTCGGCCCAGTGGTTGCCGGCCCAGTGGTTGCCGGTCCAGCGGTCGCCGGCCCAGTGGTTGCCGGTCCAGTGGTTGCCGCCGTGGTCTCGGTCGCTGCCGCGGTCGCGGTCGCCGTGGTCGCGGTCGTGGCCGGTCCAGCGGTCGCCGCGGTGGTCGCGGTCGCGGTCGTGGCCGGCCCAGTGGTTGCCGCCGCGGTCTCGGTCGCCGCCACGGTCGCGGTCTCGGTCGCTGCCGCGGTCGTGGTCTCGGTCGCTGCCGCGGTCGTGGTCTCGGTCGCCGCCGCGGTCGTGGTCTCGGTCGCGGTCTCGGTCGCTGCCGCGGTCTCGGTCGCTGCCGCGGTCGTGGTCTCGGTCGCGGTCTCGGTCGCTGCCGCGGTCTCGGTCGCTGCCGCGGTCTCGGTCGCTGCCGCGGTCGTGGTCTCGGTCGCCGCCGTGGTCGCGGTCGTGGCCGGTCCAGTGGTTGGCGCCGCGGTCGTTGCGGTCTCGGTCGCGGTCGCCGTGGTCTCGGTCGCTGCCGCGGTCCTGGTCTCGGTCGTGGTCTCGGTCGCGGTCGTGGCCGGTCCAGTGGTTGGCGCCGCGGTCGTCGCAGTCGCCGCCGTGCTGGCCGCCGCCGGGGCCGCCGCCCTGCTGGCCGCCGCCGCCCTGCTGGCCGCCGCCGCCCTGCTGACCGCCGAACGCCGTCGTCACGATACCTAGTGCGGTCTCGGTGGGCGGGAGTTCCGGTGTGGAGGAGGCAGCCTTCTCGGTCGGGAGCAGTGACTTCGTCGGCACTTCTTCAGCGTCGGCGTCGGTGTCAGCGACCTGGTCGGGCTTCTTCGGTTCCGATTCCGTGGTGTCGGCATGGGCGAGCCCACCGCCGAGCAACACGAACCCACTCGAGATCGCGGCCGTCATGAGCCCGCGACGAAGGACGGTATTCATAGGAGAGTTCCTTTCGATCCACCTGCCCGGCTGGGTGGTCCGGGAAGGCAAGCGCCACCGTGGGAAAGGGAGCGATACCCACAGTCGTGGCATCGAGCAGGAGTGACACCCGTTACTAAGAGTCAGAAAGAAGGGCCAGCCGGTACAGGGTCCTCAGCCGATCGACGGATATGCAGGTGGTTCCAATGCGCACCCTGTGTTGCTCGTGGTCACGGACGGGTTCTCGCCCACGGGTGGACGGGTGTGGCGTTGCCATACCGGCTCTCATCGACGGGTTCGCGACCGGCAGCGCCGACACCACGGAGTCGGGTCGGCGGAGGGGGCGCGCATCAGCGGCCGGGAAGCGGTTGGATGCTGTCCCAACGACTGGGGCCGGCCTCGCTCTGTCGCTTCGCTACTCTGGGGAGGGCAGTGCGTCGTCGCCGGACACGCTGCCTCGAGGATGTCGATGGTGAATGAGGTCGAGCTGTGCCGCTGTTGAACCGCCTGCTGCGTGCCGGAGAGACGAAGCTGGTCAAACGGCTGGGCCGGATCGCCGCTCACATCGACACACTCGAACCCGACGTCCAGGGGCTCACCGACGCCGAGCTGCGGGCCAAGACCGACGAGTTCAAGAAGCGCTACACCGACGGCGAGACGCTCGACGAGCTGCTGCCCGAGGCGTTCGCGGTGGTCCGCGAGGCCGCCACGCGCACCATCGGCCAGCGGCACTTCACCGTGCAGCTGATGGGCGGCGCGGCGCTGCACCTGGGCAACATCGCGGAGATGAAGACCGGTGAGGGCAAGACGCTCACCTCGGTGCTCCCCGCGTACCTCAACGCGCTCACCGGTGAGGGCGTGCACCTCGTCACCGTCAACGACTACCTGGCCAAGCGCGACGCGGAGAACATGGGCCGCATCCACCGCTTCCTCGGCCTGTCGGTGGGCGTGATCCTCTCCGAGATGCCGCCGCTGATCCGGCGCGGCCAGTACAAGGCCGACATCACCTACGGCACCAACAACGAGTTCGGTTTCGACTACCTGCGCGACAACATGGCCTGGAACTCCGCGGACATGGTGCAGCGCGGCCACCACTTCGCCGTGGTCGACGAGGCCGACTCCATCCTCATCGACGAGGCCCGCACGCCGCTCATCATCTCCGGGCCCGCCGACAAGGCCGAGCGCTGGTACACCGAGCTGGCCCGCATCGTCCGCAAGATGGAGGGCATCGACACCACCGGGATGGCCCCGCGCGAGCGCGAGGAGAAGTCCGCGGAGATCGAGCGGCGCTACCACTTCGAGTACGACCTCAAGAAGCGCACGATCGCCGCCACGGACAAGGGCGTCGGCCTGGTCGAGGACGAGCTGGGCATCGACAACCTCTACGACCAGTCCAACACCGGCCTGATCGGCTACATGAACAACGCGATCAAGGCTCGCGTGCTGTTCATGAAGGACCGCGACTACATCATCCGTGACTCGCAGGTGCTGATCGTCGACGAGTTCACCGGGCGCGTGCTCGCCGGGCGGCGCTACAACGAGGGGCTGCACCAGTCGCTGGAGGCCAAGGAGGGGGTGGAGATCAAGGACGAGAACCAGACGCTCGCCACGATCACCCTCCAGAACTACTTCCGGCTCTACGAGAAGCTCTCCGGGATGACCGGCACCGCGCAGACCGAGGCGGCCGAGCTCTCCCAGATCTACAAGCTGGGCGTCGTGACCATCCCCACCAACAAGGACATGATCCGCAAGGACCAGCCCGACCTGATCTACAAGACCGAGGAGGCGAAGTTCGACGCGGTCGCGGCGGACATCGCCGAGAAGCACACGGCCGGCCAGCCGGTGCTCGTCGGTACCACCAGCGTGGAGAAGTCGGAGTACCTGTCCAAGATCCTGGTGCAGCTGCAGGTCCCGCACGAGGTGCTCAACGCCAAGAACCACGAGCGCGAGGCCGCGATCGTGGCGCAGGCCGGGCACGCGGGCGCGGTCACCGTCGCCACCAACATGGCGGGCCGCGGCACCGACATCGTGCTCGGCGGGAACCCCGAGTTCCTCGCCGATCTGGAGCTGCGCAGCCGGGGCCTGGACCCGGTGGACAAGCGCGAGGAGTACGAGGCGGCGTGGGACGGGGTAGTCGCCGCGATGAAGGAGCAGGTCGCGGCGGAGGCCGAGGAGGTCAAGGCCGCGGGCGGGCTCTACGTGCTGGGCACCGAGCGCCACGAGTCGCGCCGGATCGACAACCAGCTCCGGGGTCGCTCGGGCCGCCAGGGCGACCAGGGCGAGTCGCGCTTCTACCTCTCCCTCGGCGACGACCTCATGCGCCGGTTCAACGGCCAGATGGTCGAGTCGATCATGAACCGGTTCAACCTGCCCGACGACGTCCCGATCGAGGCGGGCATGGTCACCAAGGCCATCCGCAGCGCGCAGACGCAGGTGGAGCAGCAGAACTTCGAGATCCGCAAGAACGTCCTCAAGTACGACGAGGTGCTCAACAAGCAGCGCACCGTCATCTACGACGAGCGGCGCCGCGTCCTCGCGGGCGAGAACATCCAGGAGCAGATCGAGCACATGCTCTCCGACGTCGTCACCGGCTACGTCGACGGCGAGACCGGCAACGGCTACGCCGAGGACTGGGACCTCGACAAGCTGTGGACCGCGCTGCGCACGCTCTACCCGGTCGGGATCGCGTGGCAGGACCTCGCCGAGACCGACGAGGACGGGCACCTCGACGACTCCGCCGACCTCACCCGGGACGCCATCCTCGCCGCGCTGCTCGACGACTCGCGCGAGGCCTACGCGAAGCGCGAGGCCGAGATCGACGCGATCATCGGCGCGCAGGGCGGCATGCGGGAGCTGGAGCGGCAGGTGCTGCTGCAGGTCATCGACCGCAAGTGGCGCGAGCACCTCTACGAGATGGACTATCTCAAGGAGGGCATCGGGCTGCGGGCGATGGCCCAGCGCGACCCGGTCATCGAGTACCAGCGCGAGGGTTACGACATGTTCGCCGCGATGCTCGAGGGCATCAAGGAGGAGACGGTCGGGCACCTGTTCAACGTGAAGGTGCAGGCCGCGCAGCAGCCCGCGCCGCCGCCCCCCGCGGCCCAGGCCCCCGCTCCCCAGCCCGCCGCAGCGGACCTTCCGGCGACCGGCGCGGCCGAGCCCGCCGCCCCGAGCCTGGCCAAGTCGCCGCAGCCCGCTGCGCCCGCGGCTTCGGTCCGGCCCACCTCGCGGCGTTCCCGCCAGGCCCCGCCGCCCCCGGAGCCCGCCGCCGACGCCGCCAGCGTGCTGCCCGCGGCCTACCGGGGCGCGCGTCCCGCGGATCTGGAGTACTCCGGGCCCGCGGAGGACGGCGGCACCGCCACGAGGGGTGGTGGCGGCCGCTCGGGCAACGGTCGCTCCGGCAACGGCCGTTCCGACGCCCGCGCGGAGGAGCCGTCGCGCAACCGCCCGTGCCCGTGCGGGTCGGGGCGCAAGTACAAGCAGTGCCACGGCTCGCCCACGGCGGCCCGTCCGTAGCCCCAGGGCCCCGCGGGGGGTGGCGGGCGCCCGGCATTCGCGTTCGGCACCGCGGCGGCGCCGGGCGCCGTACCGTGCGCGGCATGCCCGAACGTGAGGTGCCGCTGCCGGCGCTGCTGCCCCGCACCGGGCAGGTGATCGACCGCTGCTTCCGGCGCGCCGTCGCCGGCCACGGGCTGACCCCCACGTCGATCGGCGTGCTGGGTGCGCTCGCCGAGGGCGGGCCCGTCTCGCACCGGGAACTCGCCGCCCGGCTCGGTGTCGTGCCCGCCACGCTCACCCCGGTCGTCGACGCATTGGCGCGGGCGGGGTCGGTGCGCCGGGAGCGCGCCGACACCGACCGCCGCGTGGTGCGGGTGGCGATCACGGCGGCCGGGCGCGGACGGCTCGCCGACGCGACCGCTCAGGTGGAGCGGCTGTTCGGGGAGCGCGTGCCTGCGCCGCCCGCCGAGCACGAGCCGATCGTGCGCGAGTACCTCATCGCGCTGGTCGGCGCGCTCGGCGGGCCCGCACCGGCCGGCGGGGGACACTAGGACGCCCGGGTAGGACGCCGGGCCACGAGCCGCGCCGCCCGGCGGCGTCGGGCACCTCAGCACAGGCGCATCGCGGTGCACCGCCACCGCCCGTCGCAGTGGTCGAAGCGGGCGGCGAGCGCGCGCACACCGCCGTCGACCTCCACGGCGACGGCCACCTCGGCGGCCTCGGGATGCGGGTGGCACACCCGCATGCGGGCGAAGCGGGCAGGCGACCGTCGTCGACGATCCGACCCGGTCCCGCGCTGCGCCACGGTGGCGCGCCAGTAGCGCAGCACCGACCCGTCGACGTGGGTGGCCAGGTGGGTGGCCGGGCGCCTGCCGTCGAGCACCTCGCAGGCGATCCGCAGCACGACGGTGGCGGCCTCGCGGGCACCCGGGCGCGGGCGGCGGGGCGCCGGCGGCTCGGGGGCGGGTGCCCGGGGACGTGGCGGGGGGAGGTCGACGGCGGCGTCCGGCTCGCCCGCGACCCGCCGCAGGGTGGGTGGGGCGTGCGGCACGGTCCGGGGCGCGGTCCGGGCGGGGACCGTGGTGGGCAGCGAGGTCATGGGGCCGAGCGTGGGCCGCGGCGGGGCCCGGGCGTGGCGGATCGGGTTGCTTCGGGCGCCGTACCGTATGGCACGCGGACGGCCGGACCGCCTACGGTGCGGCCATGTCCCCGTCCGGATCGCCGCTGCGCGGTCTGATCATGGACCTCGGCGGGGTGCTCACCGATGGCCCGTCGATGACCGGTCTGGTGCGCCGCGCACGAGCCGCCGGACGGCCCACCGCTCTGGTCTCCGACGCGCACGCGGTTCCCGAGGGCTGCGCGGGCCTGTTCGACGTCCTGGTGCTCGGGCCCGCGCTGGGCGTGCGCAAGCCCGATCCGGAGGTGTTCCGCCGCACGGCCGACCGGCTCGGGCTCGCGGTGGCCGACTGCGTCGTCGTCGACGACCTCGCGGCGAACGTGCGCGGTGCCCGGGCGGCCGGGGCGGTCGTCGTGCACCACGTCGACCCCGAGACCACCGTCTCCGAGGTGGAGATCCTGCTCGGACTGCCCCGACCGTGGACGCACCGCAGGTCGTAGGGACGGCAGCGGCCGGGGGCGGTTGCACTCCACCCCCGGCCGCTGCCGGTCGTCGGATCACCGGGAACGCATCACCGCTGGTGCGGCGGGACCTCGCCGTGCTGCGGCTGCCCCTCGCCGGGCGCCCCCTCGTTCGCCGCGGGCGGCGGGGCCTGGGTGGTGTCGCCCTCGCCGGTGCGCTGCTGGGCCTGGTCGACGAGATTGTCGATCTGGCTGTCGTGGCCCGTGAAGCGCTCCTTGGCGGCCTCGCCGGCCTTGTCGAGCGCCTGGTCCACCTTGTCGTCGTGCTGGTTGAGCAGGTCCTTGGCCTTGTCCAGGAAACTCATGCGGACACCATGCCCATGATCGACGGTGTCCGCACCCCGGGGCTCACCCGTTCGGGCGAAGGCGGACGTGTGACGGGCGGAGCTCGTCCACGCTGTTCACCCCGATGAGCTGCAGCGTCCGCGTGATCTCGCCGGCGAGGATCTCCACCGCCTTCGCGACGCCCCGCTGCCCGCCGGCCATCAACCCGTACAGGTAGGCCCGCCCGATGAGGGTCGTCTGCGCCCCGAATGCGATGGCGGCGACGATGTCGGCGCCGTGGGTGATGCCGGTGTCGACCCACACCTCGGCGCGCTCGCCGACGGCGTCCACGACCGGCGGCACGAGCTCCAGCGGCACCGGCGCGCGGTCGAGCTGGCGGCCACCGTGGTTGGACAGCAGCACCGCGTCGGCGCCGGCGTCCACCACGCGGCGGGCGTCGTCGACGCTCTGGATGCCCTTGATCACCAGCTTGCCGGGCCAGGTGTCGCGCAGCCATTCGACGTCGGCGATGGTCAGGGCCGGGTCGAAGACGCGGTTGATGAGATCGGCGACCGTGCCGTCGGTGGACTCCAGGCTGGCGAACGTCAGCGGGTCCGTCGTCAACAGGTTGGCCCACCAGTTCGGGTGCATCGCACCGTCGAGGAAGGTCCGCAGCGACAGCGCGGGCGGGATCGTCAGCCCGTTGCGGACATCGCGCAGCCGCGCCCCGCCCACCGGTGTGTCGACGGTGAGCATCAAGGTGTCGTAGCCGGAGTCGGCCGCGCGCTGCACGAGGTCCTTCGCGGGGGCGCGGTCGCGCCACAGGTAGAGCTGGAACCACCGGCGTGCCCCCGGCGCGGCCGCAGCGACGTCCTCGATGCTGGTGGTGCCCATCGTCGACAGCGCGTACGGGATGCCGACCTCCTGCGCCACCGACGCCACGGCCCGCTCGCCCTCGTGGTTCATCATCCGCGTGAACCCCGTGGGGCCGAACGCGAACGGCAGTGCCGAGCGCCGCCCCAGGATCTCGCGGCTGGTGTCGACGTGCGACACGTCGCGCAGCACCGAGGGTGTGAACTCGACGCGGGCGAACGCGTCGCGGGCGCGGCGCAGCGACAGCTCGCCGTCGGCGGCGCCGTCGGTGTAGTCGAACACTGCGCGCGGGGTGCGGCGCCGCGCGATGGCCCGCAGGTCGGCGATGGACGCGGCCTTGCTCAGGCGGCGCACGGTGGCGTCGCGGACGAACGGCGCCGGTCGTAGCAGGGGGGCCAGCTCGGACGGACGGGGAAGACGACGCTGCACCATGGCTTCACGGTAGGCGCTGTCCGGCGCCGTAGTCAGCGAGGTCCGCGGCGGGTCAGCTCGAACGCCGCCACCGCTCCCGCGCTCGCCACCCCGAGGGACTCGACGCCGCCGTGCATCGGGATGCCCAGCACGCCGTCGAGCAGGGGGCGCACGGTGTCGGACAGGCCGTCGGTCTCGTTGCCCAGCACCAGCGCCACCCGGACGGGCAGGGTGGCGTCGAGCAGCGGGTCGCCGCCGGCGTCGAGGCCGTAGAGCGTGAAACCGGCCTCCCGCAGCACGAGACACCCCTCCTCGACGGTGCCCGAGCGCAGCACCGGCGCCCGGAACGCCACCCCGGCCGAGGCCTTGACGACCAGCGGGTCGATCGACGGCAGGCCGCGCCGGGCGAGCAGGACCCCGTCGACACCCGCCGCGGTGGCACTGCGCAGGATCATCCCGACGTTCGCGGGGTTGGTGACACGGTCGAGCACGAGCACGGCCGCCGCGGTGTCCGGCGCCAGCGCCTCGACGAACTCGGTGACGGGCAGCATCCGCGGGGCGACGACGTCGGCCAGCACCCCCTGGTCGTGGCGGCCGTTGCCGGCCAGCACCTTCACCCGGTGCGCGGAGGCGCGCTGCACCGGGACCCCGCGGTCGCGTGCGGCGTCGAGGATCGCCCGCACCGGATCGCCGCGCAGCCCCTCCGCCACGATCACCTTGTCGACCCGCAGGTCGCTGTCGTCGAGGGCCTCGAGCACCGGCTTGCGGCCGTAGACGGTGATGAACGTGTCCTTCGGTGAGCGGGGGTCCGGCACCGGCTCAGCCTAGGGTGAGGGCAGGGCGGTGCTCACCGTCCCCGCCGGGGAAGCACCGCCGCGCAGCCACCAGGACGCCGTGAGGTCTGGTTCGTCACCGACGAGGCCGACCTGCGCACCCGCCCGGGCGGTCCCGCCTAGGATCGGCCCATGCCGCCTCGGCTCTCCCCCCTGGACGCCTCCTTCCTCTACCTGGAGCAACCCACCACCCCCATGCACGTGGGCGCGGTGTCGATCTTCCAGCGCCCGGGGTCGGGCTTCGACTACGACGGCCTCGTCGACCTCATCGAGCAGCGCATCGCGCTGGTGCCCCGCTACCGCCAGAAGGTCCGCCACGTCCCTGCCAACCTGGCCCGCCCGGTCTGGATCGACGACACCGACTTCGACGTCGCGTACCACGTGCGCCGCTCCGCGCTGCCCAGCCCGGGCTCGGACACCCAGCTCACCGAGCTGGTGGCCCGGCTGATGTCCCGGCCGCTGGACCCCACCCGCCCGCTGTGGGAGATGTACCTCGTCGAGGGGCTGACCGGCGGGCGGTCCGCGGTGCTGACCAAGACCCACCAGGCGATGGTCGACGGCATCAGCGCGATCGACATCGGACAGGTCATCCTCGACATCGCCGAACCGAACGGCTCGGGCGGTGCGCGCGGGCAGGGCGCCCACCACCCGGAACTGTGGATGCCCCGCCCGGAACCGACCGACGTGCAGCTGGTGATGGGCGCGGTCGCCGAGGCGGTGGCCCGGCCGGGCGAGGTGGTCGACAACGTCGTCGCAGCCGCGGGGGACGCGGTCGCCACCGTCGGCAAGGTCGTCGGCGGGTTCGGCCAGCTGTTCTCGATGGCGCGCGCGGCCAGCCGCCGCGCGCCCGGCACCCCGCTCAACGTCGACATCTCCACACAGCGCCGGTTCGCGGTGGCCCGTACCGAGCTGGAGGCCTACCGGAGGGTGCGCGCGGCGCACGGGTGCACCGTCAACGACGTGGTGCTCAGCGTCGTGGCCGGGGCACTGCGCAACTGGCTGCTCTCGCGCGGCGAGCCGGTCACGGCGTCGTCGTCGGTGCGGGCGATGGTGCCGCTGTCGGTGCGCGGCGAGGCCGACGTGCCCAGCACGGCCACCGCGGGCTCGCTGGGCAACCGGGTGTCGTCGTTCATCGTCGACCTCCCGGTGGGGGAGCCGAGCCCGGTGGTGCGGCTGCACCACGTCGCGCACGCGATGCGCGAGCACACCGCGTCGACGCACTCGGTGGGCGCCGACACGCTGGTGCGGATCGGCGGTTTCGC
Source organism: Pseudonocardia sp. (assembly GCF_029263155.1). Lineage (GTDB taxonomy): Bacteria > Actinomycetota > Actinomycetes > Mycobacteriales > Pseudonocardiaceae > Pseudonocardia. The sequence continues at coordinate 24,538 of NZ_JAJCYB010000110.1, forward strand.
CCCGCCCACGTTGCACGCGCTCGGCGCGCGGGCCGCGAGCGGGATGTCCAAGCGGATCTTCAACCTGGTGGTGACGAACGTGCCCGGACCGCAGTTCCCGCTCTACGCCGCGGGTGCGCGGATGCTGGAGATGTTCCCGGTGGTGCCGCTGGCGAAGGGGCAGGCCCTCGCGATCGGGCTGACCTCCTACGACGGCGGCGTCTACTACGGGTTCAACGGCGACCGCGACGCCATGCCCGACGTCGAGGTGCTCGCCGGGATGGTCGACGAGGCGCTCGACGAGCTGCTGGGCACGGTGAACGCGTCGTGAGGGTCTACGTACCGGCCACCTGGCCCATGCTGCAGCGGATGGTCAAGAACAACCGGCTCGACCCGATGGGCGGCACCGCGTTCGCGCTCACCCCGAAGCTGCGCGAGTCCTACACCTCCGGTGACGAGGAGGAGCTCGAGTACGCCGCGATGAGCGAGGCGGCGCGGGCGTCGCTGCGGCTGCTCGGCGTGGAGTTCGGGCTGGGCGAGGACGAGGTGCCCGCACGGCGGGTGGTCGTGGCCGCCGACCTGGACGGCGTGACGCTGCGCCCCGACCTGGACGACGGCGCCGTGCGGATCTCCGGGGGAGTACCGATGGAGGCCATCGCGTCGGTGCACGTCGACACCGAGGAGGCCGAGTACGCGGTGCGGCAGGCGGCCGCGGCCGTCGATGCGGCCGACATGGGCGACCTCGACGCGGAGTTCCTGATCGGCGAGGCCGAGGACCACGAGCTGGCCTGGTACGCACCCGGCGAGATCGCGTTCCTGATCGAGCTGCACCCGTGAGTGCGTAGCGGTGTTCTAGCACTGCTTCGCACCGAGCCACTTGCGCCACGCCGAGTACGAGCTCACCGGACCGGCGTGCGGCCGCCACAGCCACGGCCACGGATGGACCTCGGCCGGCGTTACCCGGGCGGCGTGGCGGCGGAAGCCCGGCACGGGGGCGTGGGTGACGGCCGGTGCGCGTCCCCGCAGCTCGGCGGCCACCGCACCCCGGTGCACCGCCACCTCGCGGCGCGTGCCCAGGTCCGCGAGGGTCTCGGCGAGGAACACCAGCCGCTTGCCCGACAGCTGCAGCCGCGCGAGCAGCGGCTCGTCGAAGACGAACACGGCGGGCAGCTCCGGGTGGGCGGCCAGGGCCGGGTCGGCGTCCCCCAGTGACTCGGCGGTGAGCCAGACGGAGTCCGGTTGCGCTCGGCGCGCGGGTTCGGGTGGGCCGCCGGTGGACCCCGGATCGGGGTCGGCGCGCAGCAGCGGCTCGGGTTCGGGCCGGTCCCGGGCCGGGGCGTCCGGCGGCCGGTCCTCGATCGGGCACGCGGCGCTCAGCGCGCAGTCGCGGCACAGCTGCGGCGCGCGTTTCCGGACCTGCCAGCGGGAGAAGCCGTACGGCCTGCCGGTGCCCGCGCCGACCGCCCACTGCCAGCCCAGCCGGTTGGCCGCGCGGGAGCCGTCGAGCAGGTGCGTGAAGAACCGGTCCTCGCCCGCCGTCCACTCGGCGCCCGCGCGTACCGTCCACTGCGAGGCCAACCACATCCGCGTCTGGTTGACCAGCCACCCGTCGGTCTCCAGCTCCGCGACACACGCGGTGACGCAGCGCATGGTGGCGGGCCATGGGTGCTCCCACGGCCGGGGCACGCCGGGCGGGACGGACCGCAGCGTCGACGCCGTGCGTCCGCCCAGCCGGGCGTAGAGGTGGCGGGCATACTCCTGCCAGGCCAGCTCGTCGCGGAACTTCGTGCGGTCCCGGGACGGGGCGGTGGCGACGGCGGCCCACGCGGTCGGCAGGTCGATCAGCCCGTGACGGATGTACGGGGACAGCCGGGTGGCGCCGCGGCGCCCGACCGGCAGGACCTCGTTGCGTCGCGCGGCGTAGCCGGTGACGTCGAGCGCGGCCAGCGCGGCGTCCGCGGCCTGCTGGCCGCCGCGGACGGACGGGGACGGCACCGGGTCGTCGCAGCTCAGGTCGGCGAGGTGGTCACGGACCCAGGCGCGGGCGGCATCGGGCCCTGGTGCGGGTGTGGGGAGCAGCACCGTGCCAGTCTGGGCGCGTCCTGCCGTGACCGCGCGGCGGCCGCGCGGACCGGCTACCGCACCTGCGACTCTTCCGGGGGGTCGATCTCCGCGGCCTGGCCCCAGTCGCGGTAGGTGCTGGTGATGGCCAGCGTGCCGATGCCCGGGAGTTCCTGGCGGGCGGCACTGCGCAGCGGGCGGTGGGCGGCGTCCACCCACAGGGTCGAGGTGACGCGGGTCAGACCGGCGTCGACCTGCTCCTGCAGCTGCTCCTTCAGCACCGGGTCCGGCGTGGTCTCCGCGGCCAGGGCCAGGTCGGTGACGATCGTGTACCGCACCGCGGGGTCGCCCTCGATGACGTCGTCGGCGGCGTCGGTGACGAGGGTGGCGGCGGCATAGCGCGAGAGGGTGCCGGTGGGGTCGGCCCGCTCGGTGACCGAGGCGGCCAGGGCGACCAGCTGCTGCGACTCGGGGTCGCGGTCGGCCGGGTCGACGCGGACCCACGGCTTGTCGTCGCTGCCCGGCTCGTCCGGCATCCGCAGGTAGACGGCGTCGGGCAGCACCACGAAGCCGGTCTCCTGGGGATCCGCGCCGGCCTGGGTGACGACCTGGGTGAACGACAGCGACACCGCGTCGTCGATGATCCGCAGCACGCCGGTCCCGGTGAACCGCAGCCGAGCCTCCTGGGCGCCGCTGAGCTCGCCGCGCAGGCTGAACCGGGCCGTGCTGTCGACGCGCTGCTGCGCCGCGACGGCACCGATCAGCTCGTCGATGTCGAAGTAGCGGGTCAGCTCGGCGTCCGTGGCGTCCGCGGTGCCCCCGCCGCAGCCGGCGGCGAGCACGAGCACGAGTGCGAGGAGCGACCGCGCCGCGCGACGCGTCCATCGGCTCACGACGGCTCCCCGCCGCCGACGGCCCGGGTCACGGACCGGGGTACTGCGCTGGATGGTGGCCTCATCCGCTCGGTCACGCTGGCGCCTCCTCGGATCGGAGAACCGTAGCGGAGGGTCAACGCAGGGCGACGAGCACCCGGCGCAGTGCGTCGAGCCGACCGGGCCGGAGCAGGCTCGCAGCCACCAGCGCGTCGAGGGCGCACTCGGGGTCCGCGGGTGGCCCGAGGTGCCCGCAGCCGCGGGGGCAGTCCTCGATGGCGGCGGCCAGGTCGTCGAAGGCAGCGGGTACGTCGTCGGCCGTGACGTGGGCGAGCCCGAACGAGCGGACGCCGGGGGTGTCCACGACCCAGCCGCCGCCGCGCTCCTCCGGGAGCGGCAACGCGAGTGCGGCCACGGTGGTGTGCCGGCCCTTGCCGACCGCGGAGACGACCCCGACGGCGCGGGCCGCGTCCGGCACCAGCGCGTTGACCAGCGTCGACTTGCCCACTCCCGAGTGCCCGACCAGCGCCGACACCCGTCCGGCCAGCAGCTCGGCGAGCCGGTCGGGCATTCGGTCCCGGCGCGTCACCACGACCGGGAACTCCAGTTCGCGGTACGCCGCGGCGAACGGGTCGGCGTCGGCCAGGTCGGCCTTGGTCAGGCAGAGCACCGGCGAGAGCCCGCCCGCGTAGGCCGCGACCAGGCACCGGTCGACGAAACCGCTGCGCGGCACCGGGTCGGCCACGGCGGTGACGATCACCAGCTGCGTGGCGTTCGCGACGACGACCCGCTCGAACGGATCGTCGTCCTCGGCGGTGCGGCGCAGCACGGTGGTGCGCTCGTGCACCCGCACGATCCGGGCGAGCGTGTCCGGTGCCCCGGACAGGTCGCCGACCAGGCCCACCCGGTCCCCCACGACGATGGGCGTGCGGCCCAGCTCCCGGGCCCGCATGGCGGTGACCGGGGGGCGGGAGGCGTCGCCGCCGGGAGCGCAGGTCCAGCGGCCGCGGTCCACCGTGGTGATCATGGCGTCGGCCGCGTCGGCGTGGTCGGGGCGCTGCTTGGTGCGCGGCCGGGAACCGCGCCGCCCCGGCCGGACCCGGACGTCGGACTCGTCGTACTCGCGCCTGCGGCCGGTCACGTCGGCTCCGCGCCGGCGGTCGCGGGGTCGGGCGGGGGGATCATCGCGTCACCCGAGCAGCGCCGTCCAGCGGCCGGGGAAGTCGGGGATGGTCTTGTCGGTGCAGCCGATGTCGTCGATCTCCACCCCGGGGACGCGCAACCCGACCAGTGCGCCCGCGGTGGCCATCCGGTGGTCGGCGTAGGCGTGCCACGGTGCCGCGTGCAGCGGGGCGGGGCGGATCTCCAGGCCGTCCGGGGTCTCGGTGACGTCGCCGCCGACCGCCCCGATCTCCGCGGCCAGCGCGGCGATCCGGTCGGTCTCGTGGCCGCGGATGTGCGCGACACCCCGGATCCGCGACGGGGTGGCGGCCAGCGCGGCCAGCGCGGCCACCGTGGGGGTCAGCTCGCTGGCGTCGTGCAGGTCGACGTCGACGCCGGCGAGCACCTCGGGGCCGTGCACGGTCATCCCGTCCGGGCCCGGCTCGACGGTGCACCCGGCCCGGGTCAGCACGGACAGGATCTCCGCGCCGGGCTGGGTGGATCCCGCGGGCCAGCCGGCCACGGTGACGCTGCCGCCGGTGAGCGCGGCCGCGGCCAGGAACACCGAGGCGTTGGACAGGTCGGGCTCCACGGCCCAGTCCCGCGCGGCGATCGGGCCGGGCGCGACGTGCCAGGTGTTCGCCTCGGAGTCGTCGACCGCGACCCCGGCGGAGCGCAGCATCGCCACCGTCATGTCGATGTGCGGCAGCGAGGGCACGGGCCCGCCGTCGTGGTGCACCGTGACGCCCTTGTCGAAGCGTGCCGCGGACAGCAGCAGGCCCGACACGAACTGGGAGGACGCCGACGCGTCGATCACGACGTCCCCACCGGGCAGCCCGCCGCCGCCGTGCAGCGTGAACGGGAGGGCGTCGCCGTCGACCTGCGCGCCGAGCGCCCGCAGCGCGTCGAGCACCGTGCCCATCGGGCGCTCGCGGGCGCGGGGGTCGCCGTCGAAGGTCACCGGCCCGTCGGCCAGCGCCGCGGCGGGCGGGACGAACCGCATCACGGTGCCCGCGAGGCCGCAGTCGACGGCGCCGCCGCGCAGCCCGCTGTGGGCCGCGACGGTGACGTGCTCGCCGTCGACCTCGATCGGCACGCCGAGCGAGCGCAGCGCGCCCACCATCAGCGCGGTGTCGCGGGTGGCCGGCGCCCCGGACACCGAGGCCGGGCCCCCGGACAGCGCGGCCAGGAGCAGGGCACGGTTGGTCACCGACTTGGAGCCGGGTACCGACACCCGCCCGCGGACGGGGCCGGTGGCGGTCGGGGCGATCCAGGGCGCGTTCACCGTGCCATCGTCCCGCAGCCGGTGCGCGATCGGCGACACCGGGGGAGCGCGCCGCCGCGACCCGGTGTGGCCCCGCCCACGTGCAGTGGCGTGGCTCCACTGCGGCGGGGTTGCAGTGAAGCCACACCACTGCGATCCCGTCGGCGGCACACCGCCGCCCGCGCGCCGCTGACGGTTCCGCGCAGGTGCCAGGATGGGGGCATGTGCGGCCGCTACGCCTCGATCAAGGCTCCCGCCGATCTCGCGGACGAGTTCCGCGCCGTCGATGCCACCGACGGGTCCGTCGAGGCGGACTACAACGTCGCGCCCACCAAGACCATCGTCGCCGTGGTGGAGCGCCATCCCCGAGACGCCGAGGGCACGCCCGACCGCGACACCACCGAGCGCACGCTGCGGGCGCTGCGGTGGGGCCTCGTGCCGTCGTGGAGCAAGGACGCGAAGTCCGGGGCCCGGATGATCAATGCCCGGTCGGAGTCCGCGGCCACGAAGCCGTCGTTCCGGCGGGCGCTCGACGCGCGGCGCTGCCTGATCCCGGCCGACGGCTGGTACGAGTGGCAGCGCGGCCCCGACCACAAGCAGCCCTACTACACCCACCACGCCGACGGCAGCTCGCTCGCGATGGCCGGCATCTGGGAGTACTGGAAGCCGAAGGACGACCCGGACGGCGAGTACCCGGACGGGCTGGTCACCGCCTCCGTGCTCACCACGTCCGCGGTCGGCGTGCTCACGCAGGTGCACGACCGCATGCCGCTGCTGCTGCCGTCCTCGGCGTGGGCCGCGTGGCTCGACCCCGACACCCCCGCCGCCGACGACGCGGTGGCCGCGCTGCTCGCGCCGCCGTCGGAGGAGCTGGTGGCGAGCCTGGAGCTGCGACCGGTGTCGCCGCTGGTCAACAACGTGCGCAACAACGGGCCCGAGCTGCTCGCCCCGTTCGAGGACGTGCCGGAGCCGCTGCAGCTCGACCTGCTGGCCGGGCCCGATCCCGCATGACGGAGATCCCCACCCCGCACGGTCCCGCCCGGATCGTGCGCCACGACGCCGCCGACGCCCGCGCGCTGCTGCTGCTCGGCCACGGCGCCGGGGGCGGTGTGGCCGCCCCCGACCTCGTCACCGCCTGCGCCGCGGCCGTCGCGGCCGGGGTGTCGGTGGTGCTCGTCGAGCAGCCCTACCGGGTGGCCGGGCGCCGCGCGCCCGCGCCCGCCGGGCAGCTCGACATGGCGTGGCTGGCCGTCGCCGAGCACGTCGGTGCCGGGCTGCCGCTGCTGTTCGGCGGCCGCAGCTCCGGTGCCCGGGTGGCGTGCCGCACCGCCTCGGAGGGCCGCGCGGTCGGGGTGCTGTGCCTGGCGTTCCCGGTGCACCCGCCCGGGAAGCCGGAGAAGGACCGCCTGGCCGAGCTCGCGGCCCCGACCGTGCCGGTACTGGTGATCCAGGGCGAGCGCGACCCGTTCGGCGTGCCCGCTGCGGCCGACGGCCGCGAGGTCGTCCTCCTGCCGGGCGACCACAGCCTGCGATCCGCCCACCCCCGCCTGACGGCCGCGGTCACCGACTGGCTCACCCGCTTCTGACCCGGCCGGCTCGCGCGCCGCCCTGCGTTTCGCGCGCCGCCGGCGGCGCGCGAGGACCTCGTGAGCGCGCGAGGACCCCGTGAGCGCGCGAGGACCCCGTGAGCGCGCGAGGACCCCGTGAGCGCGCGAGGACCCCGTGAGCGCGCGAGGACCCCGTGAGCGCGCGAGGACCCCGTGAGCGCGCGAGGACCCCGTGAGCGCGCGAAGACCCCGTGAGC
>NZ_JAJCYB010000111.1 GCF_029263155.1 Pseudonocardia sp.
TCGAGTTCCGCCCGACGCTGCAGGCACAGCGCGACGACGCCCACGGCAAGGGCCAGATCGGGCGCCAGAAGGTCTTCGACGGCCTACTCCAACGACTGGACCAGACCGGGGCTTGACACGATCACCTGCATAAGTACAACCACCGCCGGCTACACGGCGAGCTGGGCCTCGTCCCACCCGCGGAGTACGAGGCCCACCACACGGCCACCCCCACCGCCCGGCAGCCCGCCGGCGGATGACAACGCGGTCTCCACGAAACCCGGTACTTGACAGGCGTGCTCCGCCCGGCTCCCGGTTCCGAACCGGTGATCACAGCTCGGCGAGCCGCGAACGAGCCGACACCTCACGGGCTGGTCGCGCCCCGCCCACCCCTGCGGCGGTCAGGCCTGCGCCATCTCCGCCGGAGCCGGGAACAGCCGCATCAGCCACTCCTGCCACGCCGCGGTGATCGCCTCGTCGTCGACGGGCTCGCCGTAGAAGTAGTGGTAGGCGCTCACGCCGCACCCGGCGTCGCCCTCCGCGCCGATGCGGTGCAGTCCGTGCGCCGACCGGACGCCCAGGAATTCCGGGCTCGCGACGTCCACGACGCCGGTGATCGGGTCCGGGCCCTCCGGTCGCAACGTGACCGTGTCCCCGACGGAAGGGTGCCCGGTGAGGCCGAGCGCCGCGTGCAGCACCGGCCAGACCTCGGCGGCGCCGCCCGGCGTGAAGCCCATCGCGAGCGCGTTGCGGACCGGCTGCCCCGCGAAGTGCTGCAGGTAGGTGCGCAGGTTGCCGAAGAACAGGTCCCAGCCCTTGTCGAAGCTGTCGTACTCCTGCTCCCAGCCTTCGTCGGTGAATCCGCTCTGGGCGAACCGCAGCACGGTGCCCCCGCCGTCGCGGCCCTCGACCAGGAACTCGAAGGCGTAGTCGGCCCCCTGCTCAGGCGGCTCGGTCGAGCCGTAGGCGAACCGCTTGCCGGGCTCCCAGGCCGTCACGCGACCGGTGGCGTCCATGCCGCCACCGAACTTCGACGTGACGACGCCCCCTTGGCGGGGTTCCACCTCGTGCGGCACGAACCAGGTCGAGATGCCGGGGCCGGTGGCGATGGCGTCCCACACCTGCTCGGGGGTGGCGTCGAGCTCGACGGTCTTCTCCAGGCGGCGGTCGTTCACGGGTTCTCTCCGATCGTGGGGTGGACGGCGACGACGACCCGGTGCGGGCGTCCGCCGGGTGCGCTGTCGTCGTGGTACTTGCCGATCAGTGCGGTGACGGCGGTGGTGAGCTCCTCGGCGAACGCCGCGCGGTCGGCGGCCGAGGCGAACCGCACCTCGCCGTCCATCGCGAGCGTGGCCAGTCGCTTGTTCGCCTTGGTGGCTCCGGCGATCAGCTCGCCGACCTCCCGTACCGTCCGGGCGGCGACGGCCACGAGCCACCGGGCCGAGAGCCGGTCGGGGGAGCGGCGGGGGTCCGGCGCCATGGCGCCGAGCGTCGAGGGGGAGATGACGAAGCTCGCCGCCGTCGCCCGCATGACACGCTCGGTCATGTTCCCCCGCCGCCGCTCCTCCACCAGCTCGACGAGCCCGTGCTCCTCCAGCGTGCGCAGGTGGTAGTTGACCTTCTGCCGGGTCAGCCCGACGGTCGCGGCCAGTGTCGTGGCCGACCCCGGTTCGGCGAGTGCGGCCAGCAGCCGCGACCGGATCGGGTCGAGCGAGACGCCGGCCGCGGCCGGGTCGTCGATGACGGTGAGCTCCTGCACGGGAGAACACTCCCACCGACAAGAAAATTTGTCAAAGCCCCACCGACCTCACCCCTTGACGTACGCCGGCTTCTCGGCCACCAGGCCGCCGCGGACGGTGAACACGTCGATCCCGCGCACGTGCCCGCCGCCCCACGAGTAGCGCCGGCGGACCACCACGCGGTCCCCGGCCTCGATGATCTCCTCGGTCTCGAACGCGCCGTCGGGGGAGGCGGTGAACAGCGCGGTCCACGCGGCCCGCACCGCGTCGGGGCCGACGTGCCGGGCCCCGTCCGGCGGCGAGGTGTCCTCGAACACGCAGTCCGGCGTCATCGCCGCCATGATCGCGTCGACGTCCCGCGTGTCGAAGGCCTTCTGGAACCGTGCGACGGCGGGTTCACGGCGTCCGCCCGAACCGGCCAAGGAGCACGGCCTGCGGTCCCGCCCCGGCGGGCACCTCGACCCGTGCGCCGATCACACCCATCTCCCGGTACAGGTCCTCGGTGGCGCCGAACCAGTCCAGCACCGCGGCCACCACGTCGTCGTCGAGCGTCTCGTCGCCGCCGAGCGCGCGGGCGAGGTCCCAGGTGTGCACGAGATGGTCGGCCGAGAGCTGCAGGACGTACTCGCGCGCCGGGTGGTCGCCGAACGACAGATGCACGGTGCCCTCCACCGCCCCGTCGGCACGTACCGCGGCCAGTGCGGTGGCCGCGGCCTCGTCGAGCGTGGCCACCGGGTCGGCGCCGAGCAGGTCCCCGTCGAAGCGGTCGCCCACCTCCTCGATCGTCGCCCCGCCGAGCAGCGGCGGCGTCCACCGCTCCTCGTTGACGAGGTGGTTGACGAGCTCCCGCACGTCCCATCCGGGCAGCGGGGTGGGCGCGTCCCAGCGCCCGTCGACGGCGTGCACGCGCTCGGTGAAACCGGCGCTGCACCTGACATAGATTTCGCGTACGTCCACGGTGGTCAGCATGGACCGACTCGCGCCCGACCGGAACGGGCGTAGTCCGACGCGCCCCACCGGTCGACGACGGGCACCGGCTCGTCGCCGGGCGCCCAGGCGTCCGTGCCCGGGCGGGAGCGCGGTGACCTGGCCCGGCGTGGCGTCGAGGATCCGGCCGGCCGGCGTCTCGATCCGCAGGGCGCCGCTGACGTGTACGCCCCGGGCCGCCGTGGCGCCGGCGCTCGCCCGGGACGGCCGGCACGGGGTGTCGCCCGCGCGGCCGGCGGAACTGTCGGTGGGCTCGGGCATCCTGGCCACGTGAACCTGTCCACCACGAGCGAGTACGGCGTGCTCGGGGTGCGCGACGTCGACTTCACGCTCGACCGTCATCCACCCGCACCCGACCTGGCCGGGCTGGTGGAGCGGCACTGGCTGGTGTCCTGGGAGCTGCCACCGGACCGCACGGCGTCGGTCACCCTGCTGCCGCACCCCTGCGTGAACCTGGTGCTCGACGGCGGTCGCCTCGCGATCGCCGGTATCGGGCGGGAGCGGTTCACCTACACCTACCGCGGTACCGGCCGCGTGTTCGGCGTCAAGTTCCGGCCGGGAGGTTTCCTGCCGTTCCTGGGCGCCCCGGTCGCCGAACTCGCCGGCATGCCGGCCGAACAGCTCTGGGGTCCCGCCGTCACCGCGCTGGCGGCGCGCATGGCGGTCGCGGGGGGCGTCGACGAGCTGGTCGCGGCGGTCGAGGGATTCCTGCGGGCGCGCTGGCCCCCGCACGATCCGCAGGTGGAGTGGGTCGGCCGGATCGTCGCCGCGTTGCTGCACGACCGCACCATCGCCCGCGTCGACGACATCACCGACCGGTTCGGCATCCGGCCGCGCACGCTGCAGCGGTTGTTCCAGCGCTACGTCGGCGTCAGCCCGAAATGGGTGCTGCGCCGCTACCGTCTGCACGAGGCTGCGGCCGCGCTCGCCCAGGATCAGCACCGCCCGTGGGCGGAGGTGGCTGCCGAGCTGGGCTACTACGACCAGTCGCTTGTCAACCTGTCAGACTCTTTCGCATGCCCCGCGCTGCGATCTACTGCAGGATCTCCAAGGACCGTGTCGGGGCCGGCCTCGGCGTCGAGCGGCAGGAGCAGGACTGCCGGGCCCTCGGCGACACGCTCGGCGCGCACGTGGTGGCCCTGCACGTCGACAACGATCTGTCGGCGTACAGCGGCAAGCCGCGGCCCGGGTACCTCGCGCTGATCGAGCAGGTGCGGGCCGGTGAGGTCGACGTGGTGCTCACGTGGCACACCGACCGGCTACACCGCTCACCGGTGGAGCTGGAGGGGTGGATCGACGCGACGCAGGCGCACGGGGTCAGCGTCCACACGGTGAAGGCCGGCCCGATCGACCTCGCGACCCCGTCCGGGCGGATGGTGGCCCGTCAGCTCGGCGCGGTCGCCCGCTACGAGGTCGAGCACGCGATCGAGCGGCAGAAGGCGGCAAAGGCGCAGGCGGCCGCAGCCGGGAAGTTCCGCGGCGGCCGGCGGGCGTTCGGGTTCGAGCCGGATGGCATCACGGTCCGCGCGGTCGAGGCTGCGGTCATCCGCGAGACGGTCGACCAGGCCCTCGCCGGGGAGTCGCTGCGCTCACTCGCCGCGGGCCTCAATGAGCGCGGTGTCGAGACGGCCGGGCCCGCGGAACGGTGGACCCCGACGGCGCTGCGGAAGATGCTGACGCGGGCCCGGAACGCCGGTCTCGTCGAGCACGAGGGCGTGGTCGTCGCGGATGCGGAGTGGCCGGCCATCGTGGACCCGGCGAGGTGGCGCAACCTCGTGCGGATGCTGTCCGATCCGGAGCGTCGCACGGCGCCGATGCAGACGTCGGAGCGCTACCTCGGCAGCGGGGTCTACCTGTGCGGGCGGTGCGCGGACGGGACGCCGATGGTGCTCGGTGCGACCACCCGTCGGACGCGCAGCGGCGAGCGGCGGCCCGCGTACAAGTGCAGGAGCTCCCACCACCTGACGCGCCTGGCCGAGCCGCTCGACGAGTTCGTGCGTGACGTGGTGGTCGGACGGCTGTCGCAGCCCGACGCGCGGCTGATGCTCGCCCCGGTCGAGCGTCGCGTCGACGTGGAGACGCTGCACGAGCAGCGCGCGGACGTCGAGGCCCGGCTCGCCGAGTTGGCCGGCCTGTTCGCCGAGGGCGTGCTCACCGGGGCGCAGCTCGCCGAGGGGACGCGCGTGCTGCGGGCCGAGGGGGATCGGCTCGACGGGGAGCTGAGCGCCACACAGGGCGTCTCGCCGCTCGCCGGGTTCGCGGACGCCGAGGACGTCGCCGCGGCGTGGGAGGCGGCGCCGATGGGGCGGCGCAAGGCGGTCATTCGCGCCCTGATGACGGTGATCGTGCTACCTGCGAACCGGGGCCGGCCGCAGGGGTGGCAGCCGGGCGCCGGCTACTTCAACCGCGAGTTCGTCAAGATCGAGTGGCGCGCCTGACCTACCTACTCGGCGGCGAGCTTGGCGGCGTCCTGGCCCTGGTAGACCTTCCGCACCGTCGCCGGGTACCAGGCTCGCCCGCCCTGCGCGGTGGGCACCTCGTCGGCGGTGAGGGCCCGCGCGATGGCGGACCAGCCGAGCCCGGCGTCGTGATCACGGACGATCCGCTCGACGACCTCGGCGGGCAGGCTCGACGGGCGCCCGAGGCGGACCCCCGCGGCGCGCTTGGCGGCGAGGGCGTCGCGGGTGCGGGCGCCGATCATGCGGCGTTCGAGCTGGCCGAAGGACGCCATGACGTTGGCCATCGCCTCACCGGCCGGGGTCGAGGTGTCGACGCCGAGGTCGGACGCGACGAGGGCCCACCCGGCGCGCTGGGCGCGTTCGAGCAGTCCGGCGGCGTCGCGGACGGAGCGGGACAGCCGGTCGAGCTTGGCGACGACCAGGGCGGCCGCGGTGCCGGTCTCGACGGCGGCAAGGGCCTCGGCGAGCTGCGGACGCCCGTCCAGCGACTTGCCCGACGCTCCGGCGTCCTCGTGGACGGCAACGAGGGTCCAGCCACGGCGGGCGCACTCGGCCTCGATGGTGGCTCGTTGGGCGGCGAGGCCGGCGCCGCTGTCGGCCTGCTCGGCGGTGGACACGCGGATGTACCCGACGGCCGTCCCGGCGGGGGCGGTACGGGTGCGGCGGGTGCGGGTGGCGGCCATGCGCCCAGCCTATACCAATTGGTCGTTTGGTATCAACGGGGAGGGCTCACGGCGTCGAGCGCATCCGCCGCGCCGGCCAGATAGGCGCGCTCGACGGCGGTCGCGTCCATCTCGCCCGCGTCGATCACGGCGAGCAGCGCGCGGAGCTGCTCGGCCACCTCGGCCGCCACGGGCGGTGTGGTGCTGGGCATCGGATCTCCTCCCGGTGGGTTGCTAGTGTCCGCCGCGAGTCGACCCGCGGCTCGAACAGTGCGGGCCGGTGTCCGTGCGGGGCACACACCCCGGACACCGGCCCGGCACAGCGACCCGATCAGTCGCGCTCGGCGAGGACGGCCCGGCCGTCGAGCACCGGCTACCCCTCCTCGGCGGCGAGCTGCCGGCCGCGCTCGGCCCGCTCACGCCGCGCCCGGTCGATCTCCTCCGGGTCGCCGAGCACCTCGACGAGCAGGCCACGACGGCGGGCCTCCTCCACCTCGGCCGGCGCCAGACCGGCCAGGTCCGCCCGGTCGAGCTGCACGCCCGCGTCCAGGTCGACCGGGGCCACACCGCCGAGCAGGACGGCGAGCCGCCCGGCCGCGCGCGCCTTCTCGATCTGCGCGGCCGTCATCCCGGCGAGGGCCTGTCGGTCGAGCTGCGCCACACGCGGGGCGCCCATCAGGCCACCTCGGCGGCGGTGATCTCGACGACCTCGCCGCGGGCGAGCTGCCGGGCCAGCGCCTCGGGCAACTCGCGGTCGGCCGGCCGCTCCCACACGACGCCGTTGGGGGTGCGGAACCTGCGGTGCGGGACGTCGGGTGCGGGCCGGGCAGCCTTCGCGGCCCTCGCGGCAGCCGCGCGGTGGCCCGCGATCGCGGACTCGGCGAGGCCGAGCACCTTCTCGGGCGAGAGGGTGTGGTGACGGACGTTGCCCGCCTGGACGCGGCTGGACGATGCGCCCCACATCCAGCCGGCCCGGGCACCAGCCGAGAGCGCCTTCTCGTCGAGGCCGAGCGACTCGGCACGCCGGATCAGCGCGCCGACCCGGGCGTTGTGGTCGGCGACCTGCGCGACGTACGCCGTCACGGCGTCGCGGACGCGCTGGTCGAGCTCGTCGAACGGCTGCTCGCCCAACGCCGTGATGTCGGCGGCGAGCTGGTCGACCGCGGCCTCGCGGGCGGCGGCGGCGTCGGCGGCGGCGCGCCGCTCGGCGGCGGTGGCGTGCAGCCCGTCGAGCACGGCGCGGTCCCGCGCGACCCGCAGGTGCTCCGCGGTGACGGTGGTGTCGCCGTCGCGGATCGCCTCCTCAAGCTCGGCGAGGGTGCGCACGTCCTCCACCGGCTCGGCCGGGGTGGTGCTGGTCTTGGTCATCGGTGGATCTCCATTTCGTCGCCGGCGGCGAGGGTGCCGCCGGAGGTCTGTTCGGCGCGGCGCCGGACGTGTTCGGCGGCGACGGTGAGCCGGCGCAGCACGTCGAGCGCCTCGGCGGCCACAGCGTTGGTGCTGGCCTCTGTCGGCTCGTCGACGAACTCCCGCAGCTCGGCGAGGGTGCGCTGTAGCCGGCCGTGCTGGCGGGCCACCTCGCGGCAACCGGTCGACTGCGCGCGAGTGCGGCCGGTCACGGGACGCCCCCGGACCGACGGAACACGTCGCGGGCCTGGACGAGCCCAACGGCGATGTCGTTCGGCGGCCGGTAGCGCACGCCGCCGCGGGTCGGGGCGTGCTGCTCGCCGCGCTCGGCGATGGCGAGCAACGCCGCGGCGGCATCGGCGGCGAGGGTGTCCGCGGCGGCCCGCACCTCGGGGTCGCGGTGGCGCCGCAGACGGGCCAGGACGCGCCGCAGAGCGTCGTCGGCGGCACCGCAGCGGTAGCCGACCGCGGCAGCCTCGACGGAGTCGTCAGTCGGTCCGGGCGGGATCGTCCTCGCGTGCGTGCGCGATCCCGCGCGCGGCGACCCCCGGTGTCCGGGGCGCGGTGACACCTCGCCGTCGTCGGCCACGGCGGCTCGCGCGCATCGTTCCTCCGACTCGGCGAGAGGGTGCGGGGCGGCTGGCGGGCGGTCGTCGGGGCCGGTCGGTGAGCGGTCGGTCATGGTCCCTACCTCGAGTATTTTTGATCTTGAACGGTCGGTCACGCGGCCAGCCCGGCGCGCCGTCTCCTGTCGGCCTCTCGTCGCCAGGTGAGGACGGTGTCGACGTCCGCCCCGGACTGCTCGGCCACCTCCTGCGGCGACTGCCCCCGACGGAGAGCGGCAACGGCGCGGCGACGCCTCTCCCGATCGCGGTAGCGCTGGACCTCGACGAGGAGCTGAGCCGCGCTGTGACCGCGCGGGAACCGAGCGGCCACCTCCTCGGGCGCCTCACCGGCCAGCACCGCAGCGAACCCCTCGACGCAGTCGCGCTCGGCTCGGCACTGGTCGACGGCGAGGGTCGTGACGTTCAGCCGTTCGGCGAGCTGGTCATGCGGCTCGCCGCCCCGTGACGCCGTGACCGCTTCGGCGACCTGGTGGTTGCGCACCCGCCAGTAGGGCTTGGCCACCCGGGCGGGCGCAGCCTTCGCCGTGGTGGCCGGCTTTCCCTTCTTCGCCGTCTTTTTCGCCGGTGCCTTCGCACCCGGGGCCGGAGCGGGTGCCGCCTCCTGGGCCAGGCACGCGCGCAGGTACGCGGTCTCGTTCTTCACCGGCGCACTTGCCTGGCCGATCTTGCGGGCGATCCACGCCTCGGCAGCGCCCTGGGTGTAGCCCTTCGCCGCCATCACCTCAGCGACGACCCCGGTGGGCCCGCTCTGCTCCGTCGAGGGCGTCGCAGCGGCCGCCGTAGCGTCAGCGGAGGCGAGCCGCGTAGCGGCGTCCGATCTTCCTCTCTTCTCCCTCCCTGGGGGTCGGGAGAGATCGGAAGGATTGTGTGTCAGAGAGTCACAGGGGGTGTGTCCCTCTGGCACAGGAGGTGTGACTCTCTGACACAGGTCCGGGGAGGGGGAGGTGTGACTCTCTGACACACCCTCGGATGAGTGCGAGGTGCCCTCCGCGGTCGGGAAGAGGAGGGCGAGGCGCCACTCGGCGGGCAGGCCGGGGCCAGTCGGTACCCGCTCGATCACCCCCAGCTCGGCGAGCCGTTCCTGTGCTCGGATGACCGTGCGGCGGTCGAATCCCGAACGCTTGGCGAGGGATGCGTGAGCGGCGTAGCAGCGGGGGTTCTGCTCGGTGGCGGGCCACGCCATCGCCGCCAGCACTGCGCGGGCCGTGCCGTCGATCTCCGCGGCGCGGGGGTGCTCCATGCAGCGAGTGGGCGCGAGGCCGGCTAGATAGGCGGTCATCGGGTCACCGCCGTATCGCCGTGCGTGTGGCGCCAGACGAACCGGCGCCCATCGGCGCGGGAGGTCGAGGCGGGGGGTTTGGTCGTCGTGTGCT
The DNA here is from genome assembly GCF_029263155.1 of Pseudonocardia sp. Classification (GTDB taxonomy): domain Bacteria; phylum Actinomycetota; class Actinomycetes; order Mycobacteriales; family Pseudonocardiaceae; genus Pseudonocardia. The sequence goes on from NZ_JAJCYB010000111.1 coordinate 9,233, forward strand.
GGGTGGGCACGGGGTAGGATCTCCGTTGCTGGGATGAAGTTGTGCGACGTGGCCGGGCCTTGGGTGGGCCCGGCCGTTCGCGTTCGTGGGGTCAGGCAGCGGCCGACGACGGCGCAGAGGCGGCGGTGTCGGCCGGGGCGCGCAGCAGAGCCGTCACGCGGCGCCTGGTCTCGTCGGAGAGCGGCGGCGCCTGGTCGACGATTCGGCGCACCCACTCGTCTTCGGCGGCTGCGGTGGCGACGGTGTGGTCGGTCATGCTGCGGGTGCCGTGTCGACGTCGAGCAGCTCGGCGACGCGGCGGCGCTGCGCGGGCGTCAGCGGCGGCGAGGTGGCGAGCACGCGGGCCACGTGCCGGGCCAGGGCGTCGGCGGCGACGGCGCACCGCAGTTCGACGACCTCGGGGTCGGTGGCGCCGCGGTGGCGCTGTAGGGCGTTGAGCCTCTGGCGACGGCTCAGGAGCGCGGGATCGACCGCCATGGCGGGACTCCTCCGGGACTCGCGGGGACCTGGACGCGGTTACGGGTGCGGGTCGGGTGCGGTTCGAGAAGGAGGGCGTCACCGGAGCAACGCTCGATGCCACACTAGCGGCACCGATCGACGGTCAACGGGGGCCTGACCTGCGAACATAGGGACGGCTTGCTACAGTTGTGGATCATCAGTGCAGGTCACGACGACCATCAACGCGCCACAGGCCGGTAACCGTCGGTGATAGTTCACCCGGACGGACCAGCGACCGGCCGGGTACCGCGGCGGCACCGGAACCACCCGATCCGTCTCGCCGTCAACCACTCCGCGGCCGCGGCCGGGCCGTCCCGCTCGGCCACGTCAAGCAGCTCGGCGAGGTGTGGACGCAGGGCCGGCCACGACTCGGGTTCGACCGCGAGGACGTCCTCGCCGCCGTGGTCCTGCTCGGCGATCTCCTCGTCGGTCAGCTCCCGGCGCGCACCGGCCCACTCGCGGAAGCCTTTCGACCACGCGACCTGACGCCGACCCCGGGAGACCTGCTCCCACTCCCACCACAGTTCGACGTCGTCAGCGAGGCCGGTGTCGAGGGCGTCGCGCAGGATGGCGAACGGGGAGCGGTTGCCGCGCCTGCCTTCCTTCGCCGACCCGCCGGTGATCTCGCACGTGATCTTGCTCAGGTACTCGGCGACCGCGTCGAGCGATCCCGTGCCCATGTCGACCGGGCGCACGTCGAGCCCGCCGCGGTCCTCCAACGGCGCCGCCAGGCCCTTGCGGACGAGGGCCCGCTCCCACCGGCCGAACCACGCCCCGCCGAGCTCCTGGGCCATCTCACGGCTGAGCGGGCCGTCGAACGCCACGAGCACATGAACATGAACATGCCAACCGTTCTCCCCATGGGTGACCTCGACGACCCGCACCTGACCGAGCACCCCGAACGCTGCCCGCTCCCGCTCGACCGCCCGCCCGGACGTCACCGCCCGCCACCCCCCGGAGACCCCGTTCCACAGCTCGGCGAGGGACTGCCCGGCGCGGTGCCGCGTCGTGAACGTCAGCAGATGCACCGACCCGCCCGCATCGGCGACCGCGGCGAGCACCTCGCGCAGCTCGTCGGACCGCTGCCCGGCGATCTTCCGCGAGCAGACCGGGCACGCCCACGGCGAACCGCAGGACTGCAACCCTGCGACCCCGGCACGCCGGTTCCCCTCGCTGTCGGTCGTCACCCGCAGCACCGGCCCACCCGTCGCCGTATGCGTCACCCGGCCGCAGTGGCGCAGTCTCGGGAGGCTGGTCCACTCCCACAGCCGGGCACGCCACGCGAGGGCGTCACGGCGACGCTGACGGCGCCTCTCATCCCGGGATGCCTCGACGGCCTCACCTACGGCGGAAGCCTTATGCGCAGTAGTACCAAGGGCCGGGCTGCGCCCGGCCGCCCCCGCGCCCCCGACTCCGTCGGGCGCGGGGGCCCGGCGGCCCGTCACCGGGTGTCCTGCGGGGCGCCTCCGGCGGCACTGCCGTGGGCACCTCGGCTCCGGCAGGGGGTCGCGCCCCTGACGCCACGTCGGCCCCGGAGGGCAGCACGGCCGCCGCGGGACCCGCAAGGCTGGGCAGGCCGGCGGCGGTCATGCAGGCGGGTTGCGGGCCCCGCACCGGCCGTGCAGCGGCAAGCCGGCCGACGTGACGGCAGGGGCGCGGGAACGGGTCGTGTGGGGCTCACGCGAATCCGAGGGTGGTGCGGGTGACGGCCGCGACGTACTCGCCGTAGGAGGCCACGTAGGGCGCGCGCAGGCGGAACGTGGGGCGGCCGGGCCACCCCACGAGCGCGATGCCGGCCGGGGCGGTGGCGTGGTCTGCGGCGAGGTCGTCGGAGTCGGGGTGCAGCAGCCGCAACGACTCGGCGTTGTCGACGCGGAAGCTCAGCCGGCCCTCGCACTGGGCACGCTCGGCGCCGCCCACGATGGTCGCCTCGGCGCGCTGGGCGACCAGCACCACCCGCAGCCCGGCTTTGTGGCCCTCGGCGAGCAGGCGGGCGACCAGGGCCCGGACGCGCTTGCCCTGCTTGGGGTCGGTGGCGTCGAGCGCGCGCAGCGTCGCGGGCCACTCCTCCAACACCACGGCCAGCAGCGGCGTCCCGACGTCGAGGGGGAGCACGTCGAGCCGTGCGGGCATCGCGGCGAGCCGGCGGTCCATCTCGGCGACGAGCTCGGCGAGGACGGCCTCGATGCGGGCGAGGTCGGCGAGGCCGCGCACCTGCCGGCGGGCGTGGCGGGTGTCGACGAACGGGCGCAGCGTCAGCCCGGACGGGTCGACCCCGGCGACCTCGACGTCACGGCGCGCGGCGAGCTGCCCGAGCAGCGAGTACAACCACCGGGACTTGCCCGAGCGGGTGGCGCCCTGGACGGCGAGGTGTGGCAGGTCGGCGGGCTCGACGCGCAGGCACCGGCCGTCCTCGCCGCGGCCGATCAGGACTCCGGGGCCGGGCGACAGGGGCAGCGGGTCGGCGAGGGGGTCGGCGGCGAGCAGGGTCACGCGGGCGTGGTCACCGACGCCGAGCGGTTCGACGCGGAGCGCGCGGGCGCCGAGGTGCGGGGCGAGCCGGCGCGCGAGGGCGCGTAGGTCGGTGACGGTCTGCCCGGGTTCGAGCCGGACGGTCAGCACCGCGGGCGGGCCGAGCACGACATGCACGAGGCGCGGCGCGATCACGGTCGGGCCGGTCACGGTCGACACGGTGCGGACGAACCCGGCGCCCTCGGCGGCCCGCGCCCATGCGTCGACGAGAAGGTCGACCTCGGCCTCGTCTAGCCGGTGGGCGTGGCGGGCGACGTGGCGGCCGCGGATGGCGTCGAGCAGGGTCACGGCGGGGTGTCCTCTGTAGACGGGACGGCCCCGGCGAGCCGTGGGGGTCGGCTCGGCCGGGGCCGTCGAGGGGGTGACGCGCCCCGGGTGTGTCCGGGAGTGCGCCGGTGGGGAGATCGCCCGGTGGTGCGTCACCGGGACGTCTGCGGGCCGCTCAGGCGGCCTTGGCGGCGGCGGACTCGATGGCGTCGGCGGTGAAGCTGTAGGCGACGCGGTTGGTGCCCTGCGCGACGTAGCCGAGCGCGACGAGGTTGACGAACCGCACCGGCTGCCACTTCGCCGTCACCGGCTCCTCGTAGGAGGCGACCTTGACCCCGATCACCTCGGCGCGGTCGGCGGCGTCGTCGTCGACCAGGACGTCGACCACCCACATCGGCACTCCGTTGTCGTCGGCGTCCTGGGCGTCCGGGACGCGGCGGCGGGTGCCGTCGGACAGCTCGGCGTACTTGGCGCGGGCGGCGGCCTTGCCGGTGCCGATGAACGTGACCTTGGTCGTGTCGACGGGGATACGGCGCATGACGATCTCCTGTGTTTGTGCTGGTGAGGGTGCGACCGCGCGCGGAAGGGTGCGGGCGGACAGGCGAGGGCGCCGGGTGGCGCCGGGGGTGGGTCAGCCCTGCGGCGAGGCGGGCGCGGTGCCGCCGTGGCGCTCGCGCAGCCGGCGGGCCATCTCGGCGCGGTCGATCTCGGCGAGCAGCTCGTCGCCGTCGTCGCGGGTCATGCAGCCGTGCTCGACCTGACCGGCGATGCGGGAGCGCAGCCCGGCGAGCACCTCGTCGACGTCGAGCCCGGACGCGGCGGCCACATCGGCGAGGGTGGCGCCGTTGCGGATGGCCTCGGTCTGGCTGAGCCACTCGAACGAGAGCAGCATCTCGGCGAGGGCGCGGGCGGTGGCGAGCGCGACCAGCGCGGCGCGGGCGACGTCGGCGGCGGTGCGGGGGGCGCCGATTCCGTGGCGGGCGTCGACGAGGACGGCGTCGGCGGCGGTCAGCGCGTCGAGCAGCTCACGGCGGGGCGCGGCGCGGTAGTCGTGCGGGGTGGGGGTCGGTACGGTGCTCACAGGGCCGGGCTCCATCCGGTCTAGGTCCCGGATACGCGGTGTTGGTAGCACCGGCCGGGACCGCCATATCGGGCAAGTCCCGACCAGACTGGCCTTTGCTCAGTCCCACTTCATCCGCGACTTCACCGCGGCGATCGGCATGACGCCCGTCGCCTACGCGGCGGCGTGCAGGCGGAAGGTGGCACCGGTGAGCGCGTGAGGCTCCGCCCGCGGCCCCCACACCTTCCACCCTCCGGCAGGAATCCGCCGCGGCGAGGCCGCGGTCGTGCTGTACCGCAAGAACCGGCACGATCTCGGTCGCCGGCGAGCACGATCTGCCCGTCCTCCGGACGCGGACGGACGTCGATGTGCCGGGCACCGAGCCTGAGCGCTCTCGTGACCGTCAGTCTGCTGGTCCGCGAGGGATCTGTCGGTCAGGCCGACGTGCATCTGGTTCGTCCCCGCCTCCTGCTCCCGAGTGGGGGAGGACCCGTCTCCCGGCCCCTGGACACCCGCCCAGGACCGCGTGAGCCGGAGCGGGTCGTTCGCGTCGACGCGGAGCGCGACGAGTCGGCAGGTCGCCGCTACCGGTAGTTGGTGAACTGCAGGGCGATGCCGAAGTCCTTGCCCTTCAGCAGTGCGATGACCGCCTGCAGGTCGTCCTTCTTCTTGCCCGAGACGCGCAACTGGTCGCCCTGGATCTGCGCCTGCACGCCCTTGAGCTTCTCGTCGCGGATGGCCTTACTGATCTCCTTGGCCTTCTCCGACTCGATGCCCTGCAGGATCTTGCCGCCGACCTTGTAGACCTTGCCCGAGATCGCCGGCTCGCCCGCCTCGAACGCCTTCAGCGAGATGTTGCGCTTGATCAGCTTCTCCTTGAAGACCTCGACGGCGGCCAGCGCCCGCTCCTCGGTCTCGGACTCGATCGTCAACGCCTCCTCCCCGGCCCAGGCGATGCTCGTGCCCGTGCCGCGGAAGTCGAAGCGCTGGGAGAGCTCCTTCGCCGCCTGGTTGAGGGCGTTGTCGACCTCCTGCCGGTCGACCTTGCTCACCACGTCGAACGAGGGGTCTGCCATGCGGTCCTCCTGATCGCCGGGGCCGGGAGCGAACCCGGTCACCGGCTGTCGTATCCTTCTCCAGCGCTACGGCGCACCGGGGCAGGTTGCCCGAGTGGCCAAAGGGAGCGGACTGTAAATCCGTCGGCTTAGCCTACGAAGGTTCGAATCCTTCACCTGCCACACCCCGCAGAAGCGGCCCCTGACCAGCAGATACACGGTCAGGGGCCGCTTTTGGTCTGTCCGGCTGTGTCCAGCTCCGGACGGCTGTTTACGGCCATCCACGGACGCATCACGGACGCGATCATGAACTTCCCAACCTCAGCGCCTCTTCGACCCGGCGCCGGACCGTCGCGTCCTGGCCGGAGATGCACTTCGCGTAGACCCGGAGCAGCACGTCCACGCTGTGCCCCGCCCACGCGGCCACCTGGGGCGCCGGAACCCCACCGTTGAGCCACGTGGACACCGCGGCGTGGCGGAGGTCGTAGGGCCGACGAGCGAGCGGAGAAGCCGCCTCCTCTGTGCTCAGCACAGCAGCACGGGCGACCGCCCAGCGCCGGCCGTACAGGCTCTCCGAGAGCGGCCCACCCCGCACGCCCCGGAACAGCCGGCCATCGGGAGTCGTCCCGTGGTCGTCGAGGTGCTGGTGCAGCAGCGCGGTCAGCTCCGGGGGAGAGGGCACGACCCGGACCTCCTCCGTGCCCCGGTGCTTCAACTGGCGAGGCTCCCGCCGGGTGCCGGACTCACTCCACGACCGCCCGGCCGAGGGTGCCGACGTGCTCAGGTACAACTCGCCCCACCCCTTCGCCGGGAGCGACAGCGCGTCCTTCCGAAGATCGACGGCTTCCCCGGGCCGGAGCGCGGCGTAGTACATGACCCCGAAGAACGCGACCAGGCGCGCGCCGACCGGTTCCTGTGCCCGCACCGCGTCGAGCAGCGCCCGAGCCTGCCCGTGATTGATCACCACCCGCGGGTTCACTGCCTCGGTGACCTTCGGAGCGCGCCACTTGATCGACGCGACCGGATTGCCGGACAGGTGCCCGAGCTCCACCGCGTACTCCACGGCGTTGTAGAAGATCGCCCGCTTCCGCGCCACCGTCGATGCCGCAGCCGGCTTCCCGTCCATCCGCAGCGCCAGCGCATCGAGAGCCGGCCGCAACACCCCCGGATCGGCGAGATCCCGCACCGGCCGGGTGTTCGCCGCGACCCACCGCTCCGCCCGCCGATGCGCGTCATCCGGTGGCCCGCTCGCCCGACGCCGGGCGTTGAACGACCAGCCGTAGAGCGCTGCACGCATCGCCTCCGGTCCCGGCCGGCTCTTGACGGACGCGAGCAGCGCGGGCGTCACGGTGGCCAGCGAATCGGCGATGCCCTGACGGCTCTTGCCCGCAGCGTGCGGCCACTTCATGTCGACATAGGCGCACGCGTGGTCGTACCAGCTCACCGCCGCCTCCTCCGGCCGATCCCAGGTCATCGGCCGCCCGGTTGCGACCGAGAACGGCTCACCGCGCCGGGTCGCCGACACCAGATCGGACCGGAAGCTGTCGGCCATCGCCCGTGTCGGGAAGCTGTCGTGCCACTCCTTGCCGCCGACCAACCAGCGCACCCGGTAGGTGGTCCCGCTCGCCCACGCGCGCTTGCTGACGCCCCAGACACGCACGCTGTAGGTCGTCGGATCGCCGCTCATGCCGCGTCCGCGAGCGAGGCCAACCAGGAGTCCAGATCATCGCGCCGGACCCGGATTGCTCCGTTCGGGAGCCGCACGCATCGAGGGGCCTTCCCGACCTGCCGCCACTGGTAGAACGTCGACCGGGCCACCTGCAGCTCCTCGCAGAGCTGGTCCACCGTCAGCTGCTCCACGACCGTCCGGGCCACCGTGGCCACGCGCTTCACGCCGCCTCCCCAGCAGTTGCCGAGCGATCGTCGGGTGGATCGCCGGCCAGGGCCTGGGCGGCGGTGTAGTCGGCTTTCCAGCGCTGTCGCTGCGAGATCGCGTGCAGCAGCAGTGCAGGTCTCGTCGGCACGTCCGGATCACCGGGCCGGGTCTTCTCCCACTCGAACGGCCCGTCATCCACGGCGTAGCCGGGGCGCACGCCGGCCCGGTCGAGGAGTTGCCGAACGAACTCGGCCCGCTCGGCCTGGTGGTCGTCGAGCGTCTTCCCGGACCACTTGCGCGAGACCAGGACGCGACGTCCGCCGATGCCGAGGTGCTCGGGCCGGTGCGCTTTGCCCTTGCACTGCCCGGGGACTGCCGTGTGTCTGACCTTCTTCGGCTGCACGCCGTACAGCAGCCAGATCGGGCACTGCGGCGAGCACGGCGTCTTCTCCAGCTCGGCGACCAGGCGGCGCCGGTGCTCGCGTTGCCGAACGCTGGGGTCCTCCACCATCCCGGCCGCCTGGGAGACCGACTTGGTGAGGTACTTGGTCAGGTAGCCGATGTGGCGGCCGGCTTCTTCGGTGCCGCCGAGGATGCCCTTGACGTGTACCTGCGCCCCGAACGTCACCGTGTGCCCGGGGGTGAGCAGCACCTCCGGATCGGTGGCCGCGTCCCAGGTGGGCAGCTCTGCGCCGGTGTCGGGGTCGACGAACCCGTGGGTGTCGTCGTTCCACACGGGCGCGTGGTCGCCGCGATATACCTGCTCGTCGTGGTGGGGCCACCACACCTGGTGGTAGGTGGCGGCGGTGATGGCCCGCAGCTCGGCGCGCGGAATGCTGCCGCGGATGGCGGCGTGGAAGTGCGGGGCCCCGCGCTTCTGGGGCTCGATGGTCCCGAAGTACTGGACCTCCCAGCCGACGCAGCGGCGGGTGTTCTGCCAGAATCGGTCCACCGCCTTCGGGAAGTGGATCGCGTCGCGGGCCGCCCGGCGGTAGTCGTAGTTCGCCGGGTCCAGCGCGGCCCCGTCGCCGTCCACCCGCCCGTAGGAGTCCAGCGTCAGCGTCAGGAACGTCGACGGCCGGTACTTCCCGCCGAACACCTGCCCGAGCGTGCGCTTCTCCACCGGCCGACGCGGCAGGTTCGGCGCGTCCTGCCGCCGCCGGGTGGACCGCTTCACCGCCGGGCGGTCGGGCGGATCGAGCGGTTCCAGCCGGCCCGTCACACCGGCCCGGCGCAGCTCGTCGTCGAGGACGGCGACGGTGTTGCGGATCGCCTCCCGCTCGGTCTCGTCGGCCTCCTCCTGGTAAACGACGTGCAGATCCGCCCGCACGGCCAGCAGCTCCTTCTGCGTCTCGGTGGGCGCCGGCCGGTCCGGAATCGGTTCGTGCTCGAGGTGCCAGCCCTCCCGGCACTGAGTCATCCGGGTCCGGCGGCACTTCTCCGCACACGGCCGGCACAGGTCCTCCCGCCGCGCCCCGCACGGGACCGGGACGACCTCCACCCGGCCGGTCGTGAGGTCGATCCGCCGCATCGCCAGCGGGCGGACACAGACCCCGTGGTCCTCCGCGAGCTGCTGCGCGACGTCCCCGGACAGGGACATGAGCGCCTTCTGCGCGCGGGTGAGTTCGCCGTACTCGACCGTCCCAGCCGTCGGATCGGTGGTGGTGTCGGTGGTGGTCATGCGGGGCCTCCGATCGGGTGCAGAGCCGGGACGAGCAGCGCGAGAGGGCCGCCCTGGGCCGGGATGGCCAGCCCGGACGGGGTCGTGACGAACCGCTCCAGGTCCTTGATCACGTGATCGGGCACCCACGCTGAGCGGACCCGGAGGGGTTCGCGGATGCCCTCGCCGAACAGGTAGCCCACCCCGGGCTCGTGCTCCCCGATCCGGTTCGCCCACGCCCCCCGGTCGTAGGCGTGCTCGCCCAGGACCATGGACACGTGGCTCTTGGAGGCGACGCGTAGGCAGATGCGGCGCGGGAACAGCTCCCGGACCGGGACGGTGTCCTTGGTCGGTTCCTGGACGTAGCCGCGCACCGAGTACCCGAGCGCGCGGCCCTGCGTGGTCAGCAGGGCGACACGCTCGACGATCGCTTCGCGGGTCTTCCTATCGCCGACGTAGCGGACCAGGGCGCCGATCTCGTCGAACTCGATCAGCTCCAACGGGAACTCCCGGCTGATCGGCACGACCCGCTTGTAGGTGGAGAAGCGTTCCTTCCTCTCGGTCATGCCGTCGATCAGGTCGTCGAGCAGCGCGAGGGCGTCCTTGCTGGTGGAGGCGTAGCGGTGGAACACCCGCCGCCCGTAGGCCAGCTCCATCCCCTTCGGGTCGATGGCGGAGACCCGGACGAGGCCGTCGCGGATGGCCGGGGCCATCGAGATGATCGGCGCCCAGGTGAACGAGTTCTTCCCGGCTCCGGTGGAGCCGGCCACGAGGGTGTGGCTGCCCTCGATGGCTTGGAACCAGTCCGTGCCGTATTCGGTGCGCCCGGACCAGATCCGGCGGAAGTCGATGTGCTCCCCGAGCACTCCCCACAGCGCACCGAGTGGCTGGCAGTCGACGACGGAGGCCAATCGGTCGTGGCGCTGGTAGTCGATCGACACCAGGTTCGGGCCGAGCTCGCGGACCTGGCACCGGGTCACCCCGCGCGCGACGGCCAGCGAGCGAGCGGCGGCGTCGAAGTCCTCCGGGGTCTGCCCCGGGACCAGGCGCACGCGGACCTCATCCCAGGAGCCGCCGGAGCGGACCCTGACCACCCGGGGCACCTCATCGGGCCGGCCGGTTGTCGTGGGCCGGACCATCGAGCGGCGGAACGGGTTGACCTGCACGTGCACGCCCGGGTCCCGCTCGGTGACCGTGAGGCCGCAGGCGCGGAGCCAGCGGGGCATCTTGCGGGCGTAGACCGCCCACCGCAGCCACCAGGCCCGTAGGTGGCGGCCGGCCCACGGCTCGAAGGAGTCGTGATCGCAGTACCGCCAGCCGAGCAGTCCGAGCCCCAGGACGCCGAGCGTGATCACGAGCGAGAGCCAGCCCAGGACGTAGCACCAGCCCACGACGAACGCGGTACCGATGCTGGTGCGCCAGTGCTTGACGATCCAGCGCCCGAGCTTCCACGCGCCCTTCACGAGGAGCCAGGCGGTGACGAACACGACCGCGACCGCGGCCAGGGCTTCAAGCAATTGGGTCAGCCAGCGGCCGAGCTTGTGCAGCATCCACAGCCCGGCACCGGCAACGAGCGCAAGCAACACGAGTTGTGCGGTGGTCATCAGGCCACCTCCCGAGTGGTGGCCGGGCCGGCGGCCCAGCGCTGGTGTGCGGCCTGGCGGGTGACGCCGAGCCGGGAGGCGATCTCGCCCCAGGAGTAGCCGGCCTGCCGGAGGCCGGTGACGGCGTCGCCGATCGCGGCATCGAGATCGGCCGACAGCGCGGCGAGGTCGGGCAGGGCCTCGACATCACCCGCGGCGATCCGCCGGCCGGCCGCGCGGATGATGCGGCGGCCGAACGCGGCGAACTCGGAGTTCTCCACCACCCGTGGCGACCGTCCGGCCGTCAAGGTGGCGTTGACGCGGGATCGGGTGCGGGCGCTCACGCGGCCACCGCCCCAGGCCGGGCCGAAGCGGGTTGGCGGCCGGCGAACAGGTCGGCCCGCTCGTCCGGGGTCAGCCCGGCGGTGATGCCCCACCGTCGGGCCGGGTCCTCGCCGGTCATGACGTCGAGCAGGCAGGCCAGCCGGACCGGGCAGCCCGCGCAGATTTCGCGGGCGGCGGTGACGGCGGGGCCGGTGGGGTCGAGGTCGAGCGGGTAGAAGATCTCCGCGTCCACCCGGGCGCACTCGGCGTCGCGGCGCCAGTCACGGCCGGTGGCGGTGGTCGTGGCGTTCATGGGGTCACCCCCAGCTCGACCCAGTTGGACAGCGCGCCCGCGGCGTCGGAAGTGGGGCGGTGCTCGGCGCGGGCGCGCCAGTCCGCGGCGAGGTCGCGCCAGAACCGGGCCCGGTCCCGTTCCTGGCACTCCGCGGCGATCGCGGCGTGCCGGAACACCGATTGCACGCCCGGGTCACAGCGGGTGCCGACGACCAAGACCCGCCACCAGCCAGCGGCGCGCGCGCAGATCATCGCCAACTGCTCCGCGCGCTCGGCCCGCTCGGCGTCGGTGCCCGGCCGGGTCGCGGCCAGGACCTGGAACTGCCGGTAGTAGTCGTTCGTCGCCGTGGCGACCCGATCCGCCACGGGCGGCCGGTCGATGTCGGTCGAGGTGTTCGGGTGTGTACTCATCTAGGGTTCGTGTCCTTCCGGGACTCGGATTCCTTGCCAGGGGTTGGGGACTAGGGAGATCAGGAGGGGAGCCCGGTTGCCGCCGTGGCTCCCCTCCGCCATGTCGTTCAGGCGGCCTCCCCGGAGTTCGCCCGGGGCGCCGGCTTGCCCGCGCCGGCCTGCTGCGGGGCGCGCATCGCCGCAGCGCGGAAGCTGTAGGCCACGCGGGCGCGTCCGCCGTTCTCGTTGAGGTACGGCGTGACCGTCAGCCCGTCGAACTCGACCGGGCGGAACGGCATCCCTGGGATCGCCTCCGGCGGGACCGGCTGGTGCGGGGCGGAGATCTTCACCGTGACCGTCTTGGCGTCCTTGCGGGCGTCGGGGTCCGGGTCGAGCACCGACACCGACCACACCAACAGACCCGAGTCCTTGTCGGTGGCCTGCACCGGGCGCTCCCGGGTCGAACGCTCGAAGTCCCGCACCGGCTCCACGTCCCCGACGACATACGCGCCGTGCGGGAACACGTCACCGTGGTTGACCTTGAACTTGCCGTTGATCGCCATTGCGTCTCCTGTGTGAGCGGCAGACCGTGTGGCCTATGCCACTTACCACTATAAGTGGCATAGGCCACTGACGCAACGGGGGTGTGGACAACCCCGCCGGGGGAGGGGCTACCGGGCCAGCGGGTACTCCTGGCGGAAGGCCCAACGGTCCGACGGATACGTCGCATCATCGAACTGGATCGGCAGGTCAGACGAGTCGTAGGCGGTCAGTCGGTAGACCAGCACGGCCGCCGGCCGGGGGAGTTCGAGCACGCGGCGTTCGTCGGCCGTGGCGAGTCGCGCGGCGACCTGATCGCGGGCGTACTCGGACTCGCGCCCGGTCACCTCAGCGATGTACTTGCCCGTCCCACCCAGCAGCCGTTCCGGGTACAAGAGGCGAGGCGCCTGCTCGGCGAGGTCGGGGGCAAACCACGACGTCGACAGCTCGATCGGCTTCCCACCCTCACCGCGGAGCAGGCGGGTCCGGCGGATTACGTCACTGCCGGCCGGGAGCTGCAACGCCTCGACGACGTGATCGGCGCCGGCCACGATGTCGGTCGCCAGGAACTCCACCGACTCCGTCGCCCCGTACATCGTGCCGAGATCACGGCCCCGCTCGTACCGCTCACGGGCACGCGGCGCGGACTGACTCGCCCGGACGTAGGTACCCGAACCCTGCCGGGACTCCACGAGGCCCTGCACGCGCAGCGACTCCAGAGCCCGAGCCGCGGTCGGGCGAGCCACGCTCCACCGCGCGGCCAGCTCACGCTCCGACGGGACCTCATCACCGGGGCTGAGGTCCCCGCGGACGATCTGGTCGCGGATGTGGCCGGCTATCTGCAGGTACTTGGGGAGCACCTTCTGGATCTCGGGCATTGCCCCTCGCGCTCATCAACTGTCCTATGCCACTGGCCACTCTAGGCTCCTGGCGTTCACTGGAGTTCAACTAGGGTCGCGCCTGTGCGGACACTGATTGTCGCCGCCGGGGGCGGTGGAGACGCCATCACCGGCGCCGCTATCGGCGGCCGCCAGGGCACGTCCGGCTTGCCCGTCGTCATGACCTACTCGTGGGATCGGCTCATGATCGACCCGCTTCCCGGTCCGCGGATCGCCGCAGACTTCACCGGACTGCATCAGCTCGCGCCGCATGTGCTCGAAGTGGTTGCCACGACCACGCCGATTGGTAGCGCCGGCTCATCACTTCCGCGGCTCGCGGCCGAGCTGCCCGCCCGTCTGCTGTTGCTCGATCCGAGCGGGGGAGCGGTCGGGCTGGCCCGTCAGATCGCGGCCGCCGTCGAGTTCTTCCAGTTCGACGACATCGACCTGATCGACGTCGGAGGCGACGCCCTCACCGATGGTGCAGACCCGGGACTGCGCAGCCCGCTCGCGGATCAACTCGCGCTCGCGGCGTGCGTGCGAACCGGAATCCCGGCACGACTGCTCATCACGGGTGCTGGTCTCGACGGCGAGCTACCTGCCGCAGTGATCGCGGAGCGACTGGCCAGGCTCGACGCGCAGCACCTACCCCCACTCGATGCCGAGGCCATCGCCCCCGTTCGCCAGGTGTTTGGGTGGCATCCGTCCGAGGCGTCCGGACTGCTGGCCGCAGCGGCCGCGGGGAGGCGTGGAAAGGTCGAAGTCCGGGACGCCGGCGATCACGTCGAAATGACAGACGCCACGACGATGCTGTCTGCCGTCGATGCAAAGCGCGCTGCCGACATGACCCCCGCAGTGCACCTAGCCGTTGCTCCGTCGCTCGACAACGCTGAGCGAATGATTCGGGAGGTCACCGGAATTTCGGAGATCGCCTACGAGACCAAGAAGGCTGCACGGCTCGCCGCCCACCAGGCGCACGAACCGACCACGGCCGACCTTCCCGCCGTTGACCGTTTCGCTGACGACGCCAGAGCGCATGGCGCTGACTTCGTCAGCGTCCGTCGCCTATCGGAACTGCTCGGCGCAACCACGCTACCCGCATTCGGCGCCCTGACCGATCTACTCTCGACCGACCGCGCAGAGCGCTACGAATTCTCGCTCTATCGGACCGCCTCTGGCCGTCGCTCTCTCCGCTGACAACACCGCTCTGGTCAGTCGTGTTCAGAACGTCCGCCCACTTCAAAGCGGTGCCTGCGGCGCCGCGTGCAACACTGCGCTCGATCAGCCGCAAGCGCCCGCCCCTGGGCTGCGTCCTCCGGCCGGGCCGGTCGGCGTGCGGCCGAGATGATAGAGCCGTCATGCGACGACAAGTCGCGCCGATCGCACAAATTCAGGAGGAGACTATGCAGTGCCCGACGAACTGACAGCAAAGATTGATACCTGGCTAACGAAAACAGGCTATCCGCTTGAAATGCGAGTGGCGCAGCGACTGATCTCCGAGCAGCTCGGCGCAAAGTGGGAACGCGAACCTAATGTCCAATATACTGACCTCATAACAGGTCAGAGTCGAGAGACGGACTACTACTTGGACTGGTGGGAGGACGGCCCTGTGTTTGAGGTGCTCTCACGTATCGTCATAGAATGCAAGAGCACGGCACAGCCATGGGTCGTGTTCCGCCGGCCAGCCGATCATGGCCGCGCAGCTTCTCTATTTGATGCGCGCTCGAATTTGACCTACTACTGGCAGCAAAAGACAGGACAGTTGTCAGCACTGGTGGATGCTCTCGAATCGTATCTTGAGGGTCGACTAACTGCGTGGCCGCTTCCAGGCTATTCAATTGACGAAGCGTTCAAGGGTGCCGGTGAGCGCGATGTCGCGTATAACGCTGTCCGGCAAGCCGTGGCCGCTGGCGTTGGCGTTACGACAACCCCAATTTGGGATGACGACCACTCGGTGCCCGGCTACTCAACTGTTGCCCCCATCGTGCTCACGACAAGTCCCCTTTTTGAGGCTCAACTTAGCAGCGATGGACAAACGGTGGTCTCGAAATCAGTGACACGGACCTCTGTGCGAGTTGAGTTGCCCGGATTGTCTGGCTCCACCAGGGTAATCGTAGTGAACGAGAAAGAGCTCGACACAATCGTTTCTGACTGTCGCGCCCTCGAACGATACCTGCCCGAGTTTGCTAGAATTTTCAGCCCAGAACTGATCAAGGTGCTCGGGGAGGCGCCATTCAGGCTTGACGGTGTGCCAGCGTCACCCAATAGGCAATCTCCGCGCGTGTATTGATGTTGGACGCACCGACTGGCGCGAGACCCTGAGCTGCGCAGCAACGTCGGTCTTCGTCTCACCGCGCTGCACAGCCAGCACGGCGCGTTACCGCTGCTCGACAGCGGTCACGTCCACCAGGACGAGGAGCAGGAAAGCCCGATCAGGCCCGAGCGTCAAGCATCAGGTGAGACCGCAACGTCAAGCATCAACCGGGACCGGACAACGCACTGCCGTACTTCGCTGCCGAATCTGTCTCTATGGGATCAAGCGCGCCGCCTCCGGCGGCGCGGGGCCGGCCACGCCGGCCCCGGCACTCGCTCACTACACCTCCGGCCCGTTCGCGGCGCCGTGGCCGACTACCCGGCCCCCCTGCCAGAAGACGAGCGAGCGTGCCCCCAGGACTGATTCAGCGACAAACGACCCGACGTAGCTCATCCAGCGACGGCGCGCCGGACACCCCGTCAGCAGACCGGTAGACCCGACACGACAGGTTCGCCGCCGGCGTCGCCTGATCCGCGAACGGATCCACCCCGTCGATCAGGACCGTGGGCGACCCGGCGAATGCAGGCGCCGATCTGACCGTGCCCTCGGTGACCGTGTGCACCATGATCTCGATGTCGAAGCGCCCGGCATCGTCGAGCGCCAGGCGCAGACGTTCGTAAGCCGGCGCCTCATTCGGGCAGTCCGGCACCACCAGCAGCTCGATCCGCATAGGCACGAGTGTGCCCGCTCAGATGCAGAGGCGCCGCTCGCTGGCTCAGTCGTTGCGGCCCATCCGGATCAGATTGCCGCTGGGGTCCTTCACGCTGAACTCGACCATGCCCCACGGCTCGACCACGACGTCACTCACCGGTAGGCCCTGGTCCTTCCACCGTCGATGCCACTCCACGGGATCGGCGATGTGCACGTAGCAGGCTGCGGTGTTGTGCTGCGGGTCCAGATCGGCCCGCAGGTCCAGGTGCAGGAGTTCGGCCTCTCCGTGCATGACGAAGGCGTACTCGGGGCTGTAGTCGTCGACGCGCAGCCCAGCCCGGGTCCAGAAGTCGCGGGCTGCGGCCATGTCGTGCACCGCGAAGATCGGGGTGATCGCAGGACGGGCGACGAGGCGTCCGGCCATGTTGTGGACGCAGCTCCCACATAACGCGATGTCGGGGTGCTGCCCCAACCGCGATACGTCCTCCGCTGGCCGGGGTTCGCCGCAGCAGCCACAGGTCACGGTGGTCTGGTCCGCTACGTCGGTCATGGCGCCCCCTCGGATTTGCCGCAAGCGTAGCGGGGGAGCGTCGGTGCGAGCCTGACTTCACGCGAAGGCGTACGAACAGTGGGCGCTGCCCACACCCGGCACCGCTCGGAGATCAGGGGGAGTGCGGCGGGGGTGGTGATCTCCTCACGGCGCGCCCGAGGGCTACCGGCCCAAGGGGGTGGGGGCAAGGCGGGAGGACGTGCCTTGCCCCCACCCCCTCGACCCGGAAGGGTTCCACCCGCGCCGTGAGGAGATCACCACCAGCACTCGGCGTGGACGGGCAAGAATGGGCCGCGCGGACTATGCGCGGACGCGGAGGGTGTGGGCGCGGCTCCGCCGCAGGTCAAGACCAGGTTGACAGTCCACTGTAAATCCGTCGGCTTAGCCTACGAAGGTTCGAATCCTTCACCTGCCACACCCCGGTCTACGGCCCTCTGACCTGTGAGAACAGGTCAGAGGGCCGTAGTCGTACCGGTCGGCCTCGGCTCGTCGTCCCATTCCCGCGTCCGGGCGGAACCGAGGCCGCCCGTCCCGGGACGCGCGGCCGGGCGCCTCGGATACCCGCCGGAATGTCGGGCACACCGCGACCGTCGTCGTGCGTCTCGGCGCACGATGTGACCCGCGGGAGATGCGCGGGCGGCCGGTCGGTGAACGGGTCCCGGCCGGTCAGGAGCCGGTGGGCGGATCCACGCTGCTGCGCTGTTCGGCGACGTCTGCCGGATCCGCCTCGTACGGCATCTCGGTGTCACGGTCGCCGTCGGTGGTGTCGACGGGTGCGTCGGGGTCGATCCAGGGGTCGGTCTCCGGCTCGGCCCCCGGGTCGGTCTCCGGGTCGGCTCCGGGGGCGACCAGCTGGTCGGCCTCGTAGCGGGTCTCGAGGTCACTGTTCGGGTCCACGGGAGCGGGGTAGCCGCCGCGACCGCGACCCAACCGTGCGCCCTGCCGGGACCGACGGGCCCGTCCAGCCGGCCGGCGTCGGGTCGTCGACCGCGGTCGACCTACGGCCTCACCGGGAACCGGACCCGCACGCTCCCACGTTTCCGGCCTGCGCTGCGCGGACGGAGTACACCGGTTCCCGCCTCGGACCGGTCCCCTGCCGGCGGCGCTTGACCCGCGCCGGACGGGTACTCCGGGTCCATGAGATTCCAGGTGATCGACGTGCAGAGGGCCCTCGCGGGTGCCCGCTACCCGATGGACGGGCCCGCGATGGCCGACATCGCGTCCTCGAACGGGGCTGATCCGGAGCTGGTCGAGATCCTGCGGCCGATGCGGACCGTCGAGGGCCCCGACGGCGTGCTGCAGGAGATGAGGGCACAGCTGGGCGGTGGTGGCGGCTGAGGGGGCGCGCCGGGCGGCCGGGCGCGCCGGGCGGCGTCGAGACCTGCCTGCACCTCAGCGGCGCGGAGGCGCCCCTGGTGCCGGTTCAGCCGCTGGCGGGCACCACACCCTGCAGCCAGTCCATCGAGACCTCGAACGCCTCGGGCGCCTGGAAGAACGCGTTCAGGTCGTGACCCGGGCCCTCGACGACGTACGCCTCGACCGACGGCGCCTTCGGGAAGAACGGCCGTTCCTGCTCCACGACGCGCTCCGCCGAGGAGCAGTCGGTCCCCAGGTCGATCAGCTGCTGGTTGCAGAAGATGCCGTCCCGGTCACCGTTGATGATGAACACCGGGACGTCGATGTCGAGCGGGATGGCCTCGATGAGCGGGAAGTTCGCCAGCTCGCTCTGGGTGACGGTGCCCTTGGTGGCGGCGTCCCGCTCGATGATGCGCGGGTCGACGTCGTCGCCCGGTGCATAGAACAGGCTCCGGTGGGTGCCGGGGCGCGGTGTGGCGTAGCCCGGGTCCAGCAGTTCGCCGGCGAACTGCGGGTCCAGCAACGTCGGGTAGAGGCTGGTCTCGATCGCCACCGGCGTCCGGTTGTTCACCCGGTGGGAGAACCCGGTGAGCAGGACCGCGTCGACGTCCCGGAAGCGCGACGCCTCGATCATGCTGGTGAAGCTGCCGTACGAATGGCCGACGAGCGCGACGCGGTCGAAGCCGCTGTCCTGCCCGTCGACGGTCCCCGCACGCAGGGCCTGGACGACGCCGTGCAGCGCGGTGGCGTTCGAGGTGATGTCGACGAAGGCGGACAGCGGGTGGCTGCTCGCGCCGTTGCCGATCCGGTCGATCGACGCCGTCGCGTAGCCGGCCCGGGCGGCCGCGGCCTCCCACGAGTAGGTGTCGGCCGCGGGGTCCGCGGGGTCGGCGATGTTCCAGTACCGGTGGTCGTAGGTGATGCCGTGGGTGAGGACCTGCACGGCCGTCGGGTCGGCGCCGTCGGGTGTGCACAGCTTGACCACGACGAACTGGTCGTTGCGCTCCTTGTCGAAGGTGACCCCCAGGTCCGAGCCGGGCGCGACCACGACTCCGGGCTGCAGGTCCACCGGGAGCTCGCTCGTCGTGCAGGTCCGCCCGTTGTCCGGGGCCACCGACGCGGCGACCACCGCGGGATCGGAGCTCGGACCGGCCGATGCGACGCCGGAGCCCACGACCCCGGCCGTCGCGGTCAACGCGGTGACCGTCACCAGGCCGGCGACGACCGTGAGCCGGGCTGCCGTCAGGGGATTCGTCATCGATCACTCCAGTCCCGTCGGCGCAGCGGGGAGCGGTGTGCAGCGGCTGCGCCATAACGATCAACGAGGCCCGATACCGTCCGGTTCGACACCCGAAAGGTGCACGGCGACCCGGCCGCCCGGGTCGCCCCCGACGGGTCGAGCCCCGTGCGCGGTCTACCGTCTGGTCGTGAGCTCCTACCGGATACCCCGCCCCGCCGGTCCGGGCCGCCCGTGCTGACCGCCCGTTCGGTCGCGCTGTTCGTCGTCGCGGCCCTGTTCGAGATCGGCGGGGCCTGGTTGGTCTGGCAGGGCGTGCGGGAGCACCGCGGCTGGGTGTGGATCGGCGCTGGCGTCATCGCGCTGGGCCTCTACGGCTTTGTCGCGACGCTGCAGCCCGACGCGCAGTTCGGGCGCATCCTCGCCGCGTACGGCGGCGTGTTCGTCGCCGGTTCGCTGGCCTGGGGCATGGTGGCCGACGGGTACCGGCCCGACCGCTACGACGTGATCGGGGCGGCCGTGTGTCTGGTGGGCGTCGCCGTGATCATGTATGCGCCGCGACCCGCGTGAGGGTCGGCGCGCGACGTGATCCGTCACGGAACGATCACGCAGGTTAACGGGACGGCGGGCCGCGGCGAGGGGAAGTCGAGCCAGGTCATCCGGACCTGACGGACAGGCGGGGTCCCATGGGCGGAATCAGGCAGAAGATGCTCGTCGCCGGAGCGGTGCTGGCGGTCGCCGGCCTGGCCGGCTGCTCGTCGACGGTGGACCAGGCCGACGTCGAGACGTCGATCAAGAGCGCGGTCGACCAGTCGATTCCCGGCGCCGGCCCGGTGACGTGCCCCGACGATCTCGCCGCCGAGGTCGGGGCCTCGCTGCGCTGCGAGTTCGTGGTCGAGGGCCAGCCGGTCGACGCCGTCGCCACGATCACCTCGATCGAGGGTGACACGGCGAACTACGACATCACGACCGAGGCCCGGCCGGTGGCCCAGGCGCTGCTCGAGCAGAAGGTGGCCGAGCAGATCGGCGGACAGGTCGGGGTGGTGGTCGAGTCGGCGGCCTGCGCCGGTGACCTGCCGCCCGAGGTCGACGGATCGGTGGTCTGCACCCTCACGGCGGAGGGCGAGTCGGCCGACTTCACCGTCACCGTCACGGCGGTCGACGGCGGGCTGATCAACTACTCGATCGAGCCCGTGGCCTGATCGGCGGGCAGGGCCGACTCCGTCGCCGCCTTGCCGATCCCGAGCCCGGCGAGCAGGCCCTGCCCGTCCTCCAGTTCCAGCAGGGCGAGCAGGACGTGCTCGGTGTCGACATGGTCGTGGCCCAGCCGCAGCGCCTCGCGGAAGGTCAGTTCGAGCGCCTTCTTGGCCGCGGGGTCGAACGGCACGAGCGCGGGGACGGCCGCGGCCGCCGGGGGCAGGGCGGCGACGGCGGCGCGCCGGACCGCGTCCAGCGCCACCCCCTGCCCGACGATCGCCTGCGCGGCCCCCGCGTCGGGTTCTGAGAGCAGGCCCAGCACCAGGTGCCCGGTCGTGATGGAGTCGTTGCCCACCGCATGGGCCTCGTTCTGGGCCGCCACCACCACGTTCCGGGCCGCGGTGGTGAACCGGCCGAACCCCTGGTCGGCGTCGGGATCGGGGCCCTTGGGGACGAACCGCTTCTGCGCCGCCTGCTTGGTGACGCCCATGCTGCGGCCGATGTCCGTCCAGGACGCGCCGGACCGGCGCGCCCGGTCGACGAAGTGGCCGATCAGGTGGTCGGCCACCTCGCCCAGGGCGTCCGCGGTGAGCACCGCGGAGCTGAGCTGCTCCAGGGCGTCGGTGTGCACGCGCGTGATGGCCTCGATCAGGTCGTCGAGGCGGACCGGCCGGGTCATCTTCACGGGACTCGTCATGCGTCAACTCTAGGTTGACGTTCTCGGGATCGTCAACCTGAAGTTGACGAGCCGACGACGACGTGCGCCTGCAGCTCCGCGCAGGCGACCACCTCCGCCGCCAGTCCGGCGGCCGCCATCGCCGACGCGGTGTGCCGGGCCTGGTCCGCGCCGGTCTCGATCAGCACGCACCCTCCGGGCGCGAGCCAGCGTGCAGCGCCGGCGATCACCCGGCGCTGCACGTCGAGGCCGTCCGCGCCGCCGTCCAGCGCGACGGCGGGCTCGTGGTCGCGGGCCTCGGGGGGCATCAGGGCGATCGCTCCGGTCGGGACGTACGGCGCGTTCACGACCAGCACGGCGACCCGCCCGCGCAGCGTGGTGGGCAGCGCCGCGTAGAGGTCGCCCTCGTGGACCGAGCCGATCCCGTGCAGGTTGCGGCGGGCGCAGCGCACCGCGACCGGGTCGATGTCGGCGGCGTGCAGGGTGATGTCCGCGACGGCCGCGGCGACGGCCAGCCCGACCGCGCCGCTGCCGCAGCACAGGTCCACCACCACGGCGCCCGGCACCGTCCGTGCGACGGCCTCCCGCACGAGCAGCGCGGTGCGCCCGCGCGGGACGAAGACCCCGGCGTCGACGGCGACCCGCAGGCCGCAGAAGTCCGCCCAGCCGAGTATCTGCTCCAGCGGCAGCCCGGCGACGCGGCGCCCGGCCATGGACGTCAGGTCGGCCGGGGTCCGGGCCGCGGCCACGAGCAGCGCCGCCTCCTCCTCGGCGAACACGCAGCCCGCAGCCCGCAGGCGCGCGACCAGTTCGTCGTCCACCCCGCCAGTGTGGTGGGCCGAGGCGCGGGGCGCGCGGACACCGGTGCGGCGACGGCAGGCGGGAGCCCGCGGGGGCGCGGCGCGGGAAGCCGGCGTCACAGCGAGGAGAAACCGGGGGCTCGGTTCCCCCTGTCGCATGTGCTGCCGACCGCATGCGGAGGGGTGGGACCGCGGTCGGCAGCGCGACACCTGCGGCCCCGGGGTCGGTGGGGCTCAGTGCCGCCGATCACAGGATACGCGGACCCGCGCCCGGACGGGTTGCTCCGGCTGATGCAACTCTCCCGCGCGTGTGCGCAGGTCACCGGCGAGGTTCAGCCGATCGCGACCGATGCGGCCCGCCCGGCCTGCCGCCCGGAGAACAGGCAGCCTCCCAGGAACGTGCCCTCCAGCGACCGGTACCCGTGGACGCCGCCGCCCCCGAACCCGGCGACCTCACCCGCCGCATAGAGGCCGGGGAACGGTGCGGCGTCGGCGCGCAGGACCCGGCCGGACAGGTCGGTCTGCAGGCCGCCCAGCGTCTTGCGCGTGAGGATGTGGAGCTTGACCGCGATCAGCGGGCCGTTGCGCGGGTCGAGCACCTTGTGCGGCGACGCGGTGCGCACCAGCCGGTCGCCACGGAACCGGCGCGCCCCGTGGATCGCGGTGACCTGCAGGTCCTTCGTGAACGGGTTGTCGATCTCGCGGTCCCGGGCCGCGATCTGGCGCTCCAGGACGGCGACGTCGAGCAGCGGCTCGTCGGTCAGCGCGTTCATCCCGGCCACCAGCTCGGCGAGCGTGCCGGCCACGACGAAGTCGGCGCCGTGCCTCGTGAACGCCTCGACGGGAGCGGGCGCGCCGGGCCGGATCCGGCCGAGCGTGGCGCGGACGTCCTTGCCGGTGAGGTCGGGGTTCTGCTCGGAGCCCGAGAGCGCGAACTCCTTCTCGACGATCGTGCGGGTGAGCACGAACCACGAGTGGTCGTAGCCGGTGGCGGTGATCGCGCCGAGCGTGCTCAGGGTGTCGAAGCCGGGGAAGTTCGGCGCGGAGAACCGGCGTCCGCGGGCGTCGAACCACAGCGACGACGGGCCGGGCAGGATCCGGATGCCGTGCCGCGCCCAGATCGGGTCCCAGTTGCGGACGCCCTCGGTGTAGTGCCACATGCGGTCGCGGTTGACGATCCGCCCGCCCGCCGCCTCGGCGATCCCGAGCATCCGGCCGTCGACGTGCTCGGGCACCCCGGAGATCATCTCCCGGGGCGCGGGACCCAGCCGGGCCGGCCAGTGGGCGCGGACGAGGTCGTGGTCGGCGCCGATCCCGCCGGAGGTGACGACGACGGCCTGCGCGGTGAGCGCGAACGCGCCGGTCTCGACCCGGGAGCTCGCCGTGCCGCGGGCGGCCGTCGACGGCTCCAGCACCGCACCGTGCACCCCGTCGACGACGCCGTCGGTGACGGCGAGGCCGTCGACGCGGTGGCGGAAGCGGAACTCGACGAGCCCGCGTTCGGCGGCCGCGCGCACCCGTCGCTCGAACGGGGCGACGACGCCCGGCCCGGTGCCCCAGGTGACGTGGAAGCGGGGCACCGAGTTGCCGTGGCCGTCGGCGAGCCCCCCGCCGCGCTCGGCCCACCCGACCACCGGGAACCAGCGCACACCCATGCCGTGCAGCCAGGAGCGCTTCTCGCGGTGGGCGAAGTCGAGGTAGGCCGTGGCCCACTGGCGCGCCCAGAAGTCCTCACCGCCCGGGTCGTCGACGCCGCGGTCGAACCCGGCACTGCCCAGCCAGTCCTGCATCGCGAGGTCGAACGAGTCGCGGATGCCCAGGCGGCGCTGCTCGGGGGAGTCAACGAGGAACAGCCCGCCGAACGACCAGTGCGCCTGCCCGCCGAGGCTGGTCTCGGGCTCCTGGTCGAGCAGCAGCACCTTCCGGCCGGCGTCGGCCAGCTCGGCGGTGGCGACGAGCCCGGCCAGCCCCGCCCCGACGACGATCACGTCAGCGTCCACCGACGCACCCTCACCCAGCATCGTGACCGGGTCAAGCGCGGCCGCCGCGGCCGCCAGCGCCTCACAGCAGGGTGGCTTTACTCCGGTCCGGTCGGAGCAAAGCCACCCCGCTGTGACCGGGGGGTGGCCGTTGCCCGGGTCAGCGCCGCGCGCAGGCTCGTCCGGCCCACCTCGGCCGCCCGCTCCACCAGTGCCGGGTCCGTCGTCAGCCCGCGGACGCCGACGTTGCGCGCGGGCACGACCGCGAGCAGGTGCACGCCCTCGCGCGAGGGGTGTGCGGCGTCGTCGAGCACCCGCATCGCGGGCCCGTTGCGGGCGCTCTCCTGTGCGATCGAGCCCAGCCCCGGGGTGAGCCGGTCCAGCGCGCGTGCCCAGCGTGCCGGCCCGGCACCGGGGTCGGACCGCCGCAGCTCGGGCAGCGTCCGGTTGACCAGCGCGAGCACGTGGGTGGCGCCGTCGCGCAGCGCGCGCAGCACCGGCAGCGGCTCGCTCACCGAGCCGTCGATCCAGTGGCGTCCGTGCAGCGTCACCGGGCGCCCGGCCAGCACCGGGATCGCCGCGGTGGCGCGCAGCGCGAGCCGCCACTCGTCGACGGTGCTCGGCTCCAGCACGTGTGCGGTGAGGTCGTCGGCCGCGGTGGCGACCACGCGCAGCGGCGCGCCGCACAACCGGTCCCACGGCAGCGGCTTCGCGACGGTGAGGATGTGGCCGAGCAGGTGGTCCAGCGACACCATCGGGCGGCGGGTACCGAGCCGTCGCGGGTCGATGAAGGCCCGGCACGCCATGTCCTCGAAGAAGATGTGCGCGGCGCCGCGGCCGTCGCCCAGCAGCAGCGCCCCGCCGATGTACGCCCCGGCCGAGCTCCCGTAGACGACGTCGAAGCAGTCGCCGAGCCCGGCGTCGTCGAGTGCGTGCGCCATGCCGCCCGCGTAGACCCCGCGCATCCCGCCACCGCTGACGACGAGCGCGATGCGGTTGCCGTCGTCGCGGCTCCCGGCGTCACGGCGGCGCAGCAGCGCGCGGAGCACCTCGTCGTCTCCGGGGAGCGGGATCACGCCCGAATCATCCCCGCTGCGATGTCCGGAGACACGCCGGTGTGACCAGACGCCCGATACGAGCCGTACGGCGCCGCTCCCACCGCGACGATCAAGGGCAGATGGTCGTGTCCGAAGGCCGACGCGACGCCATCTCCCCTTGATCGGCGCGATGGAGGGTCCGGCTCGGGTGTCGTCGCCCCGGCACCCGCCATCGGCGAGACGGTGGGCCGGGGCGCTGCGCCCGCCGACCCCGCCGAGCGGATCCGCTGCGCCGCGACCTCGCCCGGTTGCACGGCCGACCGCGCCCGTCACCCGGTCGCGCACCGACACCATTCCATCGTGTCGAGAATCCGTTACCCGAAGGTGTCGTTGACGGGCACCGGGGCCACTCCTAGGCTTTTTGCGCGGCCGGACGTGTCGTTCCTCTGACGTCGATTGGGCCTTCATGCGAACCACAGTTCGGGGCGTTCCCGCCGCCGTTCTCGCGCTCGCGCTGGCCGTGCCACTGACCGGCGCGGCGGCAGGCACCGACCTTCCTCCGCTGCGCGTCAGCCCGGACGGCGGGTCGTTCACGGTGGGAGGGCAGGCGTTCCTCTGGCTCGGCGACTCGGCGTGGGGGCTGCTCACCGACCTGGACCGGGCCGGCGTGCAGCGCTACCTCGACATGCGGGCCGACCAGGGCTTCACCGTGGTTCAGACCGTCGTTCCCGCAGCTCCGAACGTGTACGGCGACGCACCGAGCGGGGTGACCGCGGGATCGGACCCTGCCGATCCGGCCGCGTACGACTACTGGGACCACGTCGACTTCGTGGTCTCCGAGGCCGCCCGGCGCGGCGTCCGGGTCGCGCTCGCGCCGGCGTGGAGCGGCCTGGTGTCCGAGGACGCGCGGGGGTTCGGCGAGTTCCTCGGGGCGCGCTACGGCAGCGACGTCGTCTGGATGCTCGGCAGCGACGAGGCCGCAGAAAGTAGCCCGTCGGCCTGGCGCGGCCTCGCCGACGGGATTTCGCTCGGCTCCGGTGCCGCGAATTCTGACCTGTTGATGACCTATGTCCCCGGATCCGGACAAACGTCGGAGGAACTGTACGGCGACGCCGAATGGCTGTCGTTCTCGCTGTTTCGCAGCGGCCTGTGCGAGGACGGTGTCGAGTCCCTCGCGAGGGTGGCGGGCGGGCGCCCGTACCTCGACGCCCAGCCGAGCTACGAGGACGTTCCCGACTGTGCGGGTCCCGGCCGCTCCGACGCGCTCGACATCCGCCGCAACGCCTACGCCGACGTGTTCGCCGGGGCGGCGGGCCACACCTACGGCGAGGACTGGCCGTGGCGGGAGGCACACGCCGACGAGGGTGCCGACGGGATGCGGCACCTGAGGGCCCTGTTCGAGTCCCGGCCCCTCCTCGGTCGCACCGCCACCCCGGAGGCGCTCACCACCGGCCCCGAGGGCGTGCGGGCCCTGCGGACCGCGGATGGCGGTTCGCTGCTGGTGCACTCACCGGACGGGGAGCCCTTCGGCCTCGACACCACCGGCCTGGCCGGCGGGGCGCTTCGTGGCTGGTGGTTCGATCCGCGCACCGGCACCCCGATCGACGCGGGAACCGTGGCGCGGGGCCGCTCGGTGGCCTTCTACCCGCCGACGACCGGACCCGGGGACGCCGGCCTGGACTGGGTGCTCGTCGTCGACGACACCACGCGTGGTCTCGCCCCGCCCGGCACGCCGCTACCGTCCTGAGGCATGGCTACCGGACAGCTGGAGACGATCGAGCGCTGGCACGCGGCCGTCAACGAGGGCGACGCGCAGGGCGCCGGCACGCTGTGCACGGCCGATGTCGAGGTCGGCGGGCCGCGCGGCTCGGGCTTCGGCCGGGAACTGGTCGTCGAGTGGGTGGGGCACGCGGGCATCCGGCTCGACCCGGTGCGCTGGTTCTGCGGCCCCGGGGGCGCCGTCGTCGAGCAGGACGCGCGCTGGGCGGCCGACGACCGGCCGACCCGCCTGGCCACGGCGTTCCGGATGAGCGGCGGGCGGATCAGCGGGGTGCTGCGCCATCCCGACGTCGCCGACGCGCTGGCGCAACTCGGCCTCGCCGCCTCCGACGAGGTCCGTCGGTAGGTTGGTGCCGTGGCCGAACTGAAGGTGGACGCCGACCCGGGCGACGTCGGATTCGACGCCGGGCGCCTCGCGCGCATCGACGAGCACTTCGGGCGCTACGTCGACGACGGCCGGCTCGCGGGCTGGACGGTCGCCGTCGCCCGCCGCGGCGCCGTGGTGCACCTGGCTCACCGTGGGCTGGCCGACGTCGAGGCGGCACGGCCCGTCGCCGACGACACGCTGTGGCGCATCTACTCGATGACCAAGCCGATCACCTCGGTCGCGGCGCTGATGCTCCACGAGCGCGGGCTGCTGCAGCTCACCGACCCGATCTCGCGCTGGATCCCGGCGTTCGCCGACCTGCGCGTCTACCGCGGCGGGTCGGCCGCCAACCCGGGCACCGCGCCCGCCACCGAGCCGGTCCGGGTCTGGCACCTGCTCACGCACACGGCGGGCCTCACCTACGGCTTCCACCACGCGCACCCCGTCGACGAGATGTACCGCAGCCACGGCTTCGAGTTCGGCGTGCCCTCGGGCATGGACCTGGCGGCTGCGTGCGACGCCTGGGCCGGCATCCCGCTCGTGCACGAGCCCGGCGCCGAGTGGAACTACTCCGTGGCCACCGACGTGCTGGGCCGCGTCGTCGAGGTGGTGTCCGGGCAGCCGCTCGACGCGTTCTTCGCCGAGCACATCACGGGCCCGCTCGACATGGCCGACACCGCGTTCCACGCCGCCGACGCCGACCGCCTCGCCGCGCTCTACGTGCCCAAGCCCGGTGGTGGCCTGCACCGGCACGACCGCATGGGCGCCGCGGCCCTGCGGGAACCGACGTTCCTCTCCGGCGGGGGCGGGTTGGTCTCCACCGCGGCGGACTACCACCGTTTCACCCAGATGCTCGCCCGCGGCGGCGAGCTGGACGGTGCGCGCCTGCTCGGGCCGCGCACCGTCGCCTACGCCACCCGCAACCACCTGCCCGGCGGAGCCGACCTCCAGGACTTCGGGCGCCCGATCTTCGCCGAGTCGAACTACGCCGGGGTGGGGTTCGGGTTGGGGTTCTCCGTCGTGGTGGACCCCGCCGCGGGCAAGGCCGTGACCAGCACCGGCGAGTACGCCTGGGGCGGGCTCGCCAGCACCGCGTTCTACGTCGATCCGGTCGAGGAGATCACCGCGATGTTCTTCACCCAGCTCATGCCGTCGAGCACGTACCCCATCCGGCCCCAGCTGCGCACGCTGGTCAACCAGGCGCTGGTGGCCTGATGGGAGGCGCGCTCGCGTTCGTCATCCGGGTGTCGGTCGTCGCCGTCAGCCTGTGGGTGGCCACGCTCGTCGTCGACGGGATCGACGTCGCCGCGGGGGACACCAGCTCCCAGGTGCTCACGCTGCTCGGCGTCGCCCTGATCTTCGGACTCGTCAACGCGGTGCTCAAGCCGATCATCAAGGTGGTCGGCTGTCCGTTCTACGTGTTGACCCTGGGGCTGTTCGGGCTGGTGGTCAACGCGCTGCTGTTCCTGCTCGTCGGGTTCATCGCCGACGGGTTGGGCCTGCCCTTCACCGTGGGCGGGTTCGGCGCGGCGTTCGTCGGCGCGATCGTGGTGGCGGTGGTCGGCTTCGTGCTGCACTTCGTGATCCCGGACCGTCTCGACCGCCGCTGAGCCCGCCGACCGGCGCCCTCGCCTGCGGGCGTCGGTTCGGAACGCGGGGTCGTGCGGACCACGCCTCGGGTTCCGGAACGGCGATCATGGGGTGCTCCGGCGCCGATGATCGGCGTGTGGGAACCGACGGCGGCGTGTGTGGCGCGTCGGCCGGTTCCGATTCGGCGATCTTGCAGCATGCGGGTGCCGGTGATCGGCGTTCGGGAACGGCGG
The DNA here is from genome assembly GCF_029263155.1 of Pseudonocardia sp. GTDB lineage: Bacteria > Actinomycetota > Actinomycetes > Mycobacteriales > Pseudonocardiaceae > Pseudonocardia. Next base: position 37,956 of record NZ_JAJCYB010000111.1, read on the forward strand.
GCGGGGTGGCACGCGCCTGCCGGTTCCCGGTTGGCGATCCTGCGTGGGTCAGGTGTCGGTGACCGGAGGTTCGTGCCCGCCCGGTGCGCCTCCCGGTTCCGGCACGCCGATCATGGGTGTGCCGGCAGCGATGATCGATGGTCGGGAACCGCGGCCGGGGTGGGGCGCGTCCGGGGGTTCCGGTTCGCAGATCGTGCCGCGGGTCTGTGTCGGTGATCGGTGGTTGGGAACCGTGGGAGGGGCGGGGCGCGCCTCCTGGTTCCCGTTCGCCGATCACCGTCTCGGGGCGGTCCGAGGCGACCCGGCCACCCGGCCCGCGGCCACCCGGCCTGCCCTGCCCTGCCACCCGGCCTGCCCGGTCCGCGGCCACCCGGCCTGTTCGGCCGCCGACCACCCGACCCCAGCCGCCGTCGCGGCACCGCGCGCCGACCGCTCGACCGTCGGTCAGACGGGCCAGCTCTCCTGGCGGTAGCCGGCGTCCCAGAACATCCACTCGTACCGGGACGCGGTCGTGAAGTGCTTCCGCATCCGGGCCAGCTCGGCGTCGGAGAGCCCCGCGCCGAGGCGGTCGGTCTCGGCCAGCACGGCGTCGACCACGGACCGGTACGCGTCGCCGCCGTACATCGCGATCCAGCGGGCGTAGACGGGGTCGGGGGAGCCCGCGGACAGCAGCGCGTCGCCGACCCGGGCGTAGATCCAGTAGCAGGGCAGCACCGCGCCGACCGCCTCGGCGTACGAGCCGCCGTGCGCCGTGGCGAGTAGGTAGCTCACGTAGGCCTGGGTCGCCGGGGCGACCGGCTCGTCGTCGACGGACCCGCCCAGCTCGCCCATCAGGGCGGCGTGCAGTTCGCGCTCGGCGGCGATGGCGCCCGCGGCGTGCTCGGCGAACATCGCGGTGATGTCCTCGTGAGGCGCCTTCGCGGCGCAGACGGCCAACGCGCGCGCGTACCCGCGCAGGTAGTGCGCGTCCTGCACGATGTAGTGCCGGAACGCCCCGCGCGCCAGCGTGCCGTCGGTCAGGCCCGTGACGAACGGGTGCGCGAGGATCGCGCCGTAGATGTCGGTGATGTCGGACCAGAGCACGTCGCGGGTGATCACGACACCCGACGCTAGGCCACGGCAGGCGACCGTGCTGCGGTGAGTCACGACACCTCGACGCCGTGTGCGCACAGGGTGAGATTCCGGTCACTCTTCGGGTATCCTCAGGGTGCTGCGCGCATGAACGGCCGCAGGATCGGGCATGTCATCCACAGAGGCGACTCAACGCTGAGAGCCCCGCACGCACGCGGAGGTGAGTCGGAATGAGCCCCGTACCCATGGATCACCACGAGAAGATGAGGCTGCGCGCAGCCGCCTTCCGGGTGACCAGGCTGTACCCCGGCCCGGTGGGTGAGCTGCTCTCCCGTGAGCTGCTCACCTGGGAGGAGTTCGGGTACCGCCTCGGTGGTGGCCAGCTGGTGATGCGGCTGGTCGACCACGTGCTCAAGACCCCGTTGGGGCAGGCAGAGGCCGCCTGACCCACCGGCTACCGGTAGGTCACCGTGACGGTGGCCTCGGACGTCGCCGGGCTCCCGTCGAGCAGCCCGCCCAGCGCGCCCCCACCACGAGCAGCGCCGCGAGTGTCACCACCGTGCCCAGCCTGCCGATCACGTCGAGGGTCTCGACCAGGGTGTCGCGCACCGACGAGCGGCGGTGGCGGGCAGGCTTCAGCGCGAGCACGGACATGGCAGCACCGGGTTTCTCTGTGAGCTGGAGGGTGGGCCCGGGTGCGCGTTCCGGGTGGTGACTACACCCGGAACATCGCCGCAGCTCAGGGAACCGTTAGCACAGCGTCACCCGTTCGTGTCGGTCCGTAGCCGTTCCCGCAGCTCCCGCTTGAGGACCTTGCCCGCGGCCGACACCGGGATCGCGTCCACCAGGTACAGCTCGCGCAGCTTCTGGTACGGCGTGACCTGCGCGTTCACCGCGGCCATCAGGGCGTCGGCATCGGCGAGTCCGGGGGCGACGACGAACGCCACCGGCAGCTCGCCGGCGTCCGCGTCGGGCTTGCCGACGACGGCGGCCCCGCCGACGCCCGGCTGCGCGTGCAGCAGCTCCTCCAGGTCGCGGGGGTACACGTTGTAGCCCTTGTAGATCAGCATGTCCTTCTTGCGGTCGACGATCGTGAGGTAGCCGTCGTCGTCGAGCACGCCCACGTCGCCGCTGCGCAGCCAGCCGTCGACCAGGGTGGCGGCGTTGTCGTTGGGCCGGTCCTTGTAGCCGACCATCACCTGCGGGCCGCGGATCACGACCTCGCCCGGCTCACCGGCCGGCAGCGGCGTGAGGTCGGTGCCCGCCGGGTCGACGATCCGTACCTCCGTGTCGTACACGGGCAGCCCGACCGTGCCGGCCTTGCGCACCGCGGACCGCGCCGCCGGCCCGATCGTGGCGCCCATCGTCACCTCGGTGAGGCCGTACCCCTCGGTGATCGCGACGTCCGCGCCGAGCCTGCGCTGCAAACCCTTGATCATCTCGACGGGCAGCGGGGCCGCGCCGGAGCTGATCTGGCGGACCGACGACAGGTCGCGGGTGGCGAAGTCGGGATGGCGCAGCAGCGCCGCGTAGATCGGCGGCGCCCCGCCCATGCTCGTCACGGCGAACCGCTCGGCGTCGGCGAGATAGGCGCCCGGGTCGAAGCGCTCGTGCAGCACGGTGGTGCCGCCGGTCAGCATCGGCACGTTCAGCGCCCCGACCGTGCCCATGGCGTGGAACCACGGGGTGAGGTTGATGCCGATCCCGGTGCCCAGCCGGATCGGGTACTCCTGCGGTGGGCCGGTCTGGTCGATCACCACGCCGCCCCGGTCGTCGAGCGCGGGCACCGATCCCGTTCCCCAGCAGGCGTACTGCAGCGCGTTGACCACGACGTTGCGGTGCGGCAGCTGCACGCCCTTGGACCGGCCGGTGGTGCCGCCGGTGTAGGCGAGGTGGGCGAGATCGCGATGCACGTCGATCTCGACGGCGGGGGGCGCGGTCGGGGCGTCGGCGTGGAAGGCCTCGAAGTCCCCCAGCCCGTCGAGGGCGTGCCGGTGCGCCGGATCGAGGGCCTGCTCCCGGTCGGTGACCAGCACGAGGCGCAGGGCGGTGCGGTCGCGCACCGCGGCCAGCGCCGGCGCGGCCGGGGCCCAGGTGAGAGCCGCGACGGCGCCACAGTCCGCGAGCTGCGCCGCGAGGTCCGCGGGCGGCAGCAGCGGGTTGGTGGGGGAGAACGTGGCCCCCGACAGCAGGATGCCGTAGTAGGCGATCGCGTACTGCGGGCAGTTCGGCAGGTGGACCGCGACGACGTCGCCGCGCCCGATCCCGGCCTCGCCCAGCGCGTTGCCGAACGCGCACGCCCGCGCGTACAGGTCGGCGAAGCTCAGCTCGCGACCGGCGAAGTGGATCGCGGCGCGGTCGCCGAAGCGGCGCGCCGAGCCCGCGAGCAGGGCACCGACCGGGACCTCGGGGTAGATCATCGGACCCCGCCCGGCGTGAAGGTGACGGGCAGGCTCTTGATGCCGTTGATGAACATCGACTGCAGCCGCCGCGGCTCACCGGTGACGTGGATGTCCGGGATCCGGGTCAGCAGCTCGCGGAACATCACCGCCATCTCCCGCCGTGCCAGGTGCGCACCGAGGCAGAAGTGCGGGCCCGCGCCGCCGAACCCGACGTGCGGGTTGGGCGAGCGGCGCACGTCGAAGGCGTCGGGGTCGCGGAAGTGCGCGGGATCCCGGTTGGCCGCCCAGTAGAACAGCAGCACCTTCTCGCCCGCGGACATCTCCTGCCCGCCCAGCGTCGCGTCGACGGCGAGCGTGCGCCGCATGTAGATCACCGGCGACGCCAGGCGCACGATCTCCTCGATCGCCGTGGGCGTGACGCCGTCGAGGTCGGCCAGCCACGCCGCGCGCTGCTCGGGATTGTCGGTGAGCAGCTGCAGGCCCCAGCTGATCGCGTTGCGGGTGGTCTCGTTGCCGGCCACCACGAGCAGGATGAAGAAGCTCGCCAGTTCGTCGGGGGTGAGGCGCTCGCCGTCGATCTCCGCGTTGACCAGCGCGGATGTGACGTCGTCGGTGGGCCGCAGCGCACGCTCCCGGCCCAGCTCGCGCATCAGCTCGGCCAGCTCGTTGCCCGCGGCCAGCAGCGCCACGAGGATGTTCTCCGCGTCGGGCACGTACTCCGGGTCGCTCGCCCCGAGGATCACGTTGGACTTCTGGAACACGAAGTCGTACTGGCTCTCCGGCACGCCCATCAGGTCGCAGACGATCGTGAGCGGGAGCCGCGCCGAGATCGCGGTGACGGCATCGCACTCGCCCGCGTCGATCACGTCGTCGACGATCCGGGCGGCGGTGGCCGCCACCTCGCCGGTGAGTCCGGCCAGGCGCTTGGGGGTGAATCCCCGGGAGACGATGCGGCGCAGCCGGGCGTGCCGCGGGTCGTCGGTGTTGATCATCGAGCCGTAGAACTCCAGGAACTCCGGCGGCATGTCGGCGACACTGGTGGCGCCGGGACCGGAGGTGAAGACCGTCGCGTTGCGGCTGGCCTCGACGACGTCGTCGAGTCGCGTGAGCGCCCAGTAGCCGGGGCCCTGCGGGAGGTAGGCGAACTGCGGCTCGGCGAAGAAGGGCACCGGCTCCTGCTCGCGCAGCGCCGCGAACGCCGCGGCCCGCTCGACGATCGGGGCCGTCCAGAACCGCTCCACGTCGGACAGGTCCGGCCGGGTGGTCCAGGTGGTGGGCGGCATCGCCGTACCTCCTCGTGTCGGGTGTCCACACCCTAGTTACCAACCGGTAGGCCTCAAGGGCCCGGACGGGCCGCGCGGCGGTCCGTCGGGGCCACCGGATCCGATCCCGCTCGTGCTCGACCGCTCGCTGGGCCGCGGCCCGCCGTCGTGGTGGGGGCAGGCGCCGCGGCGGCGGCATCGTGCGATCACGTCGTCGGGGCCACCCGGCCCCTTACCCGGAGTGGTCCGCCCCGTCCGGCGCCGTCCTCACCCTGCCCGGCTGCGGCGGCCCGAAACCCGGGCGGACGTCACGATCGTGTTTCGACTGCTACTGCGTCCGCCGGGCCGGTCCACCCATGGTCGTTCCCCTGGTCCGGCGCCTGAGCTGGACATACGCTGGGTCCGGTGGGTCGGGAGGCTCCGACACGGTGGCGTCGCCGTCCGGTCGACGGCGTCTAGCCTGCCGCCACGAGCACCCGACAGCGAGCACACGGACCGTGACGCGACGATGCCCGAGGAGCGAGCTGGATGGACGACCTCATCGACTACCTGTCGACCAACATGGCGGAGGTCCAGTTCTACGCGCAGTCCCACTTCCTGATCGTGCTGTACTCGGTCGCGATCGCCACCGCCATCTCGGTGGGGCTCGCGCTGGTGCTGCACACCAACCAGCTCAGCCCGCCGTCGTGGTCGCGGCGACTGCGCTCGGGCAGCCAGGAGGCGGCGCTGCTCACCGCCTCCGCGCTGCTCACGATCCCGTCGCTGGCCCTGTTCAGCCTGCTGCAACCACCGCTGGGACTCGGCACCACGCCGGCGATCGTGGGGTTGACCCTGTACGGGATCTATCCGGTGCTGCGCAACACCGTGGCGGGACTGTCGTCGGTCGACCCGGCGGTGTTGGAGGCCGCCCGGGGGATCGGGATGGGCCCGGTGCGCCGGATCGTCCGCATCCAGCTGCCGCTGGCCTGGCCGGTCATCCTGTCCGGGATCCGGGTCGCCGCCCTGATCATGATCGCGATCGCCGCGGTCGCCGCGATCATCAGTGACCTGGGGTTCGGGGAGCCGCTGCAGAATGGCCTGACCCGCCTCGGGGGCGCGGGCAGCTTCGCACAGGTGCTCGTCGGCACGTTCGGCCCGCTGGTCGTCGCCGCCGTGTACGAGATCGCATTCGTCGTCGTCAAGCGCTTCACCACGCCGAGGGGGATCCGTGTCTGAGACGTTCCAGGCCAGTGCACCGGGACAGGCCGGATCCGTGACCCGGCCGATGATCGTTCTGGAGGGGGTGAGCAAGACCTACCCCGGCCAGGACGATCCGGCGGTGGCCGAGCTGACCTTCGAGGTTCCCACCGGGGCCATCGTCATGCTCATCGGCCCGTCGGGCTGCGGCAAGACGACGACGCTGAAGATGATGAACCGGCTGATCGAGCCGACCACCGGGAAGATCATCCTCGACGGCGAGGACGTCACCACGGTCAACGCCGACCAGCTGCGCAGGCGGATCGGCTACGTCATCCAGCAGGTCGGCCTGTTCCCGCACATGACCATCGGCGAGAACATCGGGATGGTCCCGAAGATGCTGGGCTGGGACCGCAACCGGATCTCCGCCCGGGTCGACGAGTTGCTGAGCCTGGTCGGGATGGAGCCGGGCCAGTACCGCTCCCGGTACCCGCGCCAGCTCTCCGGCGGCCAGCAGCAACGCGTCGGGGTGGCGCGCGGGCTGGCCGCCGATCCCCCGGTGATGCTGATGGACGAGCCGTTCGGCGCGATCGACCCGATCACCCGTGAGCGGCTGCAGGACGAGTTCCTCGAGGTGCAGCGCCAGGTCGCGAAGACGATCTGCTTCGTCACCCACGACCTCACCGAAGCGGTCAAGCTCGGCGACCGGATCGCGATCTTCGGCCCGGGCGGAAGGCTGCGGCAGTACGACAGCCCCGACGAGGTGCTCACGAACCCGGCCGACGAGTTCGTCGCCGAGTTCGTCGGTGGCGGGGCGGCGGTGCGCAGGCTGTCGCTGCTCGAACTCTCCCGGCTGCAGCTCGACGAGGTCGTCGTGTCCAGCGGGGGCGCCCCGGCCGGGCGGCACCCGGTGCTGGCCGTCGACGACGCGGGCCGCCCGCAACGCTGGCTGCACGTCCCGGGGTGTGACACCGCGCCGCCGCTGGTCACCGTGCCGCTGGGCGGGACCGTCTACGACGCCGTCGACGTCATGCTCGACTCGCGGGCGCCGCTGGTGCTCGTCGTCGACGACGACGGGCACTCGCGCGGCGCGCTGCGGTGGGACGCGATGGTCGGGGACCTCCGGGCGAAGGGCCGCAGCTCATGAGCGCCACCACCACCGCCCCGGCCGCGTCGCCCGCGGCCACCACGCGGGCCGGCCGGTCGCTGCTGCGCAACCGGGGCCTGCTGGTCACGCCCGTGATCGTCGCGCTGACGGTGCTCGGGGTGGTGCTGTGGATCAACGCCCAGGACCTCACCGCCCCCGGCCGGCAACCCGAGGCCCGCACGCTGGACTACGCGAACCTGTGGCAGCAGTTCATCGAGCACGCCTACCTGGTCGGGGTGTCCACCCTGATCGTCGTGACGTTGTCGATCCCGCTGGGGATCGTGCTCAGCCGCCCGTCGGCGGGTCGCATCGGCGACGCGGTCCTCGCGGTCGGCGGGTTCATGCAGGCGCTGCCCCCGTTCGGGGTGATCATCCTGATGGCGTTCAGCCCGCTGGGCTTCGGGCCCACCAGCGCGATCGTGGCCCTGGTGATCGCCTCGTTCCTGCCGGTGCTGACCAACACCGTCGTCGGCCTGCGCCAGGTGGACCCGGCCCTGATCGAGGCCGCCCGCGGCATGGGCATGTCCGCCGGGCTCACGCTGCGTCGCGTCGAGCTCCCGCTCGCGGTGCCGGTGATGGTCGCCGGCATCCGGGTCGCCCTGGTGCTCAACGTCGGCACGGCCACCCTCGCGACGTTCATCGCCGCGGGCGGGCTCGGGACGCCGATCCTGAGCATGCTCAAGCTCGGGCGGACCGGCGCCGCGTTCGCGGTCGCCGCGCTCGTGGCCGCCCTCGCGCTGTTGGTCGACTGGCTGGCCGGTCTGGCCGAGCAGCTGGTCCGAGGCTCGGGCGGCTGACCCACACCGGCCCGCTGACCGGGTCGGCATCGCAGCACCACATCAGAGGAGAACCATGAGAATGCGGATGCGACGAGCGACGATGACGGTCGCCGGCACGGCAGCGGCGCTCGTACTGGCCGGATGCGCGGGCGGCGGGCTGGAACAGGGCGGTGGGGAGTCGGCGGCCGCGGGCAGCCTGGCCGAGAGCATCGACCTCAGCGGCGCGTCCTACACGGTGGGCAGCAAGGATTTCGACGAACAGCTCGTGCTGTGCGAGATCACCATCGCCGCGCTGGAGTCGGTCGGCGCGGAGGTCACCCCGCAGTGCAACGTCGGCGGCACCGAGGCCACCCGCAACGCCCTGCTCGCGGGCGACATCAACGTGTACTGGGACTACACCGGTACCGCGCAGGTGACGTTCTTCGGCGGCGCGCCCATCCAGGACGCCGAGGAGCAGTACCAGACGGTCAAGGCCACCGACCTGGAGCAGAACCAGATCGAGTGGCTCGCCCCGACCGAGTTCAACAACACCTACGCGTTCGCCGTGCTGGAGTCCCAGGCCGAGGAGCTGAACCTGAACACGCTCTCGGACATGGCCGCCTACTACAACGAGGGCGGCACCGGGCCGATGTGCGTCGAGAGCGAGTACCTCGTGCGCGACGACGGCCTGCCCGGCCTCCAGGAGACCTACGGGTTCCAGCTCCCCGCGGGCCAGCCCTCCGTGCTCGAGACCGGCGCGATCTACCAGGCCACGACCGACCCCGCGACGTGCCTGTTCGGTGAGGTGTTCACCACCGACGGCCGCATCCCCGCGCTGGACCTGCGGGTGCTCGAGGACGACCAGGTCTACCACCCGCTCTACAACGCCGCGCCGACCATGCGCTCGGAGACCTTCGAGCAGAACCCCGCCGTCGCCGACGTCTTCGCCCCGATCTCGGCGGCGCTGACCGACGACGTCATGCTCGAGCTCAACGGGCAGAAGTCCTCGGACAACATCCCCGAGCGGCAGGTCGCGCGCGACTGGCTGATCTCGGAGGGCTTCATCGGAGCCGACGAGGGCTGAGCCCGGGTTCGGTACCGGGGTCGGACGGTGGGCCTGCCCAACCGTCCGGCCCCGCCGCGTTGGTGCGGTCCGCCGTACCCGGGCCCACGGCGGCCGGGTGATCTCAGCGCTCCTCGGACCCGCACTCGTCGCCGCCCACCGCCACGTCGGCCGAGGGCTCGCAGGGGTCGGTGTGCCACCAGCCGAACGGGTCCGGCAGGGCGCGCCACGCGTCCTCGCCCGCCGCCAGCTCCAGGTCGGTCAGCAGGGCCTCGCGCAGGCAGGCGTCGATCTCGTCGGCGTCGGCCGCGTGGGTGAGCACGACGAGATCCTGGGCGCGGTCGCCGAAGCGGGGGTGCCAGCCCAGCGCGGCCAGCGCACGTCGTTCCGGCGTCGCCGCCTCCCAGGCCTGCTCGCCCGCCCCGGCCAGCCAGTCCCCGCCGTGCCCGACCCGCACCCCGCCGCCGGCGGACTCCAGCCAGAGCACGGCCTCGGGCCGCGTCGCCAGCCAGATCCGGCCGCGGGTGCGCACGACCCCGTCGAGCAGCACGTCGAGCGCGGAGTGCAGGCGGTCGGGATGGAACGGGCGCCGCGCGGAGAAGCCCACGAGCCGCACCCCGCAGTCCCCGGCGAGCGGGGGGCACCCGCGTAGCAGGGCGGCGTGCACGTCGTCGGGACGGCCGCGACGGGCCTCGGCGGGCAGTTCGGTGAGGAACGCCCGCTCGTCGACCTCGTGCAGGCGCAGCTGCGCCGCCGTCGGCGCGAGCCTGGTCAGGACGGCGGCCGTGCGGGCCAGCTGCCAGGCGTCGGTGACGCCGGTGAGCACCAGCAGGTCGGCGAACTCCGCCTGGCCCACGGCCACCTGCGCGACGGTGCGCTCGTCCGCGCCCTCGCCCCGCCCACCCGGCTCGGTGAGGCCGCGCTCCGGCAGCGCGGCCGCGCCCGTCGCGTCGTCGAACCAGCTCGTCGTGTCGACGACGGAGAGGACGCCCCGCAGGTCGACGGCGTCGGTGACGACCGACCCGTCGATCAGGACGTGCCGCAGCGCCCAGCACACCTGCTCGGGTTCGAGCGCCGGGTCGAGGTGCAGGACGATCCGGCGCGGGCCGCCCGGCGTGGCCAGCTCGAGCAGCTGTGGCAGCAGGTCCTCGCGCAGCGTGCAGGACACGCAGCCGTGGGCGAGCTCGACCGCGGTCGTGACGTCGAGCCCGCCGCGGCGGAGCCTGCGGTGCACCACGTCGCGATCGATGTCGCGCAGGTCGTGGTGCAGGACGGCGATGTCGGGGTCGAGCGTGCGGAGGCGGTCGACGACCGCCTCCACGCCGGGCGCGATCAGCCCGGTGAGCACGAGCAGCTCGGGCACGGGTGTCCTCCTCGGGATGGGGTAGGATCCACCTTAGTTGAAAATGAATGTCGTTTGTGAAGGAGGGCGGGTCGATTGCTCGCAGCACCGAGCTCCGGCCGATCGTGAGGTTGCGGTCGACCGCGGGAACCGGCACCACGTACGTGACCCGGAAGAACCGGCGCAACGACCCCGACCGGCTCGTGCTGCGCAAGTACGACCCCCGGGTGCGCCGGCACGTCGAGTTCACCGAGGAGCGCTGACGATGGCCCAGTCGAGACCGCAGCGCGCGCCGCGCAAGAAGGTCAACCCGCTGCACGCCAAGCGGATCACGCAGGTGGACTGGAAGGACACGACGTTGCTGCGCCAGTTCATCTCCGACCGCGGCAAGATCCGGGCTCGTCGCGTGACCGGGTTGACGCCCCAGCAGCAGCGCCAGGTCGCCACCGCGATCCGCAACGCCCGCGAGATGGCGCTGCTGCCCTACCCGCACGCCGGGCGGGGGTGAGCCGGGGTGCCGCCGCCGATGGCCCGCGTGCCCGGCGTGTGCGGGTCGGTCTGGGTGAATCCGCTGCTCAGCCCCCCGGGCGGTACCGATTTCCGGCCCGGCCGCGGCGTTGTGTAGCATCGTCGTCGGCCACTTCGGAGCGCGAGCCCCGGGTGGTCTGCCGCCCCTTTAGCTCAGTCGGCAGAGCGTCTCCATGGTAAGGAGAAGGTCTACGGTTCGATTCCGTAAAGGGGCTCGGTGAGGCGGCGTCAGCCACTTAGTACAGCGGTGTAGCTCAGCTGGTAGAGCAAACGGCTCATAATCGTTGTGTCGCCGGTTCAAGTCCGGCCACCGCTACCAGGAATCGTTCCGAACAGCTAGCAGGAGGCACCCGCGATGGGTAAGGCCACGGACGTCCGGCCGAAGATCACGTTGGCGTGCGAGCAGTGCAAGCACCGCAACTACATCACCAAGAAGAACCGTCGGAACGACCCCGACCGGCTCGCGATCAAGAAGTTCTGCTCGAACTGCGGCACGCACCGCGAGCACCGCGAGACCCGCTGACGGTGGCGCCGGACGCCTCGTTCGTCGGGAAGAGCCTTCCTCCCTCGGCGCCCTACCAGGTCGGTCGGGAGAAGATCCGGGAATTCGCCCTCGCCATCGGCGAGGGCGCTTCGGTGTGTCTGGATCTCGATGCGGCACGGGCGGCCGGTCATCCGGACCTGGTCGCCCCGCCCACCTTCAGTGTCACGTTCACGATGCCGCTGATCGAGGCGTTCCTGCGCGACCCCGCGCTCGGCTGGGACTACTCGCGCATGGTCCACGGCGACCAGTCGATCACGCTGCACCGGCCGATCCACGGCGGCGACGAACTCGTCTCCACGATCCACGTCGAGGAGCTCACGGCGCGCGCCGGCAGTCACATGCTGACGCTGCGCTGCGAGGTCGCCGACACCGCGGGAGTCGCGGTGGCCACCACCCGCGCGCTGCTGGTGACCCAGGGCGATTCCCCGCAGGAGGCCTCGTGACGGTCGAGAAGGGCACCGAGCTCCCGCCGCTGTCACTGCGGATCACCCGGGCCGACCTGGTCCGCTACGCGGGCGCGTCCGGCGACTTCAACCCCATCCACTGGAGCGACCGCGTCGCCACCGGTGTGGGTCTGCCGGGCGTCATCGCCCACGGCATGCTGACGATGGCGCTCGCCGGGCGGCTCGTCACGCAGTGGGCGGGCGACCCGTCCGCGGTGCGCAGCTACGGCGTGCGGTTCACGCGCCCGGTGACCGTCCCGGATGACGACGACGGCGCCGAGGTCGAGCTGTCGGGCAAGGTCACCGACGTGACCGACGGCGTCGCGAAGATCGCGATCACGGCCCGGTTCGACGGGAGGACCGTACTCGGTCGCGCCGTCGCCGAGGTGGCGCTTCGCGGCTGAGGTCATCACGCAGGGGCCTTCAAGCAGGAGCCCTCACGCAGGGGGCTCACGCCGGCCTATGGGGCGACGCAGGCGACGCTCAGCAGGGGCCTGCACACGTTCTCTGCGCTCGCACGTCGGTCGCCACCGCGCCGGAGAGCGTCGATCGGTGCGCGGAGCGCCGATCGGCCTCGTCGGGCGAGGACCGCTCGACGGGTGGTCCGCCGGGGCGCGGGATCCGCTGCGCCGGGGTGCCGTACACTCGTCGTGCTGGATGTGTTGTCGCAGCGTGCTGCGACGATGCGTTTCTCCGCAGGCGGGCAGGTCCCGCGGCGGGGGTCTAGGGGTGTAGCTCAACTGGCAGAGCAGCGGTCTCCAAAACCGCAGGTTGCAGGTTCAAGTCCTGTCACCCCTGCACTGCGTGGAAGACGGACAGCAGCGGAGTCGACCGGGTCAGACCGGCAGGCCCGCCGGCGAGCTGGAGGACAGGCGTGGCGGACGACGAGCGCGAGGTCGGCGATGACGGGCGGGAACGCCCGAGCACCGCTGCCGACCGCCGGGGGCGGCGCGCCGGCTCCACGCCCGACGACGGCAAGGGCCGGGCCACCGCGGTCCGGGACGGCCGTCCCGAGAAGGTCTCGCTGCCCGGCCGGGTCGTCCGTTTTCTGCGCGAGGTGGTCGCCGAGCTGCGCAAGGTCATCTGGCCCACGCGCAGGCAGCAGGTCACCTACACGATCGTCGTGCTGGTGTTCGTGTCGTTCATGATCGCGCTGGTGGCACTGATGGATCTGGTGTTCGCGCAGGGTGTCAACTTCCTGTTCGGCAACTGACCCGCGCGACCAGCGACAAGGAAGCGAGACGTACGTGAGTTCCCCCAACGGCGGCCCCGGGCTGACCGACACCGAGATCGACGCCGACGAGGCCGTGGTCGAGGCCTCGGCGCGCGCCGGTGCCGACGAGGATCTCCCGGAGCAGGCCGTGCAGGACGCCGACACCGAGGCCGCCCACGGCGAGGACGCGGTGTCCGGCGGCTACACCGAGGACGCGGACGACGCCGATGACGCCGCCATCGCGGACGACGCCGCCACCGCGGACGACGCCGCCGACGACCCGTCGGACGAGCCGGAGGCGGAGGTCGACCCCGTCGAGGAGATGCGCGCCGCGCTGCGCCGTGCCCCCGGCGACTGGTACGTCATCCACTCCTACGCGGGCTACGAGAACAAGGTGAAGACCAACCTCGAGACGCGCGTCCAGACGCTCGACGTCGAGGACTACATCTTCCAGGTCGAGGTGCCCACCGAGGAGGTCACCGAGATCAAGAACGGCCAGCGCAAGCAGGTGCAGCGCAAGGTGCTGCCCGGCTACATCCTGGTCCGGATGGATCTCAACGACCAGTCGTGGGGCGCGGTCCGCAACACCCCGGGTGTCACCGGGTTCGTCGGCGCGACGTCCAAGCCGTCGCCGCTCACCCACGACGACGTCATCAAGTTCCTGCTGCCGAAGGTGGAGCCGAAGCCGGCCACCGGAGGGGGCAAGGGCGATGGTTCCGCGAGCACGAGCGGCAAGCCGACGGTGGAGGTCGACTTCGAGGTCGGCGAGTCCGTCACCGTCATGGACGGGCCGTTCGCGACGCTGCCCGCCACCATCAACGAGGTCAACATCGACGCCCAGAAACTGAAGGTGCTGGTGTCGATCTTCGGCCGCGAGACGCCCGTCGAGCTGGCATTCAGCCAGGTCTCCAAGATCTAAGGAATACGACTTCAGATGCCACCCAAGAAGCGGAAGCTCTCCGCGATCATCAAGCTCCAGATCAAGGCGGGGGCCGCCACCCCGGCGCCGCCGGTCGGCCCCGCGCTCGGCCAGCACGGCGTCAACATCATGGAGTTCTGCAAGGCCTACAACGCCGCCACCGAGGCGCAGCGCGGCGACATCGTGCCGGTCGAGATCTCGGTGTTCGAGGACCGCTCGTTCACCTTCGCGCTCAAGACCCCGCCGGCCGCGCGCCTGCTGCTCAAGGCCGCCGGTGTGGAGAAGGGCAGCGGCGAGCCGCACAAGACCAAGGTCGCCTCGGTGACCATGGACCAGGTGCGCCAGATCGCCCAGACCAAGATGGCCGACCTCAACGCCGACGACATCGACCAGGCCGCGAAGATCATCGCCGGCACCGCCCGCTCCATGGGCATCACGGTCAAGGGCTGAGCACCACCACACGCACGCGTGGGAGAGCCGGCGCGGCTCGCACCACGGACTGAGGAGAGAGATTCAGATGTCACAGCGCAGCAAGGCCTACCGCGAGTCCGCGGAGAAGATCGACAGGGACAACCTGTACACGCCGTTGCAGGCCGCCGAGCTGGCGAAGGCCACGGCCAGCACGAAGATGGACGCCACCGTCGAGGTCGCGATGCGCCTGGGTGTCGACCCGCGCAAGGCCGACCAGATGGTCCGCGGCACCGTCAACCTGCCGCACGGCACCGGCAAGACCGCCCGCGTGATCGTGTTCGCCACCGGTGACAAGGCCGCCGAGGCCGAGGCCGCGGGCGCCGACGTCGTGGGTGCCGAGGACCTGATCGAGCGCATCCAGGGCGGATGGCTCGACTTCGACGCCGCGATCGCCACCCCCGATCAGATGGCCAAGGTCGGCCGGATCGCGCGCATCCTCGGCCCGCGTGGCCTGATGCCGAACCCGAAGACCGGCACGGTGACGCCCGACGTCACCAAGGCCGTCAACGAGATCAAGGGCGGGAAGATCAACTTCCGCGTCGACAAGCAGGCCAACCTGCACCTGGTCATCGGCAAGGCCTCGTTCGACACCGACAAGCTGGTGGAGAACTACGGCGCGGCGCTCGACGAGATCCTGCGCGCGAAGCCGTCGGCCGCCAAGGGGCGCTACATCAAGAAGATCACCGTCTCGACGACGACGGGCCCGGGCATCCCGGTCGACCCGCTGCGCACCCGCAACCTGCTGGTGGACGAGACCCCCTCGGCCTGACCCCCACTACCGACGCAACGAACGGCACCCTCGTCCACTCCTGGTGTACGGATGTGCCGTTCGTTGCGGTCTCGGCGGGTCAGCTCCAGTCGGCGAGCACCGCGTCGACGTCCTCCGGTTCCCGCGCCCCGGTCGGCACCTCGGCCGCGGTGCGGGAGAAGCGTGGCGCGGGTGCGGCCTGGGGCACGCCGTCGGCCTCGACGATCGTCTCCCGCGCGGCGATGTGCGGGTGCACGGCAACCTCGCCGAACGCCAGCACCGGCGTCACGCAGGCGTCGGTGCCGTCGAACACGGCGGCCCACTCGTCACGCGGTCGGCTCGCGAACTCACTCGTGAAGCGTGCGCGCAGGGTGGGCCAGCCGTCCCGGTCGTACTGCTCGGGCAGTTCGGCCGGGTCGATGCCCAGGCCGGCGAGCAGCGCGGCGTAGAACTGCGGTTCCAGCGAGCCGACGGCCACGTGCCGCCCGTCGGCGCAGGTGTAGGTGTCGTAGAACGGCGCGTGGCCGTCGAGCATGTTCGCGTCGCGCTCGTCGGTCCAGATCTTCTGCGACAGGAAACCCCAGAACATCTGGCTCAGCAGCGACACGCCGTCGACCATCGCGGCGTCCACGACCTGGCCCTGCCCCGATCGCTGCGCCTCCCACAGCGCCGACAGCACGCCGACGACGAGCAGCATCGAGCCGCCGCCGAAGTCGCCGACCAGGTTCAGCGGGGGCACCGGCCGCTCGCCGGACCGCCCGATGGCGTGCAACGCGCCGGTCAGCGAGATGTAGTTGATGTCGTGCCCGGCGCGCTGGGCCATCGGCCCGTCCTGGCCCCAGCCGGTCATCCGCCCGTAGACGAGCTTCGGGTTGCGGGCGTGGCACTCGGCGGGTCCGACGCCGAGGCGCTCGGTGACGCCGGGCCGGTAGCCCTCGATCAGCACGTCGGCGCGCTCGGCCAGTCGCAGCACCGTCTCGATCCCCTCGGCCGACTTCAGGTCGGCGGCGACCCGGCGGCGGCCGCGCAGGGAGGGGTCGGGTGCGCCGGGCACGCCGAGGTGCAGCCCACCCGGGCGGTCCACGCGGACCACCTGAGCGCCCAGGTCGGCGAGGATCATCGCCGCGTGCGGACCCGGCCCGATCCCGGCCAGCTCCACGACCTTCAGCCCTGCCAGCGGTCCAGCCACACTTACCTCCAGTTGATCGACGTGCTCGGACCGGACCCTATGCGACCGCAACCGGTTCCGGCGGCACCCCGGCCTCGACCTGATCGAGGCCCGCCCACGCCAGCAGCAGCCGGTCCAGCGCCGCGTCGACGCGGTCGCGGCGCAGGGTGCAGGGCAGTCGCAGCCGCCGCTCGAACGCGCCGTCGAGGCCGAACCGGGGCCCGGCGGCGATCACGAGTCCGTGCCGGCGGGCGGCGACGGCCAGCCTGCTCGAGACCGGCGCACCGACGTCGACCCACAGGAACAGACCGCCGGTCGGCCGGTTCGCCGCCCAGCCTGGGAACAGCGCGCTCAGCCTGCCCAGCAGGTGGTCCCGGGCGGCGGTGACCTCGATGCGGCGCTGGGCCGCGATCTCCTCCACCTCGCCGAGCAGCCGCGCCGTGATCAGCTGCTCCAGCGGCGGCCCGCCCAGGTCCAGTGCGGCGCGGCGCGCGGCGAGCCTGCGCACCATGGGTGCCGAGGCCCGGACCCAGCCGACGCGAAGTCCACCCCAGATCACCTTGCTGGCCGAACCCACGGTGAGCACGTGCGGCGAGTCGGGTCCGCCGAAGGACCCGACCGGCGGCGGCGACGGCCCGTCGAGGGACAGCTCGGCCAGCGTCTCGTCGACCAGCAGCGGGGTGCCGGTGCGCCGGGCCAGATCCACCAGACGTTCCCGGTCCTGCGCGGGCAGCACCGCCCCGGTGGGGTTCTGGAAGTCCGGGATGAGGTAGGCCAGCCGCGGGGCGGCGTCGCGGACGGCGGCGGTGAGCAGGTCCAGGTCCCATCCGTCGGCACGGGTGCCCGGGTCGGTGGTCATCGGCACCGGCACGGGGTGCGCACCCCGTGCGGCGATCGCGTCCAGCGCGTTGGGGTAGGTGGGGTGCTCGACGAGCACGCGGTCGCCCGGACCGGTCAGCGTGGCGAGGACCAGCGCGATCGCGCCCTGCGCCCCCGTGGTGACGAGCACCTGGTCGGCGGTCGTCGGCAGGCCGCGCGCGGTGAACCGCCCCGCGATCGCGGTCCGGAGGACGGGCAGGCCCAGCAGGTCGTAGCCGTGGCCGCCGAGCAGGGCGTCGAGGTCGTGGACGGCCGCCGTGGTCGCCCGCCGCAGGTGCTCCGACGGGGCCGGCAACGCGGCGTGGGCCAGCTCGTGCGGGGCGGTGTCGTCGAGCAGGAAGAACGGGGACGGCGGCGCGCCACCCGGCGGGCCGGTCGGGAGCCGGGTCCAGCTGCCCGCGCCGCGCCGGCTGCGCAACACCGCGGCATCGCGCAGCTGGTCGTAGGCCGCGGCCACGGTGGTGCGGCTGACGGCGAGGGCTCCCGCCAGCTCGCGCTCGGCGGGGACCCGGATCTCCAGCGGGAGCCTGCCGTCGAGCACGAGCAGGCGGATGCGGTCGGCCAGCGCGCTCGCCAGCCGGCGGCCGTCGGCCGGGCGCCACTCGCCGAGCAGCCGGGCGAAGCTGCGCGCCCCGACCCGCCGTTCTGTGTGGTCCATGCCACTCCCTCACGATTGGCCCTGCATGCGCAGTCCAATCCTAGGTGCCGGGGTGGCGTCGGTCAGGTGGCCCAGTCGAACGTGCCTCGCGCGAACACGGCGAGCGCGTGCCCGCCGTCGTCGCGTTGTTCGGCGCTGTAGTGGTAGCGACCGGCCTGCCAGCCCTCGGTGGACGCGACCGTTCCCAGGCATGCCACGGCCCACTGCTGCCACCCGCCCACGACCGCAGGCAGGGGCTCCGGCGCCGGGCACGCCACGTCGGTGAACGGACGGAAGTTGCCCTGCAGCCCGGTCCACATCCGCACGTCGAGCCACACCTGGTCCATGGCGCGGAGTATCGGGCCACGGGTCCACCGGAGCCGGTCGGACCACCGGATCGGGTGATCAGGCCTCGAGCAGGTCGGAGCGGCCCTTCGACGCCACCAGCTCGCGGTACGGGCCGAAGAGCTGCTTGGCCAGCGGCAGCACCTTGAGCAGCTTCGCCACCGGACCCTTGGCCCGCACCTGCCCCTTGGCCAGCGCCACCGGCAGGATGACCTTGCCCAGCCAGAACCGGTTGCCCGTGTCGGCGGTCATGAACAGCTCGACGTTCGGGTCCGGGCCCGCTCCGGCGCCCTCGTGCAGCTCCTTGCCGGGCATGTCGACGGTGATCACCGCGTCCGGCTCGGTGTAGGTGATGCGCAGCACGATCCCGGTCGGCTCGAGCTTCGACACCAGCTCGGGATCGTCCAGGCCCATCCGGAACACCCCGCCCAGGAACTCGTAGACCTCGGCCTCACTGCTGAACGCCGCCACGTCGGCCCCTCTCGTCTCCGGTTGGACCGGGAGTGTCCCGCATCGGGATCGCCGCGCACAGGACCACGATCGGGCCGTACGTGGCCCGCACGGGCCAGTTCGCGCCCACCCGTCAGCAGGCGTCGGGGTCGTCCAGCAGGCCGTAGCGGCCCGCCAGCGCCGCGGCCTCGATCCGGTTCGCCGCACCGAGCTTGTGCAGCAGGGACGCGATCATCCGCTTCGCCGTGCGCTCGCTGACCAGCATCGGCTTGGCGATCTCGCTGGTCTCCAGGCCGCGCGCGAGCAGCCGCCACAGCGTCACCTCGCGGCTGCCGAGGCGCTCCAGCAGGCCGTCGGCGGTGCGGTCGCCTGCCACGAGCAGCGCGTCGAGCAGGTCGGGACGCACCACCCGCACGCCCGCGACGATGGCCAGCAGCGGCGCGACCAGCACGTCCGGGTCGGCGGACTTGCCCAGGAAACCCGCCGCCCCCGCCCGCAGCGCCGCGGTGGCCAGCGCGAGGTCCTCGGTACCCGACAGGGCCAGCACGTGGGTGCGGGGGTAGGCGGCCCGGATGCGGCGGATCGTCTCGACACCGCCCAGCGGGGGCAGCGCGAGGTCGACGACCGCGATGTCGGCCGCCTCGCGCCCGACCAGCGCCACGGCCTCCTCGCCCGCCGTGGTCGACCCCGCGACGAGGAAGGTGTCGCCCGCGCGGGACTCCAGCAGCAGCGCCAGGCCCTGGGAGAACAGGGCGTGATCGTCCACGATGACCACCACGTACCGGCCGTCGCGCACGGTCGGGGACTGTAGCGGGGATGGGAGTGCGGGTGGACGCCTGGCGGAGCGGGGGATGGGAGCGCGTGCCGCGTGCGCAGCGCACGGCCGAGGACCGCACGGCCGCGGTGATCCGGGTCGCCGCGGTGCTGGCGGTCGGCCTCGCGCTGGTGCTGGGACCGGAGCTGGCGCGCGGATGGCTGGTCCCGCTCGCGGTGCTGGTCGTCGCGACGACCGGGTACGCGCTGGCCCTCCTGATCGGTGAGCTGCGCGGGCGCCAGCTCGTCCCGGCCTGGTTCTCCACCGCCCTCGACGGTGTGCTGGTGCTCGTCGCGTGTGCCCTGACCGGCGGGGCCGAGAGCATCATGGTCGCGCTGCTGCCGCTCGTCGTCGTCGCGGCGGCGGTGCGGGGCGGCGCGGTGATCGGGCGGCTGGCAGCGCTCGTCGCCGGGGCCGGGTTCACCGTGGGCGCGGTGCTCGGCTCCGATCCCGACGTGTCCCTCGCCGACCGCTGGCTGGCCGGGGCGTGGTGGACGGGGTTCCTGGTGGCGGCCGCGGTGCTGGTCGGGGTGCTGGTGCAGATGCTGGAGCGCCAGCTCGACGAGTCGGCGGTGTCGCGGGCCCGCGCGCTCGCCGAGCACGAGGCGTTCCTGGAGGAGCGGGACCTGCGCGCCCGGCTGCTCGCCGCCCAGCAGGCCCGCCTCGACGGGGTGCGCGTCGTGCTGCACGAGTTCCGCACGCCCGTCGCGTCGCTGACGGCGCTCACGGCCGACCTCGCCGCGGGCCGGCTGCGGGGGCCGTCGCAGGAGACCGCCACGCGGCTGCTCGCCGAGCACGCCGTGCACCTGCGCGACATGCTCGACGGGCTCGCCGACGTCGCGGTCACCGACGGCAGCCCGCTCGGCCGGGTCCGGGAGCGGCCGGTGCGCCTCGCCGAGCTGGCGGACGCCGTGCTCGACGCGGCTGGCGTCGCGCCGGCGCGCCGGGTGCCGCTGGCCGAGCCGCCGGGTGCGGTGGTGCGCTGCGACCCCCAGCGCCTGCGTCGGGTGCTCACCAACCTCGTGGAGAACGCGGCCCGGCACAGCGGCGACGCGCCCGTCGAGCTCGATCTCCGGCTCCGGGCGGGGCGGCTGGTGGCCGAGGTCCGCGACCGCGGCCCGGGCCTGCCACCCGGCCAGGAGGGCGTCGTGACGGCGAAGGGTGTGGCGATGGGGGAGCGGCAGGGCACGGCGGGCCTGGGCCTGTGGATCGTCGAGGCGCTGGTGGCGGCGATGGACGGCGAGCTGACCCTGAGCCCCCGCGACGGCGGCGGCCTCGTCGCCCACCTCAACCTCCCCCTCCCCTCGCCCTGACCCCGCCCGCCCGCCCGCGAGTCGGGGTGTGAGCACCCGCGAGTCGGGGTGTGAGCGCCCGCGAGTCGGGGTGTGGGTGCGCGCGAGTCGCGTCCCGGCGAGCCGGTATGCGGCCCCTCGACCGCACGCAGGCCCCGACTCGCGCGCACGCAGGGCCCGACTCGCGCGTGCGGAGGGCCCGACTCGCGGGTGCGGAGGCCCCGACTCGCGCGCACGCAGGGCCCGACTCGCGGGTGCGGAGGCCCCGACTCGCGGGTACACGGACGGGTGAACTGGCACCTGCGGGCCAGGGGCGGAACCCGCGGGCCGGTGCGGTGGGGGTCACGTTCCGGGCAAGCTGACCGCCATGAGAACCACCGCGGCGGTGTTGTGGGAGCTCGGCGGCAAGTGGACCGTCGAGGAGGTCGAGCTCGATCCGCCCGGCGCGGGTGAGGTGCTCGTCGAGCTGGCCGCGAGCGGGTTGTGTCACTCCGACGAGCACCTGGTCACCGGGGACCTGCCGATCGGGTTCCCGATGATCGGCGGGCACGAGGGTGCCGGACGGATCCTGGAGGTCGGCCCGGGGGTCACCGACGTGGCCGTCGGTGACCCGGTGGTGATGACGTTCCTGCCGAGCTGCGGGCGCTGCTCGTACTGCGTGCGCGGCTACACCGCCCTGTGCGACGACGGCGCGGGCGCCACGCTCGGTCCGCAGCTCGACGGCACCTACCGCTTCCACGCCCGCGGTGCGGACGTCGGCCAGATGTGCCTGCTCGGGACGTTCGCGAAGCACACCGTCGTGCCGGTCAAGTCCGTCGTGAAGATCGACGAGGGGTTCCCGCTGCACCTGGCCGCGCTCGTCGGCTGCGGGGTGACGACCGGCTTCGGCAGCGCCGTGCGCACCGCGGAGCTGCGTGCCGGGGACGCGTGCGTCGTCATCGGGATCGGTGGCGTCGGCGCCAACGCCGTACAGGGGGCGAAGGCGGCCGGCTGCCGCTACGTCGTGGCCGTCGACCCGGTCGGCTTCAAGCGCGAGAAGGCGCTGGAGCTGGGGGCCACCCACGTCGCCGCGAGCATGGACGAGGCCTGGAACACCGTGTCGAGCCTGACCCGTGGCCAGCTCGCCGACGCCGCCATCCTGACGACGGGCGTCGCCGAGGGCTCCTACCTGCAGCCGGCGCTGCAGCTCGTGGGGAAGAAGGGCCGCGTGGTCGTGACCGCGCTGGGCCATCCCGACGAGGACACGGCCACCCTGTCGCTGCTGGACCTGACGCTCTACGAGAAGCAGATCCGCGGCGCCCTGTTCGGCAGCTCCAACGGTCAGCACGACGTGCCGCGGCTGCTGGAGATGTACAACCTCGGGCTGCTCAAGCTCGACGAGCTGATCACCCGCGAGTACGCCCTCGAGGAGATCAACCTGGGTTACGAGGACATGCGCGAGGGTCGCAACATCCGCGGCCTCATCCGGTACTGACCAGCACACACGGAGGTCTGCAATGACGCGGTCGATCGAGCACGGAAAGCGCACGGGCTACGCCACGCTGGGGCGGGGCGGGCTGAACTTCGACTCGTTCCCGATGCGGCTGTTCGCCAAGGGCAACGGGCGGCACTGGAACCCCGCCGACATCGACCTCGCGCAGGACGCCGCCGACTTCGCGGCCCTGAACGACTCCGAGCGCTGGTGGACGACGATGCTCGCCGCGCAGTTCATGGCCGGTGAGGAGTCGGTGACCCAGGACCTGCAGCCCTTCGTCGCGGCGATGGCGGCGGAGGGGCGCCTGGCCGACGAGATGTACCTGACGCAGTTCGTGTTCGAGGAGGCCAAGCACACCGAGGCGTTCCGCCGCTGGTTCGACGCCGTCGGCCTGACCGAGGACCTGCACCCCTTCCTCGCCGACAACGACGCCTACGGGCAGATCTTCACCCGGGAGCTGCCGCAGAGCCTCTACGCGCTGGCCGACGACCCGTCGCCGCGCAACCAGATCCGCGCGTCGGTCACCTACAACCACATCGTCGAGGGGACGCTCGCGCTCACCGGGTACTACATCTGGGCGAAGATCTGCAAGAGCCGCGGGATCCTGCCCGGGATGCAGAAGATCATCAAGCACATCGGCGACGACGAGCGCAGGCACATGGCCTGGGGCACCTTCACCTGCCGGCGCCACGTCGCGGCCGACGACTCGCTGTTCGACGTCGTCGACGAGCGGATGCAGGAGCTGCTGGTGCCCGCGATGGGTGTCGTGACGGCGCCGTTCGACCGGCTCGCCGAGGGCGAGGAGCCCCCGTTCGCGATCGACCTCAACGAGCTCGCGGAGTACGCGATGGACAAGATCGGCCGCCGCCTCGGCGCGATCGAGTCGGCCCGCGGGGCCAACCTGTTCGACATCGACGTGGACGCCTCGCCCGAGGCGTTGGAGGAGCGCTTCCACACCGAGGACCAGGCCGAGCTCGCGGCCGCCTGAGTACCCGATCCCCGGCGGCCCGGACCCCTCACCGGGCCGCCGGTCCCCGTCCCGGCCCGAGCGCTCCGTCCAGCTCGCCACGACCGCAGATGCCCAGCTTGGTGTAGGTGCGGGCGAGGTGGGTCTCCACCGTCCGGACCGAGACGACCAGACGCCGTGCGATCCTCTGATTGGACAGGCCGCTCGCCGCGAGCCGGGCGATGTCGTGCTCGCGGGCGGTGAGTCGTGGGGGCTCCAGGCCGGCCAGGGCCGGGGTGCGGGGGCTGCCGCACCGGCGCGCGAGGTGCACGGCACGGGCGGACGCCGTCGCCGCGAGCCTGCGCCGACCGGTCCGCTGATGATCGGCGGCGGCGGCCGCGGCGCAGTCGGCGGCCGACAGCAGCGCACCGAGCTCCTCGAACCGGTCGCCCGCCGCGTCCAGGCGGGTCGCGTCGCCTGCCACGGCGGCGTCCGCGTGCTCGGCGGCGATCCGCACGATCGGCGCGTCGCAGGAGCGGGCCAGCGCCCGGAGGGGTTCGGCGGCGTCCGCCGCGTGTCCCAGGCGGACCGCGTCGTGCAGCAGGCCGGCCGCCACGACGACCTGACCGGCTGCCCCGGCGGGTCCCGCCGCGTCCCGGGCCAGGGCGGCCGCGTCGGCGACGCGCTGCCTGGATGCCAGAACCCAGACCCGGGCGCGCTGCCGCTGTGGCGTGACCAGCGGCCCGGCCCCGTCGAGATCGTCCAGGAGGGCCTCCGCGGCGCGGGAGTCGCCGAGCAGGGCGCGCGCGGTCGCGAGCCACGCGGTACAGATCGGCTGCAGGTCCAGGGGGTCGCGATGGCTGAGCCCGAGCCGCGCCTCGGTGAGCCAGCGGGCCGCGGTGTCGACCCGGCCCGCGGCCAGCGCCGCCGCGCCGCGGTGCAGCGCACCGATCGCGTCACCTGCCGACTCGGTGGCCGCCATGCTGGCGCGGTGCAGCGCTGCGGCCGCGGCCGTGTGGTCCTCGATGCGCCCGGCGTGCAGCAGGGCCACCAGCCCGGCCTGCTCCAGCGCGAGCGCGCCGAGCACCGGACCGGCCGCTTCCGTGTCCTGCCCGGACGTCACGATCCGCAGCGCCTCGGCGGCGCGCCCCTGCACGGCCAGCCCGGTACCGGCCGCGGCCGCGGCGAGCCGGTGCCCGGCCGCGCAGGCGGGGGACGCGAGCGCCCGTCCCCCCAGCTCGACCGCCCGCCGGACGTCCCCGGAGCGCAGCTCGAGCAGGGCGAGCGTGCCGGTCAGCACACCGGTCCGGTCGTGCCGGACGGTGGGCTCGAGCACGCCGCGTGCCTCGGCGGGCCGGCGCAGGCCGAACTGCAGGTTCAGGGCACGGACCGCCACCAGTCGCGCCGACGCCGGCCGCGCGGCGGCGGCGACCTGCTCGGCCTCGGCCGCCCGGCCCTGCCACATCAGGGCCTCGACCAGTGTCGGGGCGGCCCGTTGCGTGCTGCCCGAGGCCAGCGCGGCCCTGGCCAGCCGCTCCGCCAACCGGTGGTCGCTGCGGGCCGCGGCCTCCTCGGCCGAGCGGGCCAGTACCTCGGCGTCGACGTCCACGCTCTCGCCGTCGAGGAGCATCCGGCCGGTCCGCAGCAGGTCGTCGCTCGATCCGGCGCCCGGGTTCCCCGGGTCGCGGACGACCTGGCGCCGGATCCGGCCGGCGTCGGCCTCCGGCAGCTGGTCGGCGAGGACGGCGGCGTGCACCGGGTAGGCAGGTTCGGCGTGCGCGCTTCCGGGGACGTCACCGCAGCGCACGGTGATCAACCCGGACCGCTCCAGTGCGGCCACCGTGGGCCGGCCGGCGAGCTCGACGAACCGGCCGACGGGCAGGGGCCCGGCCACGGCCAACAGGTCGAGTGCGGCCCGCTCGTGCGGGGCGAGACCCGCGAGCTGGGCGAGCACGATGCCGGTCAGCCGGGGGGTGGGTTCCATGGGGCCCGACCAGCGCCACAGCCCGTCGACGCGGTGCAGCCGGCCGGACTCCCTGCCGCCCTCGACGAACTCCCGCAGCACCCGCGGGTTGCCGTGGCTCAGCCGCCAGAGCTGCTCGGTGAGCCTGCTGTCGACGGCGCCGTCGAGCACCTCGGCCAGCAACCGCTCGGACCGGGCCCGCGACAGCGGGCGCAGATCGATGCGGGCGGCGAGGTCGTCCTTCCACAGGGTGGTCGTCGGGTCCGGGCCGGTTGCGGGGACGGTGGCGACGAGGGTGGCGTCACCCGCGGCGACGAGCCGGTGTACGAGGGTGACGCTCAGCGGGTCGAGCAGGTGCGCGTCGTCGACGACGAGTACCGGTCGACCGGGACCCGCGGTCAGGGCGCGCCTCGCCCGCTCGAGCAGTTCGGGTTCGGCGGCGCCCGACGGGGCGGTGGGCAGCAGGTGCGCCAGTGCGCCCAGGGGCAGCGCCGCGGCGGCGGCACTGGCGGCGGCACGGTGCACCGGTCGCCCACGGGCACGGGCCAGGTCGACGGCCTCCCGTGCGAGGCGGGTGCGACCGACCCCGGGCGGGCCCGCGACGACCACGCCCGCGGCGGATCCGTCGAGCGCAGCGGCCAGGGTCGCCATCTCGGTGTCGCGGCCGATGAGCGGCCACGTCGCACGGACCCCCGTCATCCGACCGCCCCGCCGGCGCGCGCTCCTCGTCGAGCCTCCATATGAGGATCTACGTGGCCATCGTTCGCCGGGTTCGGTGACGAGCGTGATGGTTTAGGGGGGCCGCCGGGACGCGCGACGCCCGGTTCACGCGGGATCCCGGGCGAGGTCGATCGTGTAGTGGATCACCACGCCGTCATCCGCGGCGGTGACGTCGGCCGGACGGAACGGCGGCCGCTGGCCGTCGAGCCAGCGGCTGAGCACCTCGACGGCGGCCGGCTCGGTGACCGGGACGCCGTCGACCGCGGTGACGACGCCCGCGCGCCGGGGCGCGCCCGCCGGCTCGCCCGCGACCGCCGGGAACCCGGCGACGGTCAGGACGTGCGCCCCGGCCAGGCCGGTGACCGTCGCGGCCAGCCGCGGGTCCACCGCGCCGGAACGGAGCATGTCCGCGGCGTCCGGGGTGAGGACGAGCGCCGGGTTGCCGAGCAGCAGCGAACCGGCGACGGGTTCGGCGGCGGCCGGCGTGGTGGCCCGGAGCACCGTCGGGGCCCCGTCCGGGCCGGCGGGCAGCTCCAGCAGGACCGGGCCCGCCGCGTCGGGTGCGAGGGTGGCCCCGACCGGTGCGCCGGCCGGCACGAGCCGGTCCGCGGGGAACCCGTCGGCGGCCAGCTGTGCGGCAGCGAGCGGGGTGACCGCGAGCTGCACGTCCGCCTGGAGCTCGGAGCGGGCCCATGCGGCGAGCCGGTGCGGATCGGGATCGGCCGCCGCGGCGGCGCGCACCGCCGGCCCGCCTGCGAGCACCGCGGTGACCACGGTGGCCGCCAGCAGCGCCCTGCTCTGCCCCGGTCGCGACGGATCGGTGCGGCTGTGGGCGTACACGCCGGCCAGCACGGCGAGCACGGGCAGCACGACGAGTACCGCGCCCACGGACAGCGGCGTGACCGGCAACAACGCGGCTGCACCGGTCGCGACCGGGCGTAGCGGCGGCAGGTGCCGCAGCGCGAGCCCGACGGTCGCGGCCCCCAGCACGAGTACCGGGACCCAGCCGGCCGGCGCCGGCGCCGGGGCGCCCGGCACCACGGTCACCGCGACCGCGGCCGCTCCGGCACCGAGCAGCACGGTGATGGCCGACGCCGCCCCGCGTCGCAGCCCGGAACCGAGCTGCCCGGTCGCCACACCGTGCGCCGCGAACCCCAGCAGCCCGACGGCGGCCACCGGCGCGGTCAGCAGGCCGATGCCGACGGCCGTCGCCGCCGCGGCGTCGGCTCCCCGCCCCCGCCCGGCCAGCGCCGCCGCCCCGACCAGCCACAGGGCGGCGAGGCCTCCGGCGTCGACGGTGCCGAGGACCGGGGCCAGCAGCGCGGGGAACGCGGCGAGCGCCACCACCAGCGCGGCGGCCGTACCCGGCAGCCGCAGCCGGCGCGCGACGGGCCACAGCAGCAGGGCCCCCACCACACCGGCGACGACGAGCGCGGCCCGCGCCGCGGTGAGGACCCCGGGCCCGCCGAGGACGCCGTCGAGCAGGGCGCCGGCGGCCGCGATCTGGTGCGCGGCCACCGGATCGACCGAGGGAACCGGCAACGGGGGCCCGCCGACGGCGCCCGCGGCGGCGGCGAGGGCCGCCTCGCCCGGGCCGGCCGCGCGCTGGTCCACGCCGGCCACGACGAGCAGGCCGAGCAGCACCACGGGCACCGCGACGACGAGCAGGCTGCGCAGCGGCCGCTCGCCGGGCCGGGCGCGGGGCCGGGGCCGCTGCTGCAGCCAGCCGCCGATGCGGCGCAGGGCCAGCCCCAGCAGCAGCGTCATGCCCAGAACCGGAAGCAGCAGGAACAGCAGCCGCACGGCGTCCAGCGCCCCGGCCGCGCCATCCCCGGCGCGTACCGCGGCGCCGACGCCCGCGAGCCGGTCGAGGACCCCGTCCCACACCACGGGCAGCACCTGCGGTGCGAGCGCCACGAACAGCACCAGGAAGGAGAGCAGGAACGGGATGACCAGCAGCACCCAGGCGACGATGATGCGCCGGGTCCTCGGCGCCAGCTCGGCCACCCGGGGGTGCGGCTGCCGCCCGGGCACGAGCCCGGTGAGCACCGGGCGCAGGAACATGAACAGGTCGGGCAGCCCGATCAGGTCGGACAGGATGTAGTAGCCGTCGAGCCGGATCGAGGGCAGGAACTGGCGCGCGGTCTCCACGTGCAGCGCCAGCACGGCGAGCAGCAGCCACGGCGTCGCGGTCGCGAGCCAGGCCGCACCGAGCGCGGCCATCGCGATCGCGTTGACGTGGACGCCGCCGAGGTCGGTGCGCAGGCGTCCCGCGCGGCTGAGCCGGTAGGAGTCGGTGACGGTGCTGTAGTACGCGGGCCACACCAGGTAGATGCCGACGCCCATGGCGCCGGGGCGGGCCCCGCCGTAGCGGCAGGCGGCGACGTGTCCGCACTCGTGGAGCACGCCCGCCAGCAGGAGCGCGACGATCACCAGCAGTGCCGATGCCGGTGACTGCACGAGCCCGACCGTCGCCGCGACCAGCGCGTCGAAGCCGCCGCCCACCACGATGGCGACGTCGACGGCCACGAACGCGGCCAGCGCCAGTGCCACGGCGACCGGGGCGAACAGCGGTGCGAACACCCCGGCGATCCGCCACACCACCGGCGCAGGCACGACCGGCAGCCGGAATCGCAGCATCAGCAGGGGGTCCGGACGCGGGCTCGCGACCCTCGGCGCGGACCCCGGCCCGGCCGCGGCGATCCCCGCCGGCACCAGCTTCGTCTCGATCAGGCGGGCCACCTGGGCCGCGTCGATCGCGCGCCCGGTCTCGGTGTGCACCTGCGCGGCGATCTCCGCGGTGCCGCGGTGCCCGTCCATCGTCGCGGCCAGTCGGTACAGCAGGAGGGGGAGCTGGACCACCTGCCCGTCGGGCCGGTTCACCAGGTACCGGGGTTCGACGTAGCCGGCGCCGTGGAACTGCCCGACCAGCTCGACGCCCTCGGCGAGGCGGGGCGGCGGCGGGTCGGCGCGGTACCGGCCCGGGCTCGGCTCGTCGCGCGCGGCGGCGGCCTCGCGTACCGCGGTGTCGGGCACTGACGCACCTCCGGGGCCGGGTGGACGGTGGGCGACCGACGGCACGGGAGGGGCGATGGGTGCCCCTCCCGCGCCTGGGTCGTGCGGGTCGGATCAGCGCCAGCTGCCGACGAACCTGTCGTAGTAGGAGTCCTCGTCGCCCGAGTCGCCGCCGTCACCGCCGTCGGCGTCGGCGTCGCCGCCGTCACCGCCCTCGGCACCGGCGAACTGGTCGGTGTCGCCGCCGTCGGCGTCGTCACCCAGGCCGATCGCGTTGCCGTTGAGCGCGGAGATGTTCAGGGCACCGCCGTCGCCGCCGTCGCCACCGATTGCACCGGCCGATCCGCCGTCGCCGCCGTCGGCGTCGCCGCTGTCCCCGCCGAAGCCGAAGCCGAAGCCGTCGCCGGCACCGCTGTCGGCGTCGCCGCCGTCGCCACCGTCGGCGTCGGCGTCACCGCCGTCCCCGCCGATGCCGACGGCGCCCTGGTCGGTGTCGCCGCCCTCGGCGTCACCGAACAGACCCAGCGCGTTGCCGTTGAGCGCGGAGATGTTGGCCGCGCTGCCGTCGCCGCCGTCACCGGCCTCGGCGAACGCGTCGCCACCGGAGCCGCCGTCGGCGTCGCCGCCGCCGCCGACGGTGGTCAGCAGGGTGCGGGCGGGGAGCAGCTCGGCGTGCAGGGCGTCGAACTCGTCGAGACGCATGGTCTGGTCGTTCATGCTGCGATTTCCTCCGATGTGTGGAATGCGGGCGATCACCTCGGTGCGGTGCACCGCCCTTGCCGTGCACCTCCTGGCTACCCGCGGGACTCGGCCGTCGGCACGTCGGGCACTGCGTATGTTCGACGGCCCGACACCACGGAGGTTCAGGCGCGGGACACTGAGATCCGAAGATCACTACGTACGTGCCCGAACGCCGATCCGACCCCGTCCGTCGCCGCCGGGTGGCCCGGTCGGCGGCGCCCCGATCCGACAGTCCGTCGCTCGCGGACGTCCGAAGGGAGCAATTTCCCCCGCAGAGGTGACTGCTCAGTAACCCACCTCACCCCTCCTCGTTGACCGGTTGTGGGCAGTCGGCCGCCCGCTCCCCGTTGTGCGGCCGCGAACGGCCCGAGCGCGCAGAGAGGCGGCGGCGTGGCCGGTGTCGAGGTGAAGGTCGAGGGGCTCTCGAAGTCCTTCGGGCGGGCGAACATCTGGTCCGACGTGACCCTGACACTGCCCCCCGGCGAGGTCTCGGTGCTGCTGGGCCCGTCGGGCACGGGCAAGTCGGTGTTCCTCAAGACCCTGATCGGGCTGCTGAAGCCGGATAAGGGCTCGATCGTCATCCACGACACCGACCTGGTGCGCTGCTCGGAGTCGCGGCTCTACGAGCTGCGCAAGCTGTTCGGGGTGCTGTTCCAGGACGGCGCGCTGTTCGGGTCGATGAACCTCTACGACAACATCGCGTTCCCGCTGCGGGAGCACACGAAGAAGCCCGAGGCGCAGATCCGCGACATCGTCGCGGAGAAGATGGAGATGGTCGGTCTCACCGGCGACGAGAAGAAGCTGCCGGGGGAGATCTCGGGCGGGATGCGCAAGCGCGCGGGGCTGGCCCGTGCGCTCGTGCTCGACCCGGAGATCATCCTGTTCGACGAGCCGGACTCCGGGCTCGACCCGGTGCGTACGGCGTACCTGAACCAGCTGATCATCGATCTGAACGCGCAGACCGACTCGACGTTCCTGATCGTCACCCACGACATCAACACCGCGCAGACCGTGCCCGACAACATCGGGATGCTCTACCGCAAGCACCTGGCCATGTTCGGTCCGCGGGAGGTGCTGCTGACCAGCGAGGAGCCGGTGGTCAGCCAGTTCCTCAACGGTCGCCGCCAGGGCCCGATCGGGATGAGCGAGGAGAAGGACACCGCTCAGGCGGCCCGCGAGATGCAGGAGGCGGGCGAGCTGGCCGGGCTGCCGGAGATGAAGCCGCAGCTGGGTACGAGCCCGGGGGTGCCCGAGCGCAAGGCCGTGGGCCGGCGCCGGGAGCGGGTGATGCAGATGCTGCACACCCTGCCGCCCGCCGCCCAGGAGGCCATCCGCCGCAGCTACGCCGACCAGCCGCAACCGGCCATGGCGGGCGCGCCGCTGCCCCCGCGCAATCGGGGCCTGCTCGGCGGTCCGGGACCCGACACCGATGTGATCATGTCGGAGGATCCGCAGACCGCGTGGTACCCGGGGCCGTCGTCGGGCCCCGGTTCCCAGGGCCCCCCGCCCGGCCCCGGGCGGCACCGTCCCCGGCCCGGACCGTGAGGCACCGGCGATGAGCGCACCCATCACCCGCGCGCTGACCCCGGTCGGCCGGCTGTTCAGCCTCGGTGTCGACGTCGTCGTCAACATCTTCAGGCCGCCGTTCCAGCTGCGCGAGTTCATCGAGCAGACCTGGTTCGTCACCAAGGTCTCGGCCCTGCCGACGGCGCTGTTCACGATCCCGTTCGGGGCCACCATCGCGCTGCTGCTCGGCGAGTTGACCCGCCAGTTCGGCGCGCAGAGCCAGACCGGCGCCGGCAGCGTGCTCGCGATCGTGCAGCAGGCGGCCCCGATCGTCACCGCCCTGCTCATCGCGGGCGCGGGTGGCAGCGCCGTCTGCGCGGATCTGGGCGCCCGCACCATCCGCGAGGAGATCGCGGCCATGGAGGTGCTCGGCATCTCCCCGATCCAGCGGCTCGTGGTGCCGCGGGTGCTGGCGATGACGGTGACCGCCGTGGTGCTCAACGGTCTGGCCACGGTCGTCGGCGTGGGCGGCGGCTACTTCTTCAACGTCATCGTGCAGGGCGGGACGCCGGGTGCCTACATCGCGGCCTTCTCCTCGATCGCCCAGGTCAGCGACATCCTGGTCAGCGAGCTGAAGGCCGCGCTGTTCGGCTTCACCGCCGGTGTCGTCGCCGCCTTCCGCGGGCTCAACCCGCCCCCGGGCCCGAAGGGCGTGGGTGACGCGGTGAACCAGTCCGTCGTCATCTCCTTCGTGCTCGTGTTCTTCCTGAACCTCGTGCTGACGACGCTCTACCTCGACCTCGTGCCCCCGAAGGGTTCGTGATTGCGACGCGGAGGGACGGAATGAGCACGGTCAACGAGCGCGCGCGGCGGCTGGTGGCCGCGCCGCTCGCCCAGCTCGACGAGCTGGGCGACCAGCTCTCCCTGTACGGGCGGGCGATCGCGTGGATCCCGCGCACGCTGCGCCGCTACCGCAGCGAGATCGCGCGCCTGCTCGCCGAGGTCAGCTTCGGTTCCGGCGCGCTCATCGTCATCCTCGGCACGGCCGGGGTCATGCTGTCGTTGTCGCTGTTCGTCGGCTCGCTGGTCGGCCTGCAGGGCTTCCGCGCGCTCGACTCGCTCGGCGTCGAGGCCCTGACCGGGTTCATCACCGCCTACTTCAACACCCGCGACATCGCGCCGCTGGTCGCCGCGGCCGCGCTCACCGCCACGCTCGGCGCCGGGTTCACCGCGCAGCTGGGCGCGATGCGGATCTCCGAGGAGGTCGACGCCCTGGAGGTGATGGCGGTGCCCAGCGTGCCGTTCCTGGTCACCACGCGCGTGATCGCCGGCGTCATCGCGATCATCCCGATCTACACGATCGGCCTGCTGTCGAGCTTCGCGGCCTCCCGGCTGAACGTCACGCTGATCAACGGGTTGCCCGGTGGCACCTACGACCACTACTTCGACCTGTTCCTGCCGGTCAGCGACGTGCTCTACTCCTATCTCAAGGTGATCGTCTTCGCGATCGTGATCATTCTGATCCACTGCCACTACGGCTACAACGCCAAGGGCGGGCCCGCGGGCGTGGGCATCGCGGTCGGCCGGTCGGTGCGGCTGTCGATCGTCAGCAGCGCGGTCCTGGACTTCTTCCTGACGCTGGTGATCTTCGGTACCGAGACGTCCGTGCGGGTGGCGGGATGATGAACCTGCGACGGGTACGGGGGGTGGCGTTCCTCGCGGTCATCGTCACGCTGCTCGGTCTCTCGGTGGCCACCTACAACGGGGTCTTCGAGCGCGGCGTGCCGGTCACGCTGCAGGTCGAGCGCGCCGGCAACCAGCTCACCGAGCGTGCCGACGTCAAGGTGCGCGGCCTGATCGTCGGCAAGGTCGCGGGGGTCAGCTCCGACGGCGACGGCGCCACCGTGGAGCTGTTCCTGGAGCCGGACACGGTCGACATGATCCCGGCAGGCGTGTCCGCACGGCTGCTGCCCAAGACGCTGTTCGGTGAGAAGTTCGTGTCGCTGGTGCTGCCCGAGCGCGGCGGCGGGCCCCCGATCCGCGCCGGCGACGTCATCCCCCAGGACCGCAGCGAAACCGCCCGCGAGCTGGAGCGCGTGCTCGACGGGCTGCTGCCGCTGCTGCAGGCCGTCGAGCCGCAGGACCTGGCCACCACGCTCGGCGCGCTGTCGCAGGCCCTGGCCGGGCGCGGGGAGGACCTGGGCGAGACGCTGGTGAACCTGCAGGAGCTCACCGGGGGGATCCGCCCGGCGATCCCGGACCTGCAGGAGGACATCACCCAGCTCGCCGACTTCGCCGGCAACCTGGACAGTGCGGCACCGGACCTGCTCGACGCGCTGGAGGACCTCACCGTCACCGGCGACACCATCGTCGAGCAGCGCACCGAGCTGCGGGCGCTGCTGGGCGGGCTCACCACGGCGTCGGACGACCTGCGCGGGTTCCTCGACCGCAACGGCGAGAACCTGATCTCGCTGGCCGCGTCGAGCCGGCCCACCCTGGAGAGCCTGGAGCGGTACTCGCCGCAGTTCCCCTGCCTGTTCGACCAGCTCGCCGGCATCATCCCGCTCGCCGACCAGGCGTTCGGCAAGGACACCGGTCGCCCCGGCGTCTACATCACCCTGGAGATCGTCAACAACAAGGGCAAGTACGTGCCGGACCAGGACGAGCCCGAGTACCTCGACGACCGCGGGCCGCGCTGCTACCCGATCCTGCCGCTGGGCCCGCAGGAGCCGCCGGACGGTCCGTTCCGCGACGGCTCCGAGCCCGCCGAGACGCCGGTCGACACCCCGATGGGCAACATCGACGAGTTCGGCGGCGACAGCTTCGGCACCGCCCCCGCGTCGTACGAGGGAATGGGTATCGCGAACTCCCCGGGCGAGCGGCAGATCGTCGCCGAGCTGGTGGCGGTGCAGGACGGCGGCGATCCCGCGGCCGTGCCGAGCTGGAGCTCGATGATGGTCG
This sequence comes from Pseudonocardia sp., assembly GCF_029263155.1. Taxonomy (GTDB): domain Bacteria; phylum Actinomycetota; class Actinomycetes; order Mycobacteriales; family Pseudonocardiaceae; genus Pseudonocardia. The sequence continues at coordinate 71,954 of NZ_JAJCYB010000111.1, forward strand.
GTCCGCTCTACCGCGGAGCGGAGGTGCGGTTCGCATGACCCGGATCCCCGTGGGCCCGCTGGTCAAGTTCCTGAGCCTGACCGTGGTGGTCGCGCTCGCGACGACCGTGCTGGCCCTGACCATCGCCAACGCGTCGGGCGGCGACCGGGTCGGCTACACCGCCCGGTTCACCGACGCGGCCGGGCTGCTGCGTGGCGACGACGTGCGGATCGCCGGTGTCGTCGTCGGGTCCGTCGACGACATCGAGATCGTCGACCGGCGCATCGCCGAGGTGTCCTTCAGCGTGGCGGAGGGGCAGCGGCTGCCCGCGTCGGTCACCGCCGGGATCCTCTACAAGAACCTCATCGGCCAGCGGTTCCTCTCCCTGGAGCAGGGCGAGGGGCCGGCCGGCACGCTCGCACCCGGCGGCGTGATACCCGAGGACCGCACCCGCGGCCCGCTCAACCTGACCACGCTGTTCAACGGCTTCAAGCCGCTGTTCACCGCGCTGGACCCGCAGCAGGTCAACCAGCTCTCCTTCGAGATCGTCGAGGTGCTGCAGGGCCAGGGCGGCACCGTCACCAGCCTGCTGGCCAGCACGTCGTCGCTCACCAACGAGATCGCCGACCGCGACGAGGTCATCGGCCAGGTGATCGACAACCTCAACGCCGTGCTGGAGACCGTCAACGCCCGCGACGAGCAGCTCTCCGAGCTGGTGATCTCGCTGCAGCAGCTGGTGTCCGGCCTCGCGCAGGACCGGGAGCCGATCGGGCGGGCGCTGGGCTCGATCGCCGACCTCACCGACGTGACCGCCGGATTCGTGGACGAGGCCCGGCCCCCGCTGCGCGACGACATCGCCGCTCTCGGCGACCTCTCGGACAACCTCAACGCCAACGAACCCGTCGTCGAGAGCTTCCTCGCCAACTGGCCCGGCAAGCTCACCACCATCACCCGGGCGGCCACCTACGGCAGCTGGTTCCAGTTCTACCTCTGCGGGCTCACCGGCTCGGTCGGTCTCGAGCCGTACCTGGCGCCGACGGAGATCCCGGCCTACTCGAGCCCCTCGCCACGCTGCGGAGCCGATCCCGACGGGGTGGAGGGGCAGGAGCCGGGCCTGCTCGACGGGCTGCCCCCGTCGCTGCCGACCGGCGCGCAGGAAGCTCCCGCGGCCCCGGACCTGTCGCCGCTGCTGGGAGGGAACTGATGCCCGAGAAGCGCGGTCCCGTGCCCGTCGCGATCACCGGGATCCTGGTGATCATCCTGACGCTGGTGCTGGCCTTCAACGCGCCCCGGCTGCTGCAGGGCGGCACCACCTACCAGGCGGAGTTCGGCGAGGCCGCCGGCCTGATGTCCGGAGACCTGGTCACCGTGGCCGGTGTCGAGGCGGGTCGCGTCGACTCCGTGGAGCTCGCGGGCGACCGGGTGCTCGCCACGTTCACCGTCACCGACGCGTGGGTGGGCGACGAGACCTCGGCCTCCATCGAGATCAAGACGCTGCTCGGCGCGAAGTACCTGGCCCTGGACCCCCGGGGCGCGCGTGCCATGCCCGCGGACGCGACGATCCCGCTGGCCCGCACCGCGTCGCCGTTCGACGTGGTGGAGGCCTTCAACGGCCTGTCGGGCACCATCGACGAGCTGGACACCGACCAGCTGGCCACCAGCCTGAACACCCTGTCCGACACCTTCCGCGACACCCCACCCGAGGTCCGCGGAGCGCTCGACGGCCTCTCCCGGCTCTCGCGGACGATCGCGAGCCGCGACGAGGAGATCAAGCGGCTGCTCGGCGGCACCCGCCAGCTCTCCGCGGTGCTCGCCGACCGCAACGCCGAGTTCGAGACGCTGCTCTCGGATGGCAACCTGCTGCTGGCCGAGATCCAGAACCGCAAGGACGCGATATCGGCGCTGCTCGACGGGACGCGCGAGCTGTCGGTGCAGCTGCGCGGCCTGGTCGCCGACAACCAGGAGCAACTCAACCCGACGCTGGAGGCCCTGGACCGGGTCGCCGCGGTGCTGGAGCGCAACCGGGACAACCTCGACGAGGCCCTCGAGAAGCAGGCCGTGTTCACCCGGCTGTTCGCCAACGCCGTCGGCAACGGGCGCTGGTTCGACAACTACGTCTGCGCGCTGGTTCCCCCGGCGTTCGGCCCGATCAACTCCGGGGGGTGCTGAGGTGGCACCCGGAGCGAACGGGCTGAACCTGGCCGACCGCCGGCAGCTGCAGTTCACCGCGCTCGTCGCCGTGATCGCGGTCCTGCTGGCCTCCGCGGCCTACCTGATCCTGCAACCGCCGGGGCGCTCCGTCGTCGCGTACTTCACCTCGGCCGAGGCGGTGTTCGAGGACAACTCGGTGCGCGTGCTGGGCGTCGACGTCGGGCGGATCACGAAGATCACGCCCGAGGGCACCCAGGTCCGGGTCGAGATGCGCCTCGACGACCCCGACGTGCTGGTGCCGGCCGACGCCCGGGCGGTCGTGATCTCGCCGAGCCTGGTCACCGGCCGCTACGTGCAGCTGACGCCGCCCTACACCGGCGGCCCCGAGCTGGCCGACGGTGCCGTGATCGGCGTCGACCGCACCGCGGTGCCACTCGGCGTCGACGACCTGACCCGCACGGCCTCCGAGCTGTCGGTCGCGTTGGGGCCCAACGGCGTCAACGCCGACGGCGCGCTGTCGGACCTGCTCGACGTCGGCGCGGCGAACCTGGACGGCAACGGCCAAGCGCTCAACGACACGCTCACCAACTTCGGCGAGCTGTCGGGCACGCTCGCGAACTCCCGCGAGGACCTGTTCGGCACCGTCACCGAGCTGCAGTCGTTCGTCTCCACGATCGCGGCCAACGACGCCGAGGTCCGGGAGTTCAACGAGCGGCTCGAGGACGTCGCCGGGTTCCTCGCCGACGAGCGCGGCGACCTGGCCGCCGCGCTGTCGGAACTGTCGATCGCGCTCGGTGAGGTCGCCGTCTTCGTCCGCGACAACCGGGAGATCCTCAACTCCAACGTGGAGCGGCTGACCGAGGTGACCTCGGTCCTGGTCGCCCAGCAGCGGGCGCTGGCCGAGACGTTCGACGTCGCCCCGGCGGCCCTGGGCAACCTGGCGAACGCCTACAACGGCTCGTCGGGCACGCTCGACACCCGCGCCAACATCAACGAGCTGACCCTGCCGCCGATCGTGCTGATCTGCGAGCTGCTGGCCCGCGGCACCCCCGTCGGGCTGCCGACCACGATCTCCGACACCTGCGCGGAGGCGGAGCCGATCCTGTCGGGGGCGGTCCCGCTGCCGACGACGGCGGAGGTCATCACCTCGCTGCAGGCCGGCGAGGCCCCGCCGGTGCCCGGACTCGCGCTGCCCACGGACCCCGCCCCCGCCGTGCAGGCCCCCACCGGAGGTGGATCGTGACCACCCGATCCGTGCGGCTGGCCGCGGTGCTCACCACGGCCACGCTGCTGACCAGCGGCTGCGGGGTGCTCTCCGGCGGCCTGCGCGGCGTGGACCTGCCCGGTGGCGCCGACCTCGGCGACACGCCGTACACGGTGACCGTCGAGTTCGCCGACGTCGTGGACCTGGTGCCGCAGTCACTGGTGAAGGTGGCCGACGTACCCGTCGGCACGGTGGAGCAGATCGCCGTCGGCCCCGACTGGACGGCGCTGGTCACCGTCGCGGTCAACGGAGACATCGAGCTGCCGGCCAACGCCGAGGCCCGGGTCCGCACCACGAGCCTGCTCGGCGAGAAGTTCGTCGAGCTCATGGCCCCGGAGCAGGGGGCGACCGGCACGCTGACCGACGGCGCCACCATCGCGCTGGACCGCTCCGGGCGCGCCACCGAGGTGGAGGAGGTGCTCGGCGCGCTGTCGATGCTGCTCAACGGCGGCGGCGTGGCCCAGATCAGGACCATCGCCACCGAGCTCAACCTGGCGCTCGAGGGCAACGAGCCGGAGATCCGCGCGCTGCTCGACGACGTCGACACCCTCGTCGGGGCGCTCGACGACCGCAGGACCGAGATCACCCGTGCCCTCGACGAGATCAACCGGCTGGGCTCGACGCTGAACGAGCGCCGCGGCCAGATCGAGATCGCCCTGGAGGACCTGTCCCCGGGCCTGCGGGAGCTGGAGAACCAGCGCGCCCAGCTCGTCGACATGCTGCAGGCGCTCGACCGGCTCTCCGGCGTGGCCACCGAGGTGATCGGCCGCAGCCGCGAGGACCTGATCGCCGACCTGGAGCTGCTGCGCCCGATCCTCGCCAAGCTGGCCGAGTCCGGCGACGACCTCCCGGCGTCCCTGCAGTTCCTGTTCACCCCGCCGTTCACCGACGCCGCGGTCGACGCGTTCGCCGGGGACTACGCGAACCTCTACGTGCGCGCCGACCTCGATCTCGGCAACGTCCTGGAGAACCTGGCCCGCTCCAACGAGCCGCTGCTCGGCCCGGACAGCCCGCTGGCGGACCTGCCGCCCACGGCGCAGCTGCTGGGCCCGCTGCTCGGCCCGCCCGGCGACGACCAGCCGCAGTTCCCGCTGCTGGGCGAGGGCGAGATCCTGGGCGTGCCGCTGCCCGGCCGCGTCGAGCCGCTGCCGGACCGGGCGCCCGAGGGGTCGACCGACCCCGACACCCGGCCGCGGGAGATCCCCGACGACCCCGAGGCCGAGCCCGATGGCCTGCTCGGCGGACTCCTGGGAGGTGGCCGGTGATCACCAGGGCGGTCCGGATCCAGCTCGCGGCGTTCCTCGTGCTCACCCTGGTCGGGGTCGGCTACACCGGCTTCCGCTACGCCGGGTTCGGCGACATCGTCGGCACGACCACCTACCCGGTCACGATGCGTCTCGCGGAGTCCGGGGGCATCTTCACCGGGGCCGACGTGACCTACCGCGGCGTGAGCGTCGGCCGCGTCGGGGATCTCAGCCTCACCGCCGACGGCGTGGACGTCGAGCTCGACATCGAGCGCAGCGCCCCGGCCATCCCCGCCGACGTCGACGCCGCGGTGCGCAACCTCTCCGCGATCGGTGAGCAGTACGTCGACCTGGCGCCGGCGTCCGACGGCGGCGCGATGCTGGCCGCCGGATCGGTCATCCCGATGTCGCGCACCCGCATCCCGGTCCCGGTCGAGGAGCTCGTCGTCAGCGTGGACGACCTGGCCCGCTCGGTGCCTCTGGGCTCGCTGCAGACCGTGGTCGGCGAGCTCGGCACCGCGTTCGAGGGCACCGCGGGACCGCTGCAGAGGATCCTCGACACCACCGACGCCTTCACCGCCGACGCCGTCGACGCCCTGCCGCAGACGCTGGCCCTGATCCGGGACGGCCGGACGGTGCTCACCACGCAGAACGACGTGGCGGGCTCGTTCCAGAGCTTCAGCTCCGACCTCGCCCTGCTCGCCGAGCAGCTCGAGCGGTCCGACCCGGACCTGCGCCGGCTGATCCGGACCGGTCCGGAGTTCTCCGAGGAGATCGTCGGCCTGCTGCGCGAGAGCGGCAACGGGCTCTCGGTGCTGGTCGCCGACCTGCTCACCGTCTCCCGGGTGGCCGAGCCGCGCCAGGACGGCCTGCGCCAGCTGCTGGTCACCTACGCCGGGTTCTCCTCGGTCGCCTACTCGGTGCTCCCCGACGACGGCACCGCCCACCTGGGGCTCGCGGTCAACCTCTTCGACCCCTACGCGTGCGCGCAGGGCTACGAGGGCACCGATCGGCGCTCGGGGGACGACACCGCCGAGACCGAGCCGAACGTCGATGCCTACTGCGCGGAGCCACCCGGCAGCCCGATCAACGTGCGGGGGGCGCAGAATGTCCCCCGGGCGGAGACTCCCCAGCCGCCCGCCGACGCCCAGATCGGCCCGAACGGGCCGGTGCCCGCGGGCACGGCGCCCGCCGGTTCCCCGGTGGGGTCGACGCCGCCCCTGAGCTCCCCGGCGCAGATCCTCGAGGGCCTGCTCCCGTAAGCGCCCGACTCCCGTCTCCCAGGAGGGCCCGCATGACCGTTCTCGACGAGGCCGACACCGAGGTGGCGGGCGAGCCCTCCGGGCCGCCGCGCCGCGACCCGGTCCGGCTCCTCACGATCGCCGTCGCGGTGCTGACCGTCGTCGCGGTGGTGCTCGGGATCCTCTGGGCGATCACGTTGGGCGACGGCTCCCGGGAGCTGGCGCAGGCCCGCGACGTCGTACTCGTCGACGCGCGGCAGGCCGCCATGAACCTCAACAGCCTCGACCACGAGAACGTCGAGGCCGGGCTGGACCTGTGGGAGCGGTCCTCCACCGCCGGGCTGCTGGAGGAGTTCCGGGCCAACCGTGCCGAGTACGCCCAGCTGGTCACGGAGTCCCAGCGCACCACCGAGGCCACGGTTCCCGACGCCGCGGTCGCCGAGCTGGACCTGCGGGCCGGCGTCGCCCGCGTCCTCGTCGGGGTCGACGTGCAGGTCACCGCGCCCGGGCAGGAGCCCAGCCTGTTCCGCCAGCGCCTGCAGCTGGAGATGACCCGCACCGCCGACGGCTGGAAGGCCAGCCGCGCCGACATCGTCCGCTGACGGTTCCCGACCCAGAGCAGGAGGTGACCGGGATGACCTCCCGTCGCCGCACCACCGGCACGAGCCGGCGCCCGCGCGTCGCGGGTCTGATGCCGAGCCGTACCGACGAGACCGTCGACGGCACCGGCACCGTCACCGAGGACCGGCCGGCCCGCCGACCCGACGGCGAGCCGGACCCGGGCCGGCGGGCGCGCGTGCGCCCGGAGACCGCCCCGGCGGGGGACGCGCCCGCCGGGCCCGTGAACGGGCCGGTGAGGGACGAGCACGCGGTCGGGGAGTCGACGGCCGGGGAGCCGGCCGCCGGGTCGTCGGACGCGGGGGATCGGACCGCCGAGGAGTCGGACGCCGGGGAGTCGGACGCCGCGGAATCGGGCGCCGGGGAGCCGGACACCGCGGAATCGGACGCCGGGGAGCCGGGCGCCGGGGAGCCGGAGGCGGGGGCCGCCGCCGTCGACGTCTCGAAGACGGCGCCGAGCCGCCGTCGAGCGCGCCGCGACCCGGTGGCCGGGTCGTCGCCGGGACCCGCGTCGCGACTGCGGCGCGTGCCCGTGCTCGCCGGGGCAGTCGTGGTCCTGCTGGCCCTCGCGGTGTTCTTCGGCGTGTCGACCGTCGCGCTGCGGAGCTCACCGGCCGCGGCGAACACCGCGCTGACCGACGTCGGCACCACCGCGGAGGTCGCCACCCAGCTCGGGGACGCGTTGGAGACCGTCTACTCCTACGACTTCGCCCGGCTCGACGAGAACGAGCGCGCCGCCCGGGAGGTGATCACCACGGCGTTCAGCACGGAGTTCGACCGGCTCTTCGCGCAGGTCCGCGACCTGGCCCCGCAGCAGCAGGCGGTCGTGTCGGCGACCGTCACGGTCTCCGCGGTGCAGGAGATCCGCGGCGACCGCGCCGTGCTCGTCGCGTTCATGGACCAGCAGGCCACCACCGCCGCCACGGCGGAGCAGGCGGCCGCCGCGGGCCGGCTGACCGTCGTCGGCGAGCGGGTGGACGGCCGTTGGAAGATCGCCTCGGTGGAGAGCCGCTGAGCACGCCCGCACCCCCGGGACCGGCCCGGCGCGGGGGTGCGCGTACTCTCGTGCACGGTTCCACCGAAGACCGCAGGTCTGCGCCGCGCTACCCGTAGCGACGGCACACGAAGGCCCCGCAGCAGCGGGCGACCCGCGCAGGAGGACGAGGTAGCTCAGGGCGCCGCTGTCGTCGGCGTCCGCTGTCGCCCCGTGCGCCCCTGCGCCGGGGCGTTCGCTTTCTCGGCAGGTCGTCGCCGGTGGTCTCACTGCAGTTCACACCACCGCCGACAACCCGAGAGGAGGCAGGGGATGGCACGACCCGACAAGGTCGCTGCGGTCGACGAGATCGCGAGCCGGTTCCGGGGCGCGTCCGCCTCGGTCGTCACCGAGTACCGCGGGCTCACCATGACCCAGCTGATCGCCCTGCGGCGCGCACTGGGAACCGACACCACCTACCGCGTCGCCAAGAACACCCTGGTGAAGCGGGCGGCCGAGGATGCCGGAGTCACCGGCCTGGAGTCGCTGCTCGTCGGCCCCACGGCCATCGCGTTCGTCAACGGCGAGCCGTCGGAGGCCGCCAAGGCCATCCGCGACTTCGCCAAGGAGAACAAGGGCCTGGTCGTCAAGGGCGGCTTCATGGACGGTCGCGCGCTGACCGCCGCCGAGGTCGCCTCGCTCGCCGACCTGGAGTCCCGCGAGGTCCTGCTGGCCAAGCTGGCCGGCGCGATGAAGGCCAACCTGTCCAAGGCCGCCGGACTGTTCGCCGCTCCGGCGTCGCAGGTCGCGCGCCTCGCCCAGGCGCTCGCCGACAAGCGTGCGGAGTCCGGTGACGAGGCTCCTGCCCCTGCCACCGTGGACGCCGCCACCGAGGACGCCGCCACCGAGGCTCCGGCCGACGCCGAGAGCTGATCTCCACCCCCTAGCTGCTGCACCTGTGCCGCACCACCGAGAAAGGACCGCCACCATGGCGAAGCTGTCCACCGACGAGCTGCTCGAGGCCTTCAAGGACCTCACCCTCATCGAGCTGTCGGAGTTCGTGAAGAAGTTCGAGGAGACCTTCGACGTTACCGCGGCCGCCCCGGTCGCCGTGGCCGCCGCCGGTCCCGCCGCGAACGGCGCCGCCGCTCCCGTCGAGGAGGAGAAGGACGAGTTCAACGTCGTCCTCGACGCCGCGGGTGACAAGAAGATCCAGGTCATCAAGGCCGTCCGCGAGCTCGTCTCGGGCCTGGGCCTCAAGGAGGCCAAGGACCTCGTCGAGGCGGCCCCGAAGCCGATCCTCGAGGGCGTCGACAAGGCCGCGGCCGACGCCGCCAAGGCCAAGCTCGAGGAGGCCGGCGCCAAGGTCAGCCTGAGCTGACCACCGGCACCAGCTGAAGCGAACGGCACTTTCGCCCAACCAGGTTGGGCGAAAGTGCCGTTCGTGCGTCCGGGGCGAGGACGACGGCGGTCACGCTGCGTCAAGGGGTCCCGTTGGCCGTCCCGCACGCGGGACGAACGGTCGCGGGCGCCTCGCCGCGGACCGGGACGGGCGGTCGACGCGGCGGGCCGAGGTCGTCCGTTCACCGGGTACCTGTGTGGCGAACACGGTCTGTGCACCCGGTCGTCCCGCGAAAGGGACCACTTACCGACGCGTAGCGTCTTGACTCGGTGCGCCTGTCAGGTCACTCTTAGGTCTCGATGGTTTCCTTGGGGACCCGTCTCGACAGCGGCTGCATTTGCAGCTAGACTGCCTCTTTGCGCTGCCTCCGTCCATCTGTGCCTGCGCAACGAGGACTTCGCTTCGGTGAAGCCACCCCGGTGTGCACGCTCAGGTGGTCGGCGGCCGTGCCCTGACAACAGACGGTGTGCCCCGGTTCTTCCCCCGCGACCATCCCGACCGTTCGGCCCGGACCTCCCGCCCGGGCCGGTCGAGCGAAACGGTAGCGCGTCAAGCCCGGAGCCCGCCAGACGAGAGCGCAGTTCCGGAAGGACGCATCTTGGCATCGCCGCACGCCACCCAGTCAGCGTCGACCCAGTCACCCGCGACCACCTCGGACCACCAGGCCCTCCCCGGAGCACCCACCCGGGTCTCCTTCGCGAAGATCCGCGAGCCGCTCCGGGTGCCCGACCTGCTCGACCTGCAGACGCAGTCGTTCGAGTGGCTCGTCGGCGACGAGGCGTGGTTCCAGCGGCGGATCGACGCAGGCGACGAGAACCCGGTGGGCGGTCTCGAGGACATCCTCACCGAGATCTCGCCGATCGAGGACTTCTCCGGGTCCATGTCCCTGTCCTTCTCCGACCCACGCTTCGACGAGGTCAAGGCCTCGGAGGAGGAGTGCAAGGACAAGGACATGACCTACGCGGCTCCGCTGTTCGTCACCGCGGAGTTCACGAACAACACCACGGGTGAGATCAAGAGCCAGACGGTCTTCATGGGCGACTTCCCCGTGATGACGTCCAAGGGCACGTTCATCATCAACGGCACCGAGCGGGTCGTCGTCTCGCAGCTGGTCCGCTCGCCGGGTGTCTACTTCGACCACAGCATCGACAAGACGACCGAGAAGGACGTCTACTCGGTCAAGGTCATCCCGAGCCGGGGTGCGTGGCTGGAGTTCGACGTCGACAAGCGCGACACCGTGGGCGTGCGTATCGACCGCAAGCGCCGCCAGCCGGTCACCGTGCTGCTCAAGGCGCTGGGCTGGGACGCCGAGCAGATCTCGAAGCGCTTCGGCTTCTCCGAGACGATGCTCGCCACCCTGGAGAAGGACCACACCGCCGGCCAGGACGAGGCGCTGCTCGACATCTACCGCAAGCTGCGCCCGGGCGAGCCCCCCACCCGGGAGAGCGCGCAGACGCTGCTGGAGAACCTGTTCTTCAAGGACAAGCGCTACGACCTCGCCAAGGTGGGCCGCTACAAGGTCAACAAGAAGCTGGGGCTGTCCACGCCCACCGAGGTCGGCACGCTGACCGAGGAGGACGTCGCCACGACCATCGAGTACCTCGTCCGGCTGCACGCCGGCGAGACGGAGATGGTCTCGGGGGCCGACGAGCAGGGCAACGGGGGAGTCGAGATCCCCGTCGAGACCGACGACATCGACCACTTCGGCAACCGTCGCCTGCGCACCGTGGGCGAGCTGATCCAGAACCAGATCCGGGTCGGCCTCTCGCGCATGGAGCGGGTCGTCCGCGAGCGGATGACCACCCAGGACGTCGAGGCGATCACGCCGCAGACCCTGATCAACATCCGTCCCGTGGTGGCGGCGATCAAGGAGTTCTTCGGCACCTCGCAGCTGTCGCAGTTCATGGACCAGACCAACCCCCTCGCGGGCCTGACGCACAAGCGTCGCCTGTCCGCGCTGGGCCCGGGTGGTCTCTCGCGTGAGCGCGCCGGCTTCGAGGTGCGCGACGTGCACGTCAGCCACTACGGCCGGATGTGCCCGATCGAGACCCCGGAGGGCCCGAACATCGGCCTGATCGGGTCGCTGGCCAGCTTCGCGCAGGTCAACCCGTTCGGCTTCATCCAGACCCCGTACCGCAAGGTCGTCGACGGCCGGGCCACCGACCAGATCGACTTCCTCACCGCGGACGAGGAGGACCGGTTCGTCAAGGCGCAGGCCAACGAGCCGCTCGACGAGGACGGCAACTTCACCGGCGACCGCGTGCTCGTGCGTCGCAAGGCCGGCGAGGTCGACTACATCCCGCCGTCGCAGGTCGACTACATCGACGTGTCGCCGCGTCAGATGGTCTCGGTCGCCACCGCGATGATCCCGTTCCTCGAGCACGACGACGCGAACCGCGCGCTGATGGGCGCCAACATGCAGCGCCAGTCGGTGCCGCTGCTGCGGTCGGACTCGCCGCTGGTCGGTACCGGCATGGAGCTGCGTGCCGCGGTCGACGCCGGTGACGTCGTCGTCGCCGAGAAGGCGGGCATCGTCGAGGAGCTGTGCGCCGACTTCGTCACGGTGATGGCCGACGACGGCACCCGGCGTACCTACCGGCTGCACAAGTTCCGCCGCAGCAACCAGGGCACCTGCACCAACCAGAAGCCGATCGTCTCCGAGGGCGCGCGGGTCGAGGTCGGGCAGGTGCTGGCCGACGGGCCGTGCACCGAGAACGGCGAGATGGCGCTGGGCAAGAACCTGCTCGTGGCGATCATGCCGTGGGAGGGCCACAACTACGAGGACGCGATCATCCTCTCGCAGCGCCTGGTGCAGGACGACGTGCTCACGTCGATCCACATCGAGGAGCACGAGATCGACGCCCGCGACACCAAGCTGGGCGCCGAGGAGATCACCCGGGACATCCCGAACGTCTCCGAGGAGGTCCTGGCCGACCTCGACGAGCGCGGCATCATCCGCATCGGCGCCGAGGTCCAGCCGGGCGACATCCTGGTCGGCAAGGTCACGCCCAAGGGCGAGACCGAGCTGACCCCGGAGGAGCGCCTGCTCCGCGCGATCTTCGGGGAGAAGGCGCGCGAGGTGCGCGACACCTCGCTCAAGGTCCCGCACGGCGAGACCGGCAAGGTCATCGGCATCCGGGTCTTCTCCCGCGACGACGAGGACGAGCTGGCGCCCGGCGTCAACGAGCTGGTCCGCGTCTACGTGGCCCAGAAGCGCAAGATCCAGGACGGCGACAAGCTCGCCGGCCGGCACGGCAACAAGGGCGTCATCGGCAAGATCCTGCCCGCCGAGGACATGCCCTTCCTGCCCGACGGCACGCCGATCGACATCATCCTCAACACCCACGGCGTGCCGCGACGGATGAACATCGGGCAGGTGCTGGAGACCCACCTCGGGTGGATCGCCAAGACCGGTTGGGACATCGACGGCAAGCCCGACTGGGCCGAGCAGATCCCGGAGACGCTCTACTCCGCGCCCGCCGGCACGAAGACCGCCACCCCGGTGTTCGACGGCGCCAAGGAGCACGAGATCACCGGGCTGCTCGGGGCCACGCTGCCCAACCGTGACGGTGAGCGGATGGTCGGCTCCGACGGCAAGGCCACGCTGATGGACGGCCGGTCCGGGGAGCCCTACCCGTTCCCGGTGGCCGTGGGCTACATGTACATCCTCAAGCTGCTGCACCTGGTGGACGACAAGATCCACGCCCGTTCCACCGGGCCGTACTCGATGATCACGCAGCAGCCCCTGGGTGGTAAGGCGCAGTTCGGTGGCCAGCGCTTCGGCGAGATGGAGTGCTGGGCGATGCAGGCCTACGGCGCGGCCTACACGCTGCAGGAGCTGCTCACGATCAAGTCCGACGACGTCGCGGGCCGCGTCAAGGTCTACGAGGCGATCGTCAAGGGCGAGAACATCCCGGAGCCCGGCATCCCGGAGTCGTTCAAGGTGCTCCTCAAGGAGCTCCAGTCGCTGTGCCTGAACGTCGAGGTGCTCTCCAGCGACGGGCAGGCGATCGAGATGCACGACAGCGACGACGAGGACCTCGAACGGGCCGCGGCGAACCTGGGCATCAACCTGTCCAGCCGCCCCGGTTCGGAGTCGATGACCGTCGACGACGTCGTCAACTGATCGCCCGCCCTGTGCCTAATTGATCTGGGCTAGATACAACGAAGGACTGAGGACTCATAGTGCTCGACGTCAACTTCTTCGACGAGCTGCGCATCGGTCTGGCCACCGCGGAGCACATCCGCGAGTGGTCCCACGGCGAGGTAAAGAAGCCCGAGACGATCAACTACCGCACGCTCAAGCCCGAGAAGGACGGACTCTTCTGCGAGAAGATCTTCGGCCCCACCCGGGACTGGGAGTGCTACTGCGGCAAGTACAAGCGCGTCCGCTTCAAGGGCATCATCTGCGAGCGCTGCGGCGTGGAGGTCACGCGCGCCAAGGTGCGGCGGGAGCGGATGGGCCACATCGAGCTGGCCGCCCCCGTCACGCACATCTGGTACTTCAAGGGTGTGCCGAGCCGGCTGGGCTACCTGCTCGACCTGGCCCCGAAGGATCTCGAGAAGATCATCTACTTCGCGGCCTACGTGATCACGTCGGTCAACAAGGACCTGCGGCACAATGACCTGTCCACGCTCGAGACCGAGATGAGCGTGGAGCGCAGACGCGTCGAGAACCGCCGCGACACCGACCTGGAGGCGCGGGCCCAGAAGCTCGAGGTCGACATCGCCGAGCTGGAGGCGGAAGGCGCCAAGAGCGACGTGCGCCGCAAGGTCAAGGAGGGTGGCGAGCGCGAGATGCGCCAGCTCCGCGACCGGGCCCAGCGTGAGCTGGACCGGCTCGACGAGATCTGGACCGCCTTCACCAAGCTCGACGTGCAGCAGCTCATCGCCGACGAGTCGATCTACCGGGAGCTCTACGACCGGTACGGCGACTACTTCACCGGCGCCATGGGCGCCGAGGCGATCCAGACGCTGCTGCAGAACTTCGACATCCCGGCCGAGGCCGAGAACCTGCGGGAGACCATCCGCAGCGGCAAGGGGCAGAAGAAGCTCCGCGCCCTCAAGCGCCTCAAGGTCGTCGCGGCGTTCCAGACCACCGGCAACTCGCCGATGGGCATGGTGCTCGACTGCGTCCCGGTCATCCCGCCGGACCTGCGCCCGATGGTGCAGCTCGACGGTGGCCGCTTCGCCACGAGCGACCTGAACGACCTGTACCGCCGCGTGATCAACCGCAACAACCGCCTCAAGCGGCTGATCGACCTCGGCGCACCCGAGATCATCGTCAACAACGAGAAGCGGATGCTGCAGGAGGCCGTCGACGCGCTGTTCGACAACGGCCGCCGCGGCCGGCCGGTGACGGGCCCGGGCAACCGGCCGCTCAAGTCGCTGTCGGACCTGCTCAAGGGCAAGCAGGGCCGGTTCCGCCAGAACCTGCTCGGCAAGCGTGTCGACTACTCGGGCCGTTCGGTCATCGTGGTCGGCCCGCAGCTCAAGCTGCACCAGTGCGGTCTGCCCAAGCAGATGGCGCTGGAGCTGTTCAAGCCGTTCGTCATGAAGAGGCTGGTCGACCTCAACCACGCGCAGAACATCAAGTCCGCCAAGCGGATGGTCGAGCGCGGCCGCTCGCAGGTGTGGGACGTGCTCGAGGAGGTCATCTCCGAGCACCCGGTGCTGCTCAACCGCGCACCGACGCTGCACCGTCTGGGCATCCAGGCGTTCGAGCCGCAGCTGGTCGAGGGCAAGGCGATCCACCTGCACCCGCTGGTGTGCGAGGCCTTCAACGCCGACTTCGACGGTGACCAGATGGCGGTGCACCTGCCGCTGTCGGCCGAGGCGCAGTCCGAGGCGCGCGTGCTGATGCTGTCGTCGAACAACATCCTCTCGCCGGCGTCGGGCCGTCCGCTGGCCATGCCGCGTCTGGACATGGTCACCGGCATCTACCACCTGAGCCGGCTGCGCGAGGGTGCGCACGGTGAGGGCGGGGTCTACTCGTCGGTGGCCGAGGCGATCATGGCCTACGACCGCAAGGTGCTCCACCTGCAGGCCAAGTGCAAGATCCGCCTGCACGGGGTCACGCCGCCCGCGGACGTCGCGGCGGGGATCGGCGAGGACGGCTGGAAGCCCGGGGACGCCTGGCTGGCGGAGACCACGCTCGGCCGGGTGCTGTTCAACGAGCTGCTCCCGGCGGACTACCCGTTCGTCAACGAGATCCTGCCGAAGAAGCGCCAGGCCATGATCATCAACGATCTGGCCGAGCGGTACTCGATGACCGAGGTCGCGCAGTGCCTCGACCGGCTCAAGGACGCGGGCTTCTACTGGGCCACGCGTTCCGGGGTCACCATGGCCGTGTCCGACGTGATCGTCCCGCCGAACAAGCAGGAGATCCTCGACGGCTACGAGGTCAAGGCCGAGCAGGTCAACAAGCGCTACCAGCGCGGTGCGCTCTCCTACCAGGAGCGCAACGACGAGATGGTCAAGATCTGGACCCAGGCGTCCGAAGAGGTCGCCCGGGCCATGGAGGCCAACTTCCCCGAGGACAACCCGATCCCGACGATCGTCAAGTCGGGCGCGGCGGGCAACATGACCCAGGTCCGGCAGCTCGCCGGTATGCGTGGTCTGGTGGCCAACCCCAAGGGCGAGTACATCCCCCGTCCGATCAAGTCCAACTTCCGTGAGGGCCTGTCGGTGCTGGAGTACTTCATCTCCACGCACGGCACCCGCAAGGGCCTGGCGGACACGGCGCTGCGCACCGCCGACTCGGGCTACCTGACCCGCCGTCTGGTGGACGTGTCGCAGGACGTCATCGTCCGCGAGGTCGACTGCGGCACCGAGCGCGGCGTCTCCATGGCCGTCACCGAGGAGACCGCCGACGGCAGGCGGATCCCGCACCGCTACCTGCGCACGGCCGTCTACGCCCGCACGTCGGGTGAGGACGTCACCGGTCCCGACGGCGAGATCGTGGTGAGCCGGGGCGACGACCTCGGCGACCCGGCGCTCGACGCGCTGGTCGCGGCCGGCGTCAAGACGATCAAGGTGCGCAGCCCGCTCACCTGCATGTCGGCCACCGGCATCTGCGGCATGTGCTACGGCCGCTCGATGGCCACCGGCAAGCTGGTGGACGTCGGCGAGGCGGTCGGCATCGTCGCGGCGCAGTCGATCGGTGAGCCGGGCACCCAGCTGACGATGCGTACCTTCCACACCGGTGGTGTGGCGGGCGACGACATCACCACGGGTCTGCCGCGTGTCCAGGAGCTGTTCGAGGCCCGCGTCCCCAAGGGCAAGGCCCCGATCGCCGACGTCGACGGCCGGATCTCGATCGAGGACGGCGACCGCTTCTGGAAGATCACCCTCACGCCGGACGACGGCGGCGAGGAGATCGTCTACGAGAAGCTGTCGAAGCGGCAGTGGCTCGCGATGACCACGGTCGACGGCCAGGAGCGTCCGCTGGCCGACGGCGACCACGTGCACGTCGGTCAGCTGCTCCTGGAGGGCACGGCCGACCCGCACGAGGTGCTGCGCGTCATGGGTCCGCGTGAGGTGCAGCTGCACCTCGTGCGTGAGGTGCAGAAGGTGTACCGCACGCAGAGCGTGGACATCCACGACAAGCACATCGAGGTGATCATCCGGCAGATGCTGCGCCGGGTCACGATCATCGACTCCGGCGCCACGGAGTTCCTGCCCGGTGCACTCGCCGAGCGGGCCGATTTCGAGACGCAGAACCGGCGCGTCGTGGCCGAGGGCAACGAGCCCGCGTCCGGCCGCCCGGTCCTGATGGGGATCACGAAGGCCTCGCTGGCCACGGAGTCGTGGCTGTCCGCGGCCTCGTTCCAGGAGACCACCCGGATCCTCACCGATGCCGCGATCAACGGGAAGCGCGACAAGCTCGTCGGGCTCAAGGAGAACGTGATCATCGGCAAGCTGATCCCGGCCGGTACGGGTATCGCCCGCTACCGCGACATCACGGTCCAGCCCACCGAGGAGGCCCGCGCGGCCGCCTACGCCCTGCCGACCTACGACGACGGCTACTACAGCCCCGACGTGTTCGGCACGGGCACCGGTGCCGCGGTGCCGCTGGACGACTACGACTTCGGCCGCGACTACCGGTAGCCGGTAGTCGGCCGGTCCCTCCACGACGGTGGAGGGACCGGGGCCGAAGGCGAGGTCCCGAACGGGGCCGGACACCGCGCTCCCGTGGCGGTGTCCGGCCCCGTTCCTGCGTCGTGGGGGGCACGACACGAGCGAGCCGCCTCCGTCGGATCCAGGGTTCAGCCGTGGGTGGCGAGGCGGCCGATCTCGCGGGCCAGCGTCGCGGGGTCGCCCGGGCCGACGGTGAGCGCACCGCGCCCGGCCGGCAGCACCTGCATCTGGCCCCGTCCGCCGCACAGGACGCCCACGACGTAGGGGC
The DNA here is from genome assembly GCF_029263155.1 of Pseudonocardia sp. Taxonomy (GTDB): domain Bacteria; phylum Actinomycetota; class Actinomycetes; order Mycobacteriales; family Pseudonocardiaceae; genus Pseudonocardia. The sequence goes on from NZ_JAJCYB010000111.1 coordinate 89,233, forward strand.
CGCGGCGCATCCGCCGTCCGTCGCCGCGCCGCCGCGACGACCCGAACTGGGCCCGCCGGTCGACACCGTCGCATGCCCGGGCCAGGGTCTCCGCGTCGGTCCGGGGAACCCCGTGCCGGATCAGGGCGGCGACCAGCCGTGCCGGGTCGCCGCTGTGGTGCGCCGTGGCCCTGACCGCCGCTACCGGCACGGTCACCGCGTCGCCGCGACCGGGTGGCATCGGTCCGAGCAGTTCGACCAGCGCGGCGATGGCGTCGTGCGGATGCCGGTCGAACAGCGTGATCTCGCCTCCGGAGCGGGTGGCCAGTACGCAGCGGCCTGCGCGCGCCGCGGCCACGCCGGCGACCAGGCCGAGCTCGGTCCGGGCCCGCATGTCGAGGACGGCGTCGGGCTCGGCCAGGCACCGGAACCGGTCGGTGAGCAACCGGCCCGGTCCGCGGCCGTCGCCGAGCCCGCGGCACGCGAGCTGCTCCAGCGTCGCGTCGACCAGCCGAGCCCGGTCGTGCCGGGTCATGGCGGCGCGAGGTGGGTCGAGCTGCCACGGGGTCTCCTCGTGCCCGGCGCTGGTCCAGGCGACCTCGAACTCGGTGAGGGTCAGCACGCACGCGGCCGCCCGGTCGGGGATCATCGGTCGCTCTCGCCGCCGATGACTGGCTCGGTGTGCGGCGGCAGCGGCACGTCGAACAGCTCGTCGGTGGGCACCCAGTACCGGCGGCGGTGCTCCGAGGGCCCGGACCCGCCGGCGGCGCCGCCCATCATCGGCAGGTAGCCGGGTCCGTGCCCGGCGCCCCGCGGCGCCGCACCGGGTGCGGCGTACGTGCCGCCGGTCGTGACCGGCGGGCCCGGACGCCCGCCGTGCCCGGCCGCCCGGCCGTCGGCGCCACCCCCGGATCCGCCCCAGCCGCTCGAACCCGGCGACCCCGAGCCGGTCCAGCCGGGTCGCCCTCCCGATCCGGAGGCGATCCGGTCACCCGCATCCGGAGCGTGCCGTGTGGTGATCGGGTGGCCGGTCGTACCGGGTGGGCCGAAGCCGGGCCGACCCGCGCCGCCGGGCCCCGCGCCGCCGGGCCCCGCACCGATCGGCCCCGCACCCATCGGCCCCGTGCCGGGCGGACCCGCCCCCGGTGAACCCGTCCCCGACGGACCCCAGACCGGCGATCCGTGGCCCGGCCCGGGTACGGCCGCGTCCCGGGCGGATCCGGTCGGGACGCCGAGCGCGGCAGGAGCTGCGGGTGTGGCGGTCCGGGCCGGGACGGGCGCGGACCAGGGCACTCCCGTGTTGCCGGGGCCGGCCGGGCCGCCGCCCACGCCTGCCGGACCCGCCCCTCCCGCGCCCGGCGGACCGACCCCCACCGGTACGGCACTGCCTGCGGTGCCCGGCGCGCCCGGTCCCGTCGCGCCGCCGGAGCCCCAGCTGCCCGTACCTCCGCCCGGACCGGGTGCCCCGCCGAGGCCGGAGGCTCCGGCAGGCCCGAGGGTGGCCGGCTCGGCGACCGTGCCCTCACCGGGCCGTCCGAAGGCGGAGACCGCGTCCCGCACGACCGACTCGTGTGCGACGAGCGCGTGGCGCGCCTGAGCCTCCAGCGTGCGGTTCTCCTCGACGGTGGCCATGTAGTCCGACTGCACGTCGAGCAGGCCGCCCATCGGGGTCTGGTCCAGCGCTGCGTCGTACACGTCGATCCCCATCTCCCACCAGTCCCAGGATCCGGGGTCCTGCCACGTCACAGCCGGGCGCAGCGCCTCGAACGACCGGCCGTAGGTGTCGACGGTGCCGCTGCCGATCCCGGTGCCCGTCCCGCCGGCACCGGCGAACCGAGCCGTCTCGTGCAGCGAGGTGCCGACGGCGTCGGCGGCCCGGCTCTCCCACACCGTTCCGAGGTCGCGGGCCAGCTGCTGCAGGTGCGCGTCGGACTCGGCGAAGGAGTTCCCGAGGTTGCCCAGCCCGACCCGCGCCCCGTCGACGGCGGCGCTACCGGGCGCGCCGTTGATCCAGCCGTACATCGTGCGCAGCGCCTCCCCACCGCTGGGGTAGACGTGATAGCTGATCTCGGACATCCGTTCAGCTCCCGTCCCGGGCGATGAGGGTCTGCATGGCCAGCTCCATGGCCCGGCGCGCCTTCGTGCACGATTCCTCGAGCGTGACCTGCAGCTCCGTGCCGTCGTAGCTGTAGATGAGCTCCAGGTTCTCGTCCGGTGCGACGTCCACCAGGACGGTGCAGGCCTCGCCGTCCGAGGAGTAGAGCGTCTCGGCCTCCACGGCGGGGAACCCGGCGATCGTGATCTCGCGCGCGTTGCGGTCGGGGAAGGTGAGCAGCCCGGCCGGGCTGCCCTGCGAGGGCCCGATCAGGTAGTTCTCGATCGGCTCGTCGATGCTCTGCGACCAGAAGCAGCTCTGCAGCACGCGGCCGTCGGGTGGGCTGAACTGGGCCCTGCCGACCTGCAGCTCGATCAGCTGTGGCCTGGTGAGCAGCGCGCAGGGGTCGATGTCGGCCACCGGGATGTCGTAGGGCCGCGCGGCCAGCTGCGGGCCCGCCGGTGCGGGCGGGGCGGCCGGTTCGGCGGCCGGGGCGGTGCACCCGGCCGACCCGAGCAGGGTCGGCGCGAGCAGCGCCACCGCGAGCAGCGCCCGCCTCATCCGACGGTCCGGAACGAGTCGGCGATCTCGGTCTCGGTGTAGCCGTAGCGGCGGGCGGAGTCGTCGAGCGTGCGTGCGGAGGCGCGCAGCGCCTCGATGTAGCGGGCGCAGTGCTGCAGCCAGCCGTCGATGCGGGAGTTGAACGCCGCCGCGGCCTCGGGCGAGACCGGGTCCCCGCCGCACAGCCCCACCCGGCACTCCCGCTGGGCGACCCGGAGGTCTTCGGCGAGCCGGTCGGCCTCGGCGAGGATCCCGGCGCGCAGCTGCAGGACGTTGTCCCGGTCGACGCGCAGCACGCCGACCGCGGCGTCGAGCTCGGACCGGAAATCGGTGGGTGAGGACACGGGAGGCAGGGTAGATCGGACCGGCCGTGCCGCGTGGGCGTTCGGGAGAACTCGCGGGATCGACCAGGCGCTCCGTCGCGCGCCACGGGTGGTCGGTCTCCCTCGGTCGCCCACCCGGGGCAGACTGTCTCGGGGCCCAGGGGCGAGGTCGGCCACCTCGGGCCGGCCGGCGTGCTGGGATCCGCACGGGGCCAGGGACTGCCCACGAGCGGAACACCATGGCTGTTCTACCGGCGGCCCACGACAGCACCGGCGTTCCGCTCGTGCGATTCACGGAGGTCTCGCTGCGTCAGGTCACCTCGTACTCGGCGGGGTCGAACGTCGAGGTGCGCCTGCGGTACTCGCGCATCAGACCGGGCCAGTTGTTGACGATCCGGCCGTTCTCGGTGCGGTACCAGCTCCGGCAGCCGGTCCACACCGTCCCGTCCAGGCGCTGCTGGATCTCGGTGTCGAACGCGTCCTCGACCTCGGGGCGTACCGTGAGCGTGCGGGTCCCGGCGGCGAGGGTCTCGATGGCCTGCCGCACGTAGGCGATCTGGCTCTCCAGCATGGTCACGATCGAGCCGGAGCCGACGTTGGTGTTGGGACCGTAGAGCAGGAACAGGTTCGGAAAGCCGGGCACGGTGATGCCCAGGTGGGCGCGGGCGCCGTCCCGCCAGCTCTCGGAGAGCTCCACGCCGCCGGGACCGAAGACCTTCATCGGGGTGAGGAAGTCGCTGGTGGCGAAACCGGTGCCGAGGATGATCACGTCGGCCGGGTGCTCGGTGCCGTCGGCGGTCCGGACCCCCGTCGGGGTCACCGCCTCGATCGCGTCCGTGACGACGTCGACGTGCGGGCGGGCCAGCGCCGGGAACCAGTCCGAGGAGATGCCCACGCGCTTGCAGCCGACGGGGTAGTCGGGCTGCAGCCGGGCGCGCAGGACGGGGTCGGCGACCTGCCGGCGCAGCATGGTGTCGTGGGCCCACCGGAACGGTGCGGCCATGGCCGGGAAGCGGGTGAAGCCCAGCGCGCCGGTCTCGAAGAAGGCCGTCCAGAACCCGCGGGCCGGCAACCGCGAGGCCGGCACGACCCGCAGCAGGGCCCGGGTGAGGGTGCCGTAGCGGCGGTCCGGCTTGGGGATCAGGTAGGGGGCCGACCGCTGGAACACCGTCATCGCCGAGACGCGGTCGACGATCGCCGGCACGAACTGGATGGCGCTGGCGCCGGTGCCGATCACCGCCACGCGCTTGCCGGCGAGGTCCACGTCGTGGCGCCACCGTGCGGAGTGGAACACCGGACCGGGGAACGAGTCGAGGCCCGGGATGCGCGGCGTCGCCGGGACCGAGAGCTGGCCGCACGCCGGCACCAGCACGTCGGTCTCCAGCGACCCGCCGTCGGCCAGGTCGAGACGCCAGACCGCACGGGAGTCGTCCCAGCGGGCCTCGGTCACCTCGGTGTTCAGCCGCGGCGCGAGGTCGTGCTCGTCGGCGACGCGCTGCAGGTAGCGCAGGATGTCGGGCTGCGGGGCGAACCGGCGGCTCCACTCCCGTCCCGGCGCGAACGAGAACGAGTACAGGTGCGACGGCACGTCGCAGGCGGCACCGGGGTAGGTGTTGTCGCGCCACACCCCGCCGACCCCCGACGCCTTGTCGAGGATCGTCACGTCGGCGACGCCGGAGCCGCGCATCACCGCACCCAGCCCGATGCCGCCGAAGCCGGCGCCGACCACGGCCACCCGCGGCCTGCGCGCGGCGCAGTCGCGCCGCACCCCCCGCCCGAGCTCGCGGACCGCGTCGTCGGCCTCGGCGAGCATGCCGGCGAACACCGGGAAGGCGTGCCACATGCCCGGGGTCCGCAGGTAGCCGACGTCCACGCCCGCCGCCCGGGCCCGCTCGACGAGGGTGTCCGCGTCGCCGACGAGCACCTCGTCGGCCCCGGCCACGACGTGCAGCGGGGGGAACCCGGCGAGGTCGGCGTCGAGGGAGCGCAGCTCGGGCGCGTCGGAGCCGGCACGGTACTGCTGCGCGGCCGTGCCCAGCCAGCCCGGGTCGAGCATCGCGTCGCTCGCGGCGTTGGCGGCGAGCCACGGGGAGGTCAGGTCGAGATCGAGCCACGGGGAGATGAGCCCGACCGAGCCGGGCAGGTCCGCCCCCGCCGCGCGCAGCCGCAGGACCAGCGCCATCGCGAGGCCGCCGCCCGCGGAATCACCGAGCACGGCGATGCGTTGTGCGGCATGCCCGGATGCGCGCAGGGCGTGGAAGGCTGCGAGCGCGTCGTCCAGGGCTGCGGGGAAGGGGTGCTCGGGGGCCAGCCGGTAGACGGGCACGTGCACGGGAGCTGCGGCGGCGCGGCTCAGGTGTGCGGTGAGCGCGCGGTGCGACGCGGGGGAGCCGGTCTGGTATCCGCCACCGTGCAGGTAGAGCACCTGGTGCGGGCCGTCGGCGCCTCGGGCGGTCACGCGCTCGGTCGGCACCCCGCCCAGCGTCGTCGCGGTGCGGCGGGTGCCGGCGGGCCCGGGCACGACGTACCCGGTCACGTCGAGCAGCCGCCTGCGCAGGGCGAGCGGGAGACCGGGGGAGAGCAGTGGGGCGACGACGCCGCGGGTCGTCAGGCGGACGGCGGCACGGGGCAGGCGCATACCGGACGGTAACCGGCGGCGCGGGGCGAGGGGAACGGCTCGCCGGGGCCACCGGATGCACGATCGGGCCATGTCATCGGGCCATGCCGTCGCACCGATCGCGTCGGCGAAGACGGTGCGACGAGCGGAGGGCATCGCGCGGCGAGCGGGCGAGTCCTCTTGCGGCGCGCGGTCGGGTGCGGCACCCTGGCCGGACCGGCAGACGCAGACCAGGACCCGTTTTGACCCCCTCTTCGCGGGGCGGGTACTCTTGGTGCTTGCGCTCGACCTCGGTCGGGCCGATCTGCGCGCCCGTGGCCGTCGATCTCGTGCTCCGGCCGTGATCGCGTCCTCTTGCGCAGGCCCCTGGTCACCACGGTGAGGTTCCCCGATCTCATTGGCACGATGACCCAGGGGTGCGACACGCCCGACCTCGGGGGAGGGCGGCCGGTGCTACCGGCCTCCCCGGCACCACACCCAGTTAGAGCACCAGCACCACCGACGGGAAGAAGCAGACGGTTCATGCCCACGATCCAGCAGCTGGTCCGTAAGGGCCGTCAGGACAAGGCCACCAAGACGAAGACGGCCGCCCTCAAGGGCAGCCCGCAGCGTCGTGGGGTGTGCACCCGCGTGTACACGACCACGCCCAAGAAGCCGAACTCGGCGCTGCGCAAGGTCGCCCGCGTCAAGCTGACCAGCAACATGGAGATCACGGCCTACATCCCGGGTGAGGGTCACAACCTCCAGGAGCACTCGATCGTGCTGGTCCGCGGCGGCCGAGTGAAGGACCTCCCCGGCGTCCGCTACAAGATCGTCCGTGGCTCGCTGGACACCCAGGGCGTCAAGAACCGCAAGCAGGCGCGCAGCCGCTACGGCGCGAAGAAGGAGAAGAGCTGATGCCTCGCAAGGGCCCCGCGCCGAAGCGGCCGCTGGTCAACGACCCGGTCTACGGTGCCCCGCTGGTCACCCAGCTGGTCAACAAGGTGCTGCAGGACGGCAAGCGCTCGCTCGCCGAGCGCATCGTCTACGCCGCACTCGAGGGCACGCGCGAGAAGACCGGCACCGACCCGGTGGTCACGCTCAAGCGGGCGCTGGACAACGTGAAGCCGGCCCTGGAGGTGCGCAGCCGCCGTGTCGGTGGCGCCACCTACCAGGTTCCCGTCGAGGTCCGTGCCGTCCGGCAGACCACGCTGGGGCTGCGCTGGCTGGTGTCCTACGCCGGGCAGCGTCGCGAGAAGACCATGGTCGAGCGCCTGATGAACGAGCTGCTCGACGCGAGCAACGGGCTGGGTGCCGCGGTGAAGCGGCGCGAGGACATGCACAAGATGGCGGAGTCCAACAAGGCCTTCGCCCACTATCGATGGTGATGACTACGGCGCGACAGTTCGCGCCGACCTCTTGAGGGAAGCGAGACAGCTGTGGCACGGGACGTGCTGACGGACCTGACCAAGGTCCGCAACATCGGCATCATGGCGCACATCGACGCCGGCAAGACCACCACCACCGAGCGGATCCTGTACTACACCGGGATCAACTACAAGATCGGTGAGGTGCACGACGGCGCCGCCACCATGGACTGGATGGAGGAGGAGCAGAAGCGCGGCATCACGATCACCTCCGCCGCCACCACCTGCTTCTGGAAAGACCACCAGATCAACATCATCGACACCCCCGGGCACGTCGACTTCACCGTCGAGGTGGAGCGCAACCTGCGGGTGCTCGACGGCGCCGTCGCGGTCTTCGACGGCAAGGAGGGGGTCGAGCCGCAGTCCGAGCAGGTCTGGCGGCAGGCCACCAAGTACGACGTCCCGCGCATCTGCTTCGTCAACAAGATGGACAAGCTCGGCGCGGACTTCTACTTCACCGTGCGCACGATCCAGGAGCGTCTCGGAGCCAAGCCGCTCCCGATCCAGCTGCCGATCGGCTCGGAGAACGACTTCATCGGCGTCATCGACCTGGTGCAGATGCGCGCGCTCACGTGGCGCGGCGAGGTGGCCAAGGGCGAGGACTACGCCGTCGAGGAGATCCCGGCCGACCTGGCCGAGACGGCAGCCGAGTACCGGCTGGCGCTCATCGAGGCCGTCGCCGAGACCGACGACGAGCTGATGGAGGCCTACCTCGGCGGCGAGGAGTTCACCGTCGACCAGATCAAGCACGGGATCCGCAAGATCGTCAACGATCGTGCGGCGTACCCGGTGCTGTGCGGCTCGGCGTTCAAGAACAAGGGCGTCCAGCCGATGCTCGACGCGGTCATCGACTACCTTCCCGCCCCGTTCGACCTCCCGCCGGTCGAGGGCACGCTGCAGGACGGCGAGACGCCGGCCTTCCGCAGGCCCACCACCGAGGAGCCGTTCTCGGCGCTCGCGTTCAAGATCGCCGCACACCCGTTCTTCGGCAAGCTGACCTACATCCGGGTCTACTCGGGTCGGGTCGCCGCGGGCTCCCAGGTCATCAACTCGACCAAGGACCGCAAGGAGCGCATCGGGAAGATCTTCCAGATGCACGCCAACAAGGAGAACCCGGTCGACGAGGCCATGTGCGGCCACATCTACGCCGTCATCGGGCTCAAGGACACCACCACGGGCGAGACGCTCTGCGACCCGCAGGCGCCGATCATCCTCGAGTCGATGACCTTCCCGGACCCGGTCATCCAGGTCGCGGTCGAGCCGAAGACCAAGGCGGACCAGGAGAAGCTGGGCGTCGCGATCCAGCGCCTCGCCGAGGAGGACCCGACCTTCCAGGTGAGCCAGGACGAGGAGTCCGGCCAGACGATCCTCGCCGGGATGGGCGAACTGCACCTCGAGGTGCTCGTCAACCGGATGAAGAGCGACTACAAGGTCGAGGCCAACATCGGCAAGCCCCAGGTCGCGTACCGCGAGACGATCCGCAAGACCGTCGAGAAGTACAGCTTCACGCACAAGAAGCAGACCGGTGGCTCCGGCCAGTTCGCCAAGGTGATCATCACCCTGGAGCCGCTCGACACCGCCGACGGCGCGCTGTACGAGTTCGACAACAAGGTCACCGGCGGCCGCGTCCCGCGGGAGTACATCCCGTCGGTCGACGCCGGGGCGCAGGACGCCATGCAGTACGGCATCCTCGCCGGCTACCCCCTCGTCGGCATCAAGCTGACGCTGGTGGACGGGGCCTACCACGAGGTCGACTCCTCCGAGATGGCCTTCAAGGTGGCCGGATCGATGGCGCTCAAGGAAGCTGCGCGGCAGGCGAGCCCGGCGATCCTGGAGCCGATGATGGCCGTCGAGGTCACCACGCCCGAGGACTACATGGGCGACGTGATCGGCGACCTGAACTCCCGCCGCGGCCAGATCCAGGCCATGGAGGAGCGGGCGGGTGCTCGCGTCGTCAAGGCGCTGGTCCCGCTGTCCGAGATGTTCGGCTACGTCGGCGACCTCCGGTCGCGGACCCAGGGCCGGGCGAACTACACCATGGTCTTCGACTCCTACGCGGAGGTCCCGACCAACGTGGCCAAGGAGATCATCGCCAAGGCCACGGGCGAGTAGCACGCATCACCGCCGCGGGCCCGCACGGGCCCGCGGCGTCGCACGATCCCACAGACCCCCCGTCAGCACGGCGGATGAAGAACCCCAGTCCAGGAGGAATCCCCAGTGGCGAAGGCGAAGTTCGAGCGGACCAAGCCGCACGTCAACATCGGCACCATCGGTCACATCGACCACGGTAAGACCACGCTGACGGCGGCAATCACCAAGGTCCTGCACGACAAGTTCCCGACGCTCAACGCGGCGTCGGCGTTCGACCAGATCGACAAGGCTCCCGAGGAGCGCCAGCGCGGCATCACGATCTCGATCGCGCATGTCGAGTACCAGACCGAGAAGCGCCACTACGCGCACGTCGACTGCCCCGGGCACGCCGACTACATCAAGAACATGATCACCGGTGCGGCGCAGATGGACGGCGCCATCCTGGTGGTCGCCGCCACCGACGGACCGATGCCCCAGACGCGCGAGCACGTGCTGCTCGCCCGCCAGGTCGGCGTGCCCTACATCGTCGTGGCGCTCAACAAGGCCGACATGGTCGACGACGAGGAGATCCTGGAGCTCGTCGAGCTCGAGGTCCGCGAGCTGCTGTCGTCGCAGGAGTACCCGGGCGACGACCTGCCGATCGTGCGCGTCTCGGCGCTCAAGGCGCTCGAGGGCGACGCCGAGTGGGCCGACAAGCTGCTCGAGCTGATGGACGCCGTCGACGAGTCGATCCCGGAGCCCGAGCGCGACGTCGACCGCCCGTTCCTCATGCCCGTCGAGGACGTCTTCACGATCTCCGGACGTGGCACGGTCGTCACCGGCCGCATCGAGCGCGGCGTCGTCAAGGTGAACGAGGAGGTGGAGGTGGTCGGCATCAAGGAGAAGTCCTTCAAGACCACCACCACGTCCATCGAGATGTTCAAGAAGTTCCTGGACGAGGGTCGCGCCGGCGACAACGCGGCGCTGCTGCTCCGCGGGGTCAAGCGCGAGCAGGTCGAGCGCGGCATGGTCATCACCAAGCCGGGCACCACCACCCCGCACACGGAGTTCGAGGGCCAAGTCTACATCCTGTCCAAGGACGAGGGCGGCCGGCACACGCCGTTCTTCAACAACTACCGTCCGCAGTTCTACTTCCGGACCACGGACGTCACCGGCGTGGTGACGCTGCCCAGCGGCACCGAGATGGTCATGCCCGGCGACAACACCCTCATGGACGTGAAGCTGATCCAGCCGATCGCCATGGAGGAGGGCCTGCAGTTCGCCATCCGCGAGGGTGGCCGCACCGTCGGCGCCGGCCAGGTCACCAAGATCACCAAGTAGTTCCGCACCACCCCGGTCAGGGATGCCGCACGCCCGTGTGGCATCCTTGACGGGTTGCGCATCGGGCGTGGCGCACGAGCGATCGTGTGCCCACCGGTGCGGACCCACCTCAGCACAGCGATCCCCCCGGGGGTCGCGGGTGTGACCGGGGCACCGGTATGCGGATCGGGAGCGACACGCCCGACCTCGTGGACCGGAGCCCGGACCAATCGATGCACGTAGCGCCCGCACCGCCAGGTGCGCCCAGGGCACTGCGTGAGACGAAGTACGGGTCAGACCCGGACACCCGCACACGCGGCAGGAAGAAGAGGACGACCGACGACCATGGCGGGACAGAAGATCCGCATCAGGCTGAAGGCCTACGACCACGAGGCCATCGACGCCTCCGCGCGCAAGATCGTGGAAACGGTCACGCGCACGGGTGCTCGGGTCGTCGGGCCGGTGCCGCTGCCGACGGAGAAGAACATCTACTGCGTCATCCGTTCGCCGCACAAGTACAAGGACTCGCGCGAGCACTTCGAGATGCGCACCCACAAGCGGCTGATCGACATCCTCGACCCGACGCCCAAGACCGTCGACGCGCTCATGCGCATCGACCTCCCAGCGTCCGTCGACGTGAACATTCAGTAGGGCTGAGTCGACATCATGAGCGAACGACAGATCACCGGGATCCTGGGCACCAAGCTCGGGATGACCCAGGTCTTCGACGAGAACAACCGGGTGGTCCCGGTCACCGTGGTCCAGGCGGGCCCGAACGTGGTGACGCAGATCCGGACCGCGGAGAAGGACGGCTACGTCGCCGTGCAGCTGGCCTACGGCGCCATCGACCCGCGCAAGGTGAACAAGCCGCGCACCGGCCACTTCGGCAAGGCGGGCACCACGCCGCGCCGCCACCTGGTCGAGCTGCGCACCACCGACGCGACCGAGTACGCGCTGGGCCAGGAGATCACCGCCGAGGCCTTCGAGGCCGGCGCCGTGGTCGACGTGGTCGGCACCAGCAAGGGCAAGGGCACCGCGGGCGTCATGAAGCGCCACGGCTTCCACGGCCTCGGCGCCAGCCACGGTGTGCAGCGCAAGCACCGCTCACCGGGTTCCATCGGCGGCTGCGCCACCCCCGGGCGGGTGTTCAAGGGCATCAAGATGGCCGGCCGGATGGGGGTCGCGCGGGTGACCACGCAGAACCTCACGGTCTACCGCGTCGACGCCGAGCGCGGCCTGCTGCTGATCAAGGGCGCGGTCCCCGGCCCCCGCGGTGGGCTGCTGCTGGTCAAGTCGGCCGTGAAGCGAGGTGAGAAGGCATGAGCAACGTCGACGTCCGCACGCCCGACGGCAAGACCGACGGGTCGGTGGAGCTTCCCGCCCACGTCTTCGACGTCACGGCCAACGTGCCGTTGATGCACCAGGTGGTGACCGGCCAGCTCGCGGCCGCCCGCCAGGGCACGCACGACACGAAGACCCGCGGCGAGGTCCGTGGTGGTGGCAAGAAGCCCTACCGCCAGAAGGGCACCGGCCGCGCCCGCCAGGGCTCCACCCGGTCGCCGCAGTTCGCCGGCGGTGGCATCTCGCACGGCCCGACGCCGCGCGACTACACCCAGAAGACCCCCAAGAAGATGAAGGCTGCCGCCCTGCGCGGCGCGCTCTCCGACCGCGCCCGCGCGGGCCGGGTGCACGTCGTCTCCTCGGTGGTCTCGGGTGAGGCCCCGTCCACCAAGGCGGCGCGGCGGATCCTCGAGTCCGTGGTCGGCGACGCCGGCGCGCGGGTGCTCGCGGTCATCGGCCGCGAGGACGTCTCGAGCCAGCTCAGCCTGCGCAACCTGCCGACGGTCCACCTGATCGCCCCGGACCAGCTCAACACCTACGACGTGCTCGTCAACGACGTCGTGCTGTTCACCTCCGAGGCGCTCGAGACGTTCCTGGCCGGCCCCATCGCGGTGCCGACGCGCAGGTCGGCCGCGGCCGAGCCGCAGGGCCTGCTCACGAAGGCGCCCGCGCCGAAGGTCGAGGACGAGCCCGCGGGCGAGGGCCCCCACGGCCCGCAGAGCCACGCTCCGCTCGCCGACGGCTCGCAGCCCGAGGGGTTCCCCGTCAAGGGCAACGCCGACTCGATGCTCTACCACGTGCCGGGCAGCTCCTTCTACGCCCGCACCGTGGCCGAGGTCTGGTTCGCCACCGCCGAGGCGGCCGAAGAGGCCGGCTTCCAGCTGCCGCCGTCGCAGCGTGATGCAGCGAAGGAGGAGGACAAGTGATTCCCGATCCGCGCGACATCCTGCTCGCGCCGGTGGTGTCCGAGAAGAGCTACGGCCTGCTCGAGGAGCGCCAGTACACCTTCCTCGTGCGACCGGACGCGAACAAGACCGAGATCAAGATCGCCGTCGAGAAGGTGTTCGGCGTCAAGGTGCTCTCCGTGAACACCCTGAACCGCAGCGGGAAGCGCAAGCGCTCCCGCACCGGCTACGGCAAGCGCCGGGACACCAAGCGCGCGATCGTGACGCTCTCCGAGGAGAGCCGCACCATCGACGTGTTCGGTGGAAGGGCAGGGGCGTAGAGCCATGGGTATCCGCAAGTACAAGCCGACGACACCCGGTCGCCGCGGCTCCAGCGTCTCGGACTTCGCCGAGATCACGCGCTCCACCCCGGAGAAGTCGCTGATCCGCCCGCTGCACTCCAAGGGCGGTCGCAACGTGCACGGGCGCGTCACCACCCGGCACCAGGGCGGTGGTCACAAGCGTGCGTACCGGCTGATCGACTTCCGGCGCAACGACAAGGACGGGGTGCCGGCCACGGTCGCGCACATCGAGTACGACCCGAACCGCACCTCGCGGATCGCGCTGCTGCACTACCTCGACGGCGAGAAGCGCTACATCATCGCGCCGGAGAAGCTCAAGCAGGGCGACAAGGTCGAGGCCGGCCCGCGGGCCGACATCAAGGTCGGCAACAACCTCCCGCTGCGCAACATCCCGACCGGCACCGTGATCCACGCGATCGAGCTGCGGCCCGGTGGCGGCGCGAAGATGGCCCGCTCGGCCGGGGCGAAGGTGCAGCTGGTCGCCAAGGACGGTCCCTACGCGCAGCTGCGGCTGCCCTCGGGCGAGATCCGCAACGTCGACGTCCGCTGCCGCGCCACGATCGGCGAGGTCGGCAACGCCGAGCACTCCAACATCAACTGGGGCAAGGCGGGCCGCATGCGGTGGAAGGGCAAGCGCCCGACCGTCCGCGGTGTCGCCATGAACCCGGTCGACCACCCGCACGGTGGTGGTGAGGGCAAGACCTCCGGTGGTCGCCACCCGGTCAACCCCGCGGGCAAGCCCGAGGGCCGCACCCGCCGCACCAAGCCGTCCGACAAGTTGATCGTCCGCCGCCGGCGTACCGGCAAGAAGCGCTGAGCAGGGAGGTTAGAAGATGCCGCGCAGCCTGAAGAAGGGCCCGTTCGTGGACGACCACCTGCTCAAGAAGGTGGACGCTCTCAACGCGGCCGACAAGAAGACCGTGATCAAGACATGGTCCCGCCGGTCCACGATCATCCCCGACATGATCGGCCACACGATCGCGGTGCACGACGGCCGCAAGCACGTGCCGGTCTTCGTGTCGGACTCGATGGTCGGCCACAAGCTGGGGGAGTTCGCGCCCACGCGCACCTTCCGGGGCCACATCAAGGACGACCGCAAGTCGCGCAGGCGCTGAGCGGACCGGGAGAGGAGGAGAGATCATGGCTGAAGTTGCCGAGAGCTCTGCCGACGCGCCCGTCCGGGCGCGCGCGGTGGCGCGGTTCGTTCACATGTCACCGACCAAGGTGCGGCGCGTCGTCGCGCTGATCAAGGGTCGGCCGGTACAGGAGGCGCTCGACATCCTGCGGTTCTCGCCGCAGGCCGCCTGCGAACCCCTGTACAAGGTCGTCGCGAGTGCGGCGGCCAATGCCGAGAACAACCTCGACCTGGACCGCGACACCCTCGTGGTGGCGCTGGCCACGGCCGACGAGGGCCCGACGCTCAAGCGCATCCGGCCGCGGGCCCAGGGCCGCGCCTACCGGATCCGCAAGCGCACGAGCCACATCACCGTCGAGGTCGAGTCGCAGCCCGCCAGGGGCGGGCGCGGAGCAGCGCGAGTGCGTGGGCGCGACGCGAGCGCGAAGGGGAGGACCCGCTAATGGGTCAGAAGATCAACCCGCACGGTTTCCGGCTCGGTATCACCACCGACTGGAAGTCGCGCTGGTACGCCGACAAGCAGTACTCCGAGTACGTGAAGGAGGACGTCGAGATCCGCCGCATGCTGTCCAAGGGCATGGAGCGGGCCGGCATCTCCAAGGTCGAGATCGAGCGCACCCGGGACCGGGTCCGCGTCGACATCTTCACCGCGCGTCCGGGCATCGTCATCGGTCGCCGTGGCGCCGAGGCCGACCGCATCCGGGGCAACCTCGAGAAGCTGACCAAGAAGCAGGTCCAGCTCAACATCCTCGAGGTCAAGAACTCCGAGTCCGACGCGCAGCTCGTCGCGCAGGGCGTGGCCGAGCAGCTGTCCAACCGCGTGGCGTTCCGCCGCGCGATGCGCAAGGCCATCCAGTCGGCCATGCGCTCCCCGCAGGTCAAGGGGATCCGGGTGCAGTGCTCGGGTCGCCTCGGCGGCGCGGAGATGTCGCGCTCGGAGTTCTACCGCGAGGGTCGCGTCCCGCTGCACACGTTGCGTGCCGACATCGACTACGGCCTGTTCGAGGCCCGCACCACCTTCGGGCGCATCGGCGTGAAGGTGTGGATCTACAAGGGTGACGTCGTCGGTGGCCGTCGCGAGGGTGCCCCGGCTGCCGCCGCGGCTCCCGGTGGCGACCGCGGTCCGCGTCGCGAGCGTCCGGCCCGCCGTCGTTCGGGTGCCTCGGGCACCACGGGCTCGGGTACCGAGGCCGGTCGCGCCGCGGAGCAGCAGTCGGCCGGCGGTGGCACGGCCACCGCGACGGTCGACGCGCCGGCGCCGTCCACGGACAACGCGACCGGTGGGGAGGCGTAGACCATGCTGATCCCCCGCCGGGTCAAGCACCGCAAGCAGCACCGTCCGCACCGCACCGGTGCGGCCTCGGGCGGCACTCGCGTCACCTTCGGTGACTACGGGATCCAGGCCATGGAGCCCGCCTACGTC
Source organism: Pseudonocardia sp. (assembly GCF_029263155.1). Taxonomy (GTDB): domain Bacteria; phylum Actinomycetota; class Actinomycetes; order Mycobacteriales; family Pseudonocardiaceae; genus Pseudonocardia. The sequence goes on from NZ_JAJCYB010000111.1 coordinate 104,749, forward strand.
ACCAACCGGCAGATCGAGTCCGCACGTATCGCCATCAACCGGCACATCAAGCGTGGCGGCAAGGTCTGGATCAACATCTTCCCGGACCGCCCGCTCACCAAGAAGCCCGCCGAGACCCGCATGGGTTCGGGCAAGGGCTCGCCGGAGAAGTGGGTGTCGAACGTCAAGCCGGGCCGGGTGCTGTTCGAGATGAGCTACCCCAACGAGCAGACGGCTCGCGAGGCACTGCGCCGCGCGATCCACAAGCTGCCCATGAAGTGCCGGATCGTGACCCGTGAGGGTGGTGACATCTGATGGCCGCGTCGACGACGACCGCCGCCGAGCTGCGTGAGCTCACCGACGAGGAGCTCACCCTGCGCGTGCGCGAGGCCAAGGAGGAGCTGTTCAACCTCCGCTTCCAGATGGCCACCGGGCAGCTGGACAACAACAGGCGGCTGCGTACCGTCCGGCACGACATCGCGCGGATCTACACGATCATGCGTGAGCGCGAGCTGGGCCTCTCTGCCGCCCCCGACGACAGTGAGGGTGCGGCATGAGTGATGCAGCGAAGACGCCGCCCACCGAGGTGGCGCGCAACGAGCGCAAGATCCGCGAGGGTCTTGTCGTCTCGGACAAGATGGACAAGACGATCGTGGTCTCGCTCGAGGACCGCGTGAAGCACCGCATGTACGGCAAGGTCATCCGCCGGACGAGCAAGGTCAAGGCGCACGACGAGGCCAACACGGCCGGCGTCGGCGACCGCGTCCGGCTGATGGAGACCCGCCCGCTGTCGGCCACCAAGCGCTGGCGCCTGGTGGAGATCCTGGAGAAGGCGAAGTGATCCAGCAGGAGTCGCGACTGCGCGTCGCCGACAACACCGGTGCCAAGGAGATCCTGTGCATCCGGGTGCTGGGCGGATCGGCCCGGCGCTACGCGGGCATCGGCGACACCATCGTCGCCACCGTCAAGGACGCCATGCCCGGAGCCGGTGTGAAGCGTGGTGACGTCGTGAAGGCCGTCATCGTGCGCACCGTGAAGGAGCGGCGCCGCCCGGATGGTTCCTACATCCGTTTCGACGAGAACGCCGCCGTGCTGATCAAGCCCGACGGTGAGCCGCGGGGGACCCGCATCTTCGGACCGGTCGGTCGCGAACTCCGCGACAAGCGGTTCATGAAGATCATCTCCCTCGCGCCGGAGGTGCTGTAGCTCATGAAGATCAAGAAGGGCGACACCGTCGTGGTGATCGCCGGCAAGGACAAGGGCGCGAAGGGCAAGGTCATCCAGGCCTACCCGGAGCGGGCGCGCGTGCTCGTCGAGGGCGTGAACCGGATCAAGAAGCACACCCGGATCAGCCAGAACCAGCGCGGCGCGCAGTCCGGCGGCATCGTCACCCAGGAGGCCGCGATCCACATCTCCAACGTGATGGTCGTCGACTCCGACGGCAAGCCGACCCGGGTGGGCCGCCAGGTCTCCCGCGACGAGGACGGCAAGCGGTCGAGCGTGCGGATCGCCCGGCGCAACGGGAAGGAGCTGTGATGACTACTTCTGGGACGATGACCACCGAGAAGGTCGTGCCGCGCCTCAAGCAGCGCTACCGCGACGAGATCGCGGGCCAGCTGCGCGAGCAGTTCTCCTACGCGAACGTCATGCAGATCCCGGGCGTGGTGAAGGTCGTCGTCAACATGGGTGTCGGCGACGCCGCCCGGGACGCGAAGCTCATCGACGGCGCCGTGCGCGACCTCACGACCATCACCGGTCAGAAGCCGCAGGTCCGTCGGGCGACCAAGTCCATCGCGCAGTTCAAGCTGCGCGAGGGCATGCCGATCGGCGCGAAGGTCACCCTCCGCAACGACCGGATGTGGGAGTTCCTGGACCGGCTGCTCGCCATCGCGCTGCCGCGTATCCGCGACTTCCGTGGCCTCTCGCCGAACCAGTTCGACGGCCGGGGCAACTACACGTTCGGCCTGAACGAGCAGTCGATGTTCCACGAGATCGACCCCGACTCGATCGACCGGCCGCGCGGCATGGACATCACGGTCGTCACCACGGCCACGACCGACGAGGAAGGCCGGGCGCTGCTGCGCAAGCTCGGTTTCCCGTTCAAGGAGGCGTGAGCATGTGTAACTCGCAGGCTCGGCTTCCCGTACCGCATGTCAGGGAGGCGTGAGAGATGGCCAAGAAGGCGCTCCGCATCAAGGCCGCAGCCGTTCCGAAGTTCAAGGTCCGCGGCTACACCCGGTGCCAGAAGTGCGGGCGGCCCCGTGCCGTGCTGCGCAAGTTCGGCCTGTGCCGGATCTGCGTCCGCGACATGGCCCACGCCGGCGAGCTGCCCGGCGTCAGCAAGTCCTCCTGGTAGTACCTGATCGCCGCAGGCCCGGCCCGGATCACCTCGATGCGGGCGGGAACCACGGTGGGAAAGCAGTGGCACACACATGACGATGACCGATCCGATCGCAGACATGCTCACACGTCTGCGCAACGCCAACTCGGCCTACCACGACCGCGTGGTCATGCCGCACTCGAAGCTCAAGGTTGCCATCGCCGAGATCCTCCAGAAGGAGGGTTACATCGCGTCGCACGCGGTGGAGGACGCCGAGGTCGGCAAGTCCCTGGTCATCGAGCTGAAGTACGGGCGCAACCGGGAGCGGAGCATCGCGGGTCTGCGCCGGGTCTCCAAGCCCGGCCTGCGGGTCTACGCGAAGTCGACGAACCTGCCCCGCGTCCTCGGCGGCCTCGGTGTCGCCATCATCTCGACGTCCGCCGGTCTGCAGACCGAGCGGCAAGCACACAAGAACGGCGTGGGCGGGGAAGTCCTCGCCTACGTCTGGTGAGGGGGTAACACCATGTCCCGTATCGGGAAGCTGCCCATCACCGTGCCGTCCGGGGTGGACGTGAACATCGACGGCCGCACGGTGACCGTCAAGGGGCCCAAGGGCATCCTGTCGCACACCGTCATCGAGCCGATCACGGTCGAGCGCGACGACACCGGTGCCGTGGTCGTGAAGCGGCCCGACGAGGAGCGCAAGAGCAAGGCCTACCACGGCCTCTCCCGCACCCTGGTCAACAACCTCTTCGTCGGCGTCACCACCGGCTACGAGAAGAAGCTGGAGATCCACGGCGTCGGCTACCGGGTCGCGCTCAAGGACAACTCGCTGGAGTTCGCGCTCGGGTACAGCCACCCTGTGGTGGTCACCGCGCCCGAGGGCGTCACGTTCGCCGTCGAGAGCCCCACCAGGTTCTCGGTCTCCGGCATCGACAAGCAGCTGGTCGGCGAGACCGCCGCCAACATCCGCAAGCTGCGCAGGCCCGACCCGTACAAGGGCAAGGGCGTGCGCTACGCCGGCGAGGTCATCCGCCGCAAGGTCGGGAAGACGGGTAAGTAATGGCCGAGATCAGCACAGTGCATATTTCTTCGGCTGCCAGGAAGCGGACCGCCTCCCAGGTGTCGGCCAAGCGCCGCACCTCCCGTGCGCGCCGGCACGCCCGGCTGCGCAAGAAGGTCGCCGGCAGCCCCGAGCGACCCCGGCTCGCGGTGAAGCGCAGCTCGCGCCACATCCTCGTGCAGCTCATCGACGACCTCGCGGGCCGCACGCTGGCCTCGGCGTCCACGATGGAGGCCGACGTCCGCGGGCTCGACGGTGACAAGAAGGCCCGCGCGGCCAAGGTCGGCGAGCTGGTGGCCGCCCGGGCCCGCGACGCCGGCGTCACCTCGGTGGTGTTCGACCACGGCGGCTTCGGCTACCACGGCCGGATCGCCGCGCTGGCCGACGCCGCGCGCGAGGGCGGCTTGGAGTTCTGATGGTGAAGACAACGGAAGGAAACCACTGATGCCGGGACGTGCACGGCGCGACGGCGGAGGACCCGGTGGGTCCGGTGGGCCCAACAGCGGGCCCGGTGGCGAGCGCAACAACTCCGGCGGCGGCCGTGACCGCCGTGACGGGGGCGGCCGGGGCGGTGCCCAGGACAAGACCCCTTACATCGAGCGGCTGGTCACGATCAACCGCGTGGCGAAGGTCGTCAAGGGCGGCCGGCGCTTCAGCTTCACCGCGCTGATGATCGTCGGCGACGGCGACGGCCTGGTGGGCGTCGGCTACGGCAAGGCCAAGGAGGTGCCCGCGGCGATCGCCAAGGGTGTCGAGGAGGCGAAGAAGAACTTCTTCCGCGTTCCCCGCATCGGCGGCACGATCGTGCACCGCGTGCAGGGCGAGGCGGCGGCCGGCGTCGTGCTGCTGCGTCCGGCCAGCCCCGGTACCGGTGTCATCGCCGGTGGCCCGGTGCGCGCCGTGCTGGAGTGCGCCGGGATCCACGACATCCTCTCCAAGAGCCTGGGCTCCGACAACGCGATCAACGTCGTGCACGCCACGATCGCCGCGTTGAAGATGATCCAGCGCCCCGAGGAGGTGGCGGCCCGCCGTGGCATGCCGCTCGAGGACGTCGCCCCGGCCCAGATGATGCGCGCGCGTGCGGAAGCCGCGCAGGCGGCGAGGGCCTGATGTCGAAGCTGATCATCACCCAGCGCAAGAGCGTCATCGGCGCCAAGGCCAACCAGCGCGCCACGATGCTGTCGCTGGGTCTGCGCAAGATCCGTCAGACGGTGGAACGGGACGACACCCCGCAGATCCGCGGGATGGTCCACACCGTCCGTCACCTCGTGACCGTCGAGGAGGTGAAGTAGAGCATGAGCGAGTCCACGATCAAGATCCACCACCTGCGCCCGGCGCCGGGGGCCAAGACGGCCAAGACCCGGGTCGGTCGCGGTGAGGGTGGCAAGCGGGGCAAGACCGCCGGCCGCGGCACCAAGGGCACGCGTGCCCGCAAGGGTGTGCCCGACGGCTTCGAGGGCGGGCAGATGCCGCTGCACATGCGGCTGCCCAAGCTGAAGGGGTTCAAGAACCGCTTCCGCGTGGAGTTCCAGGTCGTGAACGTCGGCGACCTCGCGACCCTGTTCCCGAAGGGGGGCGTCGTCGGCCCCGACGAGCTCGTCGCGATCGGCGCCGTCCGGCGCAACCAGCCGGTCAAGGTGCTGGGCAACGGCGACCTCGACGGCGTCACGCTCACCGTGAGCGCGCACGCCTTCTCCGGCAGCGCCCGTGACAAGATCACGGCCGCGGGCGGGACCGTCACCGAGCTGTAGGGCGTCCGCTCGGTGCGGACCGGTGGTAGAGCACCGGTCCGTGCCGTGTGGGCGTCCACGCCGCTGTTAGAGTCGTCCCGCTCGCCTGCGCCGCCGGATCGGCGGGGCCCGATGCGGGAGGGCCACCAGTACAGGAGGGTCACACCAGTGCTCAGCGCTTTCCGGTCGGCACTCACCACGCCGGATCTCCGGAAGAAGATCCTCTTCACGCTCGGGATCGTCGCGGTCTACCGCCTCGGTGCCACCATCCCGTCGCCGGGGGTGTCCTACCCGGCCATCCAGCAGTGCATCGACCAGGCGGCGGGCGGGGCCAACTCCAGCGTCTACTCGCTGATCAACCTGTTCTCCGGTGGCGCGCTCCTGCAGCTGTCGATCTTCGCGCTGGGCATCATGCCCTACATCACGTCGAGCATCATCGTGCAGCTGCTCACCGTGGTCATCCCGCGGTTCGAGCAGCTGAAGAAGGAGGGGCAGTCGGGTCAGGCCAAGCTGACCCAGTACACCCGCTACCTCACGATCGCGCTCGCGGTCCTGCAGGCCACCGGAATCGTGGCGCTGGCCGACCGCGGCCAGCTGTTCCCGGGCTGCCCGCAGGACGTCATCCCCGGCAGCAACATCTTCGACCTCTCCCTCATCGTCGTCGTCATGACGGCGGGCACGGCCATGATCATGTGGCTGGGCGAGCAGGTCACCGAGCGCGGCGTCGGCAACGGCATGTCCCTGCTGATCTTCGCCTCGATCGCGGCCCGGATCCCGGCCGAGGGCGCCAACATCCTGAACAACCCCGAGGGCGGGCCGCTGATCTTCGCGGGCGTCTGCTTCTTCGGGCTCGCCATCATCGCGAGCGTCGTGTTCGTGGAGCAGGGGCAGCGCCGCATCCCGGTGCAGTACGCCAAGCGGATGGTCGGCCGTCGCATGTACGGCGGCACGTCGACCTACCTGCCGTTGAAGGTCAACCAGGCGGGCGTCATCCCGGTCATCTTCGGGTCGTCGCTGCTGTACCTGCCCGACCTGATCTCCCGGCTCGCCGGCACGGAATCGGGCTGGTTCCAGCAGTTCGTGCAGACCTACCTGGTCGACCAGTCCAACCCGGTGCACATCCTGCTGTACATGGCGTTGATCATCTTCTTCACGTACTTCTACGTCGGCATCACGTTCAATCCCGACGAGCGGGCCGACGAGATGAAGAAGTTCGGCGGGTTCATCCCCGGCATCCGGCCCGGACGGCCCACGGCGGAGTACCTGAACTACGTGCTCTCCCGCATCACGCTGCCGGGATCGCTGTACCTCGGCATCATCGCCGTGCTGCCCAACTTCTTCCTCGGCATCACCGGCTCGGGGCAGAACCAGAACTTCCCGTTCGGCGGCACCGCGGTGCTGATCATGGTCGGCGTCGGGCTGGACACGGTCAAGCAGATCGAGAGCCAGCTCATGCAGCGCAACTACGAAGGGTTCCTGCGCTAGCGTCCACTGCGGGGCAGCGTTGTCGTGTCACAACAGATCTGGGAAGGCGGGGTCGCGTGCGACTCGTTCTGGTCGGACCGCCGGGCGCGGGCAAGGGCACACAGGCGGAGCGGATGGCCGAGCGCCTCGACGTCCCGCACATCTCCACCGGCGACCTGTTCCGGGCCAATCTCGGCCAGGAGACGCCGCTGGGCGTCGAGGCCAAGAAGTACATGGACGCAGGTGAGTTGGTCCCCGACGAGGTGACGGTGGGGATGGTGCGTGAGCGTCTCGCCGAGCCCGACGCCGTCAAGGGCTTCATCCTCGACGGCTTCCCCCGCACCGCCCCGCAGGCGGAGGCCCTCACGGGCATCCTCACCGACCAGGGCCGCGAGCTGGACGCGGTCGTCGAGTTCGCGGTCGCCGACGAGGTGGTCGTGCAGCGGCTGCTCGGGCGCGGGCGCAGCGACGACACCGAGGACGTGATCCGTCGCCGCCAGCAGGTCTACCGCGACGACACGGCCCCGCTACTCGAGTTCTACGCCGACCGCATCGTCAGCGTAGACGCCGTGGGGTCGGTCGAGGAGATCACGGCCCGGGTGTTCGACGCCCTGGGTCGCTGAGCAGGGATCCGACGTGACACGGGTGAGGAGCGGGGTCCGCGGGCTGGTCGCCCGGCTGCGGGGCCGCGACATCGAGCTGAAGACGCCCGGCGAGCTGGAGGCGATGCGCGCCGCCGGTGCGCTGGTCGCGGCGACGCTGGCGGCGGTAACCGAGCTGGCGAAACCGGGCGTGAGCACCGGCGAGCTCGACGCCCTCGCGGAGCAGACCATCCGCGACGCCGGCGCCGTCCCCTCGTTCCTCGGCTACCACGGCTTCCCGGCGTCGATCTGCTCGTCGGTCAACGAGCAGATCGTGCACGGCATACCCGCGCCGTCGGTGGTGCTGCGGGACGGGGACCTCGTGTCCGTGGACTGCGGGGCGATCCTGGAGGGCTGGCACGGCGACGCGGCCGTCACGATCCCGATCGGGGCCGTGAGCGAGGCCGACCGCAAGCTGTCCGCGGCCTGCGAGGCGGCCCTGCACGCCGGGATCGCCGCGGTGCTGCCCGGAGGCCGGCTCTCCGACGTGTCGCACGCCGTGCAGTCGGCCTGTGAAGCGGCGGGGACCCGCGACGGCGTCGAGTACGGGATCGTCGCGGAGTACGGCGGGCACGGCATCGGCACCGAGATGCACATGGACCCGTTCCTGCCCAACCACGGCGCGCCCGGCCAGGGCCCGCGGCTGCGGCCGGGCATGGCGCTCGCGGTGGAGCCGATGCTGACCGGGGGCGACCCGGAGACGCTGGAGCTGGCCGACGGCTGGACGGTCGTCACCGCCGACGGGAGCCGGGCGGTGCACTGGGAGCACAGCGTGGCCGTCACCGAGGACGGGCCGCGGATCCTCACGCTCCCGGCACGCTGAATCGGTTGAGCCCGGGGTCGTTACCCGACACTGATCACACGGTGGGTCCGGGTGTCGGGGGGCTGGACTAGGTTCCTGCCATGACTTCAGCAACCGGGGGCACCACCGTGGGTGTGCCCCGCGAGTCCGGGGCGGGGGAGCGCCGGGTCGCGCTGGTCCCCAAGGTCGTCGAGAAGCTCTCCACGCGCGGGGTGAAGGTCGTGGTGGAGTCCGGGGCCGGGCTCGGTGCCCTGATCCCGGACGAGCTCTACACGGCGGCCGGGGCCACGATCGGCGACCCGTGGTCGGCCGACGTCGTCGCGAAGGTGGCGCCGCCGACGGCCGAGGAGATCGGGAAGCTCCGGTCGGGCAGCACGCTCATCGGGTTCCTCGCCCCGCGCACCTCGCCCGAGACCGTCGCCGAGCTGCGCTCAGCGGGTGTGCAGGCGTTCGCGATGGAGGCGATCCCGCGGATCTCGCGCGCGCAGTCGATGGACGCGCTGTCGTCGCAGGGCAACGTGGCCGGCTACAAGGCGGTGCTGCTGGCGGCCGAGCGCTCCACCCGCTTCTTCCCGATGCTCACCACGGCGGCCGGCACCGTGAAGCCGGCCCAGGCGCTGATCCTGGGCGTCGGCGTCGCGGGCCTGCAGGCGCTGGCCACCGCCAAGCGGCTCGGGGCCCGCACCACCGGGTACGACGTGCGACCCGAGGTGGCCGACCAGGTGCGCTCGCTGGGCGCACAGTGGCTCGACCTCGGCATCGAGGCGGTCGGCGAGGGCGGATACGCCCGCGAGCTCACCGAGTCCGAGCGCGCCGAACAGCAGAAGCGGTTGGAGGAGGCGATCACGGGGTTCGACATCGTGATCACCACGGCCAACGTCCCCGGGCGCAGGGCGCCCACGCTGGTCACGGCGAGAGCGGTGGAGGGGATGCGCCCGGGCAGCGTCGTCGTCGACCTCGCCGGGGAGAGCGGCGGCAACTGCGAGCTCACCGAACCCGGCGAGGTGATCGTCCGCCACGACGTCACGATCGCGTCGCCGCTGAACCTGCCGGCCACCATGCCCGAGCACGCGTCGGAGCTGTACTCGCGCAACGTCTCGGCGCTGCTGGAGCTGATGCTCGACTCCGACGGGGCGCTGGCCCCCGACTTCGACGACGAGGTGCTCGCGCAGTCCTGCGTCACCCGGGAGGAGAGCTCATGAACGGCGCGGCACTGGCCGCGGAGGCGGCGGAGGCAGGGTCGAACGGGCTGCTCGCGAACCTGGCGATCCTGGCGCTGGCCGGGTTCGTCGGTTTCGCGGTCATCTCGAAGGTGCCCAACACGCTGCACACGCCGCTGATGTCGGGCACCAACGCCATCCACGGGATCGTCCTGCTGGGCGGGTTGATCGTGCTCGGCGGCCTGGAGAACCCGTCGATCGGGGACCAGATCATCCTGGTCGTCGCCATCGCGTTCGGCATGATCAACGTGGTCGGCGGCTTCCTGGTGACCGACCGGATGCTGGGCATGTTCAAGCAGCGGAAGGACACCGACTCCTGATGGACGCGCTCGTCTACGGCCTCTACATCCTCGCGTTCGGCCTGTTCATCTACGGCCTGATGGGTCTGACCGGACCGAAGACGGCGGTGCGCGGCAACAAGATCGCCGCGGTCGGCATGGCGATCGCCGTCGGTGCCACGCTGCTGCTGGTGCAGCACAACTGGGTGCTGATCATCGTGGGCCTGGTGGTCGGCACCGTGCTCGGGGTGCCGTCGGCGCAGCGGGTGCAGATGACCGCGATCCCGCAGATGGTGGCGCTGTTCAACGGCGTCGGCGGTGGCGCGGTGGCGCTGATCGCGTGGTCGGAGTTCCGCACCACCGGGTCGTTCTCCGGGGAACCCACCTACGTCATCGTGGCCTCGCTGTTCGCGGCCATCATCGGCTCCGTGTCGTTCTGGGGCTCGATCATCGCCTTCGGCAAGCTCCAGGAGATCCTGCCGGGGCGGCCGATCGGGCTGGGCCGGGCGCAGCAGCCGGTCAACGTGCTGCTGCTGGTGGGCGCCGTGGCGTGCGCCGTCGTCGCCGGGCTGGGCGGGGCCGCCGAGATCTGGATCATCGGGGTGCTCGTCGTCGCGGCCGTGCTCGGCGTGCTCGTGGTGCTGCCGATCGGCGGAGCCGACATGCCCGTCGTCATCTCGCTGCTCAACGCGCTCACCGGGCTCTCCGCTGCGGCCGCGGGCCTCGCGCTCGACAACACGGCGATGATCGTCGGGGGCATGATCGTCGGCGCGTCCGGTTCGATCCTGACCAACCAGATGGCCGTGGCGATGAACCGCACCATCCCGGCCATCGTCGCCGGAGGGTTCGGGGGCACGGCCACGCTGCCCGGCACCGACGACGGGGTGGAGCGCGTCGTCAAGTCGACGTCGGCGGCCGACGCGGCGATCCAGATGGCCTACGCGTCGTCGGTGATCGTGGTGCCGGGCTACGGCCTGGCCGTCGCGCAGGCCCAGCACGCGGTGAAGGACATGGCGAAGCTGCTGGAGTCCAAGGGCGTGGAGGTCAAGTACGCGATCCACCCGGTGGCCGGACGCATGCCCGGGCACATGAACGTCCTGCTCGCCGAGGCCGACGTCGCCTACGACGCGCTCAAGGAGATGGACGACATCAACGACGAGTTCTCGCGCACCGACGTCACGCTCGTGATCGGGGCCAACGACGTCACCAACCCGGCGGCGCGCTCGGACTCGTCGAGCCCGATCTACGGCATGCCGATCCTCAACGTCGACGAGAGCCACTCGGTGATCGTGCTCAAGCGGTCGATGAGCAGCGGGTTCGCCGGGATCGAGAACCCGCTGTTCTACGCCGACAACACCGCGATGCTCTTCGGCGACGCGAAGAAGTCGGTCACGGAGGTCACCGAGGAGCTCAAGGCGCTGTAGCGGGTGGTCCGGCCGCGGTTTCCCGCAGCGCAGCTCCCATCGCGGCGCCAGGGCGTCGAACTCCCGCTGCGGCGCGAGAACCAGGCTGCGCGGGTGCCGCGCTACGGTGCGGCATGGATTTGCAGGCGCCGGTCGCCGCTGTCACCGTGCATCCGCAGTGGGCCAGGGTGACCCGGCGCGGGCGGATCGCAGTGCCTGCCGGTCGCTCGGAGGTCGTGGTGCCCGAGCTCACCCACGCGCTGCTGCCGGACTCGATGCGCGTCACGGCGGGTGGTGCGCGGGTGATCGGGGTCGACGTGGTCCGCCGCGAACTCGCCGAGCTTCCCGGCGGCCGGGTGCAGGCCGCAGAGATCGCGGTGCGGGACGCCGAGCGGTCGCTCGCCGCGGTCGACGGCGCCGACGCAGGCGAGGCGGCGCGCGAGGAGCTGCTGCGCAGGCTCGCGCTGCGCAGCGGCGACCGGCTCGCCGCGGCGCTGGCCGACGGGTCCGCCGAGCCCGCCCGGGCCGGCGAGATCGGTGCGGCCGTGGCGGCCCAGATCGCCGCGGTCGCGGCCACCCGCCGCGCGCACGCCGAGTCCCGCGTCGACGCCGAGCACGTGCTCGCCACCGCCCGCGCCGAGCTGGACCGGCTGCAGGGGGCGGGCCGCACCCGCCGCGAGGCGGTCGTGGGCATCGAGGCCGACGTCGCAGGCGAGGTCGAGGTCGAGCTGACCTACGTCGCGGACGGCGCGGGCTGGACCTCGGCCTACGACGCCCGCCTCGACGACGGCGGCCGCGTCACGCTCACCTGGATCGGGATGGTCACGCAGCAGACCGGGGAGGACTGGCCCGCCTGCGAGCTGACCCTGTCGACGGCGCGGCCCGCGGTCGCGGCGACGCTGCCCGAGCTGGAACCGTGGTGGATCGACCTCGCCCGGCCCGCGCCGCGGGCGGAGATGGCCTTCGCCGCGGCCGGTCCACCCCCGTCGCCCGCCGCTGCGCCTCGCCGCGCCGTGGCGCACGCCGTGGAGGCCGAACCGGAGGAGGGGCTGGTGGCCGGCAGTTGGCGGCTCGCCCGACCCACGGCCGTCGCGGCCGACGGCACGCCGCACCGCACGACGGTCACGACGGTCGAGGCCGGGTCCCGGCTCGACCACCTCACCGCGCCGGTGCTCGGGCCCGACGTGCACCTGCGGGCCACCGTCGTCAACACCAGCGGGCACGTGCTCCCCGCCGGACCGGTCTCGACGTTCCTGTCCGGCGCCTACGTGGGCACCACGAGCCTGGAGACCACCGCGCCGGGCGGCGAGATCGAGCTCGCGCTGGGCGTCGACGACCGGGTGGTGGTCGAGCGCGAGCTGGAGTCACGCACCGCACACAGGATTCGGTTCGGCTCGCAGCGCGGGGCGACGCAGCGCTGGCGCACCACGGTCACCAACCGCCGCGCAGGTGAGGCCCGGGTGGTGGTGCGTGACCGGCTGCCGGTCTCCCGGGCCGCGGAGGTGAAGGTCGTCGACATCGAGCTGGTGCCCGAGCCCGCCGAGCGCGACGAGCTGGGTCGGTGCGAGTGGGTGGCCCGGGTCCCGGCGGGTGGCACCTGGGAGGTGTCCGTCCGGTTCGGGGTGGAGCACCCCAAGGACAGCCGGGTCACCGGCTACCGGTGAGCCCGCGGCGCCACCGTGGTCGTCGCCGGCGTCGTCGACCGAACTGCCGCCCGGCCCCGCCGGGGGTGGCGGCGGACCGCCGGTACCGTGCGGCGGTGGCCGACGTGATCGATCTGGACTACGTGTCGACGCTGTACCGTACCCACGCCACGGACCTCGGCCGGCTGATCGAGCAGCAGCGGCGGTTCCGGGCGGCCACTGCGGCGATGACCCCGCAGCTCGACGACATCGAGGCGGAGATCACCTACCTGCTGCTGCGCGACACGCGCCCGGAGCGGGTGATGGAGCTGGGCACCTTCCACGGCTGGTCCACCACCTGGATCCTCAGTGCGCTGCGCGACAGCGGATCCGGGCACCTGCACTCGTTCGACCGGATCGACAACGTCGTCCGGAACGTGCCGGACGGGCTGGCCGACGGGCGGTGGACGTTCGTCCACGGCGATGTGCGGGAGCGCCTGGCGGACGTCCCGCGCGACGCGGACTACCTGTTCGTCGACGCCGCCCACACCGCGTCGTTCGCGCGCTGGTACCTCGCCGAGCTGCTCCCGCTCGTCGCCGCCGGGGCCCCGGTGAGCGTGCACGACGTGCACCACGGGCGGCGGGTGCTGCCCCTCACCGAGGGCGCGGTCCTGATGGGCTGGATGCGGGAGCGCGGAGTCACCGGGTTCACGGCGTCGCGCCGGCGGGCCCCCGCGGCGTTCGCGCAGCTCGTGGCGCTGCGCGAGGAGCTCGGCCTGCACGGGGCGCGCGGCACGACGCGCAACCCGATGCTGTGGTTCACGATGCCGGGCTCGCGCTGACCGGCGCGTCCAGCGGGTGCGCGATCTCGTCGCGGTACAGCCGCCAGCCGAGGATCGCGGCGATCGCCAGGAACACCGGGATCGCCCCGGCCAGCACGAACGTGATCGGCAGGCCCAGGGCGTCGCCGACCGGGCCCGCCAGCGCCATCGACACCGGCATGAGGGCGAGCGAGACGAAGAAGTCCAGGCTCGACACCCGCCCCAGCAGGTGCGGTGGCACCCGCCGCTGCAGCAGCGTGCCCCAGATGACCATCGCCATCGCGCCCGTGACGCCGACGACCAGCGCGGCCGCGCCCATCAGCCACAGCTGGTCGGTCAGCCCCATCAGGGCCAGCGGCGCGGATCCGGCGCCCCACAGCAGCAGCATCCACGTCAGGTAGCGGCGGGGTAGCCGTCCCGCCGACGCGATGATCGAACCGATGACGGCGCCGACGCCGTAGGAGGCGAGCACGAAGGCGTACCCGGACGGTCCCGACCCGGTCTGGTCGCGCACCGCGAACGGGATCAGCACCTCGATCGGGCCGAGGATGACCAGCACGAGCAGGGACGCGAAGGCCAGCGTGGCGAACAGCCAGCCCGTGCGCACGAAGTAGGCGAAGCCCTCGCGCAGGTCGCCGAGCACCGAGCCGGGCCCGTCACCGGTGGGGGAGGTGGGCGCGAGTTGCATCGTCAGCAGCGGGAGCAGGGCCAGGACGTAGGCCAGCGCCGCACCGAGCAGCGCCGCCCCCGGTGCGAAGGCGCCGACGAGCAGCCCGGCCAACGCCGGGCCCAGCGCCTGCTGCGCGACGGGCCGGAGCATCCCCTCCACGCCGTTGGCCGCCAGCAGCTCGTCGGCGGGCAGCATCGTCGGCAGCGCGGCGGAGTAGGCGGGGAAGAAGAACGCCTCGGCGGCGCCGACCACGAAGGCGATCACGGCCAGGTGCCACAGCTGCATCGACCCGGCGAGCGCCAGGCCGGTCGCGAGGCCGGCCGAGGCGATCCGCACGACCTCGACCGAGATCAGGACCCGCCGTCGGGGGAGGCGATCGGCGGCGACACCCCCACCGAGCACGCTGAGCACCAGCCCGAGGCTCGCCGCCGCCGCCACGAGCGAGAGCTCCGACGGCCCGCCGCCCAACGCGATCACCTGGTACACGATCGCGACCAGCCACAGGCCGCTCGCGAACAGCGAGAAGCCCATCGACACGGCGAGCAGCCGGTAGTCGCGGTGCCGGAACGGGCGCAGCGGCCGGGGCAGGGTCCGCGGGGTGGCGACTCCGGGCCGCTCGACGCTCACGGGGCAAGCACAACACCTCCCCCAGGGTTCGGGTCAAGCGAGAATCCCCGGGCCAGTACCCCATGTGCTGCCGCGTGCGCAACAGTCGTACACTGGTGTTTCGGCGCGCCCTGCGCGTCCCGGATCATGTTCCAGCCGTCGCGCCTGAGAGGGCCTCGCGGTCCCGGGTCGACGGCGTGCCTGCACGGCACCACCAGCACGGAGTTCAGAGTACGCACACCTGTCACGGATCGCGGAGGACATGGCCAAGAAGGACGGGGCGATCGAGGTCGAGGGCCGGGTCGTCGAACCCCTGCCGAACGCGATGTTCCGCGTGGAGCTGGAGAACGGTCACCGGGTCCTCGCGCACATCAGCGGAAAGATGCGGCAGCACTACATCCGGATCCTCCCCGAGGACCGGGTGGTCGTGGAGCTCTCTCCCTACGACCTCACCCGAGGCCGCATCGTCTACCGCTACAAGTGAACCGACACCACAGAGGACGACGGACGTGAAGGTCCAGCCGAGCGTCAAGAAGATCTGCGACAAGTGCAGGGTGATCCGCCGTCACGGGCGGGTCATGGTGATCTGCGAGAACCTGCGCCACAAGCAGCGCCAGGGCTGATCACCCGCAGTTCTTCCGCACGACGCAGCACCAGCACAACAGAAGGCCTGACGCACCTACCGCGCCACACGGGCGCAAGCACCCCCGGAACCAGGCCGGGGCCCGGGATCCGCGGATCCCGGGACGGTCGTCGGGCAGACCTGGCCACCAGTTCAGAGGAGAACCCCGCCGCATGGCACGACTTGCCGGCGTCGACCTTCCCCGCGACAAGCGGATGGAGATCGCGCTCACCTACATCTTCGGGATCGGTCGCACCCGTTCCCTGGAGATCCTCACCGCCACCGGGATCGACCGGGACCTGCGGTCCAAGGATCTGAGCGACGAGGACGTCGCCACCCTCCGCCAGTACATCGAGGACAACCTGCGCGTCGAGGGCGACCTGCGCCGCGAGGTGCAGGCCGACATCCGTCGCAAGATCGAGATCGGCTGCTACCAGGGGATCCGGCACCGCCGTGGCCTTCCGGTGCGCGGCCAGCGCACCAAGACCAACGCCCGCGGCCGCAAGGGACCGAAGAAGACGGTCGCCGGCAAGAAGAAGGCAGGTAAGAAGTAATGCCGCCCCGCACACGAGCGCAGGCCGGAGCCAAGAAGGTCCGCCGCAAGGAGAAGAAGAACGTCGCTCATGGGCACGCCCACATCAAGAGCACGTTCAACAACACCATCGTGACGATCACGGACCCCACCGGTGCCGTGATCGCCTGGGCCTCCGCGGGCCACGTCGGGTTCAAGGGCTCCAAGAAGTCCACGCCCTACGCCGCGCAGATGGCCGCCGAGAACTGCGCCCGCAAGGCCGCCGAGCACGGCATGAAGAAGGTCGACGTGTTCGTGAAGGGTCCCGGCTCCGGTCGCGAGACGGCGATCCGTTCACTGCAGGCCGCCGGCATGGAGGTCGGCACGATCTCCGACGTGACCCCGCAGCCGCACAACGGCTGCCGCCCGCCCAAGCGGCGCCGGGTCTAGGGGGAGAGGTAAGAGATGGCTCGCTACACCGGACCCATGACGCGCAAGTCGCGTCGTCTCAAGGTCGACCTCGTCGGCGGCGACCAGGCTTTCGAGCGTCGCCCCTACCCGCCCGGCCAGCACGGCCGGATCCGGATCAAGGAGACCGAGTACCTCCTGCAGATGCAGGAGAAGCAGAAGGCCCGATTCGCGTACGGCGTGCTGGAGAAGCAGTTCCGCCGCTACTACGAGGAGGCCAACCGTCGTGCCGGCAAGACCGGTGACAACCTGCTGCAGATCCTCGAGACCCGCCTCGACAACGTCGTGTACCGCGCGGGCCTCGCCCGGACGCGCCGCATGGCGCGCCAGCTGGTCAACCACGGCCACTTCCTCGTCAACGGCGAGAAGGTGGACATCCCCAGCTTCCGGGTGTCGCCCTACGACATCATCGACGTCAAGCCGAAGTCGATCAACACCGATCCCTTCATCATCGCCAAGGAACTGGTGGGCGACCGCCCGATCCCCGGCTGGCTGCAGGTCGTCCCCTCGACCCTGCGCATCCTGGTCCACCAGCTGCCCGAGCGTGCGCAGATCGACACGCAGGTCACCGAGCAGCTGATCGTCGAGCTCTACTCCAAGTAGTAGCGCCCGACACCCCGGCCGCCGCAGGGAGGCGGCCGGGGCTCACTGCGGCATCAAATAGCGGTTGCCGCAGGCCTGAAGGAGGCCCATCCCATGCTGATCTCTCAGCGCCCCACCCTGGCCGAGGACTCGGTCGTCGACACCCGCTCCCGGTTCGTCATCGAGCCGCTGGAGCCCGGTTTCGGCTACACGCTGGGCAACTCGCTCCGGCGCACGCTGCTGTCGTCCATCCCGGGCGCGGCGGTCACCAGCATCCGCATCGACGGCGTTCTGCACGAGTTCACCACCGTCCCGGGGGTGAAGGAGGACGTCACCGACATCATCCTGAACCTCAAGGAGCTGGTCGTGTCCTCCGAGGAGGACGAGCCGGTCACGATGTACCTGCGCAAGCAGGGCCCCGGCCCGGTCACCGCCGGTGACATCGTCCCGCCCGCGGGCGTCACCGTGCACAACCCGGACCTGCACATCGCCACGCTCAACGACAAGGGCCGCCTCGAGGTGGAGCTCGTCGTCGAGCGGGGCCGCGGGTACGTCCCCGCCATGCAGAACAAGGCCACCGGCGCCGAGATCGGCCGCATCCCGGTCGACTCGATCTACTCGCCGGTCCTCAAGGTGACCTACAAGGTCGAGGCCACCCGCGTCGAGCAGCGCACCGACTTCGACAAGCTCGTGCTCGACGTCGAGACCAAGCCCTCGATCTCCCCCCGCGACGCGCTGGCCTCGGCCGGCAAGACGCTCGTCGAGCTGTTCGGGCTCGCCCGCGAGCTCAACGTGGACGCCGAGGGCATCGAGATCGGCCCGTCGCCGCAGGAGGCCGACACCATCGCGGCCTTCGCGATGCCGATCGAGGAGCTCGACCTCACGGTCCGCTCCTACAACTGCCTCAAGCGCGAGGGCATCCACACCGTGGGTGAGCTGGTCGGCCGGTCCGAGGCCGACCTGCTCGACATCCGCAACTTCGGCGCGAAGTCGATCGACGAGGTCAAGATGAAGCTCGTCGGCCTCGGCCTCGCGCTGAAGGACAGCCCGCCCGGATTCGACCCGTCGGCCGCGGCCGCCGAGTACGGCTCCGACGGGTTCGACCCCGACACCTTCGGGGACGACGGCCAGGACTACGCAGAAACGGAGCAGCTGTAGCGATGCCTCAGCCCACCAAGGGGGCCCGCCTCGGCGGCTCGCCCGCGCACCAGCGGCACATTCTGGCGAACCTGGCCACCTCGCTGTTCGAGCACGGCCGGATCAGCACCACGGAGGCCAAGGCGCGCAAGCTGCGCCCCTACGCCGAGCGGCTGATCACCAAGGCCAAGGTCGGCGACCTGCACAACCGTCGCGAGATCCAGAAGGTCATCCGCGACAAGACGGTCGTGCACCGGCTGCTCGCCGAGATCGGCCCGTTCTTCGCCGACCGCCAGGGCGGCTACACGCGGATCACCAAGACGCTGCCGCGCAAGGGGGACAACGCCCCCATGGCCGTGATCGAGCTGGTCTCGCAGAAGACGGTCACCGACGAGGCGAACCGCGCCCGCCGGGCGGCCTCCTCGCAGGCCGCGGCGTCCGCTCCGGCCGCGGAGACGGACGCTCCGGCGGCAGAGGCCGCCGAGGAGGCTTCGGAGAAGGCGCTCGACGCCGCCGCCGAGGCTCCTGAGGGCAGCGAGACGCAGGAGAAGGCGCTCGAGGCGGCCGCGGCCGCCGAGGAGGCCGCGGAATCGGCCGACGCGCCCTACGGCGAGGGCAGCCACGCCCCGCTGGACGACCCGCAGGAGGCGCCGGAGGGCTTCGAGGTCAAGGGCAACGCCGACTCGATGCTCTACCACGTCCCCGGCTCGTCGTTCTACGACCGCACGGTGGCCGAGGTCTGGTTCGCGAGCGCGGAGGCCGCCGAGGCCGCCGGGTTCTCGCTGCCGGCCTCGCAGCAGCAGGACGAGTCCTGACCGACCCGCTCCACACCGCCGAGCCCGCCGTCCCCCCGGACGGCGGGCTCGACGCCGTTCCGGGCCCCTGCACGGCGCGACTCACACGCACGCAGAGCCCGACTCGCGCGGCCGGAGGCCCCGACTCGCGGAGGTTCCGGCTCGACATCGCCTACGACGGCACCGACTTCGCCGGGTGGGCGGTGCAGCCGGGGCTGCGCACGGTGTGCGGGGTGCTCGTCGACGCGCTCTCGACGGTGCTGCGCGAGCCCGTCGCGCTGACCGTGGCCGGGCGCACCGACGCCGGCGTGCACGCCGCCGGGCAGGTGGCGCACGCCGACCTCCCGGTCGACCTGGACGGCGGGTGGCTGGTGCGGCGGCTGGCCCGGCTGCTCCCGCCCGACGTGCGGGTCCGGGCGGTCACGCCGGTACCCGCCGAGTTCGACGCCCGGTTCTCCGCGTTGCGCCGCCACTACCGCTATCGCGTCGCCACCGCGCCGTACGGGGCCGAGCCGCTGCGGGCCCGCGACACGCTGGCCTGGCCGCACGCCCTCGACGTCGTCGCCGTGAACGCCGCATCGGCGCAGCTGCTCGGGGAGCACGACTTCGCCGCGTACTGCCGGCGCCGCGAGGGCGCCACCACCGTGCGGGCGCTGCAGGAGCTGCACTGGGACGCGGAGGCCGACGGGGTGGTCACCGCGGCCGTCGCCGCCGACGCGTTCTGCCACTCGATGGTCCGCAGCCTGGTCGGCGCCCTGCTCGACGTCGGCCGCGGCCGACGTGGCGTCGACTGGCCCGGCGGTCTGCTGGCGCGGGGCGAGCGGGCGAGCGAGGTCGCGGTGGCGCCGGCCCACGGCCTGAGCCTGGTGGCCGTGGACTACCCCGCGGACGCGCAGCTGGCGGCCCGCGCGTCGACGACGCGCCGGGTCCGGGTACCCCGCGAGAACTGACCCGTTCGCACACAGGTCCCGGTGCCGGCACATGGGGCCGGACCTGTGTGCGGGCCCCGGGAGCTGTGTGCGGGCGGCGCCTAGCATGGCCCGGTGAACGCCATGCTGGACGTCGCGATCGACGAGGCCCGGGCGGGGCTGGCCGAGGGCGGTATCCCGATCGGGGCAGCGCTGTTCTCCGTCGACGGCACGCTGCTCGGGCGGGGCCACAACCGCCGCGTGCAGGACGGGGACCCGTCGATGCACGCCGAGACCGCGGCCTTCCGCAACGCGGGCCGGCAGCGCGACTACCGCAGGACGATCATGGTGACCACGCTGTCGCCGTGCTGGTACTGCTCGGGGCTCGTGCGCCAGTTCGGGATCGGGTCCGTGCTCGTCGGCGAGGCGCGCACGTTCCACGGCGGGCACGACTGGCTCGCCGAGCACGGCGTCGCGGTCACCGTCCTCGACGACGAGCGCTGCGTCGAGCTGATGACGCAGTTCGTCGCGGCGTCCCCGGAGCTGTGGTTCGAGGACATCGGGGAGGTCCCGGCCGGGTAGTTCTCCCGAACGCCCACGGGCGGGCGGGGCGCGGGGTTAGCGTCCACCGGTGCGATCGACGGACCCCATCGCGGAGCCGGATCCCCGTCCGGCCGCCCGGGCCCCGGCCACCCGCGACCAGGCCGACGCGTACCGCTTCGGGCTGCGCCGGATGGAGTCCGCGCTGGTGCGGGGGGATCCGGTGCCCCTGCACGAGCAGGTGCGCACCCAGCGGCGGGCGGCCGTCGCCGGCACCCTGCTCGGGATGCTCGCGCTCGGCGCGGTGGCGATCTACGGGCTGATCGTGCCGAAGCCGGACTGGTCCCGGCAGGCGGTGGTCGTGGGCGCCGGATCCGGCGCGATGTACGTCGTGGCGCACGGACCCGACCGGCTCGTGCCCGTGGCCAACCTGCCCGCCGCGCGGCTGGTGCTGTCCGCCCTGCGGGCCGGTGGCGCCACCGGGGCCGAACCGGGCACCGCGCAGCCCGTCGTCGTCGACGACGCGGATCTCGACGGCGCGCCGCGCACCGCCACCGCCGCGGTGCCGGGCGCCACCGCCGTCCGGCTCGACGGGACGGTGATCGCTCCCCACTGGGCGGTCTGCGACGAGCCGGGCCCCGACGGCGGCGACCCGCGCACCACCGTGATCGGCGGGGCCGCGCTCCCGGGCACCCCGCCGTCGGCCGACGCGGTGCTGGTCACCGTCGGAGGGGGTGGCACCTGGCTGGTCACCGGCCGGCACCGGCACCGCGTCGAGGACGGCGACCGCGCGCTGCTGGCCGCGCTCGGGCTCGGCGGCCGTGATGCCCGGCCCGCGTCGGCGGCGCTGGTCAACGCGGTGCCGGAGGGCCCGCCGCTGCGCGCACCGCGGATCCCGGGGGCCGGCGCGGACGGGCCGTCCGGGGTGCCGGGACGGGTGGGGGACGTGCTGGTCGGCAGGCCGCCGGGCGCCGGTCCGCCGGTGCACTTCGTGGTGCTGCCCGACGGGGTGCAGCAGGTGCCCGAGGTGTACGCGCAGACGCTGCGCGCCGCAGGCGGCGGGATGCGCGAGGTGGGGCCCGAGGTGCTGGGGGCCGCCTCCCTCGTCGACGGCGTCGACGTGTCGGGGTGGCCGGAGCAGGTGCCGCGGGTCGTCGAGGGGCCCGGTGCCCTGTGCTGGACATGGTCCGCCGACGGCGACCCGGGCGGCGGGATCCTCGTCGGCGACGCGCTTCCGGTGCCGGTCGGCGCGGTCCCGGTCGACCTCGTGCAGGCCGACGGCACGGGGGAGCGCGCGGACGCGGTCGTGCTCGCCCCTGCGGGGGGCGGGGCCGTGCGGGCCACGGGGCCGGGCCGGGCCGCGGGCGCGGGGCCGCTGTGGCTGGTCGCGGCCACCGGCGTGGCCTACGGGGTGGCCGACGAGCCCACCGCAGCGGCACTCGGGGTGACGGCGGCCGAGCCCGCCCCCGAGGCGGCGCTGCGGCTGCTGCCGGTGGGCGGGTCGCTGGACCTCGGCCGTGCCGCGCTGGCGGTCGACGTCCCGCCTGGCTAGGACCCCCCCTCACGACGCCCGCGGACCGGCACCGGTGGGCCGCCGCCGCACCGTCGCGGCGGCGCAGGCCGCGGCGGCGAGCAGCCCGGCCACGGCCACCAGGTCCACCGGCGGTGGCGGGGGTTGGGGGGCGACCGGCGTGGTGCCGGCGAGCCTGGCCGTGGGGGGATCGGTGCGCACCGCACCGGGCGGGGTCAGCACCGCGGGCTCGGCGGTCAGCGCGGCGACCGGATCGAGCGCGCCGTGGCCGAGCCGGTCGTCGCGCCCGCCGGGCGGGCGGCGGGCGGTGGCGAGGATCCGGTCCACCACCTGAGCGGCCGTCAGCTCCGGGTACCGCTCGCGGACCAGCGCGGCGAGCCCGGCCACCCACGGCGTGGAGAAGCTGGTGCCGGAGACGGGGTCGGCGGTGACACCGCCACCCACGGCGAGCGAGCGGATCGCGGTTCCCGGACCGGCCACGTCGACCCACGGGCCCGGTACGGAGAACGGGGCGGGGGCGTCGTCGGGGCCGGTCGCGCCCACGGTGACCAGCTCGTCGTACCAGCCGGGCAGCGACACCTGGCCGGCCGCGTCCTCGTCCTCGGCGCACAGCCCGACCCCGGCGTTGCCTGCGGCCGCGACGACCACCACGTCCGCGCCGGCGGCGTAGCCCAGTGCCGCATGCAGCGCGGCACCCTGCGCCGCGGCCCGTTCCGGGGCCAGGCAGACCGCCTCGGAGACGTTGACGACGTCGGCGCCCGACCGGACGGCGAGCACGATCGCCTCGGCGAGCGTGTCGAGGTCGCCGGCCGGTCGCGGCGCGCCGTCGGGCCCCGGCACCGTGTAGGACGGGCTGGACTGGCGGATCGCGAGCAGATCGGCGCCCGGGGCGATTCCGACCACCTCGTCGTCGGCGGACCGGCTCGCCGCGAGCAGCCCCGCCACCGCCGTGCCGTGGCCGTCGCAGTCGTCGAGCCCGGAGCCGCCGGTGAGGTAGTCGCCGCCGCCGCGCAGGCGGGAGCCCAGACGGGGATGCGGGGCCACGCCGGTGTCGATCACCGCGATGAGCTGCCCCGCTCCGGTGGCGATCCGGTGGGCGGCGGCGAGCTGCAGCCGGTCGGCGGGCGACGGGCCTGCGGGGACCTCCGCGCCGCGCGGGGGTGGGTCGCAGCGGGCCGGCGCGCGCAGGCCCGCGGCGGGCCCCGGCGCCCGGCCCGCGGGTGCGGCCACCCGGACCGGCGGGGGGACCGGTG
This sequence comes from Pseudonocardia sp., assembly GCF_029263155.1. Lineage (GTDB taxonomy): Bacteria > Actinomycetota > Actinomycetes > Mycobacteriales > Pseudonocardiaceae > Pseudonocardia. The sequence goes on from NZ_JAJCYB010000111.1 coordinate 127,714, forward strand.
GATCCGATCCCGACGCCGTGGCGACGGCCGAGCGTGGGCCCGCGGCGGGCGCGATCCCCGCGCCGCCGGTGGGCGCGCCCGCGTATACACACGCGCCCAGCGCCACCAGCACCCCCAGCACGGCGTGCGCGGTGGTGCGCGCCGGGCGCCGCGCGGTCACAGGCCCCGGACCAGCTCGTACATGCCCATCGCGCCCAGCGCCAGCGGTACGGAGAGGGCGACGAGCACGCCCTCGACCAGATCGACGGCCCGGCGCGCGACCGGCGAGACGGCCGGTGCCGCGCCGCCGACGGTGACCGCGACCGCCGCGGCGATCAGCACGGCCGCGGCGACCGCCGCCCGTACCGCCGGGCCGCCGGCGAACGCGGCCATCGCGGCCAGCCCGATACCGGTGGCGAGGCAGGTGGCCAGCAGGGTGCGGGCGGGGGCCGGGTCGGCGAACCCGCGCGCCCGGAGCCCGAGTACGGCGACGATCACCACCGCCAGCGCGGGCCCGGCCCACCCGCCGGTGGCGGCAGCGGGTAGCGCGCCCGCGCCGGCCAGCACCGCGACCCCGCCGACCAGGCCTGCGAGGTGGCCGCGGGCCAGCGCGGAACGCGCGGCCAGCTCCGCCGGCGCCGGCGCCCCGGTACCGCCGTCGGCGTCGCGCAGCTCGCCCGCGTCGGCGGGGACGACCGGGCGGGGCAGCCCGGCGAGCCGCAGTGCCACGCGCGGCAGCAGCGGGCCCGCGACCAGCGCGAACCCGCCGACCGCCGCCGCCAGCCCGCCCACACCGACGCCCAGTCGCAGGTGCACGGCCGCGACGACGGCCACCGGCACGGCGACGACCACGGTCGCGACCAGCACCGGCTCGACGACCCGCAGCACGACCTGCGCCGCGGCGGCCGCGATGCCGGCGGCGGCGCACGCGAGCAGCAGCGACGCCCCGCCGGGAGCGCCGACGATCGCGCCCGCGGCGGCGGCGAGCGGCACGGACACCAGCGCAGCGGGGCGGGCCGCGTCCCGGTCGGACCCGCGGCGGACCAGCACCGCGGCCCTGGCCAGCCCGCCGACCGCACCGAGCAACGCGGCCACGGCCGCACCCGCCGCCCACGCCGGCGCGCCGGGAGCCGGGGACCCGACCGCGGCGAGCAGTGCCGCGGCCGCCGCCGCGAGCACGAACGTGACCGCGGTGCCCGCGTGGAGGCCGGGGCCGCGCGCGGGTGCACCCGCCGTGGCCGCCAGCGCGTCGACGGGGTCGTCGAACACGGGTGGTGGAGGGGGAGCGTCCTCCGGGCCGATCCGCAGCAGCTCCCCGTCGAGGACGCCGAGCTCGTCGAGCGTGGCACCGGGGTGCAGCCGCCCGCCGCTGACCCCGGTGATCCGCCACGGCCGGGGCCTGCGCCCCGGGGGCGGTTCCCCGAGCAGCTCCAGCACCATCGGCACGAGCTCACCGACCGGCACGTCCGCCGGGAGCGCGACGTCCACACGGTGTCGTGGGGCGAGGACGGTGACGCGGGCGTACGGGGCGGTACCTGCGGAACCGGGCGCGGTCGGCACGGGACCTCCAGGATTGTCGAATCGGCCACGCCGGGCCCGGACGGCTGCCTACTATCCCCGCGCCCGCGGCGTTCCGTGGGCGTTTCGCCAAGGTCGTCGACGGCGTGGGGGGAGATCGATGGGCAGCATCGGAATGGTCCGGCCGCGCCGCTCCGTGCTGCGCCTGCCGGCGGGCGAGCTCGCCGTCGAGCCGCCACCCGAGCCGGAGCGGATGGTGCCGGCCGGGGTGCTGCAGCGGCTGCTGCCGCTGGTGATGCTGCTCGGCTCCGTGGGGTTCATCGCCGTGCTCGGGGTGCGCAACCCGACGTCGTGGCTGTTCGGCGGGATGTTCATGATCTCGACGCTGGGCATGGTGCTGTCCGGTGGTGGGGGGCGCGGCGGCGGCAACCGAGCGGCCACCGTCGACGAGGACCGCCGCGACTACCTGCGCTACCTGGGCCAGCTGCGCCGTCGCGTGCGCGGCATCGCCGCGGACCAGCGGGCGGTGCTGGAGTTCGTGCACCCCGAGGCGGCCGCGTGGCCCGCGGTGCTCGCGGCGGGGCGGCTGTGGGAGCGGCGGCCCGGTGACCCCGACTTCGGGCAGCTGCGCATCGGGCGCGGACCCCAGCGGCTCGGCACCCGCCTGGTCGCGCCGCAGACCGGTCCGGTGGAGGGCATCGAGCCGATCACCGCGCTGGCCCTGCGCCGGTTCCTGCGGGGGCACGCCGTCGTGCCGGACCTGCCCGTCGCGCTCTCGCTGCGGTCCAGCACCACCGTGTGGCTGGAACCGGCCGCCGGGAGCGCCGACCTGCGCCCGGCCCGGGACCTCGCCCGGGCGATGGTCGCCCAGTACGCGCTGTGGCACAGCCCCGCCGAGGCCCTGCTGGCCGTGGTGGCGCCACCTGCTCGCGCCGGGGAGTGGGAGTGGGCGAAGTGGCTGCCGCACACCGCCAACCCGCGACGCAGCGACGTCGTCGGGCCGTTGCGGATGCTCACCTCCGACGCCGACGAGGTGCGCCGCTGGTGGGTCGCCGAGCTGGCCGGGCGCCCGCCGGGCGCAGGTGCGGGGGAGCCGCACCTGCTGGTGGTCGTCGACGAGGTGACCGAGGGCCCGGGGCCGTGGGCCGCCGTCGCCGGGGTCACGGTGCTGCGGGTCGGCCCGCCCCCGGGCCGGCGGGCGGCCCCGTCGGTGGTGCGCCTGCTGGTGGGTGTCGACACCCTCGCGCTGGCCGGCGGCGCGGACCGACCCGACCCGGGCGGCCGGGACGCGGACGGTCCCGACGCGGACGGTCCCGACACGGGCGGCCCGGGCGCGGGTGGCGGGCAACCGGCCGACGTCGCGGTCGGCTGTCCCGACGCCGTGCCGGTGGCCGAGGCGCTGGCGCTGGCGCGCAGGCTCGCGCGCTATCGGCCCGGCGGGGCGGGCGCGCACGCCGGCCCGCAGCGCACGGGCCTCGGCCTGCCCGCGCTGCTGGGCATGGGCGCCGGTGCGGACGGGGTGCGGGCCCTGCGCGCCCGGTGGGCCGGCAGCGACACCGACCGGATGCGGGTGCCGATCGGGCTCGACGAGACCGGCGGCGTGGTCGCCCTCGACCTCAAGGAGTCCGCGCAGGGCGGCAGCGGGCCGCACGGGCTGTGCATCGGGGCGACGGGGTCGGGGAAGAGCGAGCTGCTCCGCACGCTGGTGCTCGGGCTGGCCGCCACACACTCCTCGGAGGAGCTCAACCTGGTGCTCGTCGACTTCAAGGGCGGGGCCACCTTCCTCGGGATGTCCCGGTTGCCCCACGTGTCGGCCGTCATCACCAACCTCGCCGACGAGCTCACCCTCGTCGACCGGATGGCCGACGCGCTGGCGGGGGAGATCAACCGGCGCCAGCAGCTGCTGCGGGGCGCGGGCAACCTCACCGGGGTCGCCGACTACGCGGCCGCGCGCCGGGCGGGCGCCGACCTGCCGCCGCTGCCGGCCCTGCTCCTCGTCGTCGACGAGTTCTCCGAGCTGCTCGCCCAGCGTCCCGAGCTGCTGGAGCTGCTGGTCATGATCGGGCGGCTGGGCCGGTCGCTGGGCCTGCACCTGCTGCTGGCGTCGCAGCGGCTGGAGGAGGGGCGGCTGCGGGGGCTGGAATCGCACCTGTCCTACCGGATCGCGCTGCGCACGTTCTCCGCGGCCGAGTCCCGGGCCGTGCTGGGCGTCCCCGACGCGCACCAGCTGCCGGCCACGCCGGGCGCGGCGTTCCTCGCGACGGGCACCGAGGAGCTGATCCGGTTCCGCGCCGCGTACGTGTCCGGACCCGCGGTGGCGACGCCCGAGCGGGCCGGGCCGCCACCCGCGCGCCGGGCCCACCGGTTCGGGGCCGGGCCGGTCCGGCCGGACCCGGGCGCCGACGAACCGCCGGGCGAGGACGCCGCGGACGCGGTGGTGGCCACCGTGCTCGACACCGTTCTCGCCGCGCTCGACGGGCAGGGGCCGCCCGCGCACCGCGTGTGGCTTCCACCGCTGGGTGACCCGCCGCCGATCGACGAGCTCGTGGGCGTCCCCCGACCGCGCCCCGGACGGGGGCTCGCGGCCACCGCCGGGCGCGGCGGGGCGCTGCGGGTGCCCGTCGCGCTCGTCGACCTGCCCTACCGGCAACGCCGCGACCCCCTGCTGCTCGACGTCTCCGGCGCGGCGGGCCACCTCGCGATCGCGGGTGGCCCGCGGTCGGGCAAGTCGACGGCGCTGGCCACGGCGGTGGCCGGTCTCGCACTCACCCACACCCCCGTCGAGCTGGGGATCCACGTGCTCGACTTCGGGGGCGGCGCGCTCGTGCCGCTGTCCGCGCTGCCGCACGTCGGTACCGTGGCCGACCGCCTGCAGCCGGACCTGGTGCGGCGCACGGTCGCGGAGATCGCGGCGCTGCTCACCCGGCGGGAACGGCTGTTCCGCGACTGCGGGATCGGGTCGATCGAGGCGTTCCGGGCCCGGCGCCTCGGCGGCGAGTTCTCCGGCGAGCCCGCCACGGACGTGCTGCTCGTCGTCGACGGGTACCTGACGCTGCGCACGGAGTTCGAGGACCTGGAGGCGCGGCTGCTGCAGGTCGGGGCGCAGGGCCTCTCGTTCGGAGTGCACCTCGCGGTGGCGGCAGGCCGCTGGACCGATCTGCGGCCCGCGTTCAAGGACCTCTTCGGGAGCCGGTGGGAGCTGCGTCTGGGCGACGTGTCGGACTCCGAGATCGACCGGCGCAAGGCCGCCGCGGTGCCGGCGCGGGGCGGGCACGGGCTCGCGCCCGACGGGGCACCGATGGTGCTGGCCGCGCCGCGGCTCGGGGACGGTGACCTCGCCGGGCTCGCCGCGGAGGTGGCGGCGGCCTGGACCGGGCCGGGGTTCGAGCCGGTCCGGCTGCTGCCCGAGCGGCTCGACCACGACCGGCTGCCCGCCCCCGAACCCGGCACGGCCGGGCTGCCGCTCGGCGTCGACGAGGAGCGGCTGGCGCTGGTCCAGCTCGACGTCGCCGCCGAACCGCACCTGCTCTGCTTCGCCGACGCCGAGAGCGGCAAGACCACGCTGCTGCGGCTCGTCGCGCACGGGATCGTGGAACGCTTCCGGCCGGACGAGGCCCGGATCGTCGTCGTCGACTACCGGCGCGGGCTGCTCGGTGCGGTGCCGTCGAGCCATCTCATCGGGTACGCCAGCACGCCGGATGCGGCCGCCGACGCCGCGACCGAGATCGCCGGCTCGCTGCGTCGCAGGCTGCCCGGCACCGGTGTCACCCCGCGGGAGCTGCGGGAGCGCAGCTGGTGGACCGGCCCGGAGGTGTTCGTGCTGGTCGACGACTACGACCTCGTCGCGCCGGTGGGCGGGCACGCGGGGCCGCACCCGCTGCTCCCGCTGCTGGAGTTCCTGCCGCAGGCCAAGGACGTCGGCCTGCACGTCGTGCTCACCCGGCGCTGCGGCGGCGCGGGCCGGGCGCTGTTCGATCCGGTGCTGGGACGCCTGCGCGAGCTCGCCGCCCCCGGCCTGGTGATGAACGGCAGCCCGGACGAGGGCCAACTGGTGGGCACGGTCAAGCCCGCCCCCCAGCCCCCGGGGCGGGGCACGCTGGTCGACCGCAGGTGTGGCGTGCGCCGGATCCAGCTGGCCTGGTTGCCGCCCGAACCCGACGGCAACCCGTGATCCCGCTGACCTTCCAGGTGGGTGCCACGGCGGTCCGGGTGGCGGGTACCGGTCCGGACGGGTCCCCGCGGGTGCTGGAGCTCGCGCCCGGTGCGCCTGCCCCGCCCGGCGCGCGGCGGGTCGGCCCGGGCGGGATCCCCGCCGCGGTGGCCGCGGCCGGACACCGTGGCGGCGAGGTGGTCGTGGTGGACGTCGGCCATCGCCGTGCAGAGGTGGCGCTGGTCCGGGACGGTGCCGTCGTGGCCCGGCGCGCCGGGCCCGGCGGGGCGGCGCTCGACGCGGTGGTCGCCCGGCTGCTGCGGGCGCGCTGCCCGGAGTGGGCCGACCGGGCGGGGCGCGTGGCGCGCCGGGCCCGCGAGTCGCTCTCGCTGCTCCCGGAGACCGTGGTGGAGGTACCGGGATCACCCCACCGGGTGCGGCTCGGGTCGGTCGAGGTGCGGCACGCCCTGCGGGAACACTGGGGGGAGCTCGTGGGCGCCGTGTCGGAGCTGGCGGCGCCGGCGCGCCCGGTGCTGCTCATCGGGGGCGGGGCGCGCGACCCGCAGCTGGCCGAGCTGCTCGACGCGGCGGGGCTGCCCGACGTCACCGTCGCGCCGCGACCCGACGCCGCCGCGCTGCTCGGGGCGCAGGCGCCGCTCCCGCCACCGGTGGCGCCCCGCACGCGCTGGCTGCCCGCGGTTCCCCACCGCACCGGTCGGTGGCGTGCCGGGCTCGGCGCCGCCGTCGCCGCGGTGGCGCTGCTCGGGCTGCACGTGCTCGGCGGCACGCTCGCCCCGGCGCCCGCCCCCGTCGGCGACGACGTGCTCGCGCAGTACGGCTACCGGCTGCAGATCCCGCCCGGCTGGGCCCACACGGGGGGTCTGCCCGAGCGTCGCCGCAGCCTGCTCACCCCGCTCGGGGCGCCGGAGGGCAGCGACCTCGTCGTCGTCGAGGCCACCCCGCTGGGCTACGACTCCGCGGCGGAGCCCGAGCGCGCGGCCGCCGAGCTGCGGGCGGTGTTCGACGAGGCCGTCGCCGCGGGCGCACCGCTGGCCGGGTACGTGCCCGCCACGGGGTTCGGCGGCCGGACCGTCACCGCATACACCGAACGCCGCACCGCCACGGATGTGCGGTGGTACGTCCTGCTGGACGGGTTCACGCAGCTCAGCGTCGGGTGCCGGCACACGCCCGCGGGTGCCGGCGGGGTGCTCGACGCCTGTGAGCAGGTGGTGGCGACGCTCGACGGCTGAGCCCGCGGCCCGGCCGAGGCGTCGGCCCGGGATTCGCACCTGCAAACGGCTGTCCCGAAACGCCACGGGCGCCCGGGGTCACGTGGCACCGTCCGCGCCGTCCGGATCGACCACGACACGGAGGGCGGCAGGTACATGGAAGGTTTCCACGCAACACCCGAGGAGATGGGGAGGGCGAGCGCCTTGGCCTCCACCACCTACGACGAGGTGCGCGCCGAGCTCGGCGTCCTGCGGTCGCGGGTGGGCGACGTGGCCGCGGGATGGTCCGGCGACGCGTTCGGCCGGTTCACCGCCGTGATGCGGCAGTGGGACGACAGTGCCCGCTCGCTGACCGAGGCGTTGGACGGGATCGCCACGGCGCTGCGCACCTCCGGAGCCGCCTACCAGGCACAGGACGACGAGACGGCCCGCGGCCTGTCGTCACTGATCACCGACACACTGGGCTGAGGAGCCGAGAACAATGCCAGAGATCAAGGTGTCCTACAGCACGCTGTCCACGGCCGAGGCCGACATCAAGGCGTCGGTGGCCAGGCTCCGCCAGAGCCTGGCCGACCTCGAGTCCGGACTGGCCCCCATGGCCGCCACCTGGACCGGGGAGGCCTCGGAGTTCTACCGGGCCACGCAGCTCCAGTGGAACAAGGCGGCCGACGAGCTGTCGGTGCTGCTCGAGACGGTCGGCGGCGGTGTCGGCACTGCGCTGGTGAACTACATGAACTCCGACAACCAGGTACGCCGGATGTGGTCGTGAGGCCGCCGATCTGACCGGTGCCGGTCCGGAGGGGGGCGTTTTGACCCTCGTCCGGACCGGCGGGTACTCTCGGATCCTGATAGTGCGGCGGGAGGCGACCGCTCTCGTCCTCGGGCGGGTGGCGTCCTCCCCTCCGGGCCCGGCGCCCACCGCACCGCACCGCAGGCATCCGAGTCCGCAGTTCGGCGGGCCAGAAAGCGACGAGGTAGGTCCGTGTCCACGTACAGCCCGAAGCCCGGCGACATCACCCGCGCCTGGCACGTGATCGATGCTACGGACGTGGTGCTCGGCCGCCTCGCCACGCACGCCGCCACGTTGCTGCGCGGCAAGCACAAGCCCACCTACGCGCCGCACATGGACACCGGCGACTTCGTCGTCATCGTCAACGCCGAGAAGATCTCCGTCTCCGGCAACAAGCGCGACGCCAAGTTCGTCTACCGGCACAGCGGCTTCCCGGGCGGGCTCAAGCAGCGCTCCGTCGGCGAGATGATCGAGAAGCAGCCCGACCGGCTCGTCGAGAAGGCGGTCCAGGGCATGCTCCCCAAGAACAAGCTCGGTCGCGCGATGAGCAAGAAGCTCAAGGTCTACGCCGGTCCGGACCACCCGCACGCCGCGCAGCAGCCGGCCGCGTTCGAGATCACCCAGGTCGCTCAGTGAGCAGCCCCGATCCCGCGAGCAGCCCCGATTCCACGGGCAGCCCCGATTCCACGACCGAAGGACAGCCCGTGACCACGCCCGAGCCCGTGACCGAGGCCGAGGCCGTCGAGGAGACGCCCGTCGAGGTTCCCGTCGACGACGCCCCCGAGGCCGAGGTCGAGGTCACCTACGACGCGGACGCCGCCGCGAGCGACGAGTTCGACACCGACGTGGACGTCGACATCGCCGCCGAGGTCCCGTCCGTCTTCTCCGACCGCCCGGTGCAGACCGTCGGCCGTCGCAAGGAGGCCGTCGTCCGCGTCCGCCTCATGCCCGGCACCGGCAACTTCACGCTCAACGGCAAGTCGCTGGAGACCTACTTCCCGAACAAGCTGCACCAGCAGTTGATCCGGGAGCCGCTGGTGCTGCTGGAGAAGACCGAGCGCTTCGACATCTTCGCCAACCTGCACGGCGGCGGCACCTCGGGCCAGGCCGGTGCGCTGCGCCTGGCGATCGCGCGCGCGCTGATCGTCGTCGACTCCGAGGACCGCCCGCCGCTGAAGAAGGCCGGCTTCCTCACCCGTGACCCCCGCGTCATCGAGCGCAAGAAGTACGGTCTCAAGAAGGCCCGCAAGGCGCCTCAGTACAGCAAGCGCTGACTCTTGGGCGAACGACGTCTGTTCGGTACCGACGGCGTCCGCGGCCTGGCCAACGGCGAGCTCCTCACCCCGGAGCTCGCCGTTTCGCTGGCCGGGTCGGCCGCCCGCGTGCTCGCCGAACGCGACCGGACCCACCGTCCCGTCGCGGTGGTCGGGCGTGACCCCCGCGCGAGCGGGGAGATGCTCGAAGCGGCGGTCGTCGCCGGTCTGACCGGGGCCGGGGCCGACGCCGTCCGGGTCGGGGTGCTGCCCACGCCGGCCGTCGCGTTCCTCGTCGGCGCGCTCGGCGCCGACCTGGGCATCATGATCTCCGCGTCGCACAACCCCATGCCGGACAACGGCATCAAGCTGTTCGCCACCGGTGGCCACAAGATCCCCGACGCGCTCGAGGACGCCGTCGAGGACGGCCTGGGCGCCCACGGCGTGCGGCCGACCGGCGCGGCGATCGGCCGGGTCCGCGATCTCGACGACGCCGGCTCCCGCTACACCGCCCACCTGCTGACCAGCACGCCCGCCGGGTCCCTCGCCGGGCTGCGCGTGGTCGTCGACTGCGCGCACGGCGCCGCCTCCACGGCGGCGCCGGAGGTCTATCGCAAGGCCGGTGCCGAGGTCGTGGCGCTGCACGCCGACCCGGACGGGCTCAACATCAACGACGGCGTGGGCTCCACGCACCTCGGCCCGCTGCAGGTGGCCGTCCGCGAGCACGGCGCCGACCTCGGGATCGCCCACGACGGCGACGCCGACCGCTGCCTGGCCGTGGACGCCGCGGGTGCGGTCGTCGACGGTGACCAGATCATGGCCGTGCTCGCCGTCGCCATGCGGGATGCGGGCGAGCTCGGCCACGACACGCTCGTCACCACGGTGATGAGCAATCTCGGCCTGCACCTCGCCATGGACGCCGCCGGGGTGACCGTCCGCACCACGCAGGTCGGTGACCGCTACGTCCTGGAGGAGCTGCGGGCGGGCGGGTTCACCCTCGGCGGGGAGCAGTCCGGGCACCTCGTGCTGCCCCGGCACTCCACCACGGGCGACGGCCTGCTCACCGCCCTGCGGCTGATGGCACGCATGACGGGGACCGGGTCGTCGCTCGCGGAGCTGGCGGGGATCGTCACGCTGCTGCCGCAGGTGCTGCAGAACGTGCGGGTGCGGGACAAGGCGGCGGTCGCGGAGTCGGCCGCGGTGCGCGCCGCGGTCGAGGCGGCGCAGGCGCAGCTGGGCGGCACCGGCCGCGTGCTGCTGCGGCCGTCGGGCACCGAGCAGCTGGTGCGGGTGATGGTGGAGGCCCCCACCGAGGAGCAGGCCCGTGCCACCGCGGCGTCGCTGGCCGAGGTCGTCGCCGCCGCGCACTGACCGTCCCTCGAGACGGGCGTACCGCCACCAGTTCCGCCGTTCCGGCCCGCGGGCGGCTCCGACGCGCGACCATCGACCCATGCGGCCCGATCTCGACCTGGATCCCGAACGCCTGCACGTCCACGGCAGGCGGCTGACCGATGTGCTCGACACGCTCGTCCCCTTGCCGGTGCTCGATCCCGACCGCCGCGCCCGGCTGAGCGCCACTCCCGCCGGCCGGGCGATCCTTGCCGAGCTCGACCGGTCCGCAGCCGCGGTCGACCTGGCGGCCGACGAGCTGGCTCGCCTCGCGTCGTGGCTGGATGCGGCGGCCGCCACCACCAGCACGGCGGACTCCGACGCCGCGGGCGCCCTCCCGGCGCCGGACCGGCCGCTGCCGTGACCGACGAGGCCGTCGCGGCATGGGAGTCCGTCGGGGAGGTGCTGGCCGGCACCGCGCACCGTCTGCTCGACGCCGTGCCGGTGACCGCCCGGATCATCGCCGACGTGGAACGGGACTGGCGCGACGAGCTGGGCCGGGAGTGGGTCGAGCGGGCCCACCTCGTGCGCCGCGCCCTGGTGCGGGAGCTGGACGCGACGCTCGATGCGGCGGCGGCGGTCGCCGATGCCCTGCGACCGGGACCGGCCGACGAGGAGACCCGGGCGATCGGTGCCGCGGGGCACGGACGGCCGTCGGTTGGTGGTCCCCGCCCGGGCGGGCCGCGGCTGGGCGACACCGCCGTCGAGCGGGCCGACGACGAGCGTGGGGTGCGGATCGCCCAGCTCGGCGAGTAGCCCGACTCGCGCGCACGCAGGGCCCGACTCGCGCGCATGCAGGGCCCGACTCGCGGGGGGTCAGGGGCGGGTGGTGAGTTCCGTGCCGGAGACCTTGCCGTCGATCAGCGCGGCGGCGGCTTCCTCGCCGCACAGCTCACGGAGCAGGAATGCGGTGACCAGCGCACGGGTGAGCCGGCGGGTCCGCGAGTCGGGGCTGCCGGCGAGGATCAGGTCGGTCCAGTGCCGGCCGTCCAGGAAGCCGGTGTGGGTGGCCTTCTTCAGCGTGCGCAGCACGACGGGCCCACCCGCGGCCGCCGCCACCGGCTCCGCGTGCCCGGCGGCGGGGGCGACCGTGTCCTTGCCCGCGGTCAGGTGCAGCGTCGGCACGGTGACGGTCCGGGCGGCGTCGAGTGCCGAGGGGCGCGTCTGGGCCATCGCGACGGTGACGACGGCGGACACGCGGGGGTGTCCGGCCGCCGCGAGGATCGCGACGCCGCCGCCGATGCCGTGCCCGGCGAACGCGGTGCGGCGGGAGTCGACACTGATCCGGCCGTCTCCCAGGCGCACGCCCGCGCAGACCTCCAGCGTGGTGCGCAGGTCGGCGGCGAAGCCGGCGTGGCTGGGCAGCACGCCGCGGTGGCTGCCCGGAGCCGCGGCCACGATGCCCCAGGACGCCAGGTGGCGCAGCAGGTCGGCGTAGCGCTCGGCGGGCTGCAGCCAGTCGTGCCCGAACGCCACGGCCGGCAGCCCGAGGCCCTCCTCGGGCGCGAACACCACGCCCGGGATGCCGACCATGCCGAGGTCGCCGCGCAGCGTGGGCAGCGGTCCGGGGCGGGAGAGCTGGTCCAGGGCGTCCTTGCCGCCGCGCAGCGCGGCGAGCTGCGCGTGCACGGCCTTGGGGGACGACGTGCGGGTCCGGGTCACAGCCCAGAACCGTAGTACCGCTGATCGTCCCGCGCTGCATCCGGGCGGAACCCTCGTAGCCTCGGGCTCATGCAGGGTGTGTGGACGGCGGACGCGATCCGGGCGGCCGAGGCGGCGATGATGGTGCACGTCCCGGGCGAGACGATCATGCGGCGGGCGGCGTACGGGCTGGCCGGTCACGTGCTCGGGGCCCTGCGTGCCGGCGGTGGAGGCACGACGCCGCGTGCCGGCGGTGGAGGCACGACGCCGCACCGGGGTGCCGTGGGGCGGCGGGTCGTGCTGCTGGTGGGGGCGGGGCACAACGGTGGCGACGCGTTGTGGGCGGGCTACGAGCTGCGCCGCCGTGGCGTCGCGGTCACCGCGGTGCTGCTGGCGCCCGAGCGTGCCTACGCGCCGGGACTGGCCGCGCTGCGCCGGGCGGGCGGGCGCGTCGTCGGGGCGGCGGCGGGAGTGGCGGCGGTCCGACGCGCCGATCTGGTGGTCGACGGCATCGTCGGGATCTCCGGGCGGGGCGCGCTGCGGGCCCCGGAGGCCGTGGTCGCGGCGCAGGAGGCCGGGGTCCCCGTCGTCGCCTGCGACCTGCCCAGCGGCGTGGACACCGACACCGGCCGGGTGTACGAGCCCGCGGTGCAGGCGGACGCCACCGTCACGTTCGGGGCGCGCAAGCCCGTGCACGTCCTGGCGGCGCCCCGGTGCGGGCCGGTGCACCTGGTCGACCTCGGGCTCGGCCCGTACCTCCCGGCGCCGCACGCCCACGTGCTCGACGCGGCGGACGTGGCGGCCCGCTGGCCGCTGCCCGGGCCGTCCGACGACAAGTACAGCCAGGGGGTGGTCGGGATCGCCGCGGGCTCCGCGACCTACCCGGGTGCGGCGGTGCTCGCCGCCGGGGCCGCGGTGCTCGCGACGAGCGGGATGGTGCGCTACGCCGGGACGGGCGCGGAGGCGGTGCACGCGCGCTGGCCGGAGGTGGTCGCCACGCCGGACGTCGGGTCCGCGGGCCGGACCCAGGCGTGGGCGGTCGGGCCGGGTTCGGGCACCGACGACGCCGGCCGCACGACCGTCGAGGCGGCGTTGGCCCGCGACGTCCCGCTGTGTCTGGACGCGGACGCGATCACCCTGCTGGCGCAGCACGCCGACCTGCGCGCGGCGGTCCGCGGCCGCCCGGTGGTGCTCACCCCGCACGCCGGGGAGTTCGCGCGCCTGGCAGGCGACGTCGGGACCGACCGGGTCGGGGCCGCGCGCCGGGCGGCCGCGGAGCTGGGGGTGACGGTGCTGCTCAAGGGGCACGCCACGGTCGTCGCCGACCCGGACGGGCGGGCACTGGTGCACCCGTCGACGACGTCCTTCGCCGCCACGGCCGGATCGGGTGACGTGCTGTCCGGGATCATCGGCGCGTTGTTGGCCGCGGGCCTGGAGCCGTGGTGGGCGGCCGGGTGCGCGGCGTTCGTGCACGCGCGCGCCGCGGAGATCGCGGCGGCGGGCGTCCCGGCCCCGGCGTCGATGCTGCAGGCCGCGATCCCGGCGGCCGTTCGCGCGGTCCGGAACGAGATGGACCAGCCATCCGACTAAGTCGTACCCTTGGTCCATGCCCGAGTTCGGCGTCCACGAGGCCAAGACCCACTTCTCCAAGCTGCTGGAGCGTGCGCTCAACGGTGAGGACGTGGTGATCACCCGGTCCGGTGAGCCGCTGGTGAGGCTGGTTCCGGTGCAGCGCAGGAGGAAGCCCAACTTCGGCTACGCCCAGGGGACCATCACGATCCCCGACGACTTCGACGAGACACCCGAGGAGTTCCGGGACTACATGTGAGGGTGCTGCTCGACGCGAACGTCGTCCTGGCTCTTGCCGGTGACCCCGGCCGGCTGCGACCGGAGGTCGTCCGGCTACTCGGCGAGGGCGCGACGACACTGGTCGTGTCGGTGGTGAGTCCGTGGGAGATCGCGATCAAGTGGAAGCTCGGGAAACTGCCGCTCCCCGACCACCCGCGCCCCTGGATCGCCCGGTTCCTGCGCGAGACCGGAGCCGTCGTGCTGCCCGTCGCGCTGGAACACGTCGTTCAGGTGGCCGATGTCCCGCGCCACCACGGCGACCCGTTCGACCGGCTGCTCATCGCCCAGGCGCAGGTGGAGGGCATGCCGATCGTCACCACCGACGCCTCGTTCGCCCGCTACGACGTGGACGTGATCACAGCCCGCTGAGGTTCCGGGTCCCGGAGCGGATGCGATGATGCGGGCGTGAGTCAGTCGGGGACGGCGCGCGCCGAAGCAGTGGTGGACCTCGCCGCCGTGCGGCACAACGTCGCCGTGCTGGCCGCCTCCGCCCCGTCGGCGCAGGTCATGGCGGTGGTCAAGGCGGACGGGTACGGGCACGGCGCCGAGCCGGTCGCGCGGGCCGCGCTGGCGGCGGGTGCGTCCTGGCTGGGCGTGTGCACGATCGAGGAGGCGCTCGACCTGCGGGCCGCGGGGATCGATGCGCCGCTGCTGTCCTGGCTGCACCTGCCCGACGACGACTTCGCGGCCGCCGTGGCCGCGGGGGTCGACCTCTCGGCGGCCTCGCGCGAGCACCTGGCCGCCGTACTCGCCGGGGCGCACGCGGCCGGGCGGCCGGCCCGGCTCCACCTGAAGATCGACACCGGGCTGTCGCGCAACGGAGCCCCGCCGTCCGCCTGGGCCGACCTGCTCGACGACGCCGCGAAGGCCGCGGCCGACGGCGCGTGCGAGGTCGTGGCCGTCTGGTCCCATCTCGCCCACGCCGACGCGCCGCACCACCCCACGCTCGACCGCCAGGCGTCGCGGCTGCAGGCGGCCTGGCAGGCCGCCCGCGACCGCGGTCTCGCGCCGCTGCGCCACCTGGCCAACTCCGCGGCCACCCTCACCCGCCCCGACCTGCACCTCGACATCGTCCGGCCGGGCATCGCGGTCTACGGGCTCGATCCGCTCGACCGGCCCGTCGGCGACAGCCCGCTGCGGCCCGCGATGACGCTGCGGGCGCGGGTGGCGCTGGTCAAGCGCGTGCCGGCCGGGGAGGGCGTGTCCTACGGCCACGAGTGGACCACCTCCGAGGAGACGACGTTGGCCCTGCTCCCCATCGGCTACGCCGACGGCGTGCCCCGGCGGCTCAACGCGGGTGGCCGGATGCGCGTGCTGCTCGGCGGTCGCGTGCTCCCCGTCGTCGGCCGGGTGTGCATGGACCAGGTCGTGGTCGACTGCGGCCCCGGTGCCGACGTCGCCGTGGGCGAGCACGCCGTGCTGTTCGGGCCCGGGGACCGGGGCGAGCCCACCGCCCAGGACTGGGCCGACGAGCTCGGCACCATCCACTACGAGGTGGCCACCGGCGTGCACGGGCGCCGCGTGACCCGGACCGTGGTGGGCGCATGAAGCGGCCCGGGGTGTGGCAGACCGTCGGGGTCGCGGGCGGCGTGGTCGGGGCGGCGGCCACCGGCGTCGCGGTCGGCGCGGCCGCCCGGAAGCGCCAGAAGATCGCCGCGGACCGCCGCAGGCTGGCCACGCAGCTGTCCGAGGGCACGTCGGAGCCGGGCACGCTGCCCCCCGGTGAGCTGTCCTCGGTCACCGCCGACGACGGGGTCCGGCTCTCCTGCGAGGAGATCGACACCTCGGGCGGGCAGGCGGAGCTGACGGTCGTGCTCGTGCACGGGTTCGCGCTCGACCGCCGCACCTGGCACTTCCAGCGCCGCTCGCTCGCGGAGGTGGCCGATCCCGCGGTGCGGCTGGTGCTCTACGACCAGCGCAGCCACGGCCGCTCCGAGCGGGCGCCGCGGGAGAGCTGCACCATCGGCCAGCTCGGTGCCGACCTGGCCGCCGTGATCCGCGCGCTGGCGCCGGAGGGGCCGCTGGTGCTGGTCGGGCACTCGATGGGCGGCATGACGATCATGGCGCTGGCCGAGGACCAGCCCGACCTGTTCACCGAGCGGGTGCTGGGCGTGGCACTCGTGTCGACCTCGGCGGGCGAGGTGGCCAGCGCCGGGCTGCAGGGCGCCCTGCTCGCCCGCAACAACCCGCTCACCCGCGGTGTCGGGCTGCTCGCGCGCCTGCAGCCCAAGCTGGTGGACGTGGTCCGCGGCGTCGCGGGCGACCTGATCTGGGCCATCACCCGCAGCTTCGCCTACGGCGACCGCAACGTGGCGCCGTGGCTGGTCGACCTGGTCGACACCATGATCAGCACGAACGCGGTGGACGCGCTCACCGACTTCGTCGACACCGTCGGCAGCCACGACCGGGTGGCCGCGCTGCCGGCGCTGGCCAGCTGCGAGGTGCTGGTGGCCGCGGGCGACGCCGACCGCGTGATCCCCTACGGGCACTCCGAGCGGATCGCCGCCGAGCTGCCCCGCGCCATGCTGGTGCGCTTCCCCGGCACGGGTCACCTGCCGATGCTCGAACAGCCCGACGAGATGGACGAGGTGCTGTCCGCCCTGCTGCGCCGCAGCGCCGACCGCACGGCGCCGGACCGCGCCGAACCGGGGCGGCGGCGCCGGTTCCGGCGGCGGGCGTGAGCGGGCGGCCCCGTCCGGGGCTGACCGGCCCGGCCACCGTCGTGGAGCTTCCCGTGATGGCCGACACCGAGGCGCTGGGCGAGCGGCTGGCGGACGGGCTCGCCGCAGGCGACCTCCTCGTGCTGTCCGGCCCGCTGGGTGCGGGCAAGACCGCGTTCGTCCGCGGTCTCGCTCGCGGGCTCGGCGTGGCCGGTCCCGTCACCTCACCGACGTTCGTGATCGCACGCGAGCACCGGCCGCTGCCCGAGGGTGCCGGCGTGCCGCTGCTGCACGTCGACGCCTACCGGCTCGGCATGACCGGCGGTGACGTGGCCGCCCAGCTCGACGATCTCGACCTCGACACCGATCTGGCCGACGCCGTGGTCGCGGTCGAGTGGGGCGAGGGCGTGGCCGAGCGTCTCGCCGCCCGGCACCTGTCGGTGCGCCTGGACCGGCGGCCCGACGACGTGCGCGTGGCGACCGTCTGCTGGGTGGGGGAGGCCTGACCCGGGAACTCGCGGCGCCCGACCGGTACCGGGGCGGGGGTGGGGGGCCCGGCCCGCGGGTCCGCTCGTAGGCTTTGCCCGTGCTCGTGCTGGCTCTCGACACCGCCACCCCCGCGGTCACCGCGGGCGTCGTCGAGCTGGCCGCGACCGGCGCCCGCCTCCGCTCCTGCCGCGTCGCCCACGATCCCCGCAAGCACGGCGAGCTGCTCATGCCCGGCGTGCTCGCGGCCTGCGCCGAGGCGGGGATCGGGCTGCGCGAGGTCGACGCCGTGGTCACCGGGGCCGGTCCCGGGCCGTTCACCGGGCTGCGGGTCGGGATGGTCACGGCGGCCACCCTCGGCGACGCGCTCGGCGTGCCCGTGCACGGGGTCTGCACGCTCGACGCGATCGCCCGCGACGCCGGCCCCGTGGCGGGCGGCAACCTGCTCGTCGCCACCGACGCCCGCCGCCGCGAGGTGTACTGGGCCGCCTACGACCCGCACGCGACGCGCCTGACCGGGCCGCACGTCGAGCGGCCTGCCGCCCTGGTCGCGCGGATCGCCGAGCTGGGCGTCGTGGCCGCGGCGGGCGGATCGGCCGAGGGTCTCGGGCTGCCGGTGCGGGAGCCCGGGGCCCCGTCGCCTGCCGGGCTGGTGGCGGTGGCCGCCGACGCCCTGCGTGCGGGCACGGTGCCCGGCCCCCTGGAACCGCTCTACCTGCGTCGCCCCGACGCCGCGGAGCCCGGCCCCCGCAAGGCGGTGAGCACGCCGTGACCGTGCACACCGACGATCTGCGCGAGTCGGACGCGCCGCGGTGCGCGGAGTTGGAGAAGCTGCTGTTCCCCGGCGACGACCCGTGGAGCGAGCGCTCGTTCCGCGACGAGATCCGGATGGGACACCTCTACCGCGCGGCGCGCGACGGGGACCAGCTGGTCGGCTACGCCGGCCTGGCGTTCGTCGCGGCCCCCCCGCTCGCCGAGGCCGAGGTGCACACGATCGGCGTCGACCCCTCCCACCAGGGCCGTGGGGTCGGGCGCACGCTGCTGCGGGAACTGCTCGCCGCGGCCGACTCCGCCGCGGCCACGGTGTTCCTGGAGGTGCGCACGGACAACGCCGCCGCGCGCGGGCTCTACGAGGCCGAGGGCTTCGTCGTGGTCGGCACGCGGAGGAACTACTACCGGCCCAGTGGCGCGGACGCCCACACCATGCGCCGGGAGCCCCGGACGGGAGCGGCGCGATCGTGATCGTCCTGGGGATCGAGACGTCGTGCGACGAGACCGGTGTCGGCGTCGTGCGCACCGACGGCGGCACCGCCACCCTGCTCGCCGACGCCGTGGCCTCCTCGGTCGACGAGCATGCCCGCTTCGGCGGCGTGGTGCCCGAGGTCGCCTCGCGCGCGCACCTGCAGGCGATGGTCCCCACCGTGCACCGCGCGCTGGCCACCGCCGGCGTCGCGGCCCGCGACGTCGACGCGGTCGCCGTCACCGCCGGGCCGGGGCTGACCGGCGCCCTGCTGGTGGGGGTGGCCGCGGCCAAGGCGTACGCGGCTGCGTGGGACGTGCCGCTCTACGGCGTGAACCACCTGGCCGCGCACGTCGCGGTCGACACGCTGCAGCACGGACCGCTGCCCCCGTGCCTGGCGCTGCTGGTCTCCGGTGGGCACTCCAGCCTGCTCGACGTGCCCGACGTCGGCGGCCCGGTCACCCCGCTCGGCGCCACCATCGACGACGCCGCGGGCGAGGCGTTCGACAAGATCGCGCGGCTGCTCGGGCTGCCCTTCCCGGGCGGTCCGCACGTCGACCGGGTGGCCCGCGACGGCGACCCGCGGGCCGTCGCGTTCCCGCGCGGGCTCACCGGGCCGCGCGACGCACCCTTCGACTTCTCCTTCTCCGGCCTCAAGACCGCGGTCGCGCGCCACGTCGAGGCGCTCGAGCGCGCCGGCACCCCGATCCCGGTGGCCGATGTCGCGGCGAGCTTCCAGGAGGCCGTCGCCGACGTGCTCACCGCCAAGGCCGTGCGCGCCGCCCGCGAGCGCGGGATGGAGACGCTGCTGCTGGGCGGCGGGGTGGCGGCCAACTCCCGGCTGCGCGCCATGGCCCAGGAGCGCTGCGACGCCGTCGGCATCGCCCTGCGCGTGCCGCGGCCGGGACTGTGCACCGACAACGGGGCGATGGTCGCCGCGCTCGGCGCGCACCTGTTGGCCGCGGGCGCCACGCCGTCGGCGTTCGACCTGCCGGCCGACTCGTCGCTGCCCGTCACCGAGGTGCTGGTCGGCCCCGTCCGGTCGTGAGCCGGGCGGCGACACCCCGGGCCACCGTTGAGCGGTTGGCACTCTCATGGGTAGAGTGCCAATGCACGTTGTGTTCGACCTCGCACCCCGGCACCCGCGGCGGCGGGGAGCACCGGGTCGGGCACACGTCATTTCCGACACAGTCGAGATACACGCACACACCCCGAAGGGGAGGTCATCGTCGTGGCGAACATCAAGCCGCTCGAGGACAAGATCGTCGTCCAGGCCAGCGAGGCGGAGACCACGACCGCGTCCGGCATCGTCATCCCGGACACCGCCAAGGAGAAGCCCCAGGAGGGCAAGGTCCTGGCCGTGGGCCCCGGTCGCATCGACGACAACGGCAACCGCGTCCCGCTGGACGTGGCGGTCGGCGACGTCGTCATCTACTCGAAGTACGGCGGCACCGAGGTCAAGTACAACGGCGAGGAGTACCTCATCCTCTCCGCGCGTGACGTGCTCGCGGTGGTGAACTGATCTTGGCTGTCAACTGACGCAGGCAGTTCTGCACTACCGCCGCCCCGGTGGTCCCTCGACCGAGCGGGCCGCCGGGGCGGTTGCCATTCCTGCAGAAGTCACGGCCCGGATAGATCCCTAGAGAGGCAGGACATGCCGAAGCAGATCAGCTTCGACGAGAACACCCGCCGCGCACTGGAGCGCGGGGTGAACCAGCTCGCCGACGCGGTCAAGGTCACCCTCGGTCCGCGCGGCCGGCACGTCGTCATCGACAAGAAGTTCGGTGGGCCGACCGTCACCAACGACGGCGTCACCATCGCCCGCGAGGTCGACCTCGAGGACCCGTTCGAGAACCTCGGGGCCCAGCTCGCGAAGACCGTCGCCACCAAGACCAACGACGTCGCGGGTGACGGCACCACGACCGCGACCGTGCTCGCCCAGGCCATGGTGGCCGCGGGCCTGCGCAACGTCGCCGCCGGGGCCAACCCGATGGCGATGGGCAAGGGGATCTCCGCCGCCGCCGACGCGGTCGCCGAGTTCCTCAAGGAGAAGGCGACCCCGGTCAACGACACCGACCACATCGCCCAGGTCGGCACGATCGCCTCCCGTGAGGAGGAGATCGGCACGCTGATCTCCGACGCGCTCAAGGCGGTCGGCAAGGACGGCGTGATCACGATCGAGGAGGGGTCCACCCTCGCCACCGATCTGGAGCTCACCGAGGGCCTGCAGTTCGAGAAGGGCTATCTCTCGCCCTACTTCGTGACCGACTCCGAGTCCATGGAGGCCGTGCTGGAGGACGCCTACGTCCTGCTGCACCGTGACAAGATCAGCGCCATCGCCGATCTGCTCCCGCTGCTGGAGAAGGTGCTCGCCGACGGCAAGCCGCTGCTGATCGTGGCCGAGGACCTGGAGGGCGAGGCGCTCTCGACCCTCGTCGTCAACTCGATCCGCAAGACGATCAAGGTCGCCGCGGTCAAGTCGCCGTTCTTCGGCGACCGCCGCAAGTGGTTCATGGAGGACCTGGCCATCGCCACCGGTGGCACGGTCATCAACCCGGAGGTCGGGCTCAAGCTGTCCGAGGCCGGGCTGGACCTGCTGGGCACCGTGCGTCGCGTGGTCGTCACCAAGGACAACACCACCTTCGTCGAGGGTGGCGGCGCCAAGGAGGCCACCGACGCGCGCGTCGCGCAGCTGCGCGCCGAGATCGCCGCCGCCGACTCCGACTGGGACCGCGAAAAGCTCCAGGAGCGCCTCGCGAAGCTCTCCGGCGGTGTCGCGGTGATCAAGGTCGGCGGGGCCACCGAGACCGCGCTCAAGGAGCGCAAGCACCGCATCGAGGACGCGGTGTCGGCCACCCGGGCCGCGGTCGAGGAGGGCATCGTGCCCGGCGGCGGCTCGGCGCTGGTGCAGGCGGCCAAGGTGCTCGCGGACGGCCTGGGCCTCACCGGGGACGAGGCCACCGGCGTCGCGGTCGTGCGCAAGGCGCTCTCGGCGCCGCTGTTCTGGATCGCCGCCAACGGCGGTCTCGAGGGCGCGGTCGTCGTGGGCAAGGTCGCCGACCAGGAGTGGGGACACGGCTACAACGCCGCCACCCTCACCTACGGCGACCTGATGGCCGACGGCGTCATCGACCCGGTCAAGGTCACGCGCTCGGCCGTGGTCAACGCCGCGTCGATCGCCCGCATGGTGCTCACCACCGAGAGCGCCGTCGTCGACCAGCCGGTCGAGGACCCGCCGGCGCCCGCGGGCGGCGGCCACGGTCACGGGCACGGCCACTGAGCGACACCGTGCGCTGATCCCACCCGCACGTCGAACGGGCCACCTCCCCTCAGGGGAGGTGGCCCGTTCCGCTTCCTTCACGGGATCGGATCGGTGACGCCGCGCCGACCCCGGGGTCCGGTGAACCCGATCAGGGGCGGGCCCCCCGCATGCGCGGTTCGGCGACCTTCAGCGTCCGGTCGCGCCCCCGGATGAGGTCGTCGCGCTCGGCCTCCGACAGGCCGCCCCATACGCCGTAGGGCTCGTGCGCGGCCAGCGCGTGCCTGCGGCACTGCTCGAGCACGGGGCACGCGCGGCACACCTGCTTGGCCCGGGCCTCGCGATTGGCCCGCGCCGGGCCCCGCTCACCCTCGGGATGGAAGAAGAACGCGCTGTCCATCCCGCGGCAGGACCCGCGCATCTGCCAGTCCCAGATGTCGGTGACCGGCACCGGGAGTCTCCGCGTATCCGCCATTCCAACCTCCTTCGCCACGACCGTGGCCCCAGGTTGCCGGATACCACAGTAGAACCGCGCCAAACATTGTTCAAGGTGCGTTGGATCGCATCGCCCGGTCCGGTTGCCCTTCGCGTACCGGACACGGACGATGGGCGGATGCACCCGGATCCCGTGCCGCCCGCTGCGGGTACCGCCGGGGACGAGCCGCGGCTGACCGTCGCGGCCGCGGCGCGCAGGCTCGGGGTCGCGCCGGCCACGCTGCGGACGTGGGACCGGCGCTACGGGATGGGCCCCGGCGAGCACCGGCCGGGCCGGCACCGTCGCTACTCACCCGACGACCTCGCTCGCCTGGAGCTCATGCAGCACGCCCTGCTGCGGGGCGCCTCCCCCGCCGACGCGGCGGGCTACGCCCGGGCCGCGCGCCTGCCCCGCCCCGGGGGGGACGCCGCGGACCGGCCGCGCCCGCTGCCCGCGGTGCCGCGCGAGGAGGGCACGCCCGGTCCCGACGTCGGCGGCCCGGTGCTGCTCGCCGACGACACCGGGGACGGCCAGGCCGCCACCCGGGTCCGGGTCGGTGGCCACGTGCTGCGCCTGCCCGGGGCCGGGCGTGCGGCACGCGGGCTCGGGCGGGCCGCGCTGGCGCTGGACGCCGCCGCGGTGCGCGGGGGGTTGCGCGAGGCGGTCGAGCGGGGCGGGGTGGCCCACGCCTGGGACGAGGTCGCGCGTCCGGTGCTGGTGTCGGTGGCCCGGCGCTGGGCCGACAGCGGGGCGGGTGTCGAGATCGAGCACCTGGTGAGCGAGTGCGTGATCGGGGTGTTCGGCAGGCACGCGGCGGAGGCGCCCGCCCCGGTGAGCCCGCGCCCGGTGCTGCTCGCCGGGATGCCGGCCGAGCAGCACACGCTGCCCCTCGTCGTGCTGGCGGCGGCCCTGGCCGACCGTCGCGTGGAGAGCACGTCACTGGGGTCGAACCTGCCCCTCGACGCGCTCGTCGCCGCGGTCCGGCGCACCGCACCGGCGGCCGTCGTGCTGTGGGCGCAGATGCCCGCGACTGCCGACGTCGAGGTGCTCAGGGCGCTGCCGCGCACCCGGCCGCGGTTCCGGACCTACGTCGCGGGACCGGGATGGACGGGCGTGGCGCTGCCGCCGCGGATCACCTGGCTCGGTTCGCTGCGCGATGCGGAGCGCGAACTCGTCGCCACGGTGCTGGTCTGAGCCGCGGAGGGTCGAGCGCGCGGCTGCGGGACGCCGCGTTCGGGTCCGGGTGCCCGCCCCCCGCCGCCGGTACGACCCCGCACGAGCGGTGGTTGCGGGCGGTGGTGCTCGGCGGTCTCGGGCGGTACGCCGCCGCGACCGTCCGGCTCGGCGGTCTGCTCGCGGACCCGGCCACCCCGGCCGCGGTCGCCGCCCACGCCGGCGTGACCCTCGCCTCGCTGCGCCGCCAGCAGGGCGGCCACGCCGCCGCACGGGCCCTGGACGGCGCGGCGCTGCGTCGGGCGGTCACCGCAGGGGGCCCGGACCGGACGGATGCGGACCGGACGGACGCGGACGGCACGGACGCGGACGGCACGGACGCGCTCGCGGCCCGCGTCGACGCACTGGTCGGGCTGGCGGCCGACGCGCTCGGTCTCGGGGACCCGCTCGCGGCGGAACGCCTGCTGCGGGCGGCCGCTGCCCTCCCGCACCCGTCGTGGCGGCTGCGGGTACGGGCCGGTTGGGTGCGGGCCGAACTCGCGCTGTGCGCCGGACCTGCGGCCGGCGCCGTCGCGCCCGCGGAGGCGGCCCTGGCCGGGGCCGAGGCCGCCGGGTCGGTTCGGCACGTCCTCAAGTCGCGCCTCGTGCTGGCCGTCGCCCGAGCGGTGACTCGCCCGAACGGACGAGAACTCGCTGAGCTGGACGCAGTGGCCGACGCCGCAGCGGTCGCGGGTCTGCTGCCGCTCGTCTGGCCTGCGCGGCTCGCCGCCGCCGATCTGCTGGATCGGATGTCGCCGTCCGTGTCCATATCGTCACCGAGTGCAAACGATGAGCGGGGCAAGGCGCCGTACGAATCGGTGAACGGTGGGTCGAGCGGCGCGGCACGCCGACGACACGCCGCAGCGGTGACGGTGACCGATCTGTACCAGCTCAGCGACCCGATGGGCAGAGGCCTGATGGGGGAGTCGGTGTGGGTGCCGGCGCGGCTACCGCTACTGTAATTACTCCATTCGGAACATCGTCACCCACATGACGAGTGCCACTCGGCGCAACAGTCCCGAATGGAGGGCACGAAACGGCCCTGATCGTGTCAAGGTGGACGGGTCACCCGCCGATGAGGGGGTGACACATCACCCGGCTGCAGGAAGCTGCAGGAAGGAATCGTCGTGACGACGGTACTCATCTGCGACGATCGTCGCAGCGTCCGCGAAGGCCTGACCCGCGTGATGTCCGCGGTGCCGGGGGTGCATCGGATCGATTGCGTTGCACACGGGGACGAACTACTGGCCCGGTACTCCCGGCAGCCGGTGGACGTTGTCCTGGTCGGCACCCAGCGAGCGGTGCCCACCGGGGTGGAGGCCACGCGGCGGCTCGTCGCGGCGCACCCCCAGTCCAACGTCAGCGTCTTCGGGGCCCCCGACGACGCGGGCAGCATCGCCGCGGCCATCGCTGGCGGTGCCCGCGGCTACCTCCGCTGGGACGCCTCGCGCCCCGAGCTGGTGGCCGCACTCGCCCATACCCTCGCCAGCACGGCGGTGCCCACTCCACGGGCACCCACCGACCCCGGAGTGCAGCTCACCGAGCGCGAGCTGCAGGTGCTGCGGGGGATGAGCCAGGGCAAGAGCAACGGGCAGATCGGGCGCGAGCTCTACCTGTCCGAGGACACGGTCAAGACCCACGCCCGCCGGCTGTTCCGCAAGCTCGGTGTCCGCGACCGGGCGCAGGCCGTGGCTCACGGGTTCCGCCGTGGGCTGGTCTCCTAGAGCCCGCGAACCGGGCCCTCGAACGGCACTTCCGTCCAGCTTGAACCGGGCGGGGGTGCCGTTTCGTCGTGTCCGGGCAACTTCCCGACGGTGACAGACGTCCAACACCTACGAGGTATCCCGCGCCGGGTCACCGCGAGCCTTCGCTACGGTGGTCCGCACTGAGGACACGGTCGAACACGTTCCGTGATCACCCTCACGAACGGATGAGATCGAACTATGCTGCGTAACACCGGGACAACACAGTGCGATGAGTGAAACGACAGACGTTCCCGACGAGCTGGTCGCCCGCGCGATGACGGGCGACCGAGCTGCGGTCGGGCGCGTTCTCGCCATCATTCGGCCTCTGGTCGTGCGGTACTGCCGCGCGCGCCTGGGGCGTGAGCGTTCGTTCGCCTCGGCGGACGACGTCGCACAGGAGGTGTGTTTGGCCGTGTTGACGGCCTTGCCCGGGTACCGGGTGCAGGGGCGCCCGTTCCTTGCCTTCGTGTACGGCATCGCATCACACAAGGTGATCGATGCCCACCGTGCGGCCACCCGCAACAAGTCCGAACCCGTCGCCGACGTCCCGGATGCGGTCTCGTCCGTCGACGGCCCCGAACAGCGTGCGCTCCGTGTCGAACTCTCCGGCGAGATGGGCCGGTTGCTCGATCAGCTCCCCGACAAACAACGAGAGATACTGGTGCTGCGCATCGTGGTGGGCCTGTCCGCGGAGGAGACGGCCGAGGCGGTCGGCTCCACGCCCGGAGCGGTCCGGGTGGCCCAACACCGGGCGCTGGCCCGGCTCCGCAAGTCGATGCCCGAGGGGGTGGTCTAGATGCAGGACGAACGACGCGGTTTCGGCGAGACGAGTCCTCGCCGGCCGCGTACCAACGGCAGCCACTCCCATCGCCGCAACGGCAACCAGCCCGAGTTCGGTCGCGCCCGGCCGGTTCCGTTCTCCGAGGTCGCCGACGAACCCGTCGATCTCGTCGCGGTCCAGGCCGACGACGAGCTGATCAGCGCGCTCGCCGCCGGCATGTCGGTGTCGGCGCCCGGCGTCGGTGGGTACGACGCCGACGACCAGGTCGCCGCGCTGCTCGCCGCGTGGCGGGCCGAGGTCGACGCCGAGCCGCTACCCGAGATGATCGACCTGGACACGGCCACCGCCACGGTGCTGGCCGCGTCCCGCCCGCCCGCCCGGCGGAACCGGCACCTCGCCACGGTCGCCGCCGCGGCCGCTGTCATCGTGTTCAGCATCGGCGGGGTGTCGATCGGCGCTTCCGACGCCCGCCCCGGCGACGCCCTCTGGGACGTCTCGCGGGTGCTCTACGCCGAGCGGGCCGAGTCCGTCGAGGCGGCCGAGCGGATCGAGATCCGCATCGACGAGGCCAAGGCCGCACTCGAACGCGGCGAGCCGGCCCAGGCGGCCCAGGCGCTCGCCGCAGCCGAGGACGACCTGATCGCCGTCCGGGTCGAGGAGGGGCGGGCCGAGCTGGCCGAGGTGCAGAGCTTCCTCGAGGCCAAGGCGGCCGAGACGCCGCAGGGCCAGCGGAACGAGCCCGGCGCCCCGCTGGCCAGCGACCCGGCCCGGCCGGTCCCTCCGCGCGCGAGCACCGACACCCCCGCGAGCGAGTCCGCCACCTCGCCGTCCGATACCACCACGGTGGCCCCGTCGCCGTCGGATCCGGCGGTCAGCCCGCTCGATGCGTCGGTGTCGCCCACCACGGGTGTCGATCCCAGCGTGTCGCCGAGCGCCGAGGACGAGCCCTCGACCGGGAGCGGCGAGGGCAGCCCGGACGACACCACCGGCAGCACTTCCAGCACCACGGGCACGGCCGAGGGCTCGCCCGACGCCACGACGTCCGGCGGGGGCCAGAGCATGGGCACCCCGGAGTCCACGGCCGAGGGCTCGCCCACGCCGGCCAGCTGAGGCGCGAGACGTCGACGACCCGGCCCCGATGGGAGACCCGGGCCGTCGAACGGCACCGGTGCGCTCAGGAGTCGGACAGCACCGCGTCGGCGTACCCGCGGCAGTACTCCCACGTGACGTAGCCCGCGGGATCCGGGTCGAACGCGGGCTCGTGCGGCCGCATCTGTCCCTCGTCGAGAAGCTGCTGCAGGCTGGCCCGCAACAGGCTCCACTCGTGGAAGTGCTGCTCGCCGCAGTCGCCGCAGTCGACGACGATCCCCCGCACGCCGCGCGCCTCCAGCAGGGCCTGATACACGGCCAGGTCGGCCAGGTCGGCCACGATCTCGTCGCGCTCGGTGTCGCTGAGGACCTCGGGGTCCTCGCCCTCCGGGCTGTCCAGCGACAGCGCGGGGTCGTGCGGATCCCCGGCGAAGGGGTCCGGTGGCAGCGAGTCAGGAGGCACGGGCCCGATCGTACCCGCGGCGAGCGCGGCGGCCGCGCCGCGTGGGTGAGGCGTACGCGGCCCGTTGTGGGATTCCCCTCGCGTGACCGGCGCCCCACGGACCGGGAGCGTGGATACGATGGTCGGATCGGGGCGGCCGTGTGTCGCCGACCGCGACTGACGTCGCCGAGGAGAGGGCCCGGATGACGAGCGAGACGCCCGGACTGCCAGCCAAGTTCGCGATGCTGGGCCTGACGTTCGACGACGTGCTGCTGCTGCCGGCCGAGTCCGACGTCGTGCCCGGTGCCGTCGACACGGCAACGCAGGTGACGCGCCGGGTCCGGCTGAAGGTGCCGCTGGTGTCCTCGCCGATGGACACCGTCACCGAGTCGCGGATGGCGATCGCGATGGCCCGCGCGGGCGGGCTGGGCACCCTGCACCGCAACCTCTCGGCCGAGCAGCAGGCCGCGCAGGTGGAGGTCGTGAAGCGGTCCGAGGCGGGGATGGTCACCGATCCCGTCACCTGTGCGCCGGACGCCACCCTCGCCGACGTCGACGCGCTGTGTGCCAAGTTCCGCATCTCCGGCGTTCCGGTCACCGACGGGGGCGGGCGGCTCGTCGGCATCATCACCAACCGCGACATGCGGTTCGAGATGGACCACAGCCGTCCCGTCCACGAGGTGATGACGCACGCGCCGCTGATCACCGCGCGCCACGGCGTGTCCGCGGAGGCGGCCCTGGGCCTGCTGCGCCGGCACAAGCTGGAGAAGCTGCCGATCATCGACAACGACGGCATCCTGCGCGGGCTCATCACGATCAAGGACTTCAACAAGACCGAGAAGTACCCGCTGGCCACGAAGGACCCCGACGGGCGGCTGGTCGTGGCTGCCGCGGTGGGCGTCGGCGAGGACTCGTACAAGCGCGCGATGCTGCTGGTCGAGGCCGGCGTCGACGTGCTGATGGTCGACACCGCCCACGGCCACTCGCGGCGCGTGCTGGAGATGGTGGCCAAGCTGCGCGCCGAGGTCGGTGACGTCGACGTCGTCGGCGGCAACGTCGCCACCCGGGCGGGGGCCGCGGCGCTCGTCGAGGCCGGGGCCGACGCGGTGAAGGTCGGGGTCGGGCCGGGTTCCATCTGCACCACGCGCGTCGTCGCGGGGGTCGGGGCGCCGCAGATCACCGCGATCTACGAGGCGTCGCTGGCCTGCGCCGCGTCCGGGGTCCCGGTGATCGGCGACGGCGGCATCCAGTACTCCGGCGACATCTCGAAGGCGATCGCGGCAGGCGCCTCCACCGTGATGCTGGGCAGCCTGCTCGCCGGGACCGCCGAGTCGCCCGGTGACCTCGTCCTGCACGGTGGCAAGCAGTACAAGACCTACCGTGGCATGGGCTCGCTCGGGGCGATGGCCTCGCGCGAGGGCTCGAAGTCGTACTCGAAGGACCGCTACGCCCAGGACGACGTGCTCAGCGAGGACAAGCTGGTGCCCGAGGGCATCGAGGGCCGCATCCCGTTCCGCGGGCCGCTTGCGCAGGTGGTGCACCAGCTCACCGGCGGGCTGCGCTCGGGCATGGGCTACGCGGGCGCGCAGACGATCGCGGCGCTGCAGCAGGCGCAGCTGGTGCGGATCACCGCGGCGGGGCTCAAGGAGAGCCATCCGCACGACATCACGATGACGGTCGAGGCGCCCAACTACGCGGCTCGCTAGGGCCCGGGGCGGGTAGGGACCGACGAGGTCTCTACGCTCTCCACGTGCGCGACCTCGTGGAGATCGGGATGGGCCGGGAGGCCCGCCGCAGCTACGACCTGAGCCAGGTCGAGATCGTGCCGTCCCGGCGGACGCGCAGCTCGCAGGAGGTGTCCACCGCCTGGCAGCTCGACGCGTACCGCTTCGAGATCCCGCTCATCACCCACCCGACCGACGCGGTGGTGTCCCCGGCCAGCGCGGTCGCGGTCGGCAAGCTCGGCGGTCTGGCGGTGCTCAACGCCGAGGGGCTGTGGGCCCGGCACGCCGACGCCGAGGGCGCGCTCGCCCGGGTGCGCGACGCGGCGGAGTCCGACGACCCGACCGCCGCCGTCCGCGTGCTCCAGGAGCTGCACGCCGCACCGATCCAGCCGGCGCTGCTGTCCGAGGCACTGCGCGCGGTGCGCGAGGCGGGCGTCACCGTGGCCGCGCGCGTGTCCCCCCAGCGCGCGAGGGAGCTCACCCCCGACCTGCTCGGGGCCGGCGTCGAGATCCTGGTCGTGCAGGGCACGATCATCTCCGCCGAGCACGTGTCCGGCGGCGAGCCGCTCAACCTCAAGGAGTTCATCGCCTCCCTCGACGTGCCGGTCGTCGCAGGCGGGGTGGGCGACTACCGCACCGCGATGCACCTGATGCGCACCGGCGCGGCCGGGGTGATCGTCGGCTACGGGGAGTCCAGCGCCACCACCACCGACGAGGTGCTGGGCATCGGCGTGCCGATGGCCACCGCGATCGTCGACGCCGCCGCGGCCCGGCGCGACTACCTCGACGAGACCGGCGGCCGCTACGTCCACGTCATCGCCGACGGTGGCATGACCGGATCCGGCGACCTGGCCAAGGCCATCGCGTGCGGTGCCGACGCCGTGATGCTCGGCGAGCAGCTGGCCGAGGCGTCGGACTCGCCGGGGCAGGGGCTGTACTGGACGTCGTCGGTGGCGCACCCGTCGCTGCCGCGCTCGGACGTCAGCGGCTTCGGCACCGGCGACCGCAACCTCGAGCAGGTGCTGTTCGGGCCCGCGTCGGCGCCCTACGGGGCGGTGAACCTGTTCGGGGCGCTGCGCCGGGCGATGGCGAAGACGGGCTACTCGGACCTCAAGGAGTTCCAGCGGGTGGGGCTGACCGTCCGCGGCTGACCCGTCGCCGTCACCACCGTCGCCCTCGCCGGCGGAGAACGGTCCAGCCCGCGCCTCCGGTGCCACCTGTGTTGCGCGTGGACGACACCGTGACCCGTGCGACGATGGCGATGGCGGGGTGACCAGCCCCGCCGAGGCACTCCGACGGCTGCGGGACGCCGCGGCCGACGGCAGCCTCGACGCGTTCTGCCGGCGTCACCACGTGCGGGTCCTCACCGTGTTCGGCAGTGCCGCGCGGGGAGATCCGGGAGCGGGCGCTGGTCGGCTCGCTGGTGCTGTTCGAGAGCGTCCCCGGCGCGGTCGCGGCTGCTCAGGTCGCCGCGATCGCCGAGCGGATCGAGACCGATCCGATGCGCCGACTGGACCTGGAACTGCTGGCCCGATGACCCGTGAACTCGATTGGCGTTCGCTGCGTGCGAAGATCCGGGGGATCCGGCAGCTTCTCGACGACCTCGACGGTATGGGTCCCTTCGACCGCGAGCGTCTTCTCCGGCTGCCGGCACGCGCAACGCGCTCGTGCACGCCCATCTCGACATCGACTACGGCAAGGTCGAGATTGCCCTGGACAGGGCACCCGAGCTGTTCGGGGAGTAGGTGCGTCAGGTGGCGCGGTGGATCGCACAGCGTTCGGAGCACGGGTCGAGCGGTCGTTAGGCTGGCCCGGTGCAGCCACCCACCGTCCTCGTCGTCGACTACGGCGCCCAGTACGCGCAACTGATCGCCCGCCGGGTGCGCGAGGCGCAGGTGTACTCCGAGATCGTCCCCGGGGATGCCTCCGTCGAGGAGATCGTGGCACGCAAGCCGGCCGCGGTGATCCTGTCCGGTGGGCCGTCGAGCGTGTACGCCGACGGGGCGCCCGCCGTCGACCCCGAGCTGTTCACGGCCGGGATCCCCGTGCTCGGGCTCTGCTACGGCTTCCAGGCCATGGCCCGGGCCCTCGGCGGGGAGGTGGCGCCCGACGGCACGCGCGAGTACGGGCGCACCGAGCTGACGGTCACCGAGCCCGGCGCCCTGCACGGCGGGCTGCCCGCCCGGCACCCGGTGTGGATGAGCCACGGCGACTCGGTGGTGCGTGCGCCGGAGGGCTTCACCGTCACTGCGTCGAGCGAGCGGGCGGCGGTGGCGGCGTTCGAGGACGTCGATCGCCGCCTGGCCGGGGTCCAGTACCACCCCGAGGTGGGCCACTCGCCGCACGGCCAGGAGGTGCTGCGCCGGTTCCTGCGCGACGTCGCCGGGATCGCCCCCGGATGGACCACCTCCTCGATCATCGACGACACGGTGGCCGCGGTGCGCGCACAGGTGGGCGAGGGCCGAGCGATCTGCGGGCTGTCCGGCGGCGTGGACTCCGCGGTGGCTGCGGCCCTCGTGCAGCGGGCCATCGGCGACCGGCTGACCTGCGTGTTCGTCGACCACGGGCTGCTGCGCAGCGGCGAGCGCGAGCAGGTGGAGCGCGACTTCGTCGCCGCCACCGGGGCCAGGCTGCACACCGAGCACGTCGCCGACCGGTTCCTCGCCGCGCTGGCCGGGGTCACCGACCCGGAGGCCAAGCGCAAGACCATCGGCCGGGAGTTCATCCGGGTGTTCGAGGCGGCCACGGCCGCCGTGGCGCAGGACGAGCACGTGGGCTTCCTCGTGCAGGGCACCCTCTACCCCGACGTGGTGGAGAGCGGCGGCGGGTCGGGTACGGCCACCATCAAGAGCCACCACAACGTCGGCGGGCTACCCGACGACATCGAGTTCGCGCTGGTGGAACCGCTGCGCGCGCTGTTCAAGGACGAGGTCCGCCGCGTCGGTGCGGAGCTGGGGCTGCCGGAGACGATCGTCGGACGGCAGCCGTTCCCGGGGCCGGGTCTGGGTATCCGGATCATCGGTGAGGTCACCTTCGACCGGCTGGAGACGCTGCGCGCCGCCGACGCGATCGCCCGCGAGGAGCTCACCGCGGCCGGGCTGGACGGCGAGATCTGGCAGTGCCCGGTGGTGCTGCTCGCCGACGTCCGCAGTGTCGGGGTGCAGGGCGACGGCCGCACCTACGGGCATCCGGTCGTGCTGCGGCCGGTGTCGAGCGAGGACGCCATGACCGCCGACTGGACCCGCCTGCCCTACGACGTGCTGGAACGGATCTCGACCCGGATCACCAACGAAGTGGCCGAGGTCAACCGCGTCGTTCTCGACGTCACGAGCAAGCCGCCGGGCACCATCGAGTGGGAGTGACCCGCACGTAGGGCCTGACTCGCGCGCACGGAGGGCCCGACTCGCGCGCACGGGGGGCCCGACTCGCGGCAGGATGGGGCGGTGTCCTCGCCTGTGAACCTGCCCGTCGAGATCCCGGGTCGGCTCGCCGGCGCCCTGCGCAGCGGGCGGTTCGCCGTCACCGCGGAGATCGGGCCACCGCGCGGGGCCGATCCCGGCGCGGTCCGGGCGGCGGCCGCCGTGCTGCGCGGCCGGGTCGACGCCGCGAACGTCACCGACAACCAGGGCGCGCAGGTCCGGGTGGGCAGCCTCGCGGGCAGCGCGCTGGCGCAGGCGGCGGGCCTGGAGCCGATCATGCAGATGACCTGCCGGGACCGGAACCGGATCGCACTGCAGTCCGACCTGCTCTCCGCGGGCGCGCTCGGGGTGCCCAACCTGCTGCTGATGACCGGGGACCGGCCAGAACGCGGCGATCATCCCGACGCCACCGCCGTGTTCGACCTGACCTCGGGGTCCCTGATGGCGGCGGCCCGGGCCCTGCGCGACGACGGCGTGCTGCTGTCGGGGCGTGCGGTCGAGCCCCGGCCGCGGTTCCTGCTCGGCGCCGTCGACGCCGGGGCGGGCACCCCCGAGCGGCTGGCGCAGAAGGTCGCCGACGGCGCGGAGTTCGTCCAGACGCAGTTCGTGTTCGACGTCGGCGCGTTCGCCGCCTGGATGCGGCGCGTGCGCGATCTCGGACTCGACACCCGGTGCGGGATCCTCGCCGGCGTCGGCCCGGTCCGGTCGCTGCGCGCGCTGGACTTCATGGCCGGCATCCCCGGAGTCGTCGTCCCCCCGGAACTCGAACGTCGGCTGCGGGGCGTCGCGGCGGAGCGGGTGGCCGAGGAGGGCATGGCGGCGTGCGCGGAGACGGTGGCCGCGCTGCGCGAGATGCCGGGCGTCGCGGGGGTGCACGTGATGGCGGTGGGGTTCGAGCGCGGGGTCCCGGCGATCCTGGACGCCGCGGGGATCGGGCCCGTGCCGGTGGCCTGAACGCAGGGAGGGCATCCCTCGCACCGGTCGCCCGGTGCGAGGGATGCCCCCGGTGGCCGTCGCTCCCCAGCACGGCCCGAGCCGGTCACCGGCGCTCCCCAGCACCGGTGACCGATGGTCAGCTCATGTCCGCCTGCCGCGCAGGCTGCTCACCAGCAGGGTCAGGCCCAGCAGCGCCGCTCCGGCGGCCAGCACCCAGCGCACGTCGATCGCCGGCAGCCAGTCGACGAACGCGGCCACCGACATCAGCAGGGCCAGCACACCGGTGACCAGGGTCACCAGGTCCGGGCGGCGGCGGATCACCGGTTCAGCCACGGAGCACCTCCACGTCCCCCGCCCCGGTCGTGACGGCGACCTCCAGCGGCCGTCCGGAACGGATCCCGTCGGCGCCGAGGTCGTCGACGCGGGTGAGCTCGGCCCCCGGTCCGTCGGTCCCCTGCCCGTCGAAGCGGACCTCCCCGAGCCCGGCGGTGCCGGTGAACGTGACGTCAGCGTCGGCGGGCACCAGGACCCGCACGTCTCCGACGCCCACCTCGACCGACGTCGTGACGGGCGCGGTGCCGTCGAGGTCCAGCCCGCGCAGGTCGAGGGTGAAGTCCCCGGCCCCGTGCTCGTAGCGGGGATCCAGGCCGGTCACCGTCGCGGGGGCGAACCGGACGTCCCCGACATCGCCCGGTGGCCAGGTCTCCAGCGGCGCCGCGACGGCGCCCCAGGTCAGCAGCCCGACGACCACCGCGAACGGGACGAGCCCGCGCCCGGCGTGCAGGAACGATCCGACCAGCAGCCCCGCCCCGAGCACGGCAAGCACCACACCGAGCAGGATCGGCACGCTCGACGGCGAGAACACCCCGGTCGCGAGCAGCAGCAGTGCCGTGACTCCGCCCGCGAGCAGGGCCAGCGCCAGCGTCACCGCGGTGACGGGCAGCCGGCGCGGCGGGGGCGGCGGTGGCGCCTGGCCGGGGTCGGGCAGGTCCCACGCGAACGGAGCGGCGCCCAGCGGGTCCCACGACGGAGGCTCCTGCTCGCCCTTCACCAGCGAGACGGCGGGCGCCACGGCGGGCGCCACGGCGGGAGCCGGATCGGGTGCCGGAACGACCGAACCCCGGCTGCGGTGCAGCAGGAACAGCAGCCCCAGCGCGACGAGACCGAGCAGCAGCCCGCCGTCGGACCCGAAGAACAGGCCGGCGCCGAGCAGGCCCAGCACGGCCAGCCCCACCAGGGCGGGAACGCCCGGGCCGCGGCGCCCACCCGGTGCGTCGCCCGCATCGGGCAGCACCACCACGCCGACGAGGTAGAGCAGCAGCCCGACCCCGTAGAACGCGGTGACGGCGAACGCCACGCGCACGAGCACCGGGTCGATGTCGTAGCGGCGCGCGATCGCGAGCGCCACACCGCCGACCTTCCGTCCGTCCCGCGGCCGCGCAGGCCGCGTGTCCCACATCTCGCGGAGCGTGCCGCGCACCTCTGTCCGGTCCATGGCGTCCAGAGTGGCGTCGGAGGATGTCCCCGGCCATGAGGGATGACCCCGGGGTGCCCCCGAGTTTCCCCCGATGTCGGCATCGCGATCGCGTGTGACGATGGTCGGGTGACCACGCCTTCCATCCCCACCGCGCCGCTCGCGCGCCGCCGCAGCGGCCGCCTGGTCGCGGGCGTCGCCGGCGGGGTGGCCGACCACCTCGGCATCTCGGTGCTGTGGGTGCGGATCGCGTTCCTGGTGCTGGCCGTGCTGTTCTGGACCGGGGCCGTCGCCTACGCCCTGCTCTGGATCTTCGTGCGGCCGGAGGGGCGCGACGTCCCGCGCCGCACCTCCCCCCGGGAACGCCAGCAGGGGCTGGGCGTGGCCGCGCTGGCTGTCGCCGCCGCCCTGACCGCGGCCGCGCTGGGCAACGACGCCGTCGGCTGGATCGTGGGGCCGCTGGGCGTCGCGGCCATCGGTGCCGCGGTGGTCTGGCGCGAGGCCGACGAGGGGCAGCGCCGCCGCTGGACCCGCACCGGCACCGCGGCCGGTGGATGGACCGCCGTCCTGCGGACGCTGGCCGGGGCGCTGTTCGTCGCCGCCGGGATCACGGTGTTCCTCGTCGGCAACCTGCAGCTCGGGCAGGTGCAGTTCGCGCTGCTCGCGGTGCTGGCCACCCTCCTCGGCGTCGGGGTGCTGACGGTGCCGTGGTGGGTGCGGCTGGTCCGCGAGCTCACCGAGGAGCGCCGTGAGCGCATCGTGGACGCCGAGCGCGCCGAGATCGCCGCGCACCTGCACGACTCGGTGCTGCAGACCCTCGCCCTGATCCAGCGCCAGTCCGACCAGCCGCGCGAGGTGCAGCGCCTCGCCCGCAGCCAGGAGCGCGAGCTGCGAACCTGGCTCTACGGCGCGGGCGGCTACGGCAGACCTACCGTGGAGGAGGGGCTGGCCGACGCGCTCGCCGCCACCGCCGCGGAGGTGGAGGACACCTACGCGGTGACGGTCAAGCCGGTCGTCGTCGGCGGTGACCGCACGCTCGACGACGGCCTGCGTGCGCTCGTACTGGCCGGGCGCGAGGCGATGGTCAACGCGGCCAAGCACGCCGGCGTCGAGGAGGTGTCGGTGTTCTGCGAGGTCGAGGACGACGAGGTCAACCTGTTCGTCCGCGACCGCGGCCGGGGCTTCGACCCCGCCGACGTCCCTGCGGATCGGCACGGCCTGGCCGACTCCGTGCACGCCCGGATGGCCCGCCACGGCGGTACCGTGCGGCTGCGCAGCACCCCCGGCGAGGGCACCGAGGTGCACCTGGCCGTCCCCACCCGTCAGGAAGCGACCACGTCATGAGCGATACCGAACCCGGCACGATCTCCGTGTTCCTCGTCGACGACCACGCCCTGTTCCGCTCCGGTGTCCGCGCCGAGCTGGAGCGCAACGTGCCCGACGTGACGGTGGTGGGCGAGGCGGGCTCGGTCGACGAGGCCGTGGCCGCGATCCGGCACCTGGGCCCCGACGTCGTGCTGCTCGACGTCCACATGCCCGACGGGGGCGGGGCCGAGGTGCTGCGCAAGCTCCGTCCCGAGCTCCCCGACCTGGTGTTCCTCGCACTGTCGGTGTCCGATGCCGCCGAGGACGTCATCGCCGTGATCCGGGCGGGCGCGCGCGGCTACGTCACCAAGACGATCTCGGGACGGGAGCTGGCCGACGCGGTGCGCCGCGTGCACGGCGGGGACGCGGTCTTCTCCCCGCGGCTGGCCGGGTTCGTGCTCGACGTGTTCTCCGACAAGCCCGGCGCGTCCCCGCCGGGGGACCCGGAGCTGGACCTGCTCACCCGCCGCGAGCGGGACGTGCTGCGGCTGCTGGCCCGGGGCTACGCCTACAAGGAGATCGCGGGGGAGCTGTTCATCTCGGTCAAGACGGTGGAGACGCACGTGTCGAGCGTGCTGCGCAAGACCCAGCTGTCCAACCGCTACGAGCTGTCCCGCTGGGCGTCGGACCGCCGGTTGGTGTAGCTCGCGGGCGGCGTGGCCGCTACGAGCTGTCGCGCTGGGCTCGGACCGCCGGTTGGTGTAGCTCGGCTCAGAGCAGGCCGGAGACGGTGCGGCCGAGCGACCGCACCGGGTCGGACAGCGGGTCGGGAAGCGCGCCGCCGACGGTCTCGACCGTACCGCCGACGATCCCACCGCCCGCCTGCTCCTCCGTCGCGGAGCCGCCGCCCTGGTCGTTCCCGCTCTGGTCGTTCCCGCTCTGGTCGTCGCGGCCGGATCCGCTGTCCTGCTCGACGGGCCTCTGGTCACCCGAGTCGCGGCGGTCGTCCGCCCCGCCGGCGAGCGGCGCCGCGGAGCCCTGGGGCGTGCCCGAGCCGGCCGGGGGCGAGGTGCCCGGCACCGCGGAACCCGACGGGCCGTCGCCCGCTCCGCCGGGGCTGTCCGGGAAGGCCGTGGCCATCCACGACGTCGGTGCTGCGGCGCCCGGATCGAGCGCGTCGCTCTGCGCGGTGTTGTCGACGACGGTGGGGACGGCGCCGGCCGGGACCTGCTCGGGACCCGGGCGCCCCTGCCCGGGAAGGCCGCCCTGCTGCGCAGGGGCGTCACCGGCCGGGGTCGCGGAGTTCTGGAGGACGGTACCGGCCCCGAACACCGATCCGGCGGCGAGCAGCACCCCGGCGGCGAGCGCGCTGCGGCGCAGTGCCGTGCCCCGGCGGACCGGCGCCGCGCGCTCGTCGTCGGGGAGGCCGGGCTGCCGGTCCGACCCGGCCGGCACCGGAGGCTCGGCAGCCTGCGGCGCGCGGCCCTCCCGCCGCAGCAGGCTGTGCACCGAGACGGGTGCGGTGGCGGGCGCGGGGTCGGCAGGCGGCTCGGACGCGTAGCGACTCAGGAGATCGGCGACGGTGACGACGCCGGGCGACGCGTCGCGATCGGACAGCAGCTGAGCCACGCGCAGCATCCTCCCTTGGAGTGAACGAGTCGCGCTCTGTCTACCGGATGCGACCATCGCCCGCTGCACCGACCCCGTGCGATGCACAGGATCACTCGTTCGGATCAGCTGGAGAACCGGTGGCTGCGACGGGCGTTCGTTCGAACGGCGAAGCGACGACCAGGTCGGATCAGATCTGGCCGCGGAACTGTGCGCGCGTGCCGTCGAGGGCCTGCTTCGCCGCGAACCCCGCGCCTCCTCCGAGCAGGATCCCGAGGATGTCGAGCGGGAGGCCGCCGG
Source organism: Pseudonocardia sp. (assembly GCF_029263155.1). Taxonomy (GTDB): domain Bacteria; phylum Actinomycetota; class Actinomycetes; order Mycobacteriales; family Pseudonocardiaceae; genus Pseudonocardia. The sequence goes on from NZ_JAJCYB010000111.1 coordinate 165,666, forward strand.
TCGTGAGCAGCAGGGCGAACGCGGCGACGGCCGCGGTGCCACCGGCCAGCTTCCACCGGCCGTTGACGTACTGCGCCGTGGTGGCGCCGACGGCCCCGCGCTTGCGGGCCGCGCTGTTCAGCATGGCCAGGTACCCGACGTGCCCGAGCGCGGCGAGCAGCCCGAGCAGCGCCACGAGGAAAGCCACGATCCCGACGACATCCATGGGTTCCAGAGTGCCACGATCCGCGGGGCGACGCCCGGACGGGATCAGCGACCGCCGAGCCGTCCCCGGCCCAGCCGGAGCAGGAGCATGCCCAACTCGCGGCCCTCGGCGCCGAGCTCGCGGAACCGCGCGAGCACGGCCATCTCGCGGTTGTAGACGATCCGCGGGCCGCCCGCCGCCATCCGGGCGCGGCCGATGCGCTGGGAGACCTCGCTGCGACGCTTGACCAGCCGCAGTATCTCCGCGTCGAGATGGTCGATCTCGACGCGCAGCTCCTGGATCTCGTCCTCGGCCGGGATGTCGTCGTCGGGCCCGTTCTGGTCGGGCCCGTTTCCGTTCGGCAGGGTGTTCGGGGTGCTCACGGTCACGGTCTCCTCCTCATCGACGGTGCCCGAACCCGTGACAGGAGAGAGCCCCGGGTCGCTCTGGACACCGGGGCTCGTGGGTTGGTCAGCGCTGGGCCGCCACGGGCACCGGGATCCGGTACCCGTAGAAAAATCGCCAGCTCTGCGATCGCACGCGGGAAGTGTGCCACAACCGGAGGTGTCAGGGGGCGGCGGTAACCTTCGAACACGATGAGCGCCTTGTTCGAACTGCCTGCCCAGACCGTGTCGACCCCCCGCACCGCCCGGGGTGCGGCGCTGCTGGAGGGGCTCAACCCGCGCCAGCGTGACGCGGTGGTGCACGCCGGTTCGCCCTTGCTCATCGTGGCGGGGGCCGGATCGGGCAAGACGCGCGTGCTCAGCCACCGCATCGGCTGGCTGCTCGCCGAGCGCGACGTGCACCCCGGCGAGATCATGTCGATCACCTTCACCAACAAGGCCGCGGCCGAGATGAAGGAGCGGGTCGACGGGCTGGTCGGGCGCCGCGCGAACGCGATGTGGGTGTCCACCTTCCACTCGATGTGCGTGCGGATCCTGCGCCGCGAGGCCCAGCACCTGGGCGTGCGCTCGGCGTTCTCCGTCTACGACGCCGACGACACGCGCCGCCTCGTCGGGCTCGTCACGCGTGACCTGGAGCTCGACCCGAAGAGGTACGCCGCGCGCGCCGTCGCCGCGCAGATCTCCAACCTCAAGAACGAGCTGCTCGCCCCGGCCGACGCCGCCGAGCGCGCCACGAACGACCACGAGCGCAGGGTCGCCGAGGTCTACGGCGTCTACCAGGCCCGGCTGCGCACGGCCAACGCGTTCGACTTCGACGACCTGATCATGGAGACGGTGGCGCTGCTGCAGCGGCTGCCCGCCGTCGCGGAGTACTACCGGCGCCGCTTCCGGCACGTGCTCGTCGACGAGTACCAGGACACCAACCACGCGCAGTACGTGCTGGTCCGCGAGCTGGTCGCGCCGGCGGTCCCGGGTGCTGCGGGGCGGGCGGGGGAGGGCGCGGAGCTGTGCGTGGTGGGTGACTCCGACCAGTCGATCTACGCGTTCCGCGGCGCCAACATCCGCAACATCGTGGAGTTCGAGAAGGACTTCCCGGACGCTCGCACGATCCTGCTGGAGCAGAACTACCGGTCCACACAGTCGATCCTCACCGCGGCCAACACGGTGATCGCGCGCAACCCCGACCGCCGCGACAAGCGGCTGTGGTCCGAGCAGGGCGACGGGGAGAAGATCGTCGGCTACGTCGCCGACAACGAGCACGACGAGGCCGCGTTCGTCGCGGCCGAGATCGACCGGCTCTGCGACACCGGGGAGTACCGGCGCTCCGACGTGGCCGTCTTCTACCGCACCAACTCCCAGTCGCGGCCCTTCGAGGACGTGTTCGTGCGGGTCGGGCTGCCCTACAAGGTCGTCGGCGGGCTGCGGTTCTACGAGCGCAAGGAGGTGCGCGACGCGCTGGCGTACCTGCGGGTGCTGTCCAACCCCGAGGACACGGTCAGCCTGCGCCGCATCCTCAACGTCCCCAAGCGCGGCATCGGCGACCGCGCCGAGGAGCTCGTCGCGTCCTACGCCGACCGCGAGCGCATCTCCTTCAACGCGGCCCTGCGGATCGCCGCCGAGCGACCTGAGCAGATCCCGGGCCTGGTCACGCGCTCGCGGCGGTGCATCGCGGCGTTCGTCGGCATCCTCGACGACCTCGCCGAGCTGGTGGAGCGGGGCGAGGGCACCGCGGAGCTGCTGGAGGCCGTCTACGCGAAGACCGGCTACACCGACGAGCTGGAGGCCAGCGAGGACACCCAGGACGGCACCCGGCGGGACAACCTCGCCGAGCTGGTCACGGTGGCGCGTGAGTTCGCGGGCGACGCGGCGGTGGCGGACGCGGCGGTCGCCCCGGAGTTCGACACGGGCCTGCCCGAGCCTGGCGTCCCCGCACCGGGGTCGCTCGCGGCGTTCCTGGAGCGCGTCGCGCTGGTCGCCGACGCCGACTCCATCCCCGACGACGACTCCGGTCTCGTCACGCTGATGACGCTGCACACGGCCAAGGGCCTGGAGTTCCCGGTCGTGTTCCTCACCGGCTGGGAGGACGGCGTGTTCCCGCACATGCGGGCGCTGGGCGATCCGACCGAGCTGGCCGAGGAGCGGCGGCTGGCCTACGTCGGCATCACGCGCGCGCAGCAGCGGCTCTACCTGTCCCGCGCGATGATCCGCTCGTCGTTCGGGCAGCCCAACGCCAACCCGGCGTCACGCTTCCTCGCCGAGGTGCCCGAGTCGCTCGTGGACTGGCGTCGCGCGGAGCCCGAGCGCTCCGCCCCGGTGGGCCGCGTCGGCTTCGGTCGCCGGGCAGGCGCCACCGACCGCGGCAACTGGAACGTCCCGAAGGCCGCGCTGGCCCCCTCGCTGAGCCTGGACGTGGGCGACCGCGTCAACCACGACAAGTACGGCCTGGGCACGGTGGTCGCCTCCGACGGGGCCGGCGTGCGCGCCACGGTCACCATCGACTTCGGCAGCGCAGGCACCGTGCGGCTCATGCTCATCGGCGGGGTGCCGATGCAGAAGCTCTGATCCGGGTGGAACCGCAGGTTCTCGGATTCCGTCAAAGGCCGTGTGACACTGAGCCCGGGAGGTTGCGGATGTCCGTCGAGACGACCTACGAGTCCCTGTTCGCGCACGGCGGTCCGTGGACCGAGGACGACTACTTCGCGCTTCCCGACATGCCCGCGCACGTCGAGCTGGTCGACGGGTCGCTTCTCGTGACCCCGCTGTCGTCCATTCCGCATGCGCGGCTGTCGTTCGCGTTGACCGCCTTGTTCGCAGCCACCTGTCCCGACCCACACTGGGAATCCCTGCCAGGAGTGAACGTCCGGCTCTGGCAGGACCACATCCGCGCGCCGGATGCCGTCGTCATCCGGGCCGGGTTGGATGTTCTCAAGGTTCAGATACCGGACGTCCTGCTGCTCGTCGAGGTCACGTCGCCCGGCAACTTCCGGCAGGACGTGGTGGTCAAGCACGCCGACTACGCCGAGGCAGGTGTCCGTTTCTACCTGCGGGTCGACCTGCACCGCGGGATCGACACGCTGGAGGCGTCGGCGTACGAGCTGGTCGACGGCGCCTACCGCGAGTACGCCACCAGTGTCGACGGCGTGCTGGCGCTGGAGCGGCCGTGGCCGCTGGAGGCTGATCTTCGCGCGCTGGCCCGCGGGCGGCGGTAGCGCGGCTACCAGCCGTCGATGCCGTGTTCCTGGAGCCAGGGCCGGGGGTTCAACGGGCTGTCGCCCGCGTCGTGGATCTCGAAGTGCAGGTGCGGGCCGGTGGACTGGCCCCGGTTGCCGATCTCGGCGATCTGCTCGCCCGCGCCGACCTCGTCGCCGACCTCGACGAACATCTGGTTCACGTGCCCGTACACGCTCATCGTGCCGTCCGGGTGGCGGATCTTCACGACGAGTCCGAAGCCGGACGCGGCACCGGCCTGCTCCACCACGCCGTCGGTCACCGCGTAGATCGGGGTGCCGATGGGGCCGGCGATGTCGATGCCGTTGTGGGAGCGTCCCCATCGAGCACCGAACCCGGACGTGAACCGCCCGATGGTGGGCTGCACGAACGCCCGGTCCCCGACCAGGTTGGCCTGCGGCGCGCCGAAGGCGAGCGCCGAGGCCAGGATGGCGTCGCGCCGGGCGAGCTCCTGGCCGATCTCGACGGCCTTGGTGAGGTTCTGGATGTCGAGCTGCGACTCGGGGTCGAGATCGACCGCGGTGAGCGCGCGGGGCAGGAGCTGGTCGCCACCGATCGCGTCGACGGCGAACGACGTCGTGCTCACCTCGGCCACCGGCGCGAGTGCGCTCAGCGTGACGGGCGGCAGGTCGGGCCGCTCGGTGAGCGGCGAGGCGGCGGACTGACCGGCCGCGACCACGGCTCCGGTCGCGACGGCGGCGACGGTCACCCGGCCACGAACCGACGCGGCGGGAGGCGCAGGGAGCCGGTGCACCCCGGGCGCGACCACGCCCAGCGGCACGGTCACGTCGGCGGGGTGGCCCGGTGCGCCGCTTGGGGAGCGGTGGCGCGCCACGACCTGCCCTTCTCGACGGTTCTGGTCAGTGAAGGTGCCCGCGAGCCGGTCGTGGTGGGCTGGGGATTCCACCGTGTCGTGACCGGTCCGTGACTCGGACCGGGGAAACGTAGCGGTGGTCACGCTGCGTCGGCAAATCCGGTCGCGGCGTGTCGCCGGTGGGTCGGCCGGGGTCAGGAGGCGGGCGAGGATCGCCGGCCGAACGCGCTCGATCCCGGAGCCCCCGCGGGCTGACCTCGACGGAACGGGTGGCGGCGGTGATCCGATCGGGCGAGGGCGCTGACCACCCAGTGCACCGACCGGGGGTCGATCGGCAGCGAAAGGTGACCGACGTCACGTAGCTCGTACTGCTCGACGTGCAGATCGGGATGCACGAGCCGGGCGTTGCGCTGGGGCACGATCATCTGGTCCATCCGGCTCCACACCACCAGGAAGCGGGTCGGGCACCCGGGGACCGGCAGCGTGAGCTCCTCGAGCAGCTCCGACCCCGGGCGCAGCTGTGCGGCCAGCGCGGTGGGCATCAGGTACGCGCTGAGCGTTCCCGAGTGGGGGCTGCCCAGGGTCGCCAGCGTGTCGACGGTCTCGGAGCCGCCGAGCCGCTGCACGTAGTAGCGGGCGATCATGCCCCCGAGCGAGTGCCCCACGATGTGCACGCGGTCGGCGCCGGTGCGTTCCCGCAACCGCTCGACGTGGGTGCGCAGCTCGTGCGCGGCGGTGCGGACATCGCCGGTGAACAGGCTGTAGTTCACCGCGTGCACGGTGCCGAACCCGCGCCGGCGCAGAGCGCGGCGGAACACGGTGAACACCGAGCGGTTGTCCATGATCCCGTGTACGAGCAGGATCGGGATGCCCGCGGCCTCCACATCGGTGACGACGAGGCTGCGGCGCTCGGGGGGCAGCGGGTCGGTGCGGTACCCGTCGCCCGACTCCACCAACTGCTCGCGCAGCAGGCCCGCCGGGTACACGGCCATGTGCGCGGCCAGCCACGCCCATTCGACGGCGATGCCCCGCAGGCCGGCCGGGCTGCCGAAGGTCCGTGCGGTGTAGGCGCCCGCGCGACCGACCTCGGTCATGGTGGATGCCACCGCTCCGGCGACCGTGGCCAGGCGGTGCAGTCCCGCGCGGACCAGCGCCATGGGGACGACGGTAGGCGACCAGGCGGCGCGACGCTGCGCCAATGTGCGACACCTCCGTCGTCACGGGCGGGGCCGCCGACCGGGTGGGACCGGGCGTGACAGCGGTCACCGGGGCAGGTCAGGGCATGTGCGGCCGTCGTCGCTAGGGTCGCCCCAGCAGCGGTTGGGCGGGCGCCGAGGCCCGCACGCACAGCGCCGTGACGTTCAGAGCAGGGAGAGCCATGGATCTCTACGAGTACCAGGCGAAGGACCTCTTCGCCGCCCACGGTGTCCCGGTGCTGCCGGGCCGGACCGTCGAGACGGTCGAGGACGCGAAGGCGGTCGCCGCCGAGCTCGGCACCGCGGTCGTGGTCAAGGCGCAGGTCAAGACGGGGGGCCGGGGCAAGGCCGGCGGCGTCAAGCTGGCGAAGACCCCGGACGAGGCGGCCGAGAAGGCCACCGACATCCTCGGCCTGGACATCAAGGGTCACACGGTGCACCGCGTGCTCGTGACCACGGCCAGCGACATCGCGGAGGAGTACTACTTCTCCTTCCTGCTCGACCGGTCCAACCGCACCTTCCTGGCGATGGCCAGTGCCGAGGGCGGCATGGAGATCGAGCAGCTCGCGGTGGAGCGCCCCGAGGCGCTGGCGCGCATCCCGATCGACGCGATCGCGGGCGTCGACCGCGCGAAGGCCGCCGAGATCGTCGCGGCCGCGAAGTACCCGGCCGAGGTCGCCGAGGAGGCCGCCGACGTCATCGTCAAGCTCTGGGAGACCTTCGTCTCCGAGGACGCCACCCTCGTCGAGGTCAACCCGCTGGTGCGTGACCCGCAGGACAAGGTCATCGCGCTCGACGGCAAGGTCACCCTCGACGAGAACGCGGGCTTCCGGCACCCGGAGCACGCGGCGCTGGTCGACGAGCGCACCGAGAACCCGCTCGAGGCCAAGGCGAAGGCCAAGGGTCTCAACTACGTCAAGCTCGACGACGGCCAGGTCGGCATCATCGGCAACGGCGCGGGCCTGGTCATGAGCACCCTCGACGTCGTCGCCTACGCGGGCGAGAAGCACGGCGGCGTCAAGCCCGCCAACTTCCTGGACATCGGCGGCGGCGCGTCGGCGCAGGTGATGGCCGACGGTCTCGACGTCATCCTGGGTGACGAGGACGTCAAGAGCGTCTTCGTCAACGTCTTCGGCGGCATCACCGCCTGCGACGCGGTGGCCAACGGCATCGTCGAGGCACTGAAGATCCTGGGCGACTCGGCGACAAAGCCGCTCGTCGTCCGGCTGGACGGAAACAACGTCGTCGAGGGTCGCAAGATCCTCGACGACGCCAACCACCCCCTGGTCACCCAGGTGGACACGATGGACAATGCGGCCGACAAGGCCGCCGAGCTCGCAGCGGCGGGGGCCTGAGACATGTCGATCTTCCTGAACGAGAACAGCAAGGTCATCGTGCAGGGCATCACCGGTGGTGAGGGCACCAAGCATTCCACCAAGATGCTGGCGGCGGGCACGAACATCGTCGGCGGCGTGAACGCGCGCAAGGCCGGCACGACGGTCGAGATCGGCGGGAAGACCCTCCCGGTGTTCGGCACCGTCGAGGAGGCGATGAAGGAGACCGGCGCCGACGTCAGCGTCGCCTTCGTCCCGCCGAAGTTCACCAAGGACGCCGTGATCGAGGCGATCGACGCCGAGATCCCGCTGCTGGTGATCATCACCGAGGGCGTGCCCGTGCACGACTCCGCCCACTTCTGGGCGCACGCGGTGGCTACGGGCAACAAGACGCGCATCATCGGCCCGAACTGCCCCGGCATCATCTCCCCCGGGAAGTCCAACGCCGGCATCATCCCGTCCGACATCGCGGGCGCCGGCAAGATCGGCCTGGTGTCCAAGTCGGGCACGCTGACCTACCAGATGATGTTCGAGCTGCGCGAGATCGGCTTCTCCACCGCCATCGGCATCGGCGGCGACCCGGTCATCGGCACCACGCACATCGACGCCCTCGAGGCCTTCGAGGCCGACCCCGAGACCGCCGCGATCGTGATGATCGGCGAGATCGGCGGCGACGCGGAGGAGCGGGCCGCGGACTTCATCAAGGCCAACGTGACCAAGCCGGTCGTCGGCTACGTCGCCGGGTTCACCGCGCCCGAGGGCAAGACGATGGGGCACGCCGGCGCCATCGTCTCCGGCTCGGCCGGCACCGCGCAGGCCAAGAAGGAGGCGCTGGAGGCCGCCGGGGTCAAGGTCGGCAAGACCCCCAGTGAGACGGCCGATCTCATGCGGGAGATCGTCTCCGGCCTGTAGTCGCGGGTCCCGGCCCGTCCGAGGTGCCGCCCACGCCGGCCCGCCGCCCCGCAACGGCGGCGAGGTGGCGTGGGCAGCGCTCGGCGGCGCGTCCACGGCCGCGTCCGGCACGGGTCGCCGCTGCGCCGGTCGGCGTTGCCCCGAACGCCGCCCGGGAGGGCGCCCGGACGTGATGGACTAGCGTTCTGCACGCCCGTACGCCGGACCGCGGGAGTCCGCACGGAGGGAGCACTTCACGATGACCCAGCAGCCCGAGTCGACCTCGGCCGCCACCAGTACGAGTCCCCAGCTCACGCCGGGACCCGCACGACTGCTCGCACTCGGGGCCGCCGCCCTGGCCCTCGTGATCTACGTGCTCGGCTTCTTCGACAGCGGTTCCTTCATCACGACCTCGATGATCGGCGCGTTGATCATCGGCGGGGGCCTGCTCGTCGGCTCGGCGGTGCTCCCCCGGGTCGGTCGGGTGCTGCTGCCCGGGGTCCTGCTGCTCCTCGTGGGCACGCTTCAGCTGCTGCAGGGCGCCACCGCGGGCGCGGAGCTCGGGGGCGGGCCCAGCACGATCGGTGTCGTGAGCCTCGTGCTCGCCTTCGTGGCCCTCGCGCTGGCCGCCGGTGCACTGCTCATGGACGTCGGCATCATCAAGCCACCGGCGCCGCGACCGAGCGCCCCGGGTGGCTACGGGCAGGGCTACGGCCAGGGTGGGTACGGCCAGCAGGGCTACGGGCAGCCGCAGCCCGGCTACGGGGGCTACGGCGCCCAGCCCGGGTACGGGCAGCCGGGGTACGGGCAGCCGGGCTACGGCGCACAGCCCGGGTACGGGCAGCCGGGGTACGGTCAGCAGCCGGGGAGTGGCTACGGCCAGCAGCCCTCCGGGTACGGCCAGGCCGCCGGGTACCCCGCCGCGGCGGGGTACGGCGCGGGCTACGCGCCGGCCGGTCCCGCGGACGGGTCCGGCTCCTCCGACGTCACCACGTCGATCGCCGCTCCCGGTGCCGACCCGAAGTCCGAGCCCGCCCCGGGTGGCTGGTACAGCGGCAGCGACCCGGCCACGGAGGTCTCGTCGTCGGCGCACACGCCGCCGTCGGGGACCCCGGTCGCGCCGGTCGAGGGCGGCTCCGCCGACGATGCCCAGGCCCGCCGGGACGGCGACGGGGCCGGGGACGAGACGCGCTTCATCACCCCCGGCGACCAGTCGAAGTAGGCACGCCCCGCGGGCCGGGTGATTCACCCGGCCGCGCGCCCGTCCGGCGTGCCTGCCCGATCCACGGCAGCCGCGCTGCGACCCTGAGCGGGTGACCGAGCCGGCGAGGGCACCATCCAGCGCAGCACCCCGGGCAGCGGCGGCGGCGAGCACCGACGAGGAGGCGCCGTGACCCGCACCCTCGACGTCACCGATCAGGATCCGGGCGCCGGGCGACCCGATCCCGGACGACCCGATCCGGACGGACTGCACCGGCTGCGCGTCCTGCTCGCCGGCGCGATGGGGACCGTCATCGTCAGCTACGCCCTGCTGGTGCCGGCAGCCGCGGCCGTCGTGCTCACCGCGGGTGCCGGGCTCTCCATCGACGGCGCGTTCGCCGCGGCCATCCCGCTGTGGCTCGCCGCGCACCAGATCCCGCTGGTACTGGGCGGGCAGCCGCTGGGCGTGCTCCCGCTGCTGCCGACGGTGCTCGTCGCCGGGGTGATCGCGGTCGGTGCGGGGTGGTCGGCCCGGCGGCTGGGTGGGCGGCTGCGGGCCGATGCGGGTGCGGTGCTGGCCACGATGGCGGGCGCGCACTCCGCGGTCGCGGTGCTCGGGAGCGCGTTGCTGCCCCGGGCCGCGGCGGTGGCTGCCGCGCCGTGGGCGGCGCTCGTGGCGTCCGGCCTGGTGGCGGGGGTCGCAGCGGCCGTCGGCGTGGTGCGCGTCTGCGGGCTGCCGCCGGAGTGGCTCCGGCGGGTCCCCCCCTGGGCGGGTGATGCCGTCCGGACCGCGGCGGTGGCCCTCGCGGGGCTGTGCGCGCTGGGGGCGGCGGCGCTGCTCGCCGGGCTGGTGCTCGGCGCGGTGGGTGTCGCGGAGGCCTTCGGTGATCTCGCGCCCGGGCCCGGGGCAGGCGTCGGGGTCACCCTGCTGGCGCTGTCGTACCTGCCGAACGCCGTCGTCGCGGGCCTGGCGTGGGTGCTGGGACCCGGGTTCTCGGTCGGCACCGCCGCGGTCTCCCCCTTCGGGGTCTCCGCGGGTGCGCCCTCGGTGTTTCCGCTGCTCGCGGCGGTGCCTGCGACCGCGCCACCGGTCTGGGCGGCCCTCGCCCTCGCCGGGCCGGTCGCGGTCGGGGCGATGACGGGTGTCGTCGCGCGCCGCTCGGGGTCCGTCGCACCGCAGGTGGCGGCCGCCGCGGCGGCGCTGGCCGCCGTCGCCGTCGGGACGCTGGCCGTCCTGTCCGGGGGGCGGCTCGCGGCGGGGCCGTACGACCCGGTCCGGATGCCGGTCGAACTGCTGGTCCCGGCCGTGCTCGTCCTGGTCGGGGTGCCCGCGGTGCTGGTCGCGCTGACCGTGCGCAGCGGTCGGGACCGGGAGGACCCGTACGAGTACGAGTACGAGACCGACCCCGGCGCCGAGCACGCCGACCCGGTGCCGAGCGCGGGTGGTGCCGGGCCGGGCGATACGGCCGGTGCCGCCGCTGCGGGCGGGTCGGTGGGGCCCGGTCCGGTGGGCGATGCGGGAACCGCCGTCGCCGCCCTGGACGACCGGTCGGCCGAGGCCGATCCCGATCCCGATCCCGAGGCCGATCCCGATCCCGATCCCGAGGCCGATCCCGATCCCGATCCCGAGGCCGATCCCGATCCCGATCCCGAGGCCGAACCCGATCCCGGAGCCGAAGCCGAAGCCGAACCCGATCCCGGAGCCGGACTCGAAGCCGGACCCGCTGCGGAGCCCGCACCCGCGACGGTGCCCGGCGATGGGGCGCAGGTTCCGGATGCCGGCGGTGAGGGGGCGGCCGTGCGGCCGGCTCCGCCCGGGGCGGCTACTGCGGGTGGAGCGTCGTCCGACGGTGCCGGCGGGTCGTCGTCCGACGAACGGCCCCCGTCGGCCCGCGGCGGCGGGAGCGGGCCTGCGGACGACCAGCCGACGGGCGGTGGTGGGCCGGACGGTGGGCCTGCGGACGGCGAGCCGACGGGCGGTGGTGGGCCCGGCGGTGGGCCTGCGGACGACCAGCCGACGGGCGGTGGTGGGCCGGACGGTGGGCCTGCGGACGGCGAGCCGACCGGCGGTGGCGGGCCCGGCGGTGGCGGGCCCGGCGGCGGCTCGGCCCCCGCCGACCCGACCGACGGGCCGGCCCGATCCCACCCGCGGGCTACCCGCCGCCGCCCCGGGGAGCCGGGTGGCCGGCGGGGCCAGGGGCCGGTACCGGTGGAGCTGGTCGAGCCGGTTCCGGCGGCGGCCCGGACGTGGTTCGGGTGGCGCCGCCGCGGCGCGGCCGAGGCCGGAACGCCGACCCCCACCAGCTCCTCTTCGGCCCCGGCGACCGACCCGGCGCCGAAGCCGCGCACCGTCGCCGAACTGGTGGCCCTGCGGGCGCGCGAGGCCGCGGAGCGGGAGCGGTCCGCACCGGAGGGATGACCGTGCGGCGTCCGTTCCGACCGGGAGCGGGTGGGGGAGACGGGGCCGCCGCTCCCGCGGGTCGGGCGGGTGTGCGCGGCCCGTGTGCCCGGCCGTGTGCCCTCCGCCGGTCACCGACAGCCGGGCGGTCCGGCCCGCTGGGCACTCCGGCGGCGATGTGACCTGCGCCGCGGCCTACGCTTGACCGGTCCCGCCGATCACCGTCGAGCTGCGGGGTGGTTGGCGTGACCGAGCTTGCGAGGTCACCATCCAGCACAGCACCGTCGGGCGCGGCGGCGACGAGCGTCAGCGAGGAGCGAACGTGACCGAGCTTGCGAGGTCACCATCCAGCACAGCACCGCCGGGCGCGGCGGCGACGAGCGTCAGCGAGGAGCGACCGTGACCGAGTGCGTGGGGGCGCCGTTCCGCGCATCCCCGGGCGCGGCGTCGACCGGCGTCGAGGAGGTGGTGGTGTGAACGACCCCTCACTGGCGTCGCGTCGCATCGAGATCCCCGACCCGGCGCGGGTGGTGGTGCTGGTCTCCGGATCGGGCACGCTGCTGCAGGCGCTGCTCGACGCGGCTGTCCAGGTCGTGGCCGTGGGTGCGGACCGGCCGGACATCGAGGGCCTCGCCCGTGCCGCCCGTGCCGGGGTCCCGACGTTCGTGCGGCGGGTCGCCGACCACCCGGACCGCGCGTCCTGGAACGCCGCGCTCGCCGCGTCCGTCGTCGCCCACCGGCCCGACCTGGTCATCAGCGCCGGCTTCATGAAGATCCTCGGATCGGGCTTCCTCGCCGGAGTCGGCTGCCCGGTGCTCAACACGCACCCGGCTCTGCTGCCGTCGTTCCCGGGGGTGCGCGGGGTCGCCGACGCGCTGGCCTACGGGGTGAAGGTCACCGGAGCCACCGTCCACCTCGTCGACGACGGGGTGGACAGCGGTCCGGTTCTCGCACAGGCCGCCGTGCCCGTCGAACCCGGCGACACCGTCGCCACCCTGCACGAACGCATCAAGATCGAGGAGCGGCGGTTGCTCGTGGGCACCGTCGCCGCGCTGGCTCTGAAGGGAGCGACCGTGACCGGCCGAGAGGTGACCATCCCGTGAGCGGGGAGCGCAGGGCCGTGCGACGCGCGTTGATCAGTGTCTACGACAAGGCCGGGCTGCTGGAGCTGGCCACCGGCCTGCACGCGCTCGGCGTGGAGATCGTCTCGACCGGATCCACGGCGCAGCGGATCGCCGACGCGGGTGTGCCGGTCACGCCCGTGGAGCAGCTGACCGGGTTCCCCGAGTGCCTCGACGGGCGGGTCAAGACCCTGCATCCGCGGGTGCACGCCGGGCTGCTGGCCGACACCCGCCGTCCCGAGCACCTCGCCCAGCTCGAGCAGCTGGGCATCGCGCCGTTCGACCTGCTCGTGTCGAACCTCTACCCGTTCACCGCGACCGTCGCCTCCGGCGCGTCCCCCGCGGAATGCGTCGAGCAGATCGACATCGGCGGTCCCGCGATGGTGCGCGCGTCGGCCAAGAACCACGACAGCGTGGCCGTGGTGGTCGATCCGCGCCGCTACGAGTGGGTGCTGGAACAGCTGAAGAACGGCGGGTTCACCCTGCCCGACCGCCGACTGCTCGCGGCCGACGCCTTCCGGCACACCGCCACCTACGACGTCGCGGTGGCGTCCTGGATGGGCGGGGTGCTGGCCCCCGACCCCGACGGCGGTGCGTTCCCCCCGTGGGTCGGCGCCAGCTGGGAACGTTCGGCCACGCTGCGCTACGGCGAGAACCCGCACCAGGGCGCCGCGCTCTACGTCTCCGGCGCGCCCGGGCTCGCCGCGGCGGAACAGCTGCACGGCAAGGAGATGTCGTACAACAACTACGTGGACTCCGACGCGGCCTGGCGCGCCGCGCACGACCACGGCGACCTCCCGTGCGTCGCGGTGATCAAGCACGCCAACCCGTGCGGCATCGCGGTGGGCGCGGACGTCGCCGAGGCCCACCGCAAGGCACATGCGGGAGACCCGGTCAGCGCGTTCGGCGGGGTCATCGCGTGCAACGGCGAGGTGAGCGTCGAGATGGCCGAGCAGGTGGCGGAGGTGTTCACCGAGGTCGTGCTCGCGCCGTCCTACGCCGACGGGGCGCTGGAGGTGCTCGCCCGCAAGAAGAACGTGCGCGTGCTGCGGCTGCCGGTCGCGCCCGTTCGGACGGGGGCGGAGTTCCGTCCCATCTCCGGCGGCGTGCTCCTGCAGCAGCGCGACGCGCTCGATGCGCCCGGTGACGACCCGGCCGGCTGGACCCTCGCCACCGGCGAGCCGGTGCCCGTTGCGGTACTCGCCGACCTCGCGTTCGCCTGGCGTGCCTGCCGGTCGGTGAAGTCGAACGCGATCCTGCTGGCCTCCGGGGGTGCGGCCGTCGGCGTCGGGATGGGGCAGGTCAACCGCGTCGACGCCGCCCGGCTCGCGGTGGAGCGGGCCGGCGACCGGGCCCGTGGCGCGGTCGCGGCGTCGGATGCGTTCTTCCCGTTCCCGGACGGGCTGGAGGTCCTGCTCACCGCCGGTGTGCGTGCGGTCGTGCAGCCGGGTGGCTCGGTGCGGGACGAGGCGGTGATCGAGGCCGCGGCGACCGCCGGTGTCCCGATGTACCTGACGGGCACCCGCCACTTCGCCCACTGACGCCGACCCGACCCGGCCCGGCGCCCGGTCGCCCGCTCCGAGCCAGGCATGCGGTTCGCGCGTCGGCCCGCGTCCTGCGCGCTGCCGGCAGCGCGCGAGGTGCCGGGGGGCGCGCGAGGTGCCCGGGGGGTCGGGCTGCTGCGGAGGCCGTGCGCCGGCCGGCCCGGTGCCGGTGGGCCGAAAACGGCTCGCGCCCGCCCGTACCGTGATCGGCATGGCTGCCTCGATACGGCTGCGCGACGTCTCCCGGACGTCGCACCGCTGATCCCGCTTCGCGCGGGCCCGTGCCGTGCCCGGCGTCCGATCCGGAAACCTCTCCGATCGACGCGAAGGCCCTCCCAGCCATGCCCGCAGCATCCCGCCGCCACGGCGGCCGTCACGAACTCGGTCAGAACTTCCTCGTCGACGCCCGCGTCACGCGGCGCATCGCCGCGCTCGTCCCACCCGGTCCCGAACCGGTACTGGAACTCGGGGCGGGCGACGGTGCGCTCACCCGCCGCCTCGCCGACGACGGCAGGGCCGTCACCGCCGTCGAGCTCGATCCCGGCCGGGCCGCGGCCCTGCGCCGCACCCTGGGTGGCCGCGTCCGCGTCGAGCAGGCCGACATGCTGGCCTTCCGGTTCGACGGCGCCCACCACGTCGTCTCCAACGTGCCGTTCGCCATCACCACGCCGCTGCTGCGCCACCTGCTCGACCAGCGCGGCTGGCGGAGCGCGGTCCTGCTGCTGCAGTGGGAGGTGGCCCGCAAGCGAGCGGCCGTGGGCGGCACGACGCTGCTCACCGCGAGCTGGTGGCCGTGGTACGAGTTCGCGCTGGCCGGGCGGGTGCCGTCGGCCGCGTTCCGGCCCCGGCCCGCGGTGGACGGCGGGTTGCTCGTCGTGCGCAGGCGTGAGTTCCCACTGGTCCCCGAGCGGGAACGCGGCGCCTACCGGGCGCTGGTCCGGGCCGCGTTCGGCGGCGACCGGGTCGCGGCCGCGCTGCGGTCGCGCGGCCCCCGGATCCGCGGCCTGGTGGCAGCGGCGGGACTCGGGAGCGCCCGCCCGAGAGACCTGACGGCCGACCAGTGGGCCGCGCTGCACCGGCGGGCGAACCGGTCACGATGAGCTCGTCGGGAGGGGCGGCGCGCTCAGCGCTCCCGGCGGGGGAGCAGGCGGAGCAGGGCGAGGCCCGCGGCCAGGAGCGTGCAGGCGGCGACGACGTACCAGAGCGTGCCGAGACCGCCCAGCGCCGTCGCACCGGCGGGCATCGCGACGAGGGCGGTGGACCCGAGCTTGCCGTACACCCGCTCACACCTCCACGGGCTGCGTGTCGGGATGGTGCCAGCGCGGCGCGCGGCGGGCGAGCAGCTCGGCGGCGGCGCACAGGTACACCGCCTGCTGGAACAGGTCGTAGCCGAACTCGACGACGACCGGCGCGGCCAGCGCCATCGCCCGCCACCCGCGCCTGCGTACCGTCACCACCCGCTCGACGACGAACAGCACGGTGACCGCCAGCCAGAACCCGCGCGGTGGTCCGAGCTGGCCGATCACCGCGAACAGGGTCGTGGCCAGCAGGAACAGGCCGACAGCGACGATCCCGGCGTACATCGCCGCCTGCTTGAGCGCGTACGGCGAGGTGACCCGGGTGAGGCCGTAGGCGCGCAGGTTGTCCAGGGCGCCGCGCTGCCAGCGCAGCCGCTGGCGCCACAGGTCGGCCCACGTCGTCATCACCTCGGTGTGCACGAGGCAGGCGCGGGGAGAGGCGGCGCCGAGGCCCAGGGTCCGCACGGCGAGGGTGATCTCGTTGTCCTCGGTGATCGCGGCCGGGTCGTAGACGGCCCCCGGGCGTCCGGGCAGGACGGTGCCCCGGGCGGCGGCGACGGCCCGCAGCGTCGGCACGCGGAACAGGGTCGCGGTCCCGGTGAGGACGGTGGCGCGCGCGCCGCGGCGGGCGACCTCGCGGGCGTAGCGGGCGTACTCGTTGCGCTGCAGCGCTCCCACCAGGCCGCCGCCGGGGCGCCCTGCGAACACCCCGCCCACCGCGCCGTCACCGGGATGGTTGTCGAGCCAGGTCAGCGCCTCGGTCAGGAAGGCGGGGGTGAGCGCGGAGTCGGCGTCCATGGCGAGGATCAGGTCGTGGTCGGCGAGCTCGGGCAGGATCCGGTCCAGGGCCTGGTTGAGCGCGCCTGCCTTGCGGTCGGTGTTGGCGACGGTGCGCTGCACTGCGACGTCGTGGGCGGCCGCGACCTCCGCGGTGCCGTCGGTGCAGTTGTCGACGACCACCACGACCTCGTCGGGCAGCCGGGTCTGCACGGCCAGTGAGCGGAGCGCCGCGGGAAGGGTGTGCTCCTCGTCGTGGGCCGGGACGACCGCAACGATCCGGGCACTGTCTGCCATACGGCGCATTGTCTACGGCCGATCAGTCCAGCAACAGACTTGTGTCCAGCCTGGCCCCGGGGTAGCTCCGTGCTAGAATAGAACAAACGTTCGAGCATCGACTTCCCCGCGGTGCGTTCGCGGGGAGGCACGTCGGTGGTTGCGGTGGATAAGCTCGAGCTGGCCCGTGGACTGCTGAGGCAGATGGAGGAGCGCTCCGACGGAGTCCGTGCCGTCGAGCTGACCGACGGCGACACCCGGGTGCTCCCGGTGGCCGCCCCGCTCGCCCGGCTGCTCCCGGCGGGCGGGCTGCGGCGGGGTTCCACGGTCGCCCTACCGGATCCCGGAAGGGCCACGGGGGCCACGTCACTGCTGCTCGCCCTCGTCGCGGAGGCATCCGGGCAGGGGGCGTGGGTCGGGGTGGTCGGGCGCCCGGAGCTGGGGCTGGTCGCGGCCGCCGAGGCAGGGGTGGCACTGGAGCGGCTCGCGCTGGTGCCCCATCCCGGAGACGACCTGATGGCGGTCACCGTGGCCCTGCTCGACGGGATGGACCTGGTCGCGGTGGCCGGTGCCGCCCGCGCGGGTGTCCGGGCGGCCGACCGGCAACGGCTGGCCGCCCGCGCCCGGCAGCGCGGTGCGGTGCTGCTGTCGCTGGGGCCGTGGCCGGGGGCCGACATCGAGCTCAGCTGTACGTCGGCGCGATGGGAGGGGCTCGGGGCGGGGCACGGCCGGTTGTGCGCGCGGCGGGTGCGGGTGGAGCTGCGGGGTCGCGGGCTCGGCCCGGGGCGCGGCGGGCAGCTGCTGCTGCCGGCCCGCGGTGGTGCGGTCGGCGGCGGGACCCGGGTGGCCGACGTCCCGGTGGCGGTGGCGGGATGAACGCGCCCATGATCGGCGAGCCAGGGACATGAGCTGCACAAGCGCACCTCATGTCCCGCATACGGTGATCACGGTGCCGGACGGCCCGGGTTTCGGCCCGAGAGGTGCCCGGTGTCCTCATGATCGGTGGGCCCGGGACATGGGCTGCACATCTGCAGCCCATGTCCCGCAAGTGGTGATCACGCCGCGGCGGCGAGGGACGCCGTGAGTGCCGGGGCGGTGCGGGTGCTCGCGGTGTGGTCGCCGGACTGGCCGGTCACCGCGGCGGCCCGGGCCGCGCACGTGCCGCCGCACCAGCCGGCCGCGGTGGTGGTGGGCAACCGGGTGCTGGCCTGCTCCGCGGTGGCCCGGGCCCAGGGGGTGCGCCGCGGGCTGCGCCGCCGGGAGGCGCAGGCGCGGTGCCCTGAGCTGGCCGTGCTCGCCCGCGACGCCGACCGGGACGCCCGTGCGTTCGAGCCGGTCGTCGTCGCGGTCGAGGAGCTGGCACCCGGAGTGGAGATCGTGCGTCCGGGTTTGCTGGCGCTGCCCGCGCGCGGCCCGGTGGGCTGGTTCGGCGGGGAGCAGGCCGCGGCCGAGCGGATCGTCGACCAGGTGGCCGCGCGCACCGGCGTCGAGTGCCAGGTCGGGGTGGCCGACGGGCTGTTCGCCGCGGTGCTCGCGGCCCGGCGCGGGCTGGCCGTCGGGGCCGGCGACACCCCCGCGTTCCTCGCCCCGCTCGGCGTGGAGGAGCTCGACCGCGATCCCGATGTCGACCGTTCCGGCCTCGTCGACCTGCTCCGCCGCCTGGGTCTGCGCAGCCTCGGCGCGTTCGGGGCGCTCGACGCGGATGACGTCGCCTCCCGGTTCGGCGCCGACGCCGTGCTCGGTCACCGGCTGGCCCGCGGTCTCGACCCCCGCCCGCCGGTGCGTCGCCGCCCGCCCGAGGAGCTGGCCGTCGAGATCGAGCTGGACCCACCCGTCGACCGCGTCGACGCCGCGGCCTTCGCCGCCCGCGGCCTGGCCACGGCGCTGCACCGCACGCTGGCCGGGCACGGCCTGTCCTGCACCCGGCTCGGGATCGCCGCCCGCACCACCGACGGGGAGGAACTGCACCGGATCTGGCGCTGCGCCGAACCCCTGACCCCGGCGGCCACCGTCGACCGCGTCCGCTGGCAGCTCGACTCCTGGCTCGCGCGCACTCGTCGCCTGCGCTCCTCGGCGGCGTTCGCCGGGGCTGCTGCGCCGGATGGTGAGCTCGCGGGGGACCGGGATTCCTCCGCCGCCGGCGGGGTGCGGTGGCTGCGGCTGGTGCCGGAGGAGACGGTCACCGCCGGCGCCCTGCAGCTCGGGCTCTGGGGCGAGACGGGGGAGGTCGATGCCCGGGCCGGACGGGCGTTGGTGCGGGTGCAGGCCCTGCTCGGACCGGAGTCGGTGGTCACCGGCGTGCTGGTGGGCGGCCGGGAGCCGGGGGGGCAGGTCCAGCTGGTGCCGTGGGGCGACGAGCGTCCGCCCGGCCTCCCGGTGGTGATCGACGAACCGGCACTGCCGGCGCGCTCCGGCACGGCTCCGGGTTCCGAAACGACGATCACCGGCGCTGATGGGGGCGCAGGGCGGAGCATGATCGTTGATCCGGAACCGGCGACCGGCTCGACCGCGCCCCCGGGTTCCGGGCCGGTGATCACCGGTGTCGATGGGGGTTCTGGGCGGGGGGTGGTCGTTGTTTCGGAACCGGCGACCGGCTCGTCCGCGCCCCCGGGTTCCGAGATGACGATCACTGTGCCCGGGCGACCTCTCACGGAGAACGCACCCCCGAGTGCAAGCACGACCCCGGACGCGTCGGCCCCGGACGCAGCTCCGGACGCGCCGGCCCCGGACGCGGAACCATGCCTCCCCGCCCGTGCCGCCCCGGCGGGATGGCCCGACGACGTGGTCCGGGCCGCGGGCCGGGTGGGTGCGGCCGATCTCCCCGGACCGGACGGCACGGTGTCGAACCGTCCGCGCCCCACCGATGCACGCCGGCGGTTGCCCGGGCGCGCCTCTCCCCGCCCGCCGTCGCCCGTCCGTGACACCCCACCGTCCTGGCCGGGGCGGGTGCCGGCGCCCTCCCCGGCGTCGGTGCCGCCCACCCCGTTGCCCGCGGAGCTGCTCGACGCCGCCGGTCACCAGGTCGTCCTCACCGATCTCGACCTGCTCGCCGCGCCCCCGCACCGGATCGCGGTCGACGGTGGGCCGCTCCGGGAGGTGCGGGCCTGGGCGGGGCCGTGGCCGTCGCAGCAGCGCTGGTGGGCGGCGGGCGCCTCCGGGGGCGGCGCCCGGCTGCAGGTCGCTCTCGACGACGGCAGCGCGCTGCTGCTCGTCGGGGGGGAGCGGTGGTGGGTGACCGGTGTCTACGACTGAACGGACCGGCCCGACCCTCCGGGGCGCCATCGCGCCGGCCGTGCTCGCGTGATGTGGTCGGTCCACCGTTGATCCGATCATCGAACATATGTTCGACTTGAGGGGTGGGCTGGAACAACCCGGACGTCCCGTGGTCGGTGCTGGAGGCGGCGCTGTCCGGGCGCCCGGAACGCGATGGGTCGAGCACCGCGTGGAGCGTCAGCGGAACGCGCATCGGCACAGCCGGGGGCGCGGAGGCCGACGGCGGCGACAGCCCGGCGTGGTCGCGCAGGCGTGGCCCCTACGAGCCGCCGGAACTCACCGAGCCGGGGGAGCGCGTCCCCTACGCCGATCATGCCCCGTACGCCGATCATGCCCCGTACGCCGATCATGCCCCGTACGCCGATCATGCCCCGTACGCCGATCATGCCCCGTACGCCGATCATGCCCCGTACGCCGATCAGGCCCCGGACGCCG
>NZ_JAJCYB010000112.1 GCF_029263155.1 Pseudonocardia sp.
GTTCCTCAACCAGCTGGCCCGCGGCCAGGTGCGCAAGGGCGTCGTGTCCTCGGTGGTCAACTTCGGTGCGTTCGTCGACCTCGGTGGTGTCGACGGCCTGGTGCACGTCTCCGAGCTGTCCTGGAAGCACATCGACCACCCCTCCGAGGTGGTGGAGGTGGGCCAGGAGGTCACCGTCGAGGTGCTCGACGTCGATCTCGACCGCGAGCGCGTCTCGCTGTCGCTCAAGGCCACTCAGGAAGACCCGTGGCGGCTCTACGCCCGCACCCACGCGATCGGCCAGATCGTGCCGGGCAAGGTCACCAAGCTCGTCCCGTTCGGCGCGTTCGTGCGCGTCGAGGAGGGCATCGAGGGCCTGGTGCACATCTCCGAGCTGGCCGAGCGCCACGTGGAGATCCCGGAACAGGTCGTGCAGGTCGGCGACGACGCGATGGTCAAGGTCATCGACATCGACCTCGACCGGCGCCGCATCTCGCTCTCGCTCAAGCAGGCCGACGAGGGCATGACGGCCGAGACCGAGTTCGATCCCACGCGCTACGGCATGGCCGCCGAGTACGACGACCAGGGGAACTACATCTACCCCGAGGGCTTCGACGTCGAGACCGGCGACTGGCAGGAGGGCTTCGAGGCCCAGCGCGAGGTGTGGGAGAAGGAGTACGCGGAGGCCTTCACCCGCTACGAGCAGCACATCACGCAGATCAAGAAGCAGGCCGAGGCCGAGGCGGCCGCGGCCGGTGGCGGCACCAGCTACTCGTCCGACACCGCTGACACCGACGCCGACACCGAGAGCGGCAGCGGCGGCGGTGGCGGTGGGGCACCGGCGCAGTCCGGTGGTTCGCTCGCCAGTGACGAGCAGCTCGCAGCCCTGCGGGAGAAGCTGTCGGGCGGCGCCTGACCGACCTCGCTCGAGCACGGCACGGCCCCGGTGATCTCCACGGTCACCGGGGCCGTGCCCGTCCCGGGTCACGGTTGCGTGGCGTTCCGACGAGGTCGCGGTGCGTCGCCTGCCGAACACGCCACGTCCCTCTACCCTGGCGGACGTGGGTGGGGGTGCACGATCGGTCGCCGTGCGATGCTGTGCGGCGCTCGCGATCGTGCTGGTGGGCACCGGCTGCGCCGCCGAGGCGACCGAGTCCACCGTCGTGCCGACGTTCCCGGCCCCGGCCGCCACCGGCGAACCCGGTTCGGCCGACGGGCGGGACGGGTCCCTGCCCACGGACTGCGCCGAGTTCCTCCCCGTGGCCGACCTCGGCGCGCTGCTCGGCCTGCCGCTGGACAGCGTCGCGGTCCGCACCACGATCGGTATCGCGGAGCCGTCGGTCGGCCGCACCGAACGCGTCGCCTGCCGCTACTCCGGCACCCCGGCCAGCCCGGTGCGCGGCACCCTGCTCGACCTCAACATCGCCCGCTATGTCGATGCGGCCGCCGCCGCGAAGCAGTGGACGGTCAACACCGGTGTCGAGAGCGGCACCCGCAGTGACCTGCCCATCGGCGCCGCCCGGTCCGCGCTGTTCGACCGGACCCGCGAGTCGGTGCTGATGGTCACCTACGACGACGACACCCTGGCGTTCGTGCTGCCCGAGGGCCCGCGCCCCGGCGACCGGCCGCGCGGGGACGTACTGGTGGACCTCGCCCTGCGGGTGCTCCCCGTCGTCGGCCCGCCGTCGAGCACCTCACAGGCGCCCACCACGACCACCGTCGCACCGGCGGTGGCCGCCGGGTAGCGCGGATGGACTAGCGTGGCCGATCGTGCTGCGCGTGGGGTTGACCGGGGGTATCGGGTCGGGCAAGTCCACGGTGGCCCGCCGGCTCGTGGAACGCGGGGCGGTGCTCGTCGACTCCGACGTGGTGGCCCGCGAGGTGGTCGAGCCCGGCACCGACGGCCTCGCGGAGGTCGTCGCGGCGTTCGGCCGCACCGTGCTGACCCCCGGAGGGGAGCTCGACCGCGCCGCGCTGGCGTCGGTCGTGTTCGGGGACCCGGCTGCGCGCGACCGCCTCAACGCGATCGTGCACCCGCGGGTCCGGCGGCGCTCCGACGAGCTGATCGCCGCCGCGGCGCCCGACGCCGTGGTCGTCCAGGACATCCCGCTGCTGGTCGAGGGGGGGATGGCGGCCCTGTTCCCGTTGGTGGTGGTCGTGCACACCGACACGGAGGAGCGGGTCCGGCGGCTCGTCGGACAGCGCGGGATGCCGGAGGCCGACGCCCGCGCCCGCATCGCCGCCCAGGCCGACGACGCGGCCCGCCGGGCCGTCGCCGACGTCTGGCTCGACAACTCCGGCGCCCCGACGGACCTGCAGGCCACGGTCGACGCGCTCTGGGACGCCCGGCTCGTACCGTTCGAGGAGAACCTGCGGCGGGGTCGCACGGTGCCTGCGGTCCCGGCGCTCGTCGATCCCGACCCGCACTGGTCCGCCGTCGCCGCCAGGCTGGGGGCCCGCGTGAGCGCGGCGGCCGGCGGGCGTGGCGTCACCCACATCGGGTCGACCGCCGTGCCCGGCCTGCCGGCCGAGGACGTGATCGACCTCCAGCTCGGTGTGGAGTCGCTCACCGAAGCCGACGGCTTCCGGGACGCGCTCGCCGCCGCCGGTCTCCCCGCCCGCACCGACATCGACGCCGACGCCCCGAAGCCGGCCGGAACCGCGCCGTGGCCCAAGCGGTTCCATGCGGGCGCCGATCCCGGGCAGCGCGTCCACCTGCATGTTCGCGAGATCGGCTCACCGGGGTGGCGGTTCGCGCTGCTGCTGCGCGACTGGCTCCGGGCCGTTCCGGCGGCTCGCGAGGACTACCTCGCGTGCAAGCTCCGCGCCCGGGCCGCGGCAGGCGGCGACCCGGAGCGTTACGCCGCCGCCAAGGAGCCGTGGTTCGCCGCCGCGCTGCCGAGTGCGGACCGGTGGGCCGTATCGTCGGGGTGGTCCCCCTCGTTGGGCTGAGCGGGGCACGCCGTCGGTAACGCAGTGCAGCAACGGCACGATGGGGTGATCGAGGGGCCGGGTGGCGAGACCGATCGGAACGGGGTGGGTGACGTGAGTACGCAGGTCGACGATCACCGTGTGATCGCGGACGATGGCGTGGACCTCACCAAGCACGTCGCCGGCCCGGGGCACGTCACCGGCCCCGATCCCGTCACCGGCCCGGAGCCCGTCGTCGTCCAGGACGCGCCCGCGCCGCGCCCGCACTCGCTGCGCGTCGACTTCGGCGAGCACCTCGAGGACAACTACCAGCGGCTGGTCGCCCAGCTCTACGCGATCACGCTGGACGCGGGCGAGGCCCACGACGTCGTCCAGGACGCCTACTCGCGGGCCTGGCGCAAGTGGTCCGAGATCGGTCGCAGCCCCGACCCCACCGACTGGGTGCGCCGTGTCGCGGTCCGTTCCACCCAGCGGAGCTGGCGGCGCGTGCTCACCACCCTGGGCCTCGCCCGGCCCAGCCCGGTCGGGGACTGCGACCCCCGCACGGCCGCCCTGCTCGCGGCCCTGGCCCGCCTCGGCATCGGCGAGCGTCGGGTCGCGGTCCTGTTCCACATGGCCGGCATGTCCAAGCGCGAGATCGCCGCGCTCGAGCAGGTGCCGGTCGACGCGGTGGACGCCCGGCTCCGGCGGGCCCACCACGTCATCACCGAGGGGCTGGCCGACGAGCTCGAGAGCGTCCTCGGCCCCCCGGTCGAGCACGATCCCCACCACCCGTACGCGGGTTACGAGAGGTAACGCTGATGGACGCCCTGACCCGCGTCACCGACGAACTGCGCAGGCTCGACGACGAGCTGTCCGCCGCGGTGACCCTGCCGTCGGTCGACGACGTCATCCGGCACGCCGGCTCCCTGACCCGGGCCAGCACCGCCGCCGCGGCCGCCGTTCTCACGGTCGGTGCGCTCGGTGGCGTCACCGCGGTCTCGCAGATCGGCTCCACGTCGGTCGGCACCGCCGGGCTGGCGTCGTCGACCCTGCCCGCGATCGGTGAAGTCCCGGTGCTGCCGCCCGACACGGCCGATGCCGCCGCCCCGGTCGAGGAGACCGACCCGACCACGCGCGCTCCGCGGGTGGTCGACCCGACCACGGGTCGCACCGTGCCGAGCCGGGAGGCCCCGGCTCCGGCGGCGCCGCCGGTGGTGGCCGCGCCGACCACCACCGCACCGGTGGTACCCCCGACGTCGGTGACCGTCCCGTCGACCGGCGGCGGTACCGAGGGTGGTCCGGCCACGTCGACCGGTGAGACGTCGACCGGTGAGACGTCCACCGAGGAGACCACCGCCGAGGAGACCACCGCCGACAGCGGATCGTCTGTCCAAGGCGCCGGGGCGGGGGAGGGCGCCGGGCCCGGCTGATCGACCGACGATCGCCGGGACCGCGGGAGGTCAGCGGCCCGCCCCTCCGGGCCGCTCCCGCCAGGTGAGGGCGATGCCCAGGCTCGCCAGCCAGGCGTCGAGGTCGTGGCCGTGCGCGGCGAGGCCGTCGACGGCGCGGTGGGTGCGGTGCATGGCGGTCTCGGCGGCGGCCGGGTCGAGCACCCCGCACGCCACGGCGCCCACGAACTCGTCGACGTCGATCACCAGGGCGCCGCGGCGGTGCTGCACGACGATGTCGAGGTAGTGGTCGGTGAGCAGCCAGCGGTGCTCCGCGCGCTCGATCTCGCACACGTCGAGGTAGAAGTCCTGGTCGCGCTCGTGGCCGGGGTTCCACCACCAGTCGGTGACGGCGAGGCCGAGGTCGGGGAGCAGCCAGGTCTGCATCCAGTGCGCCGCCGGGCGGGCCACCATGGCGCGGCTCATGTACAGCCCGAAGTCGGTGACGCGGTACTCGTCCACCGCCCGCGCGGTGCCCTTGGTGTCGGTGTTGGTCCGGGCCGCGACGTCGAACGTGGCGGTCTTCGGCGGGTGCACCGGGGCGATGCTGTCAGAAACTGTCGGTGGGTGCTCGTACCCTGGACCACGTGGCATTCGCAACGGAGGTTCCCGGCTCGGCCCGCGATTCCGGACCGGGGCAGCAGGACGTGCCGCTGGCGCACTCCGAGCACCGCCCGGTCGGGGAGATCCCGCGTACCGGCGGTCATTTCGAGGTGGTCAGCCAGTTCCAGCCGGCGGGCGACCAGCCCGCCGCCATCGCCGAGCTGGAGCGGCGCATCCAGGCAGGCGAGCAGGACGTGGTGCTCCTCGGCGCCACCGGCACGGGCAAGTCGGCCACCACGGCCTGGCTGATCGAGAAGCTGCAGCGGCCCACATTGGTGATGGCGCCCAACAAGACCCTCGCGGCGCAGCTGGCCAACGAGCTGCGCGACATGCTGCCGCACAACGCGGTCGAGTACTTCGTCTCGTACTACGACTACTACCAGCCCGAGGCCTACATCGCGCAGACCGACACCTACATCGAGAAGGACTCGTCGATCAACGACGACGTCGAGCGCCTGCGCCACTCGGCCACCCACAACCTGCTGTCCCGGCGCGACGTCGTCGTGGTGGCGTCGGTGTCGTGCATCTACGGCCTGGGCACGCCGCAGTCCTACCTCGACCGGTCGGTCAAGCTGGAGGTGGGCGGCTCGGTCGAGCGAGACCAGCTGCTGCGGCTGCTGGTCGACGTGCAGTACACGCGCAACGACATGGCGTTCAACCGCGGCACGTTCCGGGTCCGCGGTGACACCGTGGAGATCATCCCGGCGTACGAGGAGCTCGCGATCCGCATCGAGTTCTTCGGCGACGAGATCGAGTCGCTGTACTACCTGCACCCGCTCACCGGCGACGTCGTGCGCCAGGTCGACGACCTGCGGATCTTTCCGGCCACCCACTACGTCGCGGGCCCGGAGCGGATGGAGCGCGCCGTGGCCGACATCGAGCAGGAGCTGGAGGAGCGGCTCGCCGACCTGGAGCGCCAGGGCAAGCTGCTGGAGGCCCAGCGGCTGCGGATGCGCACCCAGTACGACATCGAGATGATCCGCCAGGTCGGGTTCTGCTCTGGCATCGAGAACTACTCGCGCCACATCGACGGCCGCGGCCCCGGCACGGCCCCGGCCACGCTGATCGACTACTTCCCCGACGACTTCCTGCTGGTCATCGACGAGTCGCACGTCACGGTGCCGCAGATCGGCGGCATGTACGAGGGCGACATGTCCCGCAAGCGCAACCTCGTCGACTTCGGGTTCCGGCTGCCCTCGGCCGTCGACAACCGCCCGCTCACGTGGGAGGAGTTCGCCGACCGGATCGGGCAGACGGTCTACCTCTCGGCCACCCCCGGCCCCTACGAGCTCACCCGCACCGGCGGCGAATTCGTCGAGCAGGTCATCCGGCCCACCGGCCTGGTCGACCCGCGGGTCGTCATCAAGCCGACCAAGGGCCAGATCGACGACCTGGTGCACGAGATCCGCGAGCGGGCCGAGCGCGACGAGCGGGTACTGGTCACCACCCTCACCAAGAAGATGGCCGAGGACCTCACCGACTACCTGCTCGAGCTCGGCATCCGGGTGCGCTACCTGCACTCCGAGGTCGACACGCTGCGCCGCGTCGAGCTGCTGCGCCAGCTGCGTCTCGGCGAGTACGACGTGCTGGTCGGCATCAACCTGCTGCGCGAGGGCCTGGACCTGCCCGAGGTGTCGCTGGTCGCCATCCTCGACGCCGACAAGGAGGGTTTCCTGCGCTCGGGCACCTCGCTGATCCAGACGATCGGTCGGGCGGCGCGCAACGTCTCCGGCGAGGTCCACATGTACGCCGACAAGATCACCGACTCGATGCGCCACGCGATCGACGAGACCGACCGGCGCCGGGCCAAGCAGATCGCCTACAACACCGAGCAGGGTGTCGACCCGCAGCCGCTGCGCAAGAAGATCGCCGACATCCTCGACCAGGTCTACCGGGAGGCCGAGGACACCGAGTCGGTGCCGGTCGGCGGGTCGGGGCGCAACCAGTCCCGCGGCAAGCGGGCCGCAGGGGAGCCGGGGCGGGCGAGCTCCGGGGTGGTCTCCGGCCGCGACACCCGCTCGATGCCGCGCGCGGAGCTTGCCGACCTGGTCCAGTCCCTCACCGACCAGATGCTGGCGGCGGCCCGCGACCTGCAGTTCGAGCTGGCCGGGCGGCTGCGCGACGAGATCGCCGACCTCAAGAAGGAGCTGCGCGGTATGGATGCGGCGGGCGTGCGGTAGGGCATCGCATCGCGTCGCATGGGAGGCGGGTCGTGACGCCCGAGGAGCTGGCGGGGTACTGCCCTGGCCGAGTCGGTGCCACGACCGACGCGCCGTGGGGGGCCTCGTCGCCGAGGCCGGAGGCACGGTCGTCGCCTGCCTCGGCAGCGGCGGCCGCCCCGGCGTGAAGTGCGGCCGCGACGCCGCCGCCGAGCTACGCGAGATCGTCGACGCCTGGCGATGCGACTGTGGTGACCCAACTCCCGCAACGCCTGCACCCTGGCCGACGGGCGAAGGGGGCATCCGCGCGCGCGGAAGCGGGGCTCGCGCGCGGAGGTGCGGCTCGCGCGCGGAAGCGGGGCTCGCGCGGCGCCGACAGCGCGCGAGCCGCGGCTGGGCGCGCGAAACACACGGGGGTGCGCGGGGCGCGGCTGGGCGCGCGGTTCGCAACCGGGTCGGGCTCAGTGCACGGGGGTGCGGCCGACCACGGCGGCTTCCAGTTCCGCGGCGTGGCGGCGCAGCTCGTCGAGGTCGCAGCGCTGCGGCGAGCTGCGCTCGTACGCCTCGACGATGCGCCGGGCGTGTTCGACGAGCCGGGGGCCGATGTCGGCGTGCACGGACGCGGCGGCGACGCTGCCGGCCAGGTCGAGGGTGCGGTGCAGGACCGACGGGTGCCCGGTGGCATGCCAGCGCATGGCGTCGAACACGCGGTCCACGAGCTGGACGGGTACGACGCGGGTGGCGACGATCCGCAGCTCCCCGCTGTCGTCGTAGCGGTGGGCCGAGGGGAGCGGGCGCCCCACGAGCCGGACCAGGCCGACGGTGAGGTCGTCGAGGGCGTTGATCGCGGTGTAGGGGTCGTTGGTACTGGGCGACAGCGCTCGCACCGCCATCTCCTCCAGCACCAGCACGGCGTAGTCGACGTCCTGGTGCGGGGTGCGCGACTCCGCGGTGGCGAAGCAGGCGGCGATGCGGTCGCGCACCTCGTCGGTGACGCGGTCCGGTGGCCAGGCCAGCGCGACGCCCTGCCCGGCGACGAGGTGGCTGCCGGGTTGCACCTGCAGGCACAGCACGAGGTCGTGTGCGCGGGCGAGGTCCAGCAGCCGCTCGTCGGCGACCCGGTTGACGTAGCCGGGGCGGGTGGCGGGGACCGTGACGCCCTCGATGCGCAACCCGTGCGGGACGTCGTGACCGCCCGTCCCCACCTCCTCGGGTGCCGAGCCGAGCTCCTCGGGGTAGAGCAGGTCGATCGCGGCGACCAGGTCGAGGCGGACCCGGCGGGCCAGGGTGTGCACCTGGACCGACGCGGCGATGTGGTTGATGAAGTAGACCAGTACCCCGATCGACGCCACGGCGAGCAGCACCGCGAGGTTGACGGCGAGGTGCGGGACGAAGTAGTCCCCGCCGGTCTCCCGGATCGAGCGCAGGACCAGCAGGCAGTACAGGAACGTGGCGGCGAACACCCCGAGCACGAACTGGTTGCCGCGGTCGGCCATGAAGTTGCGCACGAGCCGCGGCCCGTAGGTCGACGACGCCGTGGCGAGCACCGCGATCGTGATCGAGAACGAGGTGGCGGCGACCCCGAGCACCGAGCCCGCGATCGATCCGAGCACATCGCGGCTGCCCGCCTCGCCGATGCGGTTGACGAGGAAGGTGAACGGGCCGAGGTCGGCGTCGCCGAGCGTGCGGTCGACGGCGATCAGGGTCTCGGCGATCACGACGGCCAGACCCGAGAGCACCGCGGGGAGGAACCAGAAGCTGTCGCGGATGCGGTTCCAGCGGTTCGTCACACCGGGGACGCTACGCGAGCTCAGCTGGTCACGTCCTTGCGGCCGAACCGCCACACCGCGCCGCCGCCGAGCACCAGCGCCCAGGTCAGCGACGAGAACACACCGCGGGTCATGTCCCCCCAGTCGACGTCGGTGGCCAGCAGGTCGGCCCAGGCCGTCGCGAACCGGGTGGGCAGGAAGTCGCGCAGGTCCTCCAGCGCGGTGATCTGGTTGAGGATCTGGCTGACGATCGAGGCCATCACCGCGCCGCCGACCGCGCCCAGCGGCGCGTCCGTGGACACCGACAGCAGCATCGCCAGCGCCGCGACCCAGCTCAGCTGCACCGCCACGTACAGCGCCCCGAGCAGCACGCGGCCGGCCCCGTCGAGGAAGGTCAGTGACTCGCCCGTGGGGCTCACCAGGTTCCCGGTGCCGTAGGCCAGCGAGCCGACGACCAGGGCCACCACGGGCAGCAGGAGCAGCGCCGTCGTCGACAGCCCGGCCGCCACCAGCGCCTTCTGCCGCAGCAGCCGCGCGCGGGGGATCGGGGCCGCGAGCAGGTACCGCAGGCTCGACCACGACGCCTCCGCGGCCACGGTGTCGCCGAAGAACAGTGCCACCACCACGACCAGCAGGAACGATGCCGACGCGAACAGCGCGAACACGGCGAAGTTCACGCCGCTGCCCTGCGCGAGGTCGACGAGGTTGAGCGAGCCGGACGGCGGGCCGTCCGGGGCGAGCGAGAACGCGATCCACAGGATCACCGGCAGGACCGCGACCAGCGCGAACGTCACCTGGGTGCGGCGGCGCCGGAGCTGGCGGACCAGCTCGACGCGCAGCGGGAGCGTCCGGCCGGGCCGGTACGCGGTGGTGGCCGGCCCAGCGGCGAGCGCGCCGACCGTGCCGGTGACCGTCGACCGGTCCGGTCCGTGCTCACTCACCGACCGTCTCCTCTCCGACGAGCTGCAGGAACGCGTCCTCCAGGCGTCGCCGCGGCCCGGCCGACGCGACGTCGACCCCGGCCGTGACCAGCGCCCGCACCGCCGACGCGCGCGGGGTGCCGTTGAGCTCGGCGTGCACGGCCGCGCCGTCCACCTCCACCGCGTGGACGCCGTCGAGCCCGCCGAGCACGGTGGCCGCCCGCGCGGGGGCGTCGACGGTGAACGTGGCCGCGCCGCCGCCCGCGATGATGTCGTCCACGGTGCCGTCGGCGACCACCGTCCCGTGGTGCATGACGACCACGTGGTCACAGGTCTGCTCCACCTCGGCGAGCAGGTGGCTCGACACGAGCACCGTGCGCCCGCCCGCGGCGTAGCGGCGCAGCACCTCGCGCATGGCGTGGATCTGGGGCGGGTCGAGCCCGTTGGTGGGCTCGTCGAGCACGAGCAGTTCCGGCAGGCCGAGCATGGCCTGCGCGATCGCGAGGCGCTGGCGCATGCCCTGGCTGTAGGTGCCGACGCGGCGGTGCACCGAGGCGCCGAGCCCGGCGATCTCCAGCGCGTCGTCCAGGTGCGCCTCGGAGGCCGGGCGGCCGGTGGCGGCCCAGTACAAACGCAGGTTGTCCGCGCCCGACAGGTGCGGCAGGAAGCCCGGCCCCTCGACGAACGCGCCGATCCGGGCCAGCACCGGAGCACCAGGGCCGACCGGCAGGCCGAACGCGGTGATCGTGCCCGCGGTCGGGCGGATCAGGCCCATCAGCATCCGCAGCACGGTCGTCTTGCCCGCCCCGTTGGGGCCCAGCAGGCCCAGCACCATGCCCTGTCCCACCCGGAACGACACGTCGCGCACGGCGCGGAACCCGCCCCGGTAGGTCTTGACCAGGCCGCGGATCTCCAGCGGCGGGGCGGCCGGGTCCGCCGTGGCCCCCGTGGCCCGCCTGCGCCGCACCACCGAAGCCACCAGCCACGCGACCAGCGCCGTCCCGAGCACGACGCCGATGCCGACCGCCGGGCCGGGCGGGACCGTGTTCGCGGTGACGGCCTCGCCGGGCACCACCGGCACGGTCAGCACCGGGCCGGCGTCGAGCAGCCACGCGGCCGGTTCGGTGCTCCCGGCGTAGGCCTGGTCGGTGGTGCCGACGGAGATCGCCAGGGTGTTGCCGGCCTCGATCGGGGCGACGACGCCGGGCAGCGTCACGGTGACCGTCGCCGGGCCGCCGTCGGCGGGGACGGCCACCCGCAGCGGGGCGACCGCGCCGCCCAGCAGCGTGCGGGTGCCGTCGGGGGTCGCCTCGAAGGTGCGGGCGAACAGCACCGCCTCGGCCGGGCCGGGCTGCCCGGGCACCCGGCGGACCGACAGCTCGACGCGGGGCGCTCCGGTGAGCAGCAGCGGCTCGTCGAGTGCGGGGGTGCTGAAGCGCGCGGACTGCCCGGGCAGCTCGGCGGTGACCGCGGCGATCCGGCTGCCCGCGCTGCCCAGCGCGCCACCCAGCCCGGGCAGCGTGGTGATGGCGGCGGGGCTGCCGCCCGCGGGGTTGAGCACCGCCTGCGGCTCGCCCTCGAGCGGGACCCCCCGGGTCGCGAGCGTGGAGTTGCCGGCCAGCCCCGGGTAGTCGGCGGCGACGACGGTGCGCCCGGTCGCCGTGCTGGATCCGGCGCGCACCCCGCTCTCCACGGCGTAGGGGAAGCCACCGCCGTCCGGCGCGGCGTCGTCCCCGCGCAGGTACCGGTCGAACCAGTCGCCGACGGCCGCGTTCACGGCGTCGCCGGGCGCCGTGCCGTCGTGGCCGCCTGCGAACCAGCGGACCTGCACGGGCGTGCCGTTCGCGGCGATCTCCCGGGCGTTGGCGTCGGGCTGGTCGAGGCCGAACAGGGTGTCCTGCTCGCCCTGCACGAGCAGCGTGGGCGCGGTGATCCGGTCGGTGACCGTGGCGGGCGAGGAGCGCTGCAGCAGCGCGGCGGTGGCGGGGGACAGGCGCCCGGTGGTGGCGGCGTCGGTGTAGGCGGCGCAGACCTCGTCGGTGAACCGGCCGCATGTCGTGGGGGGAGGGGCGTCGGGACGGACGGGGCCCGACGCGCCCCCGTCCGGCGAGGGGGCCAGCCCGGCGGAGAAGAACACCCCGGCCCAGCCGCGCTTGAAGACCCCGTCCTCCGCGAACGCGCCGCGGGCCGGGGTGTCCAGCGGCGGGGCCTGCGCCGCGGCGGCGTTGGGGAACAGGGCCTGCCCCAGGTCGTTCCAGGTGATCACCGGGGCGATGGCGTCCACGCGCCGGTCGTAGCCGGCGAGCAGCAGCGCCAGCGCTCCGCCGTAGGAACCGCCGGTGACGCCGGCCCGCGGGTCCCCCTCGCCGTCCAGCTCGACCTCGGGGAGCGTGGCCAGCCGGTCGAGCAGCGCGCGGGCGTCGGCGACCTCGGCGTCGGGGGCGTTCAGCGCGATCCGCCCGGTGCTCGCACCGAACCCGCGGGCCGACCACGCCAGCGCCACGTACCCGCGCTCGGCCAGCGCGCGGGCGTCGTCGTCGACGGAGGCCTTGCTGCCGCCGAACCCGTGCGCGACGAGCACGGCCGGTGCGGGGGTGGCGGCGGGCAGGTACAGCGTGGTGTCCAGGGAGGCGCCGGGCACGTCGACGCGCTGCTCCACCACGGTGACCCCGCCCGGCGCCGCGAACGCCGTGGCCGGCGCGAGGGTGGTGAACAGGACGAGCGCGAGGACCAGCACTCGCAGGGGACGGCGCACGGACCGACGCTAGGCGAGCGTCGGTCGGGTCCGCGTGTCGTCCCCTCAGCCCGCTCTCAGGACGTGGGGTGGCTCACGAGCTCGGAGAAGTGCTCGACGTGCGGGGCGCCGTCGAAGAAGGGCCCGACGACCGCTCGCCACCGGTCGAACCGCTCCGACTCCCGGAACGTGACCGTGTGGGCCTCCACGGTCTCCCAGTCGATGAGCAGCACGTACCGGGTGGGCGTCTCGATGCTGCGCGTCAGCCGGGCGCGCAGGAAGCCCGGGGTGTCGGCGATGATCGCGAGGCCCTCGCGCACGGCGTCGGCGAACTGCTCCTGCATGTCCGTGAGGACCCGGAAGTCGGCGATCTCGGTGATCATCGCGACATCCTCGCACGGGGGGGACCCGGACGCGGACGTCCGGATCGGGCATGCTCGCACCATGCAGCACTTCACCATCGCCACCGTCGCCGAGCAGAGCGCCGACTTCCGTCGCGTCCTGTGGACCGGTGGGCGCACCCAGCTGGTCGTCATGACCATCCCGCCGGACGGCGAGATCGGCGAGGAGACCCACGAGGGGATCGACCAGATCCTGACCTTCGTCAGCGGCACCGGGGAGGCACGGGTCGGTGGCGAGACCCGGGCCGTCGCCGCCGGTGACCTCGTCGTCGTGCCGTCGGGCGTGCGGCACAACTTCGTCAACACCGGCCCGAACCCGCTGGTGCTCTACACGGTCTACGGGCCGCCCGAGCACGCCGACGGCGTGGTGCACCGCACCAAGGAGGAGGGCGACGCGGCCGAGGCGGCGGGTCTGGACGAGCCGCCCGCCTAGGTGATCTCGCCGGTCTCCCGCCGGGCCCGCGCGCGGCGCTTGCCCTCGTGCATCGCCGCGACCCGGGCCACCGGGATCGCGTGCCCCTCCGCGACGAGATCGGCCGGCAGCGGCTGTGGCGCGGGCATCCGGTCGCGCCACGGGTCGGTGTCGCCGAGCAGGGCCGGCGCGGTCCGGACGGTGAAGTCGGCGGGGGAGACGCCGGCGAGGTCGTCCCAGTCCAGGGGGAACGACACCGGCACACCCGGGCGCACGCGCGGGCTGTACGCCGCCGCGATGGTGGCGCCGCCGGACCGGGTCGAGTCCAGGAACACCCTCCCCTCCCGGTCCTCCCGGATGTAGGCGGTCGTGGCGACGGACGGGTCGACCCGCTCGGCCCGCGCCGCCAGCGCCCGCGTGGCGGCGGCGACGTCGTCGACACCGATCCCGTCCACCAGCGGGACGAGCACGTGCAGCCCCTTCGCCCCGCTCGTCTTCACCGCACCCGCCAGCCCGGACCCGTCCAGGGCGTGGCGCACCAGCGCGGCGGCCGCGACCACGTGCCCGAAGTCGTCGCCCGCCGGCGGGTCGAGGTCGAGCACGAGGTGGCTGGGGTGGACCTGCTCCAACGTCATCAGCGTCGGGTGGTACTCCACGGCCCGCTGGTTGGCGAACCACAGCAGGGTGCGCCGGTCGTCGCACAGCGCGTAGCGGACCTCGCGCTGCGACGCCTGCGCCCACACCTGCGTCGTGCGGATCCAGTCCGGCGCGTGCTTCGGCACGTTCTTCTGCATGAACGGCTCCTGCCCCGGCCGCACCCGCACCACCGACAGCGGCCGGTCGCGCAATCCGGGCAGCATCCGCTCGGCCACGGCGTCGAGGTAGTCGACCAGGTCGCGCTTGGTGGCGTCGGCCCCGTCGAACAGCGGGCCGTCGAGGCTGCTGAGCTCCACGCCGTCGCGGGTCTCGGTCTGCGTGGCACGGGCCATCGGGTCACCCCACCACGTCGCCGGCCGCGGAGCCAGCGTCGAGCGCGGCCGGCCTCGGCAGGTGCGTATCGGAGACGACGAGCAGTCTCAGGAGACGCCCAGCAGGTCGACGACGAAGATCAGCGTCTCGCCCGGCTCGATCACGCCGCCCGCGCCGCGGTCGCCGTAGCCCAGGTGCGGCGGGATCACCAGCTTCCGGCGCCCCCCGACCTTCATCCCGACCACGCCCTGGTCCCAGCCGGCGATGACCCGCCCGGCGCCGAGGGGGAACCGGAAGGTGGAGCCGCGGTTCCAGGAGGCGTCGAACTCCTCGCCGCTGCTGTGTGCCACCCCGACGTAGTGCACCTCGACGTTCTGGCCCTTCCGGGCCTCGGCGCCGTCGCCGGTGGCGAGGTCGGTGATCAGCAGGTCGGTGGGGGCGGGCCCGTCGTGCGGGTCGACCTCGGGCTTCTGGGCCACGGTGGTCCTCTCGTTCACGTGATCTGAGGGTGGTCAGCCTGCCAGAGCCCGCCGGGGGCGGTAGACAGGACCG
Organism: Pseudonocardia sp.; assembly: GCF_029263155.1. Classification (GTDB taxonomy): domain Bacteria; phylum Actinomycetota; class Actinomycetes; order Mycobacteriales; family Pseudonocardiaceae; genus Pseudonocardia. The sequence goes on from NZ_JAJCYB010000112.1 coordinate 14,860, forward strand.
GTGACGAGCACGCCGGCCGCCGAGGCGGCTGACCCGCGTCGCTGGAAGGCGCTCTCGGTGACGCTGGTCGCCGGGTTCATGAGCCTGCTCGACGTGAGCATCGTGTCGGTGGCCCTGCCCTCGATCCAGACCGGCCTGGGCGCGTCGCCCGCGGGCGTGCAGTGGGTGGTGTCGGGATACGCGCTGGCCTTCGGGCTCGCGCTGGTGCCGGCCGGGCGTCTCGGTGACGCCATCGGCAGGCGCCGCATGTTCCTCGGCGCGCTGGCGGCGTTCGTGCTGTTCAGCGGCATGGCGGGGGCCGCGCCCACGATCGAGCTGCTGATCGTCGCCCGGCTGCTGCAGGGGGTCGCGGCCGGGGCGCTCGCCCCGCAGAACTCGGCGCTGATCCAGCAGCTGTTCGCCGGGGCCGAGCGCGGTCGGGCGTTCGGGTTCTTCGGGGCCACCGTCGGCATCTCGACGGCCGTGGGTCCGGTCGCGGGTGGGTCGATCCTCGCGCTGGCCGGGGACGCGGAGGGCTGGCGGTGGATCTTCTTCGTCAACCTCCCCATCGGGATCGTGGCGCTCGTGCTGGCGGCCCGGCTCATCCCGCGCACGGAGCCGGGGCCGCGCGGCCACATCGACCTGCCCGGCGTGGCGCTGCTCGGCGGCGGGGTGCTCGCGCTGATGCTGCCGCTGGTGGAGGCGGAGGCGGGCGGGCTGCGGCGGCTGTGGTGGTTGTTCCCGGTCGGCGCGGCCCTGCTCGCCGCCTTCGTCCGCTGGGAACGTCGGGTGATCGACCGCGACCGCGAGCCGTTGCTGAACCTGCGGCTGCTCACCGGCACGGTGGGCTACGCCGCCGGGGTCGGGCTCGGCACCGTCTACTTCGTCGGATTCAGCGGGATCTGGCTGGTGTTCGCCCTGTTCTTCCAGACCGGGCTGGGCTACACGCCGCTCGCGTCCGGGCTCGCGGTGACGCCGTTCGCCCTCGGGTCCGCGGCCTCGGCGGTGATCGGCGGCCGACTGGTCGCGCGGCTGGGCCGCCTGCTCACCGTGCTGGGGCTCGCGCTGGTCGTGTCCGGCCTGGGGGCGACCGCGGTCGTGCTGCTCTCCGTGCCGCCCGGGGCGGCCGGCTGGGCGGTCGCGGCCCCGCTGCTCGTGGCCGGCATCGGCGGCGGCTGGGTGATCTCCCCGAACACGACGATGACGCTGCGCTGCGTGCCGGTCCGCATGGCCGGGTCCGCGGGGGGCGCCCTGCAGACCGGTCAGCGGATCGGCTCGGCCGTCGGCACCGCCGGGCTGGCCGGGCTGTACTACACGGTGCTCGCCGGGTCCGGGCAGGACCAGCGGGCGGCCGTCGCCGCGGCGATCGGCACCGCGGCCCTCGCCGTGACCGTGGCACTGGCGATCGCCGTGGCCCAGTGGCGCAGCGATCGGCACCGGGCCGCGGACCGGGAGGCCGACCAGGCGCGCCGGTACGCCGCGGAGGCGCACCACCCGTAGGCGGGTGCGGGCCCGCCGGCGCCCGTCACGCGGTCGGGCTCATCCCAGGGCGTCGCGCAGGAAGTCGACCTGCAGCAGCAGCAGGTTCTCGGCCACCACCTCCTGCGGGGTCATGTGCGTGACGCCGGACAGCGGCAGCACGCTGTGCGGGCGCCCCGCCGCCAGCAGCGCCGAGCTCAGCCGCAGCGTGTGCGCGGCCACCACGTTGTCGTCGGCCAGGCCGTGCACGAGCAGCAGCGGGCGGGTCAGCGCGGGGGCGTCGGCGATCAGGGAGGAGCGGGCGTAGGCGTCGGGGTGCGTGTCGGGGCGACCGAGGTAGCGCTCGGTGTAGTGCGTGTCGTAGAGCGCCCAGTCGGTGACCGGCGCACCCGCCACGGCGGCGTGGAACACGTCCGGTCGACGCAGCACGGCCAGCGCGGCGAGGTAGCCGCCGAACGACCAGCCGCGGATCCCGACCCGGGTCAGGTCCAGGTCGGGATGCGTGGCCGCCACGGCGTGCAGGGCGTCGACCTGGTCGTCGAGCACCGGCGTGGCCAGGTCGCCGTGCACGGCGCGCTCGAACTCCGGGCCGCGCCCGGGGCTGCCGCGCCCGTCGACGACGACGACGGCGAAGCCCTGGTCGGCGAACCACTGGCTGGTCAGGTGGGCGCCCCGGTGGGCCAGGACGCGCTGGGCGTGCGGGCCGCCGTACGGGTCGAGCAGCACGGGGAGCCTCGTGCCGGGGACGTGACCCGAGGGCATCAGCACCGCGGCGCGCAGCGCCCGCTCGCCCACCTCCAGCAGCCCGACGTCCGGCACGAGACCGGGTGACTCGGCGTGGTTCGCGATCGTCCACACCGTCTCGCCGCGGCGCACCACGGTGGTGCCGCCGTCGGAGTCCAGGTCGTGCCGGGTGACGACGAGGGTGCCGCCGCCGAGCCGGCCGCCGTGCACGCCGGTCCCGGTCGCCACCGGGAGGACGCCGTCCGGTCCCCAGGTCCACAGGCCGATCGACACCGGGTCGGTGCTCGCGCGGAACAGCACGGTGTCGCCGTCGACGTCGAGCACGTCGCGGACCTGCAGGTCCGGCTCCGTGACCGGGGTCCCGTCGGCGACCAGGCGGTAGGCGCCGTCGCGGGACTCGACGGTGAGCAGCGCGCCGGGGGCGGTGTGCGCGGGCACCCCGGGCACGATGTCCACCCAGGCGGCGTCGGCCTGCTCGTGCACCGGGTGCGTGGCGCCGGTGGCGGGGTCGACGCGGTGCGTGCGCAGCGCGGTCTGGTCGCGGGGCTGGGTGGTGACGAGCAGGCCGTGCACGTCCCACGTGACGGCGGCGAGGTACTCGTCGCCGGTGTCGGCGACCGGGGTCCGGGTGCCGTCCAACCGGACGATCCCGCAGGTGACCGTGGCGTTCGGGGTGCCGGCGGCGGGGTAGGGGTGCTCGACAGGGCGCCGGTCCGGGTGTTCGGGATCGGCGATGTGCCAGCGCACCACGGGCGCGGTGTCCACGCGCGCGACCAGCAGCGCGTCGCCGTCGGGGGACCACCAGTACCCGCGCATCCGGCCCATCTCCTCGGCCGCCACGAAGTCGGCGAGCCCGTAGGTGACACCCGGCCCCTCCGGGTCGGCGAGCGTGACCGCGGTGCCGTCGGCCAGGTCGTGCACGTGCAGTGCGCCGCCGCTGACGTACGCGATCCGCCGCCCGGTGGGGTCGGGGCGGGGGTCGACGACGCCGCCGGGGGAGTCGACCGGGCGCGGGGTGCCGTCGAGGTCGGTGACGAACAGCTGTCCGGCCAGCGGGAACGCCGCCGTGCGCACCGCCCGGTCGGTGGCGTAGCCGACGACACCGCCGGCCTGCTCCCGGCTGCGCTCGCGGCGGGCCCGCTCCTCGGCGGGGAGGTCCGCGTCGTCGGTGCCCAGCACCAGCGGGTCCACGACCAGCCGCTCCTGCCCGGTCGTGACGTCGAGGGTCCACAGGCAGGTCACCGGATCGGTGCCGCCCCGGCTGCGCAGGAACACCACGCGCCCGCCGTCGGGGGAGACGGTGACCCCGCGCGGGGCGCCGAGGGTGAAGCGGCGGGTGCGGGCCTGGCGGCGGGGGAACGAGTCGGTCACCCGGCGCAGTGTGCCGGGCGGGCGGATGCCGCACGTCGAGGACCCCGGGCCCGCCGGGTCCCGCCACCGTCGGGCGGCGGTGGTCCGGGACCGCTCAGTCCACGCAGGGCACCGCGTCCGCGGTGATGGGGTCCGGGGCCGGGACGGTCGGGCTCGTCGTCGGGGTGTCGGCCGGGGCGGAGGTGCGTGGCGCGGTGGTGCCGGACGCGGTCGGCGGGGGCGTCGAGGGCAGGGGTGAGGCCAGCCGCATCCGCCCGTCGTCGACGACGCGGCTCACGAACTCCCGGACCCGGTCCGGGTCGATCTCCACGGCCACCCCGTCGACGGGTGTGTCGAGGTCGGGCCGCCCGGTGGGGATGGTCACGAAGGCGATGTCGCTGCCCGAGGCGCGGCGCAGCTGCGCGACGAGGCGGTCGAGGTCCCAGCCCCGGTCGAGCACGACGTAGCGGGTGACGGCGCGCACCAGCGCGTCGATCCGGGCCGGGTCGGTCAGCGCGCCCGGTGCCAGCGCCTGGCGGGCCAGCCCGGCGAGGAAGGCCTGCTGGCGGGTGACGCGGTCGAGGTCGCCCGCGGGCAGGTCACGGCGTTGGCGCACGAACGCCAGCGCGTCACCGCCGCTGACGACCTGGCGGCCCGCGGGCAGGTCGATGCCCGCCCGCTCCTCCATGACGGGCGCGTTGAGGCAGACCGGCACCCCGCCGATGGCCTCGGTGATCTCCACGAACCCGGCGAGGTTGATCTCCGCGAAGTGGTCGACGGCGACGCCGGTCAGCTGCTCGACCGTGTCGACGAGCGCGCGCCGCCCGGCCTCCCGGGAGGCGCGCTCGAGTGCGGACCCGGCGAGGCCCTGCGCGGTGAGGTCCTCCTCGGCGGCGAGCATCCCGCGCCGGTAGGTTGAGTTGATCTTGTGGGTGCCCAGGTCGTCGGCCAGCTCCACGAACGAGTCGCGGGGGATCGACACCGCCGACGCGCTCGCCTGCACTCCGGCCGGCACGTGCAGCAGGATGATCGTGTCGGTGTTGAACTGGCCCTCTTCCGCACCGGCGCGCAGCTCGGCGAGCACGTCGTCGGGAAGGGGGTCGCCCGAGGCGTCGGTGCGGCTGTCGATCCCCACCAGCAGCGCGGTGAACTCCTCGTCCAGCCCGGCGGGCTCGCGGTCGCCGAGCGCCGAGCTGGTGACGGTCTCCTCGGTGACGACGGCCCAGCCGTATCCGGTGGCGGCGAACACCACCACGGACAGGAGCACGACCGCACCCTGTGCCACCCGTCGGGCGATCCGCCGCGTACGCATGCTTCCCCTTTACCCCGCCCCGCGGCAGTGCACCCGCCCGGCGGGCCGCGGACGGATCGTCCGCACCGGCGCGACGTCCGACCACTGTATCGGCGGATGATCGACCGCGCCCGGTCCGAGATGTGCCGGATCGATCACTCTGGCAGATTGCCCGTCCATGGGCAGCGCCACCGGGCAACAGGTCCCCCGCAACGCGGTCGACCGCTACTTCAGGATCAGCGAGCGCGGCTCGTCGGTGGCGCGGGAGCTGCGTGGCGGGGTCGTCACGTTCTTCACGATGGCCTACATCGTGGTGCTCAACCCGCTGATCATCGGCACCCAGCCCGACGTCGACGGCGGGTTCCTCGGCGGCGGGTCGGGACCGGACCTGGCGCTGGTGGCCGCGGCGACGGCGCTCGTCGCCGGGGTCCTCACGCTGCTCATGGGGGCCGTGGCCAACTTCCCGCTGGCGCTGGCCACCGGGCTGGGCCTCAACGCGTTCGTGACGTTCGCGATCGCCACCCAGATGACGTGGGCCGACGCGATGGGGCTGGTCGTCATCGAGGGCGTGATCATCACCATCCTCGTGCTCACCGGGCTGCGGCGGGCGGTCTTCACCGCGGTCCCGGCCGAGCTGAAGATCGCGATCAGCGTGGGGATCGGGCTGTTCATCGCGTTCATCGGGTTCGTCGACGCGGGGTTCGTGCGCCGCACGCAGTCGCCGCCGGTCCCGGTGGAGCTGGGCGTCGGCGGGACGCTCGCCGGCTGGCCGGTGCTGGTGTTCGTCGTCGGGCTGCTCGCGACGATCGTCATGGTCGTCCGGCGGGTCCGCGGGGCACTGCTGATCGGCATACTCGGCGCCACGGTGCTCGCGATCGTCATCGAGGCGATCGCCCGGATCGGGCCCGCGGTCGGCGCCGACGGCGCGGTGAACCCGTACGGCTGGGGTCTCACCGCGCCCGCCCTGCCCGCGAGCGTCGTCGCCGTGCCCGACTTCGGGTTGCTCGGCCAGTTCGACCTGCTCGGGTCGTTCGAGCGGGTCGGGGTCGTCGCGGCACTGCTGTTCGTGTTCACGCTGCTGCTGGCCGACTTCTTCGACACCGTCGGCACCGTCACCGCCATCGGCGCCGAGGCCGGCCTGCTCGACGAGAACGGCGAGCCGCCGAACGTGCAGCGCATCCTCGTCGTCGACTCGCTGGCCGCGGTGGCGGGCGGGGCCGCGTCGGTGTCGTCCAACACCTCCTACATCGAGTCCGCGTCCGGTGTCGGGGAGGGGGCGCGGACGGGGCTGGCGTCGGTCGTGACCGGGGTGCTGTTCCTGCTGACGACGTTCCTGGCCCCGCTCGTCGCGATCATCCCGTACGAGGCGGCGACGCCCGCGCTGATCGTCGTCGGCTTCCTGATGATGACCCAGATCCGCGGCATCGACTGGGACGACTGGACCGTCGCCGTCCCCGCGTTCCTGACGATCGTGCTGATGCCGTTCACCTACTCGATCACCGTCGGTATCGGCGCGGGGTTCGTGACCTACGTCCTGCTGCGGGCGGTCACCGGCCGGGCCCGCGAGCTGAGCCCGCTGCTGTGGGTCGTCGCCGGGCTGTTCGTGATCTACTTCGCCCTGAGCCCGATCCGCCAGCTGGTGGGGGTCGGCTGACGGGGCCCGGGGAGGCCGTGGGCGTTCGCACACAGCTTCCGGTGCTCGCACACACGTTCCATCCTGTGTGCGAGCACCGGAACGTGTGTGCGAGCCCGAGCCTCAGAGCCTGTTCGTGAACTGATCACGTAGGCCCCGTCGGCGCTGTGGCGGTGATGTTCGGCGATGATCACGGCTCGTGCGGCGTGTCCCGCCCGGGCTCGGTGAGGGCTTCTGGACGGATCTGGATGTCGAAGTCCGC
>NZ_JAJCYB010000113.1 GCF_029263155.1 Pseudonocardia sp.
GCGGCGGCCCGGGGGGCGGTGGCGTCGGCCCGCCACCCGCCGGCGGCCCACCGCAGCTCCGGCCCCCCCCGGGTGGGGCCCCGCCCCGCCCACCCCGAGCCGACCTGCATCCTGATGATCGAGACGGTCGCGGCCGTCGCCGCGCTGCCCGACATCCTCGCCGAGCCGGGCATCGACGGGATCTTCGTCGGGCCCTCCGACCTCGCGCTGAGCGCCGGGCTACCGCTGAGTGCCCAGGACGGCGACCCCGCGTTCGAGTCCCTGCTGCGGGAGATCGTCGGACCCTGCCGCGAGGCCGGGCTACCCGTCGGCATCTACTGCGCGTCGGCGGCGCACGTGCACCGGTTCCGTACGGTGGGCATGACCTTCACGGCCCTGCTGTCCGAGGCCGCGATGCTGCGGGCGGCGGCCACCGCCTACCTGACGGCCGCCCGTCACGACCCGGCCCCGCCGGATCCGTCCTGAGCGGTGTTCACCCGGTCCGCCGCGTGCGCGGGTCACCCATCCCGGCCAGCAGCGGGGCCTGCAGCCGCGCCCACGGGGACAGCTCACCCGCCGCCGCGGCGTCCAGGAACCGGTCCCAGGTCCACCACTCCCAGGTGGCCACCTCGTCGGGCGCCGGACTCGGCTCGCCGTCGATGGTGCACACGAAGACCGGGCAGAACTCGTGCTCCTCGATCCCGCCGTCGGGTCCGCCGTCGGAGGCGCGGTAGCCGAAGTCGGGCAGCGCGAGGCGCAGGTCCGTCGCGCGCACACCCAGCTCGGTGCGCAGGCGCCGTCGCACCGCGTCGGCCAGGTCCTCCCCCGGCGCCGGGTGACCGCAGCAGGTGCCCGTCCAGACCAGCGGGAACGCGCGCTTGGCCCCCGAACGCCGGGTCACGAGCACCCGGCCGACCGCGTCGAAGCCGTAGCAGGAGAACGCCAGGTGCCGAGGTGTCGTGACCCCGTGCACGGTGGCCTTGTCGGCGACCCCCACGGGGTTGCCGGCGTCGTCGACGAGCACCACCTGCTCGCGGTCGGTTTCGCTGCGCACGGCGCCCAGCCTGCCATCGCCGGTGCGACGCCGCGCGCCCGGCGCTGAGAGCGGTCTAAGCCCGCGCTCACGGCGGCCCCAGCGCCTGCCGGGACCGTGGTCGGTGCCCGCAGCCACCACCCACGGAGGATGATCGACGATGATGGCCCCGACCACCCGCACCGCCGCACTGCTCGCCCTCGCCGCCGGCAGCCTGGCCCTCGTGGCCTGCGCCGCCCCCGCTCCCGCGGTTCCCGCGGTCGACCTCGGCCAGGCCGCGGGTGCCGACGTCATCCCCCGGAGCGGGCCCGGCGTCCCGGCGCCCACGGCCGCCCCCGGCCTCGACGGCGAGTACCGCGTCGCAGCGGGCGAGGCGGCCGTCGTCACGCTGACGGTGGCCGGGGACCGGATCGACGTGCTCGACGTCGCGACCGAGCCGGGCTGGCGGCAGGTCGAGGACCAGCGCTCCTCCGGTGAGATCGACATGACCTTCGTCCGGGACGCGCTCGTGGTGTCCCTGGACGTGGAGGTCGACGACGGCCGCCTCGAGACCGACGTCGACATCGAGTCGCCCGCCGCACCCGGCGCGGTCACCTACGACGTGGCCGGCGCGGGCAGCGTCACGGTCGAGGCGACGGGCGACCGGGTGCTGCTCGTCGGGCAGGAGGCCGCGGCGGGCTGGGTCGCCACCGTCGACGAGCAGGAGCTCGCCGAGGGTGAGGTCGAGATCCGGTTCCGCGACGACGGCGCGAGCCGCACCGTCGACTTCGACGCCGACATCGACGACGGTGAGCTCACCGTCGACATCGACAGCCGGACGGGCCGCGACTACGCCGCCCCGCCGGTCCGCTGACCGGGAGTGACGCGTGCGGGCACTGGTGATCGAGGACGAGGCGCGGATCGCGTCGTTCCTGGAGTACGGGCTCACGGCCGAGGGGTTCACCGTCGAGATCGCCGACAACGGGCGCGACGGGCTCGACCTCGCGCGCAGCCGGGAGTACGACGTGGTGATCCTCGACCTGATGCTGCCGAAGCTGACCGGCGAGGAGGTGCTGCGCCAGCTCCGCGGCCAGGGCTTCCCGGTGCCCGTCATCGTGCTCACCGCGAAGGACGCCGTGCTCGACCGCGTCGACAACCTCAACGCGGGCGCCGACGACTACCTGGTCAAGCCGTTCAGCTTCGCCGAGCTGCTGGCCCGCATCCGCGCCCGGATGCGGGTGGGGGCCGACGCGGCCACGACCGGTTCGGTGATCACGCACGGCCCGCTGCGGCTGGACCTGCCCCGCAGGCGGGTGTGGCGTGACGACGTCGAGGTAGCGCTGACCAACCGCGAGTTCGCGCTGCTGGAGGTGTTCCTGCGCCACCCCGGGCAGGTGCTCTCGCAACCGCAGCTGCTCGACCTGGTGTGGGGCTACGGGCACGATCCCGGGTCGAACGTCGCCGAGGTCTACGTCAGCTACCTGCGCCGCAAGCTCGGCGCCGACGTCATCGAGACGGTCCGGGGTGGCGGGTACCGCAGCGCCGAGTTCCGGTGAAGGTGCACTCGCTGCGCTTCCGCCTCGCGGCGCTGGCCGCGCTCGTGCTGGCCGTCAGCCTGGGGCTGTCGCTGCTGCTGTCGGTGGAACTGCAGCGCGCGGTCGGGCAGCGCGATCTCGACCAGTCGCTGGCACGCGAGCTCACCCGCTTCACCCGCGCCGTGCAGACCTCCGCGGTCGAGCAGGGCGGCACCGCCACCGTGGCGGTGGCCGAGCGGGCCGTCAACGACTACTACCGGCTCAACCCGGGCAGCACCACCTACCTCACGGTCGTCCGGCTCGGCACGACGGTCTTCGTGTCCCCCACCCCGCCCGTCGAGCTGGCCGACGCCGCGCGGTCGCTCGCGATCCCGGCCGGCACCGTCGACGGCTACGAGACGCTGCCCAGCCCCGCGGGCCCGTTGCGCTCACTGCGCACGCCGGTGACGATCGACGCCACCGTGATCGGCTCGGTGCAGGTGGTGGGGCGCGCCCAGCCGATCTCCGACGCCACCGCCGAGTCGCTGATCGCGCTCGGTGCGCTGGCCGGGATCTGCATGCTCGTCGGGGGCTCGGCGCTGGCGCTGGCGATCGTGCGGTCCCTGCGCCCGCTGCGCGCGCTGGCCGACACCGCACAGCGCACCGGGCACCTGGACCAGCTGTCGGTGCGGGTGGCCGAGCCGCGTCGCGCCGACGAGGTGGGGGTGCTCGCCCGCGAGTTCAACCGCATGCTCGGGCGGCTCGAGGACTCCGCCCGCGCCCGCACCGAGTTCCTGGCCACCGTGTCGCACGAGCTGCGCACGCCGGTGACCATCGCGCGCGGGCACCTGGAGACCCTGGAGCGCTCCGGGGCCGCCGACCCCGAGCGGGTGCGCGCCACCACCCGTGTCGTGCGGGAGGAGCTGACCCACGTCGGGCGGCTCGTCGACGACCTGCTCGCACTGGCCCGGGCCGGCCTCGACGACTTCGTGGCCCCCCGCGAGGTGCCGCTCGACCGGTTCTTCGCCGACCTGGAGCTGCGGCTCGAGGGGCTGGCCCTGCCCCAGGTGGAGATGCTGCCCCCGCCGGGGCTGACGATCCGCGCCGATCCCGCCCGGCTCCAGCAGGCGCTGCTCAACCTCGCCGTGAACGCGACGGTGCACACCCCACCGGGCACCCGTGTGATCATCTCCGCCCAGCACGCCGGCGACCGGGTGGCGCTGACCGTCGCCGACGACGGCCCGGGCATCCCCGACGACGTCGCCGCACGGGTTCTGGAACCGTTCGTGCGCGCCACCTCCGGCGGGCACGACTCCTCGGGCCTGGGCCTGGCCGTCGTCGACGAGGTGGCGCGGGCCCACGGCGGGCGGGTCACGGTCGACACCGGCCCCGGCGGCACGGCGGTGACGCTGGACGTGCCGGTGTCCGGCCCACCCTGACGATCGGCTTGCGAAACCGCTCACCCGGGCGCCGCATCGGGGAGGATCGGTGCCAGCGACGACCGGAAGGAGCCCGATGCCCGTCCACGACCCGCCCACCACGGGGCGGCGCGGGGTGACCCGCGCGCTGACCGAGGAGTTCGCCGGACTGGTTCCCCCCGACGTCGTGGGCAGCGAGGTCGCGGCGGCTGCCCGGGAGCTGCGCGGCCAGGTCCCGGAGGGATCCCTGGACGAGATGCTGCACCGGCTCGCGTCCTACCGGCTGCGGGGCTGGGCCGTGGTACGGCGCTGAGCGTCGGCGGTTCGCCGCTCATCCCGGACGCCCGGCGCCCATCACCTCCAGCGCGAACCCGACGTACTGGCGCGCCACCTGCTCCGGCGCCAGCGCGCCGTCCGGCCGCCACCATGTCGGCAGCGCGGTGCACATGGTGACGACGGCCCTGGCGGCCTCGTGGGGGTGGTCGGCGCGGAACCGCCCCTCGCGCACCGCGTCCTCCACCTCCCGGTCCACCATCCGCTGCTGCACGGTGCGCACCTCCGCGATCCGCTGCCGATTGGCCGGTGCGAGGCTGCGCATCTCGGTGGCCCCGACGAAGCCCAGCTCGCGCCGGTGGGTGTGGAAGAGCACGAGGTGCTCGACGAGCAGGCAGAACCGCTCGGCCGGGTCGCGCCCCTGCGCCAGCGCCGCCCGCGACCGGGCCAGCAGGTCGGTCATCGTGAGGTCGAGGATCGTGACCAGCAACTGCTGCTTGCTCGTGTAGTAGTGGTAGATCCCCGGGACCGACAGTCCGGCGCGCGTGGCGATGCCGCGCACGGTCGCACCGTGGTAGCCGATGGCCAGGAACTCGTCGAGGGCGGCACGCAGCACCGGCTCGAACCCCAGCGGACCGTACTCCCGCCAGTCCCCGGCCGGCGCGGGCGGCTCCGGGGGCCGCACGGGCGGGTCGGGGTGGGCGGCCGGGCCCGCGACGACGTCCAGGATCTGCGGCACCGTCGTGTCCAGGGCCTCGGCGATGCGGGTCAACCGTGCGACGCTCAGCCCGGTCCGGCCGTTCTCGACCTGGCTCAGGGTGGCCGGGCTGACGCCGAGGATGCGGGCGAGCGTGCGCAGGCTCATCCCCCGGGCCGTGCGGGCCGCGCGTACCTGCGCACCCGGCGTCGAGTCGTCCGTACCCATGCGACCACCACCTCGAATCGTTCAGATAATCTAAACAGACGACCGTGTTCGAGGCACGCCGTCTCCGTTTGACGGCCATTCAGGTGACCTGCATCATCAACTGAACGCCTGCCGTTCGAGCGTTCGGTCGCGTGCGCTCGTGTTCATCCCGAGGAGACGATGATGTCCGATGCCCCCGCCATGGGTGAGTTCCTGGGTGCCGACGCGCCCACCAACTGGGGCAAGTGGGGCCCCGACGACGAGCTCGGCTGCCTCAACTACCTCGACACCAAGGAGGTCCTGCGCGGCGCGCAGCACATCCGATCCGGGGAGACCTTCACCCTGCAGATCCAGATGGGCCGCACCGACGGGCCCGGCGACCCGCTCTGGCCGGGCCGGGAGGGCATCAAGCGCCAGAACGTGATGGACGAGGGGACCTGGGACGGTGACGGCGCGCCGGCGTTCCCCGGTGGCCTGCACTACGCCGACGACACCGCACTGATCTTCCTGCAGGGGTCCACGCAGTACGACGCGCTCGGGCACGTCTGGTACGACGGCAAGCTCTGGAACGGCTACGACGCGCGCACCACGGTCGACGCCATGCAGAAGGCCACCGTGCTCCCGATCGCCGAGAAGGGCATCGTCGGTCGCGGCGTGCTCGTCGACATGGCCCGCCATCGCGGCAAGCCGTGGCTGGACAAGGGCGAGACGTTCACCCACGTCGATCTCGAGGAGGCCGCGGCCGCTCAGGGGGTCACCATCGAGCCGCACGACATCCTCTGCGTCCGTACGGGGTTCATGAAGTACTGGTACGAGCTCAACGACAAGGAGAAGTTCTACGACGGGTTCTGCGAGCCCGGCCTGACCTACTCCCGCGAGCTCGTCGAGTGGTTCCAGCAGCGGGAGATCCCGAACCTGGTCACCGACACCATCGCCAACGAGGTCACCTTCGACCCCGAGACCGGTGTCGCGCTGCCGCTGCACTGCGCGCTGATGCGCAACCTGGGTGTGACGCTGACCGAGATCGCCTGGTTCGAGGAGCTCGCCGACGCCTGCGCCGCGGACGGCCGCTGGAGTTTCCTCTACGTCGCGGCGCCGCTGAAGGTCGTGAACGGGACGGGAGCCCCGGTCAACCCGGTCGCGATCCGATGACCACCGCCGCGGAGTCGACCGTCTACGGGTCGAAGCCGTGGCTGGCCCGCTACGCCGCGGGGCAGCCGTCGTCGATCACGCCCGAGTTCGACAGTGCGCTGGACATGTTCCGGGCCGCGGTGGCGCGCGACCCGGACGGCGAGATCATCCGCTACTTCGACGGTCGGATCACGCTGCGCGAGCTCGACGCGCTGACCGACGCCTTCGCCGCGGGGATCGTCGACGCCGGGTTCGCCCCCGGCGAGCGGGTGGCGGTGTACCTGCAGAACGTGCCGCAGTTCCTCATCGCCCAGATCGGGTGCTGGAAGGCGGGCGGCATCGCCGTGTCGATCAACCCGATGAACAAGGGGCGTGAGCTCACCGAGCTGCTCACCGACTCCGGTTCCACCGTGCTGGTGTGCCTGCAGGGGCTCTACCGCGACGTCGCGGCGCAGGTCGTGCCGGGCACCGCGGTGCGCACGGTGATCACCACCTCGGAGCTGGAGTACCAGACCCGGGACGAGCCGCGGATCTTCTCCGGGGTCGAGCGGGTCGCCTGCGAGGGCACCCTCGACATGGCCACGATGCTGGAGCGCTTCGCCGGGCAGGCCCCGCCCGCGGTCGCGCTGGGCCCGGACGACATCGCGTTCCTGACCTACACCTCCGGCACCACCGGCCCGCCCAAGGGCGCGATGACCACCCACCGCAACGTGGTGTTCAACGCGCAGACCTACCGCGACTGGGTGGGCCTGAGCAGCGACGACGTGGTCCTCGGAGTGGCGCCGCTGTTCCACATCACCGGCCTGATCGCCCACATCGCGATCTCGCTGCTGATCGGGGCACCCCTGGTGCTCATGTACCGGCTCGACCCGGCCGTCACGATCGAGACGATCCGTGACGAGCAGGCCACCTTCAGCGTCGGGTCGATCACCGTGTTCATCGCACTGATGAACTCCCCGGCCGCCGACCGCGACGCGCTGCGTACCTTCACGAAGATCCTCTCCGGGGGCGCGCCGATCCCGCCGTCGACGGTGACGGCGTTCAAGGAGACGTTCGGGCACTACATCCACAACGTCTACGGCCTCACCGAGACCACCTCCCCCAGCCACGGCACGCCGATGGGCACCGAGGGTCCGGTCGATCCGGCGTCGGGTGCGCTGTCGGTCGGCGTGCCGGTCTACGACACCGTGGTGCAGATCGTCGACGACGAGGGCAACGACCTGCCCGTCGGCGAGATCGGCGAGTTGGTCACCACCGGCCCGCAGGTCGTCGCCGGGTACTGGAACAAGCCGGAGGAGACCGCGAAGGCCCTGCCGGGGGGCTCGCTGCACACCGGCGACGTCGGTTACATGGACGCCCAGGGCTGGTTCTACATCGTCGACCGCAAGAAGGACCAGATCAACGCGGGCGGCTACAAGGTGTGGCCGCGTGAGGTCGAGGACGTGCTGTACGAGCACGAAGCGGTCCGGGAGGCCGCCGTGGTGGGTGTGGCCGACGAGTACCGCGGTGAGACGGTGAAGGCGTTCGTCAGCCTGCGACCTGGCTGCACGGTCAGCGCGGACGAGCTGATCGAGTTCACCAGGGCGCGGATGGCCGCCTACAAGTACCCGCGCCAGGTGGAGTTCCTCGACGAGATCCCCAAGACGGTGACGGGCAAGCTCCTGCGCCGTGAGCTGCGAGCGAGCGAGCAGTCATGACGAGCACCGTTCTGGTCGCCGGGGCCAGCGGACTGGTGGGCGCGGCGTGCGTGGAGCGGTTCCTCGTCGACGGCTGGGACGTCGTCGCGGTGTCCCGCCGCCGGCCCGAGGTCTCCGACGCCAGGCCCTACCGGCACCTGCCGATCGACCTGCGGGACGCCGCGGCGAGCGCGCAGGCGGTCCGGGAGCTGGCCGACGTCACGCACGTCGTGTACGCGGCGGTGTTCGAGAAACCCGGCTTGGTCGCCGGCTGGACGGAGCAGGACCAGATGGACACCAACCTGGACATGCTGCGCAACCTCATCGAGCCTCTGTCGGACGTCGCCGCGCTGCGGCACGTGACGTTGCTGCAGGGCACCAAGGCGTACGGCATCCACCTGCACCCGATGCGGGTGCCCGCACGGGAGCGCTTTCCGCGCGACGAGCACGCGAACTTCTACTGGTTGCAAGAGGACTACCTGACCGACAAGGCAGCGGCGGCGGGCTTCGACATCACCATCATGCGGCCCCAGCTGATCGTCGGCCCGAACGTCGGGGTGGTGATGAACCTGCCACCGGTGATCGGCGCCTACGCGGCGATCCGTCGGGAGGAAGGCAGGCCGTTCGGATTTCCCGGCGGGGCGCCCTATGTGTGGGAGGCGGTCGACACGCGTCTGGTGGCGAACGCCATCCGGTGGGCGGCCGAGGCGCCGGCCGCAGTCGGCCAGCATTTCAACCTGACCAACGGTGAGGTCTTCGAATGGCGGGACCTGTGGCCGGCGATGGCTGATGCGCTCGGCGTGGAGGTCGGCCCGGACGAGCCGACGTCGCTGGCGGAGTTCCTGCCGTCCCGGGCCGACCGGTGGGACAAGATCGTGGCCAAGTACGGGCTGCGGCAGATCGGGATGACCGAGCTGCTCGGCGAGTCCCACCACTACGCGGACTTCTGCTTCGCCTACGGCGCGACGGATCCGCCGCCGCCGGCTTTCGTGAGCACCGTCAAGATCAAGGAGGCCGGCTTCACCGAGGTCCGGGACACAGAGGAGACCTTCGTGCACTGGCTCAGGGTGCTCCAGGAGCGCCGGGTACTGCCACCGGCCCGGTGAGCGTCAGGTACCTGAGGCTGAGCGGGATGCATCGCAAGGCCGCAGTGAGCGTGGCGTGCTCAGCACGCGAGCGAGGGAGAACGCCGCGAGGCGCCCGGTCAGCCTCAGGCGCGGGCGACCTTGCCGGCTTTGAGGCATGAGGTGCACACGTTCATCCGACGACGGGTGCCCTGGATCGCGGCCCGGACGGTCTGGATGTTCGGGTTCCAGCGGCGGTGGGTCCGGCGGTGGGAGTGCGAGACGGACATGCCGAAGCCCGGACCCTTACCGCAGACGTCGCAGACGGCAGCCACGTCAAAACTCCTCGCGTTCGATGTTCTGTGCGCTCTGACAGGGCGCGGGACCGGTGGAGCCACCGGATGTCGGGTTCCAGGGTAGCGAGCCGGGTCGGCCCGGACCACACCGGGGCGGTCGATACGCTCGGCGGGACGGCATCATGAGGAGGGTAACCGGCGTGCTCGACGTGCTGGACTCGGCCGCCGTGCGCCGCTGGACCGACCTCTCGGTGGATCTGCTGGAGGACTGCCGAGCGGAACTGGACCGGATCAACGTGTTCCCGGTGGCGGACTCGGACACCGGCACCAACCTCGTGCTCACGGTGCGGGCGGCGGCCGATGCGGTCGCCCGGGGGGGCGCCGGCCGGACCGGACCGGACGGCGAGGCCCCGGTGGGCACGGTGGCCGCCGCCGCAGCCGACGGTGCCCTGCGCGGGGCCCGGGGCAACTCGGGGGTGATCGTGTCGCAGCTGTTCCGCGGGGTCGCGGAGGTGTTGCTGACCGGTGGCGCCACGGGCCTGACCGGACCGGCGCTGGCCGAGGCGCTGAACCGGTCCGACGAGCTGGCCAGGGCGGCGGTCAGCAGTCCGGTGGAAGGCACCGTGCTCACCGTGCTGCGCGGCGCCGCGGAGTCGGCCACCGCCGTGGTGGACGGTGCGGCCGTGGTGGACGGTGCCGTCGTCCGCGCGGCAGCCGGTGGCGCGGCGACCCTGGGGGCGGTGGCCGCGGCCGCCGTGCGCGGGGCCCGGGAGGCGCTCACCGACACCCCTCGGCTGCTGCCGGTGCTGGCCCGGGCCGGGGTGGTGGACGCGGGCGGTTACGGCGTGCTGCTGCTGCTGCGGGCACTGCTCGCGGTGGTGGAGCAGCAGCGGCCGGTACGGGCGGCCGAGCCGGTGGAGGCGCTGGCTCAGGTCGCCGGCGGGCATCGGGGCTGGGAGCGGGAACGCGACGCGCTGGTCGGCGAGCGTGAGGGCGGCTCCACCCGCTACGAGTACGAGGTGATGTACCTGCTCACCGAAAGCACCCCCGGGCGGGTGGCGCGGTTGCGCGCCCGGCTCGACGAGCTGGGTGACTCGGTTGCGCTGGTGGGCTCGGGTGGGTTGTCCGTCGGCGCGCGGGGCGGCTCGACGCCGTCCGGTCGGGGCGAACCACCGGGCGACGAGGTGTGGAACGTGCACGTGCACTGCACCGACGTGGGTGCCGCGATCGAGGCCGGGGTGATGGCCGGCCGGCCGCGGCGGATCACCGTGGTCCGCTTCACCGATCAGGCCGACCCGAACCGACCGGACGGAGCCGGCCGGTTCGTGCACGCCCGTGGGGTCGTCGCGTTGGTCGGGGCGCCGTCGCTGTCCGAGCTGGTCGCGGTGGACGGGGTATCCGTGCT
>NZ_JAJCYB010000114.1 GCF_029263155.1 Pseudonocardia sp.
GGTCCGTCGGGACCGGACAACGAGTCGACGTACAGCGTCGGGCCGAGTCTGGCACCGGTCTCCCGGGCGACCTGACGCTGCGCCGCGTCGTTGACCGTCGACTCGCAGAACACCGCCGGGACCTGGTTCGCCCGGACGAACCCGATCACCGCCGCGACCTGTTGCGGAGTGCCCTCGGCGTCGCTGTTCACCGGCCACAGGTAGCCCTCCCGCAGACCGGTGTCCCTGGCCAGGTAGGAGAACGCGCCCTCGCACGTCACCAGGGCGCGTTGCTGGGGTGGCAGTGTCGCCAACTCCCGCGCCAGATCCTGCTCGACAGCGCGCAACCGCTCCTCGTAGCGCCGGGCGTTGTCCCGGTAGTAGGTCGCGTTGGCCGGGTCGAGTCGGCTCAGCGCGTCCCGGATGTTGGCGACGTAGAGCGCACCGACCCGGGGCGACATCCACGCGTGCGGGTTGGCCTGGCCCTGGTAGGAGCCGACCGAGATCGGGATCGGCTCCACGCCGGTGCTCACCGCGACACTGGGCACGTCGGCCCGTTCGACGAACCGCCGGAACCAGCGCTCCAGGCCCAGGCCGTTGTCCAGCACGAGGTCCGCGCCCTCGGCCCGGACGAGGTCGTCCGGGGTGGGTTCGTACTCGTGGATCTCGGATCCGACCTTGGTGATCGACTCCACGTCCAGCCGGTCGCCCGCCACCTGTCGGGCCATGTCCGCGATCACGGTGAAGGTCGCGAGCACCTTCCTGCGGCCGTCGTCACGGGGCTGTGCCGGGGTGGAGCAGGCGGCACCCGCCCCGAGCACCGCGGCGACCAGGGTCAGCACCGCGACGAGCCCCGTCGCTCGTCCGCGTCCAAAATTCGGCACGCCCAACTTTAGAACGTCATCGCACCCAAAACAATGGTTCGCTCAGGCGTCGACCTGCACCCACATGGCCGCGACGAGCTCCGCGCCGAGGTGGTGGGTGGTCGCTGACGCCCGACCCTCCGCCGCTTCCACCCGGACCACGTAGGAACCGCCGTAGGGCGCCCGCTCGACCAGCTCCACCCTGTTGCCCAGCCGGATGCCCTGCGCACTGAGGTGGCGCAGCATCCCGGGATCGGCGTCGTCGACCCGCACCAGGGCGCCGCGTGCGCCCGGTTCGCTGGTGGACAGCCGCTGCGCGTCCCAGTCCCGGATCTCGCCGTCGCGGGTCGGGATCGGGTCACCGTGCGGGTCGAAACGGGGATCCCCCAGCCGCTCGCAGATCCGTTCCAGCAACCGGTCGGACACCGCGTGCTCGAGGATCTCCGCCTCGTCGTGCACCTCGTCCCAGGAGTACCCCAGCTCGGTGACCAGGTACAGCTCGATCAGCCGGTGCCTGCGTACCACACCGAGGGCGACCTTCCGCCCGGCCGGGGTGAGGCTGATCGCGCCGTAACGCTGATGCTCCAGCAGCGCCAGGTCACTGAGCTTGCGCACCATGCCGGACACCGAGGAGGGCAGCACGCCGAGACGTTCGGCCAGTCGGCTCGTGGTGATCGCCGGGCCGCCCCGCTCCTGCAGGGCGTAGATCGTCTTGAGGTAGTCCTCGATGGACGAGGAATAGCGCTGCGGCCCGGCCCCCATGGCGACGAGCCTAGGCGCTGCCCTGCGCGCCCCCGGCCTCGCCCTCGGACCCGCCCGCCGCGTCCCCGGCCGACTGTTTGGGCTCCGGGTCGGCCGCCGCGTCGATGGCCCGGTTCTCGGCGGGCAACAGGCCGGCCAGCACCGATCCGGTGAGCCGGCGAAAGGCCCGCCGGGGCCGGCGCCGGTCGAGCACGGCGACTTCCAGGGCGTTGACCCCGAGCACCCGCTCGGCGGCCGCGCCGTTGGTCGCGGACCCGGTCGTCGTGGACGCCGGGCCGCCCGGCGTGGCCGACTGCAGCCCGCGCACGGCCACCGCCACCGCGTCGGCCAGTTCCATGCCCGGCTGGTAGGACTCCCGCAACTGGGCGCTGATCGGCTCGGTCTGCCCGCCCATGACCACGAACTGGGGCTCGTCGCTGATCGAGCCGTCGTAGGTGATCCGGTAGAGCTGGTCGTTGTCCGGGGTCTGGCCCACCTCGGCCACGCACAGCTCAACCTCGAAGGGTTTCTGCTGCTCGGTGAAGATGGCACCCATGGTCTGGGCGTAGGCGTTGGCCAGCCACTTGCCGGTGACGTCGCGGCGGTCGTAGGAGTAGCCGCGCACGTCGGCCAGCCGGATCCCGGCCGTGCGCAGGTTCTCGAACTCGTTGTAGCGGCCGACCGCGGCGAACCCGATCCGGTCGTAGATCTCCGAGACCTTGTGCAGCGCCGTGGAGCGGTTCTCCGCGACGAACAGCACGCCCCCGGAGTAGGTCAGGACCGTGACGCTGCGTCCCCGGGCGATGCCCTTGCGGGCCAGCTCCGAGCGGTCCCTCATCACCTGCTCGGCGGAGGCGTAGAACGGCATCGTCACGTCAGGTACTCCTGGTCGTCGAACGGTCGTCGGGGATCTCCGGGCCGGCGCGGTGTCCGGTCAGCCTCCGGGGCGTTCCAGCCTATCGGCGACCACCAAGCTGATCACCTCGCCGACCTCGGAGTCCGACCGGCGGACCGCGCCCTCGGCCGCGTCGATGGTCACCACCATCGGGAAGATCTTGCGTGTCAGGTCGGGCCCACCGGTGGCGGTGTCGTCGTCGGCCGCGTCGTAGAGCGCCTCCAGGGCGACCCGGATCGTGGTGTCCGCATCGGCGGTGGGGTCGTGCCGCTTCTTCAACGCCGAGCGCGCGAACAGGGAGCCCGAGCCGATCGCGTGGTAGCCCACCGGCTCGTCGGCTTTGCTGCCGGTCACGTCGAAGCTCACGATCCGCCCGCCGCGCGCCGGGTCGGCGGCGTCGGGGTCGTAACCGGCGAACAGCGGCAGCACCGCGAACCCCTGCAGCGCGGCGCCGAGGTTCGCCCGGACCATGCCGGCGAGCTTGTTCACCTTGCCGTCCAGCGACAGCGGCACACCCTCGATCTTCTCGTAGTGCTCGAGGTCGACGGTGTAGAGCCGGGCCATCTCCACGCCCATGCCGGCCGCGCCGGCGATGCCGATCGCCGAGTAGTTATCGGTGATGACCACCTTCTCGATGTCACGCTGGGCGATCATGTTGCCCATCGTGGCCCGGCGGTCACCGGCGATCAGCACGCCGCCGTCGTAGGTGGCCGCGACGATCGTCGTGCCGTGCACGATCTCCAGACCGGCCCCGGGCAACTCGCGGGTCAGACCCGGCGGGATCCGGCCGGGCAGCAGGTGCGGCGCGGCCGCCGCGACGAAGTCGGTGAACGACGAGGCACCGGGGGTGAAGTACGCGGCGGGCAGCGCCGCGTCCACCGGACCTCTCGAGTTCGTCCAACGGGCCGACCTTGGCTCCATCGGTGGTATCCGCTCCTTCGTTCCGACGGTCAGTCCGTCACCTCGGCCGGCTCCGCGTACCAGGTCAGCGGCTACTGGCCGCCCTTCTGCACGTAGGCCCGGACGAAGTCCTCGGCGTTCTCCTCGAGCACGTCGTCGATCTCGTCGAGGATCGAGTCGACGTCTTCGCCCAGCTTCTCACGACGCTCCTGGCCGGCCGGAGCGGCGCCCCCGTCGTCCTCGCCGTCGCCGTCCCCGCCACCCTGTCGCCTGGTCTGTTCCTGCGCCATGACGCCTCCCGGTTCGTGGTCCGTGCA
>NZ_JAJCYB010000115.1 GCF_029263155.1 Pseudonocardia sp.
GCGCCCACCACAGACCCTTGATCAGGGCCTTCCAGTCGGTGCCGAAGCGCCACGGGGAGTGCGGGTCGCCCTCGAGATCGGAGAACTTGTGATGGCGGCGGTGGGTGGCCACCCAGTCGACCACGCTCATCTCCAACGACAGGCTGCCCGCGACCGCGAGCGCGATCTTCAACGGGCGTTTGGCCTTGAACGCGCCGTGGGTGAAGTAGCGGTGGAAACCGACGGTGACCCCGAGGCAGGCGACGATGTACATCACCAGGCCGATCAGCACGTCGCTCCAGCCGAGCAACCCGGCGCCCCAGGCCACCGGGACGGCCGCGAGCACCGCCAGGAACGGCAGCACGACGAACACCACCAGCAGGACGCGCTCGGTGCGGCTCTTCGGCTCCGCCTCGAAGTCCGGCACCGCCGGGCGGATGCGCGAGCCCGCACGGGTCACCGCCGTGCCTTCGGGCCGGGTGGGCGTGCTCATGGAAGTCATGGCCTCAGTGTGACCGTTCTTGACACATAACATCTTGGCCGGGGAAGGTGACCTGCCCGGACCTCTTTGTTCACAGGAGATAGTTCGTGCCCGATCCAACGCAGACCGACGACGATGTGCTCGTCATCGACCCGGATGTGGTGGCCGCCCTGCGCCGTCAGCTGCCGGCGGTCGCCGCCCGGACGGTAGCCGCAGTGGTCGCGGAGATCGACGAGTACGCCGACCCGCTGCAGGGCCGGATGGCAGCGAAGATCATCGAGGCCGTCCGGGTCGCGCTGGACGCGTTCCTGCGGATGATCGAGCACGCCGACCCGGGCGAGGCGCTGCGCCCCGCGCTGGACGGGGCGTACGGGCTGGGCGGTGGCGAGGCACGGTCCGGCCGCAGCATCGACGCGCTGCTCGGCGCGTACCGGGTCGGCGCGCGGACCGCCTGGCACGAGTGGGGCGGGGCGGCGGTCGCCGCCCGGGTCCCACCGGAGATGATCGTCCGGTTCGCCGAGCAGGTCTTCGCCTACATCGACCAGCTCTCCGCCGCGAGCGTGGCCGGCCACGGCGACGAGCTCGCCACCAGCGGCCGGGTCCGGGAGATGTACCGGGAGCGGCTGGGCCGCGCCCTGCTCTCCGCCGCGCCGCCCGACGAGCTGGTCGAACATGCGGAGCGGGCCGACTGGGAGCAGCCGAAGACCCTCACGGTGCTGCTGGTGGGCGCCGAACGGGCCCGGTTCCTGGCCGGGGCGCTCGAACCGCGCACCCTGAACCTGGCCGCCGACGTGATCGACGAGGGCCTGCCCGGCGACCTGCGGGTGCTGCTCGTGCCGGACACCGGCCAGCCGCGCTCCGCGGTGTGGCGCGCGCTGGCCCAGGAGCCGGCGGTGGTGGGGCCGGCCAAGCCGTGGACCGAGGTGTCCCGGTCCTACCAGCGCGCCGTGCGGGTCCTGCGCCTGCGCGGGATGCAACCGGGCGGCCTGGACACCGAGGGCCTGCTCACCGAGCTCGTCCTCACCGCGGACACCGACGCCCTGGCCGACCTGCGCGCCCGGGCCCTCGCCCCGCTCGCCGAGCTGCCCGACGCCACCGCCGAGCGGCTCACCGAGACGCTGCTGTCGTGGCTGTTGCACCAGGGACGACGCAACGACGTCGCCGAGCACCTGCTGATCCACCCGCAGACCGTGCGCTACCGGATGACCCAGCTCAGGTCGCTGTACGGCGACATCCTGCAGGACCCGGACCAGGTTCTCGGCCTGATCCTCGCCCTCGGCGCCCGCCCGCCCGATCTCGATCCCCCGACGTCCGGATGATCGCCCGCCACCGCGGCCACGCCACCGCCGGTGTGGATGCGGATGAGCACCGCGCACATCTACGGCGGCCCGGACCTGACCGGGTAGACTTGACGCGTCGGTAACTTTGCCGATCCTCAGGGCAGACCACTCGCGCAACGTTGGGCCCACCGGCCCCGCCACGAACCCGTCGCCTTCTCTGAGACTTCTCAGAGGATGCGCATGTCTTCGCTCGTCAGCGGTACCCCTTTTCTGCATGCGCCCGACCAGGGCGAGTCGGTCACCCCCGCCGCGCCCTTCGCGCTACCCGCCGGCAGCACCGCTGTCGTCTACTGCGAGGCGCTGTTCGGCGAGCAGGACGGTAAGACTGCTAACGGCCTGGTCCGGCACTCGGAGCGCTACCAGGTCCTCAGCGTCATCGACAGCCTCCGGGCCGGGGTCGACGCCGGGCAGTTCCTGGACGGGGCGGCGAACGGGATCCCGGTGCTGGCCTCGCTCGACGAGTCCATCGCGCACGCCGGCGAGGTTCCCGACTATCTGATCTGCGGGCTGGCGCCGGCCGACGGCCTGCTGTCGGACGACCAGCGGATCGTGCTGCTCGACGGCATCGCCCGCGGCATGCACGTGATCAACGGCCTGCACGAGTTCCTCAACGACGACGCCGAGTTCGTCGCCGCAGCCGTGATCGCCGGCGTCACCATCACCGACGTGCGCCGGCCGAAGGCCAAGCGTGACCTGCACCTGTTCTCCGGACGCATCTTCGACGTGACCTGCCCGAGGATCGCGGTCCTGGGCACGGACGGGGCGATCGGCAAGCGCACCACCGCCACCCTGCTGGTCCAGGCGCTGAACGCCCACGGCATCCGGGCGGTCATGGTCGGCACCGGCCAGACCACCCTGATCCAGGGCGGGCGCTACGGCGTCGCGCTGGACGCGCTGGTCCCCCAGTTCTGCTCGGGCGAGGTCGAGCACCAGGTCGTGGCCGCGTTCGAGGGCGAGGACCCCGAGGTGATCGTGGTCGAGGGCCAGGGCGCGCTCAGCCACCCCGCATACCTGACCTCCGCGCACATCCTGCGGGGCAGCCGCCCGGCCGCGGTGATCGTCCAGCACGCGCCGAAGCGCACGATGCTCGGCGACTTCCCGATGGTGCCGATGCCGACCGCGGCCAGCGAGATCGC
>NZ_JAJCYB010000116.1 GCF_029263155.1 Pseudonocardia sp.
GAACCCGCAGGCGTCGGCGAGGGCTTCGGCCTGGCGGGTGGCGGGGGTGCGGTCGTCGTCGGCGGTGCGCGGCCTGGCGCCTGCGTCGATCAGGGTGGCGATGGCGTCGAACATCGCGGCGTCGTCGTAGCGGCCGGCGAGCCGCCCGCCGGTGCCGTCGGGGTTGCGGTGCAGGTGCAGCTCGTTGACCGTCGGGCGGGGCCGGTCGTCGGGTTCGGGGCCGTCGGCGTCGAGGGCGTCGACGAGCCGGGTGCCGCGGACCTGAAGCTCGCCCGGTGTGCAGTCGGGGATCCAGGTAGCGAGCTGGGTCTCGGCGCCAGCCCACACCTGCGGGGTGAGACGGCCGGCGGCGTCGCTGCCCAGGACGCGGGCGACGGCCTCGACGTGGCGCAGGCTCGCCGCGCCGGTGTCGAACGCCTGGGCGGTGGCGGGCAGGCGGGGCGGCAGAGCGGCGCCGTCGAGGCCGATGCGGGGCCGGACCTGCTCGGCCGCGGTGAGTCGGCGCTTCGCGTCGGTGCGTTCCCAGCCCAACAGATCACCGAGGGCACCGGCGGTGGAGCGGTAACCGCGTTCGGCGAACGTACCGCGGCGTTCCAGGTCGGCCAGCGCGCCGACGACGACCTGGTCGAGCCGGCGCGCGGCGCCCTCGGCGAGGGTGAGTGCGGAGATCAGCTCGGCGTCGCCCGCGCCCGGTCCGGTCGCGGCGGCCAGCGCGTCGACCGCCTCGGTGAGGAGGCGGTGCGCGAGGGTGAGCGGGCTGTCCGGCACCTCTTCATGATACTCGAACGCAAGTTCGATAACTAGTGGAGACCGGCAGTTCAGACGGCCTTTCCCGCGGTGCGATCGACGTGGACCGAGCTGTCGGCGGCACACCCGGACGGCGCCGTGATCGCCGGTCCCGACCCGCGGTGGTGGACGTGGGCGGACGACCGCGCTGACGCCGCCACCGCGCTCCGCATCTGTTGCCGGGGTAGACGACCGGGCGCTGGAGGGGGGATCAAGTTCGCCGAGGCCCTGTCGCATCGGCTCGCTCAGGGCGGCACCGCGGCCCGGCTCGCCGATCTCGGCGGAGCTGTCACGTTCTGGCGAAGCCGGTGCGGTTCGCCGCACCACCCGGTGACCTCCGTCGCCACCTGTCCCCAGTCCTGCATCAGGACTGCCGGAACATGGGCGAGGGCACGGGGGCCGTGCAGCACCGCCGAGGTATCCCGTAGTCGCCGCGGCAAGGCTGGTCCTGCCGCAGCCGTTTGGCCCCCATGCGACCGTCACGCGGAACCAGCGTGTCGATGCTGCCGGTCCCGGACACCCATCACCTGCGCCCGGTGAGCACGTCGTGCACATCGGCATCGTCGGTCGGGCGCAACCCCTCGATCAGCGTGACCAACCGGCGTCGGTCGTGCTGCTTGCTGGACCTGTACCCGGTCGATCTCGTCCTGCACACGTTCGGCCAACTCGGCCTACGTCACGGCCGAGAGCGACGTCGTTCCCCACCGGTGCCTCCACGGCGATCACCTGTTGTGCTGGCTCGGTGACCTAGCGTGCCATTCGTTCTAGGAACTCCTGCGTCTCGGGGTCGGTCGAGTACACCGCGGTCGCCTTCATCCCCCGGGTCAGCAGCACCTTGTAGGTGTTGCGGACCAGCGCGGGGAACTCCTCCTCGGTCGCCCGCCTCACCTGCCCGTCGTGGGACCGGTCCCGCCGCGCCACCCAACGGTCCCCGCGGCGCACGAAGTCGTCCCCGATGATCACCCCGGACCAGTCGTACTCGAAGCCCTGGGCCGTGTAGATGCACCCGACCTGGCCGAACCCCCGCGGATCGCTCGCCCAGAAGTGCGACGCCGGGGCGCCCGGGACCGAGCCCTTGTCCTTCGCGTTCCACGGGCGCCGCCAGTCGCCGATCACCACGTCGTCGACGAGGCGCTTGCCGTTCTCGTCGCGGACCGGGTCGCTCCACGGCCAGCAGTAGCCTGCCGCGATCCGTGCGGTGTCGTCGCCGCCCGGGTTCTGGGCGAGCAGCCAGGACTCCAGTGCGCGGGGTGTGGGCAGGGCCGCCACGCGGTAGCTGTCCTGCGCGCCTTCGGTGAGGGCCGACCAGGCGATCGGGGGCAGCTCGACGAGGCCGAGCAGCCGCAGCACCCACTCCTCGTAGAACTCGGAGCCGCCGCACCGGTACTGCCCTTCCAGTCGTACGACGCGCACGCCGCAGCCGGCGGCCGTCGCGGCGGCGGTGATCTCGGCCTCGGTGCCCATCTCGCCGGGGCGCACGACCTGGTGCTCGTCGAGCAGGAACACCGGCACGCGCGCGATGTCGATCAGCTCCTGCACCTGTGGCTTCGCGGCCGCGCGTGTCGCTGCGCGGGTGAAGCGGTTGACGCTGGTCTCGCGGATGCGGTGTGCCTCGTCGCAGATCACCATGTCGAGCGAGTTCTTCTGCTCGCCGATGAAGCTGTTGAAGTAGACGAACATCTGTTGGACTCGCGTGCTCCGGGAACCGATCACGATCTTGCGCAGGGTGCTGGTGAACGAGCTGGACCCGGTCGCGTGCATGACCCGTCGCCGGTCACGGAACAGGTCGCCGAGCAGGCTCAGTGCCACCACGCTCTTTCCCGATCCCGGTCCACCGAGCACGATCACAACGGTCTTGGTGTTCTCGTCCCTGGCCAGCTCGACGGCCTGCTTCACCGTGGAGTACGCCACCTGCTGCTCGTCGAGCAGCACGAACTGCTCGCGGTTCTTCACCTCCGCAGCGGCGTGCTGCAGCAACTGCTTGGACGGGGTGGTCGGGGCGGCGAGCAGCTCGTCGGCGGCCCGGCGGGCGCCCGGGCGGGTCCGCTCATCGGTGCTGAGCAGGGAGCGGAGCAGGTCGATCAGGGCCTGGCGCTCGTCGCGGGTGTAGAGCCGTCCGTACTCGTCGAGCGTGTAGCGCCGCAGCCGCCAACCATCGGCGCCTGCGTTGTGCAGGTACGCGATCCCGTACACCCCGTCCGCCTCCCGGGCGAGCATCGGCGTGAAGTCGACGAGCTGTCGGCAGTAGCGGCGGACCTGTTCGGCCGGGTGCAGGACGGGCTTGTCGCCGTACTGGGGGACGCGGACCAGGTCGTCGCCCGCGGACTCGGCGGTGGTCCACTGCTTGAGCTCCACCAGCACGTAGGACGGTCGGCCGGTGGTCGGGTGCACGCCGCACAGCAGCGCGTCGACCCTCTTCGGGGTATAGGGCAGACGATGCTCCAGAAGCACCTCGACGTGCCCCAATCCGGCGTCGACCACGTCGGCCAGGAACGGGGGCAGGCTGTTCTCCCAGGATCGGACCTCGCCGACGCCGGTGGCGGCGTCGAAGCGGACACGGGCCTGCTGTGCGAGCAGTTCGTGCAGCTCCTTCGCCTCGGCCTTGCCCAGCAGCGAGCGGGCGTCATCACGGACCAGAGCCACTCGGATTCCCCCACGAGGCACGCGTCATCGGCGTGCGGGTGGGGGCAGCAACGAACTCGCGTTCGGTGCCCGTCGGGCCGCGAGAGGGACTCTAGGGCAGTGGTGGGAAGCGCGACTCGTTGTGCTCGATCTTCTGCTCGGCGGCGGCGACCGGGTCGATGCCGCAGACGTCGGCGAAGCGGACGAGGTAGATCAGGACGTCGGCGACCTCGTCGGTGACACGCTGGCGCAGTTCCGGACCCCAGTTCTCGGACGCGGCGTCGGTAGGGAGCCACTGCAGTTCCGCGCACAGCTCGCCGACCTCGCCGCTCAGCGCGAGCAGCAGGTTCTTCGGGGTGTGGTGGCGTTCCCAGTCGCGGGCGGCGGCGAAGGTGCGCAGCCGTCCCGCCAGGTCGTCGACGCCGGTCACGGGTTCGGCGTGCCTGTGGGTGGCAGATCTGGCCAATGCTCCGCCTCGTCCACCACGTCAACCTCGGTCGGTTCGAGGACGGTCACCCTAGGGCACCCTCCCGTGTCGGGCCGAAAGGTCGCCCATGTCGGGGATCCGCCTGTGCCCTAACCGAGGCCGTCGACGGCGTCGCCCAGGGACGGACGGGCGACAGGTGAGGTTGGCGCCTCGCCAGCTGCACGCCGGACAGGCACGATCGCCCACCATCCCGGGGCGCCGTCGGGCAGTCGCGTCCGGAGCCGGGCGAGTGCTCGGTGCTGCGCGAGCGGGACGGCTGGGTCTCGTCGCTCGCGGGAACCCACGGCGGGCGGTGTGGACCGGGTCCCGGGGGAAGCCGATGTGTCGGTAGATTCGCCACACGTGTCGTCCTTCCGGTTCTCCAATGTCCTGCGCGGCGTCGCGATCGGTTCGGTCGAGGTGGTGCCCGGGGTCAGCGGCGGCACCGTCGCGCTCGTCGTCGGGGTCTACGAGCGCCTGATCGCCGCGGCGTCGCACCTGGTCTCGTCGGCCCGGGCGAGCGTCGACGTCCCCCGCGGGCGCGGCTGGGCCCGGGCGCGCGCGGAGTTCGTCCGCGTGGAGTGGCCGCTCGTGCTGGCCGTGCTCCTCGGCATGGTCGCTGCCGTGCTGGTGGCCGCCCGGTTCCTGCCGCCGCTGATCGAGGCGCACCCGGTCGCCACGAACGCGCTGTTCTTCGGCATGGTTGCCGCCTCGGTCGCCGTGCCGGTGCTGGACCTCGGCGGGCTGCGCGGGGCCCGGGAGTGGGGGCTGGTCGTCGTCGGGGCGGCCGGGACGGCCCTGGTCACCGGGCTGCCGCCGGGTGACTTCGCCGAGCCCCCGCTGTGGATCGTCGCCCCCGCGGCGGCGCTGGCGGTCTGCGCGCTGGTCCTGCCCGGACTGTCCGGGTCGTTCCTGCTGCTCGCGATGGGCCTCTACGAGCCGACCCTGCGTGCCGTCGACGACCGCGACCTCGCCTACGTCGGCACGTTCCTGCTCGGCGCGGTACTGGGGCTCGCGTTCTTCGTCAAGGGACTCGAATGGCTGCTGGTCCATCACCGGCGCACCGTGCTCGCGCTGATGACCGGGATCCTGATCGGGGCGCTGCGGGCGCTGTGGCCGTGGCAGACCGAGGACCGCGGGCTGCTCGTCCCGGACGCCGGCTGGCCCGCGATGCTCGGTGTCGCGCTGGTGGGGGCGGTGCTGGTCGGCGTGCTCGTCGCGGTCCAGGTCCGGATGCAGCCCTCGACCGGAGCGCACGCCCGCCAGCACGGATGACCGGCGGCGTCGCCCGTGTGGCGGCTGACGTGCACGGCCATCGTTGATCGACTGGTGTCATGCCGCACGAGCCCGTCACCGATCCCACGCTGGGCATCCCGGTCGACGCCCCGGACGGCGCCGCCGCCGCGCACCGCCTGGTCAGCATCGGCGACTCGCTGACCCACGGCTTCGCCAGCGGCGCGGTGTTCGACACCGACCTGTCGTGGTCGGCGATCGTCGCCCACGAGCTGGGCTGGTCGGGCCTGCGACATCCGCGCTACCCGGGCGTCGGCGGGCTGCCGCTCAACATCGAGTACGTGCTGCGGGACCTGGAGGAGCGCTACGGCCTCGGGTTCGACTGGTGGGAGGTGCCGGGCGCGCTGTTCCGGCTGCGGTCGGTGATGGACGAGATCGAGGACCACTGGGAGCGCGGTCCGGGCTCGCGCGTGCCGACCGTGCGCGAGGCGATGCACGTGCTCGCCGTCTACGGCTGGGACCTGCGCGACGCGCTGGACCGCACCGCCGCCCGCGCCCTGTCGGAGATCCGCCCGCCGACCGACGACCTGGTCGACCAGCTCGTCTCCGACAACGCCTCGCGGGCCGCGCTGCGGGTGCTGCCCAACGCCACCGCGGCCGACCGGCGCCGCACCGTCTTCGACGCGGCCAGGCAGCTGGGACGGCAGGGCGGGATCGAGACGCTCGTGGTGTTCCTCGGCGCCAACAACGCGCTCGGCGCGATGACCGGCCTGGACGTCGTGTGGAGCGAGGACGGCTACGACTCCCTCGACACGAAGGGCCGGTTCACCGTCTGGCGGCCCGAGCACTTCTCCGCCGAGCTCGCGCTGGTCGAGCAGCAGGTGCGGCGGATCGCCGCGCGGCACGTCATCTGGTGCACGATCCCGCAGGTGACGATCCCGCCGATCACGCGCGGCGTGGGGGACAAGCCGCCCGGGTCGAGGTACTTCCCGCACTACACCCGGCCCTGGATCGGTGACGACGAGTTCGACGTGCGCCGCCACCGGTCCGTCACCGGGGCCCAGGCGCAGGCGATCGACGACGCCGTGGACGCCTACAACGCGGCGATCGTGGGCACCGTCGCCGACGCGCGGACCGCCGGCCGCGACTGGTACGTCTGCGACGTCGCGACGATGCTCGACCGCCTCGCGGTCCGGCGCTACTCCGACGACCGCGCGCGCCCCGCCGGCTGGACCCGCTACGTGTTGCCGCCCGAGCTGGCCGCCCTGGACCCGGTGCCCGACGTCCGCTTCCTCACCACCGACGACGACGGGGCCCGCGCCACCGGCGGCCTGTTCTCCCTCGACGGCACGCACCCCACCACCGTCGGCTACGGGCTGCTAGCCCAGGAGATCATCCGCGTCATGGAGGTGGCGGGCGTCGAGTTCCGCCTCCCCGACGGCACACCGCGGCCCGGGCCCGTCACCGTCGACATGGCACGGCTGGTCCGCCGCGACACGCTGCTCACCCACCCGCCGGGCAACATCGGGTCCGGCCTGGACGTGCTGGGCTGGGCCGACGAGGTGGCGGGTCTGTTCGGGTCAGCCCTGCCCTTCTGAGGGGCCCTGCCCGCCCGGGGAGCCCTGCCCTTCCGGGGAGCCCGGGCCACCGGGGCGGTCCTCGGGCGCCACCCCGCGCCACGGGAGGACGTACCCGCCGCGCAGGACGCCGTCCCAGCCGGTGGCCACCGCGGAGATCCCGTCCAGCACGGCCTGGTCGTGGGTGTCGCGGGTGCCGATCGAGGTGGCGTAGAGCAGGTAGACGAACACGCCGCGCGCCTGCTTCCCGCGCTCCTCCGCGTTGTTCTCCAGCTCGGCGAGCACGGCGGGCATGAGCCGGGAGACCAGCAGGTTCACCCCGGGCGATCCCTGCTTCGCCAGCTCGTGTGCGCCGTCGACGACGCGCGCACGCGCCGCGGCGATCTCGTCGGTGACGTCGGGTCGCTGGGCGGGCGCGAACCGGCGGGACGCGTCGATCGCGGCGAACAGCCGTGACACCAGCTGGCCCGCGTGCTCCTCGCCGTAGCCGCTGCCGGGGTTGGACGGCGAGAACAGCCAGTCGACGATCGCGTCCAGCAGCACGATCTCGCATGCCGGTAGCTCGTCGCCGGTGAGTGCCGTGAGGCCCCGGATGATGTCGTGTTCCCACGCCTCGTCGCTGGTGGCGGTCATGCCCCGACCCTAGTGGGGGACGGCGGTGTCGGGGGAAGAGGTCCGGGGCGGGTGGCGACACGGTCCGGCGCCGGTGGAGGGGAGACTGGTCGGTGTGCGTCGCGATCCGGACCTGCCCGACCTCACCGGCACCGTCGCTCTCGTCACCGGGGCCGGCGGCGGGATCGGGTCGGGGATCGCACTGCGGTTCGCCGCCGCGGGGGCCGCGGTCGTCGTCGGCTACCGCAGCAGCGCCGGTCGGGCGGACGCCGTGGTCGCGCAGATCCTCGGCGACGGCGGTCGGGCGGCGGCGGTGCGCGCCGACGTCACCGGGCCGGAGGGCTGCGCCGCGCTCGTGGCCGCCGCGGTGGGCGGGTTCGGGCGCCTCGACGCGGTGGTCGCCGCCGCGGGCGTCCAGCCGGTCGCCGAGATCGCCGGGACCTCCGTCGCGGACTGGCGCGGCGTCGTCGACACCAACCTGACGGGTACCTTCGCGACCGTCCGGGCTGCGGCCGCCGCCATGACGGGCGGCTCGATCACGGTGATCGCCTCGATCGAGGGCGGCCGCCCGGCCCCGGCGCACGCCCACTACGCGGCTTCCAAGGCCGGGGTGATCATGCTCGCGCGCAGCGCCGCGCTGGAGTTCGGGCCCCGCGGGATCCGGGTCAACTCCGTCTCGCCGGGTCTGGTGGCCCGGGCCGGGCTGGACGCCGAGTGGCCGTCGGGCGTCGCGCGGTGGCGGGCCACCTCGCCGCTGGGCGAGCTGGTCTCGGCGGCCGAGGTCGGGGACGCCTGCGTGTTCCTCGCCTCCCCGATGGCGCGCCGGATCACCGGGCACGATCTGGTCGTCGACGGCGGCATGGGGGTGGCGCCGCCGTGGTGAACCCGCGGGAGCTGGCCCGCACGCTCGGGCTGGAGCCGCTGCCGCAGGAGGGCGGCCTGTTCCGCCGCACCCACCTCGACGCGCACTCGTCGGCGATCTACTTCCTGCTCGTCGCACCGGAGTTCTCCGCGCTGCACGCGCTGAGCGCCACCGAGACCTACCACTGGTACGCGGGCGCGCCGCTGCGGATGCTGCTGCTGCACCCCGGCGGCGGGATCGAGGAGCCGGTGCTGGGCACGGACATCGCCGCGGGGCAGCGGCCGCAGCACGTCGTCGGGGCCGGCACGTGGCAGGGCTCGTCGTCGGCGGGGGAGTGGACGCTGGTCGGGACGACGACGGCGCCGCCGTTCGCGTGGTCGCGCTTCCGCCTGGGCGACCCCGCCGACCTGGCCGCGCGCTACCCCGCGGCCGCCCCGAGGATCCGGGAGCTCACCCGCCCCCCGTGACCCACCGGCCGGACGAGTGGGACCTTCGTACGAACCTGTCGGACGGGAGTCCCACTCGTCCGGTGTCGGGCGTGCTGGCCTAGCCTCCCTCGGGTGGAGACTCCGGTCGGGCTCGTCGTCGGCACCGAGGACTCCACGCCCCTGCAGTTCTCCGCGGCACTCGCACCCGAGCAGTACCTGCAGCTCGACGACGTGGTGGTCACGGTGCGCACGGTGCCCGGCTTCGGGCCGGTCGCCACCTCCGGCATCGTCACCGAGGTCCGGGCACGCCACGAGGGCGCCACGTTCGGCTCCGACGTCTTCCTCATCGCCGACGGGGTGCTGCCCGCGCAGGTGCAGGAGATCGCCGAGATCATGACCACCCGCGTCGACCCCGAGTGCTACGTGCCGCCGCTGCCCGGTGCGGCGGTGCGCCGCGCCACCGGCGAGGAGCGCGCGCAGGCGCTGTACTTCGACCAGATGGACCTCAAGGTGCCCGTGGGGCTTGGCCGCGACGGCGAGCCCATCTACCTCAACCTGGAGTTCCTCGACGGCACCCGCGGCGGGCACGTGTCGATCAGCGGCATCTCCGGGGTGGCGACGAAGACCAGTTTCGCGCTGTTCCTGCTGTACTCGATCTTCCGTAGCGGGGTGCTGGGGCGGCGGTCGGTGAACGCGAAGGCGCTGGTGTTCAGCGTCAAGGGCGAGGACCTGCTGTTCCTCGACCACGCCAACCTCAAGCTCGACGACGACCGGCGGGCGGCCTACGCGCGGCTGGGGCTGCCCGCCGCGCCGTTCTCGTCGGCGGGCTTCTTCGCCCCGCCCACCCCCGACGACCCGTCCGGGCGCCCGCACGTCACCGGGCGCACCAGCGGGGTGTCGGCGTTCTGGTGGACGCTGGCCGAGTTCTGCGCCCAGGAACTCCTCCCGTACGTGTTCGCCGACGCCGAGGACGAGCGCAACCAGTACACGACGGTGATCCACCAGGTGGCCGCCCGGCTGCGGTTCGCCGCGTCCCCGGCCGCCGACGGCGCCGTCACCATCGAGGGGCGGACCCTGCGCAGCTACGACGCGCTCGTCGAGTTCGTCACCGACCGGCTCGGCGACGAGGACAGCCGCCGCGACTGGGCCGGCCCGGTCACCGGCACCGGCACGATCAACGCGTTCCTGCGGCGGCTGCGATCCTCGCTCAAGCCGCTGCGCACGATCGTCCGCGGCGATCTCGCCGACGCACCCGGGCGGCGGGTGAGCACCGAGAACCACCAGGTGACGGTCGTCGACCTGCACAACCTCCCGGAGCGCGCGCAGCGGTTCGTGGTGGGCGTGGTGCTGGCCGCGGAGACCGCCCGCAAGGAACAGGCCGGGACGGCCGGGCTGCTGTTCACCATGATCGACGAGCTGAACAAGTACGCGCCGCGCGAGGGGAGCAGCCCCATCAAGGAGGTGCTGCTCGACATCGCCGAGCGCGGCCGCTCGCTGGGCATCATCCTCATCGGCGCGCAGCAGACGGCCTCGGAGGTGGAACGCCGGATCGTCTCCAACTCCTCGGTCAAGGTGGTCGGCAGGCTCGACCCGGCCGAGGCCGGCCGCCCCGAGTACGGCTTCCTGCCGCCGTCGCAGCGCTCCCGTGCGGTGATCGCCAAGCCGGGCACGATGTTCGTGTCCCAGCCCGAGATCCCGGTGCCGCTGGCCGTGGAGTTCCCGTTCCCGGCCTGGGCGACCCGGCTGTCGGAGAGCGCGGGACCCCCGGCCGGGGCGTCGCCGAACGGCAGCGCGCCCGCGGGCCCCCGCGACCCGTTCGCCCGCCTGCCCGCCTCCCCCGACGAGGACGACGACGCGCCGTTCTGACCGGTCTCACGCCACGACGACGACCCGCACCCCGACCGCCTCGTAGGTGAGCTTCGCGCGGCCGTCCCGCGTGGCGAGCGCCGCCCCGTGCTCGACGGCGGCCAGTGCCACGAGCGCGTCGTACGCGGCACCACCCGCGACGCCGAGTGCGCTCAACGCCTGCGGCAGCCGTCGGGACGTCTCCGGTCCGAGCACCAGCGTCGATGCGAACCGCTCGTCGAGCAGGCGGGCCGCATCGGCCGGGGCGAGCCGCAGATCGCCGGGCAGGCGGGTGAGCACCGAGTACGTCTCGAGTGCGGCGTGCCCGCTCAGCGAGACCTCCCGGCCACCCCACCATCGCACGACGGTGTCGTGCGCACCGTGCGTCTGGACCACCAACGGAACGGCCACGCTCGTGTCGAGAGCGATCGGCGGCGTCACCGCCTGCCCGAGTCGATCAGTCCGAACACGTCGTCGTCGTCGATGGTCGTGTCGCCGGTCGCGACCAGCACACCGTCCTCCTCCACCAACCGGGCTGTGCGGCCGGTCGGCACCAGCTGCAGCCCCGCTCCGTAGCGGGAGATGTCGACGGTCGAGCCCGCGGTCAGCCCGAGGGCGTCCCGCAGCGGCTTCGGCACGACGATCCGCCCGACGGCATCCACAGTGGCCTCCACAGGGACAACGCTACCAGCGATCTCCCAGTCGCCTGCCGACCACGCGCTCGTCGCACACCGCGTGGTTTGCCGCAGAGCGTGCACCGTGTGCGAGGAGCCGGAAGGTGTGCGACGGGCGACCGGTCAGCTCGGCATCCCCCCGTGCAGGCAGAAGGTGGCGCCGAACGGGTCGGTGACGATGCCCATGCGGCCGAACGGGGTGTCGGTCGCCTCCATCAGCACCGTGCCACCACCCGTGGCGCAGGCCGCGAGCGCCGCGTCGACGTCGGCGACCATGAAGTAGGGGACCCAGTGGCTCGGGGTGCCCTCGGGGGCGCCCATCATGCCGCCCATGCCGCCTGCGACCTCCCCGTCGACGGCGAAGGTGACGTAGTCGTCCGGGGCGCCGGGGACGGCCCCGAACGTGTGGCCGAACACGGCGGCGTAGAACTGCTGGCCGGCCTCGGGGTCGGTGAGGCGGGCGTCCTCCCAGATCAGGGAGCCGGGCGCGTTGTAGATCTCGGCGCCGATCATGCCGGTCTGCTGCCAGATGCCGAACGCGGCGCCGGACGCGTCGAGCGCGACCGCCATGCGCCCGTTGCCGGGGATGTCCATCGGGTCGAACAGCATCGTGCCGCCGTTCTCGGCGACGAGCTTGGCGGTGGCATCGGCGTCGTCGCTGGCCAGGTACACCGTCCACACCGAGGGCTGCTCGGGTCCCTGGGTCGGGCCGATGGCGGCGGCGGCCTTCCCGTCGACCTGGGCGATGGTGTAGTGGCCGAACTGCTCGCCGGTGTCGACGAACGACCAGCCGAGCACGGGCCCGTAGAAGGCGGTGGCCGCGGCGACCTCGGGAACCGCGAGGTCGACCCAGCAGGGCGTGCCGGCAGGCCAGGGGGTGCTGCGAGTGGGCATGGGATGCTCCGAGCTGCGAGGAAGTGGGACGGCGCGCAGCCTCCCACCGACCCCCGACGGAATTCGCCATCCGTTCGGGTCCCGCCGGTCCGCCCGGCGGCCGGGGCCGCCGGACGGACCATCGGTCAGCCCAGGCCGTAGATCGTCGTGCTGGCGCTCACCTCGTGCGAGAGCACCACCAGCGGCCGCTTCGTGGGGCTGTCCTTCGCCTCGACGAACAGCACGCCCTCCGGGCCGAGGTCGATCGACTCCTCGGCCGTGGCGGCGCCGAAGTCGCGCCCGTTGGTGTAGGCGACGAAGACGGGCTTGCGCGGGTCGGTGACGTCGTAGGTCATGAACCCGCCGACCCGTTCCAGCCCGACGAACGCGTAGGTGCGGCCCTTCCAGGTACCCACGTCCATGCCCTCGGGCTCGGGCCCCTTGTCGTCGCTGCGCGAGTCGAACGCGTCCGGGCCGGACTCGTCGTTGTTGGCGTTGAACCCGTTGCGCCCCAGCACCTCGGCGGTGATCCGCTCGAAGTCGCTCCCGGAGTCGTAGACGGGCTCGCCGCCGGCGGTGTAGGCGGAGAACGAGCGGCCGCCGAACGCGTGCAGCTGCGCGAAGCAGCCGCGGGCCTCGTCGAACCCGTTGACGGTGGTGATGTTGAGCCGGCCCAGGTTCTCGTCGAGCTGCAGCTCCGCGGCGTCGGG
Source organism: Pseudonocardia sp. (assembly GCF_029263155.1). Taxonomy (GTDB): domain Bacteria; phylum Actinomycetota; class Actinomycetes; order Mycobacteriales; family Pseudonocardiaceae; genus Pseudonocardia. The sequence continues at coordinate 12,689 of NZ_JAJCYB010000116.1, forward strand.
GTACTCCTGCGCGCACAGGGCCACGTCGGCGACCCGCTCCTCCTCGCTGAACGTCTCGTAGTCGCGGGCGTCACCCTCGTTGGCGGTCAGCACGAACGTCTGGCCCCTGGACCGGACCGTGGAGACCGAGTCGGGCATCGGGATGCCCAGCACGTCCCAGTTCCGGATGGTGATCTCTCCGTCGTCGTTGCTGGCGTCGAACGCGTTGCGCTCGTCGTTGCGGTCGATGAAGCCCAGACCCACGACGTCGGTCAGGGTGCCCTTGCGCAGGTCGATCACGGCCAGCGCGTTGTTCTCCTGCAGGCTCACCCACGCGGTTCGGGAGTCGTGGGAGAACGCGATGTTCTCGGGCTCGACGTCCTGGGCGATGCTCGCGCCCGGGCCGAAGATCCGCGTCGAGTCGTCCACCTCGGTCACCGAGCCGAAGCCCACCTCGCGCACGGAGAAGTCGCGCACGTCGATCAGGCTGACCGAGCCCTCGGGGTCGACCGAGTAGTCGGCGCTGGGCTCGCCCTCGTTGGCGACGACGGCGGTGCGCCCGTCGGGGGAGAACAGCAGCGCGTCGGGCAGGAAGCCGACCTCGGCGGTGCCGCGGACCTGCAGGCTCCTCGCGTCGAGGAAGACCGCGGTGCCGCGCGCGGACTGGGCGTCGTCCGGGCCGGTGGCGACGCCGACCAGGCCGCGGGCCGAGCCCACGCCGGTCAGGCCGGTCCCGAACTCCGACAGGTCGACCTGCTCGACCAGGGTCGGGGCCGCGGGGTCGGCGATGTCGATGACGTCGAGGGTCGTCTCCGAGCCGTTGACGACGAACAGCCGCTGCGTGCCCGGATCGTGGGCGACGATCTCGGCACCGCCCGCGTCGAACTCGGCGTTCGGGGCGGTGTAGCGGCCCAGCTCGGTGATCTGGAGTCCGGGTCGGCCCCGGTCGGCAGGGGGGCCTGCGGCGGCGGTCGGGAGGACGACGAGGGGGAGCGCGAGGGCCAGTCCGGCAGCCAGCGCGAGGGGGCGCAGTGTCATCTGTCACCTTCCGGGTGAATCGGGCAGCGCACGGTCGCAGAGCGAGACGAACGACGGGTGAACGCCGGGCCATGACCGGATCTCCGGGCCGCCTACGATGGCCGTCTCATGCGCTTCCTGCACACCGCCGACTGGCACGTCGGCAAGACGCTCAAGGGTCACTCGCGGCTCGAGGAGCAGGAGCGGGTGCTGCGCGAGATCGTCGGGATCGCACGGGAACACCAGGTCGACGCGGTGCTCGTGGCGGGCGATCTGTACGACTCGGCCGCGCCGTCGGCCGAGGCGCAGAAGCTCGTGATCCGCACGTTGATGGGCCTGGCGAGCACCGGCGCCCAGGTGATCGCCATCGCCGGCAACCACGACCACCCCGGCGCCGTCGACGCCTACCGGCCGCTGGCCGAGGCGGCCGGGATCACGCTGGTCGGCACGGTGCGCACGGCCGAGCGCGGTGGCGTCGTCCGCTTCGCGGCGCGCTCGACCGGCGAGCCGGTGACGGTGGCGGTGCTGCCGTTCCTGTCCCAGCGCTACGCGGTGCGGGCCGCGGAACTGGTCGCGCAGACGCCCGCGGAGCACACCAGCGCCTACGACCAGCAGCTGCGCGACATCCTCTCCGCGCTGACCGCGGGCTTCACCGAGGACGGCGTCAACCTCGTCATGGCCCACCTGACCGTGCTCAACGGGACGTTCGGGGGTGGGGAGCGCGCCGCGCAGTCGATCTTCGAGTACGCGGTGCCCGCGAGCATCTTCCCGATCGAGGCGCACTACGTGGCGCTCGGGCACCTGCACCGCAGGCAGCGGATGGAGGCGCCGTGCCCGGTCCACTACTCCGGTGCGCCGCTCGCGATCGACTTCGGCGAGCAGGAGAACACACCGGTCGTGTGCCTGGTGCAGGCCTCTCCGGGCTCCCCCGCGAGCATCACCGACGTTCCCGTGACGTCCGGGAGAAGGCTGCGGACGCTGCGCGGCACCGTCGCGGAACTGTCGGTGCTCGCTGCCAGTGTGGGCGACGAGTTCCTGCGGGTGTGGGTGCGCGAGCCCGCCCGGGCCGGGCTACGGGAGGAGGTGACGGCGTTGCTGCCGAACGCGCTGGAGGTGCGGATCGATCCGGAGTTCGCCGCCGCCACGCCCGCGTCCCGGCCGGCCGGGGAGGGCACGGGCCGGGCACCGTCCGAGCTGTTCGCGGAGTACCTGGGCACGCGGGGGGTGGCCGATCCGCGGGTGGAGCAGCTGTTCGCGCGGCTGCACGACCGGGTCACCGGCTGATGCGTCCGGTCCGCCTGGAGATGGCAGGCTTCGCCTCCTATCGGGAGCCCACCGTCGTCGACTTCACGGGTGCCGACTACTTCGCGCTGGTCGGGCCCACGGGTTCGGGCAAGTCCACGGTGATCGACGCGATCACGTTCGCGCTCTACGGGTCGGTGCCGCGGTGGGACAACCAGCGCACGGTCGCGCTGGCGCTGGCCCCCACGGCGGGGCGGGGCACCGTGCGGCTGCTGTTCGACGTCGGAGGCGCGCGGTACGTCGTGGCGCGCGAGCTGCGGCGGGCGGCGTCGGGCGGGGTGTCGGTGCGCTCGGCCCGGCTGGAGAAGCTGAGCGACCCGGCAGGTCTGGGCGAGGTGGGGGAGGACACCGAACCGCTGGCCGACGGGGCGGGCGGGGTCAGCGCGGCGGTCGAGGCGCTGCTCGGGCTGCCGTTCGGCGACTTCACCACGTGCGTCGTGCTGCCGCAGGGCGACTTCGCCGAGTTCCTGCACACCGAGCCGCGCAAGCGCCAGGAGAAGCTGGTGCGCATCCTGGGCCTGGGCGTGTACGACCGGATCGCGCGCGAGGCCAACACCGAGTCGGCGGCGCAGCGCCAGCGCGCCGACGTCCTGACCGAGCAGCTGGCCCAGTACGCCGACGCCACGCCCGAGGCCGAGCGGGCGGCGGCAGACCGCGCGGCGGCACTGGTGGCGCTGGCCACCCGGGTCGAGGTGCTCGAGCCGGAGATCGCGGCGGCGGCGGCCGCGGCCGAGGCGGCGGAGGTCGACGCCGCGCGGATCCGGGCCGAGGGCACCCGGCTCGCCGCGCTGGTCGCCCCCGACGGGGTGGAGGGGCTCGACGCCCGCCGGGCCGCGGCCGCCGCGGCGGTCGCGGCGGTCGCCGAACGCGCCGCCACCGCCGAGGCCGCCGACACGGCCGCGCGCGAGCAGCTGGCCGCTGCACCGGCCCGCGGCCCGCTGGAGCAGGCCCGTCGCGACCACGCCGAGCTCGCCGCGCTCACCGCCGAGCAGCCCGGCCTGCGCGAGCGCCACGAGAAGGCCCGCACCTTCCTGCGCACCGCCGTCCGGGACGCCGACGACGCGCGCGCCGCCCTGGACACCGCGCGTACGGCACGGGACACGGCGCGGGCGGCCGCGGAGGCCGCCCGGGACGCGGTCCGCGCGCTCGACGCCGAGCGTGACGGCCTGCGCGCGCTCGCCGTCCCGGCCGGGCTCGACGCGCTCGACCGCCGTCGCACGGCCGCCGCCGGCGTGCTCGACCGTGCCGCCGCGGCGCTGGTCGCGGCGGAGTCCGCCGACGTCAGGGCCCGCGACTCGCTGGCCGCCGCGCCGGAGCGCGCACCGCTGGAGCGGGCGCGCCGGGAGCGGGGCGAGCTGGCGGCGGCCGAGCGCGAGCGGGCGGGCGCGGTGCAGGCCCGCGACGCGGCGCAGCGCGCGGCCGACGACGCCGTGGCCCGGACCGCGCGGGCCCGGCACGCGCTCGAGCACGCCGAGGCCACCCGCGCGGCCGCCGTGGCCGCCGACCTCGCCGCAGCGTTGCGACCCGAGCTCGCGGTGGGGCGGGAGTGCCCGGTGTGCGCGCAGGCCGTGGCCACGCTGCCCGATCCGCTCCCGGCCGGGGACCTCACCGGTGCCGACGCGGCCCTCGCCGAGGCGTCGGCCGTCCACGACACCGCCCGCCGCGCCGAGACCGCGGCGGCCACGGCCCTCGCCCGGGCCACCGCGGACCTCGACCGGTCCGACGAGCAGGTCGCCCGGCTGCGCGAGTCCCTGGCCGCGGCGCCCGCGGACGTCGACGGCGCACTGGCCGGGCTCGACCGGCTGGCCGGTGCCGCCCAGGACGCCGACGCCGCCCTGCGCGCCGCGCGGCGCGAGCGCGAGACCGCCGCGGGGGAGGTGGAGGCGGTGCGCGGCGAACTCGCGGGTGCGGCCGCCGCACTCCGTGCGGCCCGCGATCCGCTGGTGGCGCTGGGGGCGCCCGCCGTCACCGGCGACGACGTCCTCGCGGGCTGGACCGCGCTCGTCGGGTGGGCCGGGCAGCAGGCCGCGGAGCGGGAGGACGCGTCGCCGCAGGCGCAGGCGGCGGTGGCCACGGCCGACGCCGCGCTCGCGGCCGCCGAGGACACGCTGCGGGCCGCCGACCGCACCGCCACCGAACGCCGGCACGACGAGACCGCCGCCGCGCGCGCCGAGCAGGAGGCGGCGGGGGCCGTCGCGGCTCTCGACGCGCGGCTCGGCGAGCTGCGGGCCGCCCTCGAGGGCGCGCCCTCCGACGCCGAGGCCGCCCGGGAGCTGGACGGGCTGGCCGAGCGCGAGTCGGAGGCCCGCACCGCCGACGCCGCGCTGCGCGGCGCCCGCACGGCGCTGCGCGCGGCGGAGCAGGCCGCGGCGGAGGTCGGCCGCGAGGTCACCGCGGCCTGGGACGCGCTGCGCGCCGCCCGCGACCCGCTCGTTCCGCTCGGTGCCCCCGCCGTCGCGGGCGACGACCTGCGCGCGGCCTGGACGGAGCTGGAGGGCTGGGCACGGGCGGAGGCCGGACGGCGGCGCACGCAGTTCGCCACCGCGGAGGCGGCCGCCCGCTCCGCCCGTGCCGACCGCGACGCCGCCCGGCAGCGGCTCGACGCCGATCTCGCCGCCCACGAGGTCCCCGGCACCGCGACCCCGGGCGCCGCGGTCGCCGCGGCCCTGGAGCGGGCCCGCGGTGCGCAGGAGCGGATCGCCGAACGCCGGGCCGCCGCGGCCCGGATCACCGCCGACCGCGACGCCGCGCAGGAGGCGGCGCAGGTGGCGAAGATGCTGGGCGGGCTGCTGCGCTCCGACGGGTTCCCGCGCTGGCTGGTGGCCTCGGCGCTGGACGCGCTGGTCGCCGACGCCTCCACGAGCCTCGCCGAGCTCTCCGGCGGGCAGTTCGCGCTCACCCACGCCGGCGGCGAGTTCCTGGTGATCGACCACGCCGACGCCGACGCGCAGCGCCCGGTCAAGACACTGTCCGGCGGCGAGACGTTCCAGGCCAGCCTGGCGCTGGCGCTGGCGCTCTCGGCACAGATGGCCGGCCTGGCCGCGCGGGGCGCCGCCCGCCTGGAGTCGATCTTCCTGGACGAGGGTTTCGGCACCCTCGACGAGGCCAACCTGGACACCGTGGCCGGCACGCTGGAGAACCTGGCGGCCCGCGGCGACCGGATGGTCGGGGTCGTCACCCACGTGCCTGCGCTGGCCGAGCGGGTGCCGGTGCGGTTCCGGGTGAGCCGCGACCAGGCCACGTCGACGGTGGAGCGGGAGGACCTGTGAGGTTCCCGTCATGAGGTTCACCGTCGACCCGTGGGATCCCTCCTACGGCACCAGCCTGGGGTCCGATCTGGAGCCGTCGCGGGTGGAGCCGGTGCTCGGGGTCGAGATGCCGGTGCCGCGGTGGGCGCCGGTCGACCCGACGCCCGGGGTCGTCGCGCCGTCGGCGGTGCTGTTCGTCGACGGGGTCCGCCGCACCGACGCCCAGCTGTGGGTCGACGAGCCGGACGGCACGGCCTCGCCCGCGCTGTGCGCCTCCTACGCGGCCGGGGTCGTCTGCTGCTGTCCCGAGGGCGGTGCGCACCTCGTGCACGCGGACGTGCGGCGCAGCCTGGTCACCAGCGCGGCGTCCGGGGTCGACATCGCCACCTCCGCCGGTACCTACGAGTGCACCCGCGTCGAGCCCGGCCGGCCGGGGGAGGACCCGGGCCGGGCGCTCAGCGTCACCGTGCAGGTGCGGATGCAGGAGACCGAGCTGGCGGTCGCCACCCGCTCGCGCGAGGAGCACGGCACCGACGACGACCTGCTCGTCGTGGACGGGCCGCTGGGCAGGCGGCACCCGCCGCGCGCGCTCGGGCTGATCAAGACCCACGCCACCACCTACCTGCCGGCCGAGGTCGGTGGCATCGTGGCCGCGCTCCGGGCCGGGCAGCGCACCCCGGTGTTCCGGCTCGAACGCCCCGAGTCCGACCGGGCGCTGCACCGCCACACCTGGTACCTGCGGCTGCCCTGTCCGCCGGGCGCGCCGTGGGCCGGGATCGCGCGCGTCGAGTGCGGCGGCGACCTGCCGGCGGAGCAGGCGGTGGCGCTGGCCGACACCAGCCAGGCCACGCTGGCGCGCTACGCCTCCAGCGCCTACAAGGACTCCCGCGCCCCGCAGAACCTCTACCCGATCGCCGGGCTGGAACGCGCCCTGCGCCGGCGGCTGGGGGAGCCCGCGCTGCTCTACCGCGCCCTGCGCCGCGCCGCGGCCTGAGCCGACCGGTGCGCCGGCGCGCCCCAGGACGGCGGCAGCACGGGCCGGAGCCCGGCCATGGGCTACGCCAGGAGCGTGTTCTCCACGAAGTCCAGCGACGCCGTCGCCGTGAGCGGCGAGGGGAAGCCGATCTCGGCCGGCGCGTCGAACACTCGGCCGGCCGCCACGGCGGGCAGGCCGGCCCACAGCGGGGACGCCTTCGCCGCGTCGTAGATGCGGGTGGTGCGCTCGATGGTCGTCTCGCCCGCCTCGAAGTTGATGTCGATGCTGAGCACGATGACGTCCAGCGCGGCGAGGTCGCCGAAGTTCTCCTGGGAGAAGGACTTGCCGACGTCGTCGGAGGACACGATCGCGGGGTCGAGCACGAAACCGCAGTCCACCATCGCGGCGAGCGTCTGGTTGGCCGAGGTGTCGGCGACCAAGCCGCCAGCCTCCTCGGAGTAGAACACCGCGGCGCTCCGGTTCGGGAAGCGCTGCTCCACGCGGGCGCGCAGCTCGGCGGCCCGCTCCTCGTAGGCGGCGATGAAATCGGTGGCCTGCGTCACGCGGCCGAAGGCCTGCCCGGCGAGCAGGAGCCCGTCGCGCCAGTTCGTGTAGTTGGCGGTGCTGTAGGACAGCGTTGGGGCGATGGAGCGGAGGGTGTCGTAGCGCTCCTGGACGCCGAACGCGCCGTCGAGGATCGCGTCGGGAGCGAGCGCGGCGATCGCCTCGAAGTTCGGCTCGGGCAGGAATGTGGCTATCCGCTCCACGTCGGTCAGGCGGTCGGCCGGCTGGTATTCCGGGAACGGCAGCGTGGCCGATCCGCGGGCACCCGGCGCGCCGACGAGGGTGAGGCCGAGCACCAGCGCGACATCGGTGTCGGTGTCGTAGCCCGCGACGACCCGCTGCGGATCGGTCGGCAGCTCGACCGGCCCGAAGTCGCCCTCGGCGGTGCCGGTCTGCGCCGCCGGAGGCGCGGGCGGCGGCGCGGCGCCGCAGGCGGCGAGTGTGGCGAGCAGGCCGGTGCCCACGAGCAGTTGGCGACGGGTCGCGGCCGAGACGGGGTCGAGCAGCATGGTCGTCATGATGAGGGAACCCTAAATCAGGTGTGCCTCACCAACAAGAGCGAGGGTGATCAGGTCCGGAGCCGGTGACGCAGGCCGCTGGCCCGTCCGACCGGGCGCTCGACGGCGGTCCGCACCGCCTCCTCGGTGCCCACGACCCGCACGAACTCCTTGGCCCGGGTGACCGCGGTGTAGAGCAGCTCGCGGGTGAGCAGCGGCGACTCCGCGGGCGGCAGCACGACCGTGACCCGCCGGAACTGGCTGCCCTGCCCCCGGTGCACGGTCATCGCGTGCACCCCGGTGACCTCCGAGAGCCGCGCCGGCGCGAACAGGCTGGGCGGGCCGCCCCGGGCGAACGCCACCCGCAGGCCCTCCGGGGTGGCGACCGTGACGCCGGTGTCGCCGTTGAACAGTCCCGTGTCGTAGTCGTTGGCGGTGACCAGGACCGCGCGGCCCGGGTACCACGGCTCCGCCCGGCGCGTGTCGAGCCAGCGCTCGATCTGCGTGGTCCACCGCTGCACGCCGAAGGGGCCGCGCCGGTGCGCGCACAGCACCCGGTGCGTGTCCAGCCCGGCCACCGCGGCGTCGACCTCACCCGCGCGCGCCGCGGCCGCGAGCGCCCGCCCCGCCGCGACGACGTCGGCGCGGGTGTCGTCGCGCTCGCCGCTGCCGGGCTGCCCTGCTCCGGGACGCCCGGCCCCGGCGGCCGGGGAGTCCTCGACGAACCGCAGCGCGGGGTCGCCGCGGCGCAGCACGGCGACCGCGGCATCGGCGTCGCCCGCCTGCACCGCCCGGGCCAGCTCGGCGATCGCCCCGCCGAAGCGCCAGACGTGGTCGAGGGTGACGACACCGTGCACCACCCCGGTCGGCAGGCCCAGCTCGCCCAGCGCCGCGTCGAGGGCGGGTTCGGGTGTGCCCGCCGCCCGGGCGAGGTCGCCGAGCACCGCGCCGGCCTCGACCGACGCGAGCTGGTCGGGATCGCCGACCAGGATCAGGCGCGCGTCGGGGCGCACCGCCTCGAGCAGCCGGGCCATCATCGGCAGCGACACCATCGACGTCTCGTCGACCACCACCACGTCGAACGGCAGGCGGTGGGTGCGGTCGTGGCGGAAGCGGCGGCCGGGCAGCCAGCCCAGCAGCCGGTGCAGGGTGCACGCCGGCGCCACCCGGTCGCGGTGCTCCGGGCCGAGGTCGCGGGCCACCGCCTCCTGCAGCCGCGCGGCGGCCTTGCCGGTGGGGGCGGCCAGCGCCACCCGCGTGGCGGGCCCGGGCCGGTCGAGCAGCAGGCGCAGCAGGTGGGCCACGGTCGTGGTCTTGCCGGTGCCCGGGCCGCCGGCGAGCACCGTGACGTGGCGCAGCGCGGCGACCGCCGCGGCCTGCCGCTGGCGCAGCGCGCGGGGGTCGGGGAACAGCGCGTCGAGACCGGCCCGCAGCGCGGCGGGATCGGCGAGCGGCGCGGACGCGGCGCGCTCGATCAGCGAGAGCCGCACCAGCTCCTCCTCGCGCCAGTACCGCTCGAGGTAGAGCTGCCCGTCGACCATCCGCAGCGGGCGCCCCGAGCCCTCCCCGGCCCCGTCGGCGACCAGCGGGCTGCGCCGGCACACCTGTGCCCAGGTGCCCGGGTCCGGCCACGGCAGCGCCGAGACGTCGACCAGCTCGTCACCGTCGCCGAGGACCGTGCGGTCGACCGCCGCGAGGTCGACGCACACCGAACCCAGCCGCAGGGCGCGCACCGCCAGCGCCACGGCCAGCAGCACCGCGTCGTCACCCTCCCCGCCGAGCACGCCCACCCGCCGCGCCACGTGCACGTCGGCGGTGTCGAGCACCCCCGCGGCGTTGAACTCGCCCAGCAGGCCCGTGCCGGCGTGGACGAGCCGGCCGTCCCACGGATCCACGGCCCGCACGCCCGCCCCGCCATCGGCGGCAGGCGGCCCGGGGGCGTCGGTGGCGAGGGGGCCGTCGGCCGGGCCGAGGCTCACGACACACCACCCCCGTCGAGCAGCGCCGACAGCTCCACGGTGAGCGCGGGCGGCGGCTCCCACGCGAACACGCCGTGGGGCATCCCGCCGGTGACCGGTGTGCCCGGCCCGCACATCCCGCGGACGAACAGGTACAGGACCCCGCCGAGATGGCGTTCCGGTGCGTAGCCGGGCAGCCGCCAGCGCAGGTAGCGGTGCAGCGCGACGCAGTAGAGCAGCGCCTGCAACGGGTAGTGGGCCGCGCTCATCGCCTCGGCCATCCGGTCGGGTGCGTAGTGGGCGGCGGTGAGCGGCCCGGCGCCCTCGGCCCCCACCGGCCCGAGCCAGTTGGTCTTGTAGTCGACGACCAGGAAACGCCCACCGGGCCCGGAGCGGCCTGCGGGTGGGGGTGTGCCTGCGCTGCCGGCGGGCAGGCGGAGCACCGCGTCGATGCTCCCGGTGAGGTACCCGCGCAGGGGCTGGTCGGCCAGCGCGTCGAGATGGTCGGCGTAGCCGCGCAGCGGGTCGTCGGCCGGCAGGTGCGCGCGCAGCAGCGGCGGCAGGATCCCCAGCGTGAGCGGCGGGCCGTGGGCGCCGTCGCCGCCGCCGAGGGGCAGCTCGAAGTCGAGCTCGGCGAGCCGGTCACCGGGCGCGATGTCGGCCAGCCGCAGCCCGGCGGCCAGCGGGCCCAGCGGCGTGCTCGCGGCGGGCACCAGGGCCGCGCCGAGCGTGGCCGCGTCCAGTCCGGCGACCGGGCGCCGCGCGAGCTGCTCCGCGGCGTGCGCGGTGAGCTCGGCGCCGAGATCGGCCGCCGTGAGGTCGGCGGCCTCGAAGATCGCGTGCACGAGCGTGCCGAACGCGGCCCCCACCGGTAGCTGCGCCATCGGGGACACCGGCCCCGTGCGCGCGGCCCCGTCGAGCCCGGCGCCGGCCCCGTCGTCGCGGTCGGTCACGTCGTGGAGATCCGCCTCGTCGTCCGTGCCCGCCTCCTCCGGCTCGCTGCTCACCCTGGGGCCGTGCCCGGCCGTGGCCGTGAGCGCGGTGTAGGACGTGCGCTTCCACGCGGTGTCGAGCACGCGGCTGAACCGGGCCGCCCGCAGACCCTCCGGTTCGCGCGGCGCCGCGGCGAAGGCGGGTTCGGCCCGCGGCCCCACCGGTTCCACCGCCAGCTCCGGCGCCGCCAGCGCGCGCAGGGCGTCGAGCGCCGCCGCGTCCGAGGGCACCCGGTAGGACGCGGCCACCTCGCCCGGCCACGGCAGCCCGGGGCCCGGACGGCCGAACAGCAGCCGGTGCAGCGGCGACGCGGCGACGGTGGTGGCGGGCACCCACCACGCGACCACCTGGCTGCGGGCCCGCGTGAGCGCCACGTAGAGCAGCCGCAGGTCCTCACCGGCCTCCTCGGCCCGGTGCTGCGCGCAGCGCTGCGACCAGCCCTCGCCGGTGGGGCCGCCGACGTCGAGCACCCGCGCCCCCGCGGCGTCGTGCAGCAGCGGGAACGACGGCTCCCCGGCGAACCGGTCCCAGCCGAAGGGCACGTGCACGACCGGGAACTCCAACCCCTTGCTGCGGTGCACGGTGATGACCTGGACGGCCGCGGCGTCTGACTCCAGCCGCCTGCTGCGCTCCGCGCCGGTGTCGGTGGCGGCGTCGGCGATGCGGTGGCGCAGCCAGTCGACCAGCGCCGCCGGCCCGAGATGCCCCGCCACGGCCGCGGCGTGCATCGCCTGCGCGACGTGGCGCAGGTCGGTGAGCCGCCGCTCGCCGTCGGACCCGCCGAGCAGCCGCCGCGGCAGCTCGGTGCCGGTGACCGCCTCCAGCAGCGCCGCCACCCCCCGCCCGTGCAGCACCGCGGCCCACTCGCGCAGCGTGCCGCCGAGCCGGTCGAGCAGCACGTCGGCGTCGTCGGCGCACAGCTGCTCCGCGGTGGCGCCGACGAAGCACGTGAGCGCCGCCGCCCGCACCCGGAACGCGCGTGGCTGCTCGAGCGCCTCCAGCAGCGTGAGCCACTCCCTGGCCACCGGCGTGCCGAACACGCTCGCGGTGCCCGACGCCACCGCCGGGACGCCGACGTCGGCCAGCGCCTGCCGCACGACCGCGGCCTGGTCGTTGGTGCGGACCAGCACGGCGACGTCACCGGGCCGGACCCGCACGCCGTCGAGGGTGGCCGGGCTCGCCAGCAGCTCGGCGATGTCGGCCGCGCAGTCCCGCGCCACCAGCGCGCGGGCGGGCGGGGCCAGCGCGAGCCTGCGCCCGGACTGTGGCAGCCCGTCACGGGGCACGACCCGGATGCGCAGCGGCGTGTCGACCGGCGCACCAGCGAGCCGCGGCCGGGGGTGCGCGGGCTCGACCGGGTGCACCCGGATCCGCTCGTCGCCCAGCGCGGCGCCCGCGAACAGCACGTCCAGCGCGCGCAGCAGCGGGGCGTCGCTGCGCCAGTTGCGGGCCAGCGTGGCGTGCCGGCCGGCGGTCTCGGTGGCGTCGAGGTAGCTGACGACGTCGGCCCCGCGGAACGCGTAGATCGCCTGCTTCGGGTCGCCGATCAGCACCAGGGTGGTGCGCCCGCGGCCCGGGCCCTCGCTGTGGAAGGCCGACCGCAGGATGTGCCACTGCACCGGGTCGGTGTCCTGGAACTCGTCGACGAGCACCACGCCGTAGCGGGCCCGCAGCCGGCGCGCGGCGACGCCGTCGGGATCGGTCAGTGCCGCGGACAGGCGGGTGAGCATGTCGTCGTAGGTGTAGAGCCGCCGCGCCCGCTTGCGGTGCGCGACCTCGCGGCGCACCGCATCGGCGAAGCGGTGCCGCACGTGTGCCGGCGAGCCCGGCTGCGCGTCGGCGGGCTCCAGCCGGGCCTGCCCGTCGTACACGGCGGCCCGGGCCAGCTTCCCCGCGTCCGCTCTGCCGAACGCGGGGGTGCCCGCCGCCCGGGACCCGTACTTGCGCACGTAGAAGTCGTCGACGACCTCCGCGATCAGGTCGTCGATCGACTCGACGAAGCGGGCGTCGGGATCGCTGTCCACCGCCACGCCCAGCCCGTCGAGCATCTGCTGGCAGAACTGGTGGGTGGTGGCGATCGTGGCCGCGTCGAACCCGGCCAGCGCCCGGGCCAGCCGCGCCCGCCGCGCGGCGATCTCAGCGTCCGGGACGCCGGCGAGCAGCGCCAGCACCTCGTCCCCGCCCGCGCGGGCCCCCACCGGGTCGGCGAGCCCGCGGTGCGCCGAGACCAGCCGCTCGCGCACGCGCTCGCGCAGCTCGGTGGTGGCCTCCCGGCCGAACGTGACGAGCATCAGCTCGGGCAGCGCGGCGTGACCCTCGGCGACGTAGCGGGCGGCGAGCGCGGCGATGGTGAACGTCTTGCCGGTGCCGGCGCTGGCCTCCAGCACGGTGGTGCCGGTGGGCAGGGCGCCGGTGACGGAGAACGCGGCGGGGGCGAGGGTGGACGTCACGGGAAGTCCACCGCCTCGCACTCCAGCAGCGGTTCCCACAGCCGCCGCGCCAGCGCGCCGAACCGGGTGGGCTCGCCGCCCGGCGGCCCCGGCTGCGCGGCGAGCGCGTCGGACGCGGGGCCCCAGACGCGCACGTGCGCGTCGTCCGCCGCCTCGCCGATGGCCCCGGTCCACTCCCGCAGCGCGTCGGCCAGCGCGACGTCGGGCGGGGCGTGCCCGGCCCGGCTGCGGACGTAGGCCGCCGCCGACTGCGTGGCCAGCGGCAGCGGCTCGCACATCCCCTCGCGGTGCAGCGCCACGAGATCGGCCAGCAGCGCCCGCGCCCGCCCGGGATCGACCGGGGCGATCGTGGCGCGGGCGATGCCGTGCCGGGCCGCCCGGCCGATGCTCACCGCACCCCACCGCTCGCCGGTGGCCGCGGTGAGCGCGAGCAGCCGCACCCACGCGCGGATCCGCTGCTTCGGCCTGAGCCGCGAGTAGTCCACCCGCAGCAGCGTGGTGCCGTGCAGGCCGCCGAGCGTGCCGGCCACCCGGGTGCCGCACGCCAGCTCGACGTCGACGTCGTGCGCGGCCGGGGCGGGGGTGAGCAGCCGCTGCGCCGTGGCGACCAGCGGCTCCACCCCGTCGACGACGGTGGTGAGCAGCGCCTCGCCCAGCGCGCCCGGTGGGAGCTCGCCGCGGCGCCACTCGGCCTGGATGCACAGGTCCAGCGCCCGGCCCTGCAGCCGGTCGCGCAGCAGCCGCTCGCCGACCTGGTACTGCGCGAGACCGTCGAGCTCGATGGGCAGGGCATCGGCCGGGTCGTCGTCGCGCTCGAACAGCGACAGGCCCACGCGCTGGCGGAGGAACGCCCGGACCGGGTGCTCGGCGAACGCCACCAGCTCGTCGAGATCGACGACGCCCGGTGCGGGTGCGGGCAGCGGGGCGGCCAGGAACGGGGGCGGTGGCGACTTCGGTCCGGCCGCGGCGAGCGCCCCGGCGAGCTCGGCGCGGTCGAAGCTGAACGGGCGCCCCGGTGCGAAGTTGCGCGAGTCGAAGGGTTGCAGCGGGTGCCGGACCACGACCGCGTCCCGCGACCCGGTGATCGCCTCGACGGCGTCGAGCAGCTCGCCCAGCGGTACGGCGGGCGGGCGGCGGGCCCCGCTGCGCTCGTCGGCACCGGAGTGCACCACGACCAGGTGCTCGGTGGCCGCGCAGACGGCGTCGAGCAGCAGCTGGCGGTCCTCGCTGCGGGCGTCGCGCTCCCCGGCCAGCGGATCGCGGGCGAGCACGTCGTCGCCGTCGGGGACGCCGGCGCGGGGGAACACGCCGTCGTCGAGACCCAGCAGGCACACCACCCGGTGTGGCACCGACCGCATGGGTACCAGCGTGGCGACGGTGAGCGTGCCGGTGCGGAAGTTGGCGCGGCCGGGGCGCCCGCGCAGGCGCTCGTCGAGCAGCGCGCGGACGTCACCGGGGGCCAGCGGCACCGTCGACCCGCGCGGTCCCGCCGTGCGCAGCGCCTCGGCCAGCTCGCCGCGGGCCTGGGCGGCCTGCCACTCGTCGGCGGCGCCGGTGTCGGTGAGCGCGTCGAGCCCGGCCGTGAGCGCCTCGACCCAGGCCGCCAGCGGCTGCTCGGCGCGCAGCCGCGCGAGCACCCCGGTGAGCCGGTGCACGAACTCGGCGAGGCGCCCCACCCGCTCGACGTCGCCGGACTCGACCTGCTCCAGCGGCAGGGCCGTGCCCAGCCAGTCCTGGTCGCCGGGTGGGCGGGCCGGGGCCATCGTGACGCCGAGCAGCAGCCGGTCCAGGCCGGCGGCCCAGGTGTTCTGGCCGAAGCCGTCGAGGCGGTAGGGCTCGCGGTGCGCGGCGTCGAGCCCCCACCGCACCCCGGATGCGACGACGAGCTCGCGCACGCGCACCACGTCGTCGGGATCGAGCCGGAACCGGCGGGCGACCGGGCCGGAGGCCAGCAGGTCGAGCAGCTCGGAGGACGTGAGCCGCGCGCCGGCCAGCTCGAGCAGGCGCCCGACGGTGTCGAGCAGCGGGTTGACCTGCCGCAGGGCGCGGTCGGCCAGCCGGACGCGCAGGTGCTGGCCCGGATGCCCGCTCGCCGCCGCCTCGGCGGTGCCCAACCCGAACGCCGCGGAGATCAGCGGCGCGAAGGTCTCGATGTCGGGGCACATCACCAGCACGTCGCGGGGCTCCAGCGTGGCGTCGGCGGCGAGCAGGCCCAGCACGACCTCGCGCAGCACCTCCACCTGGCGGTGGGCGCCGTGGCAGGCGTGCACCTGGACGGTGGGATCGGCCGGCGCCCGCTCGCCCGCCCGGTCGGCGCGAAGCTCGCGCTGCAGCCGCCCCAGCAGCGTGCCGGGCGGCTCCGGGGCCGGATGGTGGTGGTCGACCCGCTCGGGCACCTCGGCGAGCAGGCCGACCTGCAGCTCCCGCACGTCGCGACCGAGCGAGGACAGCAGCGGGTGGTGCACGGCGGCGGCGGTGGGGTCGGCGGCCCGCCTGGGCACGGTGGCCGGGGCCAGCGCCGCGACCTGCGCCCACAGTGCAGGGGAGGGGTGCGGCAGCCACAGGTGGACGTCGCGGTGCACCCCCAGCGCGCCGAGGACGGCCAGCTGCTCCGCGGTCAGCCGCGTGGGCCCGAACAGCGACAGCCGGGCCGGCAGCCCGGCGCGCTGCGGCTCCCGGCGCAGGACGTCGGTGACGGCGAGCAGCCGCTCGGCGGGGGCCGGGGTGCCGATCCGTTCCCGCAGCTGCCGGAACAGCGCGGACTGCCAGGCCAGGTCGCCCGGGGCGTCCTGCCCGGCCAGCCAGGCGCGCAGCATCGCGGGGCGGTGCGTCGAGTAGGAGGAGAACAGCTCGGCGAGCGCCCGGGCCGTGGCCCACCGCCTGCCCGGCCGCACCAGCTGCGGGTCGGCGCCCGCGTCGATCACGTCGAGCAGCGGCCACACCATCCGGGCCGGCTGCCACGGGTCGTCGTCGGCGTCGTGCCCGAGCGCGCCGGCCACGGCCGTGGCGACCACCGCGGCGGGGGAGGGGAACGCGACGCCCGCGCACACCCCGTCGCCCGTGCCGGGGCCGGTGCCCAGGCGGTGCGAGAGCCGCTGGGCCAGCCAGCGCTCGATCCCCCGGGCCGGGACCGCGACGATCTCGGTGGCGAACGGGTCGGCAGGAGGCACGGCGAGGACGTCGGCCAGCGCCTCGGCCAGCGCGTCCGCGCGCTCGGCGCGGTGCACGTGCAGCATGTCC
Source organism: Pseudonocardia sp. (assembly GCF_029263155.1). GTDB lineage: Bacteria > Actinomycetota > Actinomycetes > Mycobacteriales > Pseudonocardiaceae > Pseudonocardia. The sequence continues at coordinate 28,913 of NZ_JAJCYB010000116.1, forward strand.
GTCCCTCCCGTCGGGCACACGGTAGGGCGATGGCCCGACAGTTCCGGATGCGGGCGGACGGCGATCACGCACGGTGAGAACGACACGATGGTGGGATCCCGTCGGTGCCCCGTTAACGGCAGGCTGTGCTCCACGCGATCTGGTCGATGACAGCGCGAGCAACTGCGAGGAGGCCGGCATGAACGCCGACGACGAGGCCAACTTCCCGGTCGGCATCCCGGCCCAGCGCGGGTCTCGTGGCGGGCCCTCCCCGCGCGACATCCCCGCCCAGCGGGCCGTGACGGCGCCGGTCCGCCGCGTGCCTGCGCCCTACGCGCTCGCCCCGTCCACCGCGCCCGAGCCGGGGACCGCACCGTCGGACCCGATCCGCGACCACGCCCGCAGCGAGGTCCTGCACCGGTACGCCCGCCTCACCAACTCCGGAAGGCCGGTGTTCTGCACGCCGAGCCAGGCCGAGATCGCCGGGGTGGTGGCGCTGCGCCAGGGCCGGGGCACCGACGGCAAGGTCATCTACCCCACCCGGGAGGCCGCCGAGGCCGCGGCCCGCGAGCTGGAGGGGCTCGGTGCCCGCGCCCTGCGCTCCTACCTGTGCGGCCGTTCTCGCAGCGGCCACTTCCACCTCGCCACCGACACCTCGCAGCGACCGCTCACCCCGGCCGAGGTGCACGCCCGCATCCCCCGCCAGCAGGGCTCGCTCTCGGCGTGACCCCCCGCGAGACGTCGGCGTGGTCGGGGAGGCCGGTGGCCAGTCGGGCCTGACCTGGTCGGCTCCGGTCGGCACGTCGGAGCGGTCGGCTCCGGTCGGCCCGCCGGAGCGGTCGACTCCACCGTGACCGCCGGGGGCGGGACCCGAGCGACACCCGGTGCTCGCACGGCGTCGATCGGGGGCGTCGTGCCGGTGCGGGAGGGCGGGCCGGGTCGGGCCGCGCGCGTGCGGCATTCTGCCGCCCGGCGGTGGGGACGGTGGTGATCATCGGTTCGGAACTGGTGGGTGTGTGGGGTCGGGGTTGATCGACGTGCGGGAACGGGGAGGCGTGGATGCGGCGCCTCCGGGTTCCGGACGGGCGATCATGGAGCGAGAGGCCCCTGCCCTCCGGGCGCGCCCAATCACACCATGGTCATGGCCCGGCCGGGCGGTCTCGGCATCCCGGGCCGGGTCCGCGGCTGGGTGACCGGACTGGGTGGCCCGCCGGTCACCCGGCGCGGTTGTCGGTGGTGATCGGCGGTGGGGAACCGGTGGGTGTGTGGGGTCGGGGTTGATCGGCGGACGGGAACCGGGAGCCGTAGCTGCGGCGCCCGGGGGTTCCGGGACGGCGATCATGGGGCGGTGGGCCCGACGCGGACCGCTGCGCTGCGGTAACTCGACCACACGCCCGGCGGCCGTGATCATCGCCTCGCTGCGCGGACGGCCTATCCACTCCACGTCCGGCGCGGCATGCCCTGGCCGGCCCGACTTCTCCGCTCGGCCTCTCCGGCTCGGCTCGGGGTGCTCGGCTCGGCCTCTCCGGCTCGGCTCGGCGTGCCCGGCCCGGCCCCCGGCTCGGCTCGGGAGCCCGCTCGCGCCGTCGGGGCCCGGGAGGGTCGATTGTCGGTGGTGATCGGCGATGGGGAACCGGTGGGTGTGTGCGGTCGGGGTTGATCGGCGGACGGGAACCGGGAGCCGTAGCTGCGGCGCCTGCGGGTTCCGAGTCGACGATCATGGAGCGGTTGGGCCCGGCACGGTCGGCTGCACCGCGCAGCTCGGCCACATCCCCGGGCGGATGTGATCACCGTCTTGCTGTGCAGACGGCCTATTGACCGCCCGGCCCGGCGTGTCCGGCCCGGCCCGGTGTGCCCGGCTCGGCCCGCCGCGACCTGAAGGTCTTCGGCCCTCCGTCCTGCTCGGCGCACAAGCAGGCCGGACCGGGCGGGGCGCCGCGCGGCCCGGTGATCCTTTCGGCGGTACGGTGCCGGGGTGGACGCCGCTTCGACCGTCGTGTTCGACCTCGGTGAGGTCCTCGTCCCGTCCACCGGGGTACTGGCCGGGCTCGCGGCTGAGCTGGGCGTCGACGAGCCGACCCTCGGCCCGGCCTACTGGGCCGCCCGGCGGGCCTACGACCTCGGCGGCTCGTCGACGCGGTACTGGAGCGGCGTGGCCGAGGCCGTCGGCCGGGCCCCCGATCCGGACGTGCTGGCGAGGCTGGAGCGGCTGGACTCCGAGAAGTGGTCGACGCTGCCGGCCGAGAGCGCCGCGCTGCTGCGCGGGCTGGTCGGTGTGCGGCTCGCGGTGCTGTCCAATGCCCCGGCCCCGCTGGCGGCGGCCGTGCGGGCCGCGTCCTGGAGCACCCCGTTCGCCCACCTGATCTTCTCCGCCGACGTGGGTGTGGCGAAGCCGGACCCGGCGATCTACGCGCATGCCGATCGGCTGCTCGGTGGCCTCCCGGCGGTGTTCTTCGACGACCGCCCGGAGAACGTCGACGCCGCCCGCGCGCACGGCTGGGACGCCCACGTCTGGGCGGGGCCGCACGAGGCGCGGCGGATCATCGGTCGCTGAGGCCCGGCCCGGACACCTCGCCCGGACACCTCGGCCCGGCGGCCCTGGATGCCTCGGCCGGGACGCCTCTGCGGGGATGCCTCTGCCGGGACGCCCCTGCCGGGACGCTGCGCCGCCCGGCGCCTCCGCCCGGCGCCTCCGCCCGACACCCCCACCCGGACGCTGCCTCGCCCGGACGCTGCCCCGCCCGGACGTCCCCACCCGGGCGGCCTCGCCGGGTGGTGCGGCGCGGGGGCGCTCGACACGGCAGGGTGGTCCCCGACGACCCCGCACCCCTTTGGAGAGCCCGATGTCGACCCATCCCCGCGCAGGCACCCCCGCCCGAGCAGAGGACCTCGTCGACCTCGACGCCCTGCTCACGGCCTACGCCGACCGCCACCCCGACCCCGACGACCCCACCCAACGCGTGGCGTTCGGCACCTCCGGCCACCGCGGCTCGTCGCTGCTCACCACGTTCAACGACGACCACATCGCCGCCACCAGCCAGGCGATCTGCGAGTACCGCGCGGGCCAGGGCATCGACGGTCCGCTGTTCATCGGCCGCGACACCCACGCGCTGTCCGAGCCGGCGTGGACCACCGCGATCGAGGTGTTCGCCGCCAACGACGTGCACGTACTCGCCGACGGCGACGACGCGTTCACCCCCACCCCTGCCGTCTCGCACGCGATCCTCACCCACAACCGCGGCCGCGTGAGCGGCCTGGCCGACGGTGTCGTCGTCACGCCCTCGCACAACCCGCCCGCCGACGGCGGCTTCAAGTACAACCCGCCCCACGGCGGCCCGGCCGGCTCCGACGCCACCGGATGGATCGCCGGGCGCGCCAACGAGCTGCTGGAGGCGAAGCTGCGGGGCGTCCGCCGGACCGCGCTGGACAGGACGAGCCTGGGCCGCTACGACTTCCTCGGCGCCTACGTCGAGGACCTGCCCAGCGTGCTGGACCTCGACGCGATCCGGGACGCGGGCGTGCGCATCGGCGCCGACCCGCTCGGCGGCGCCGCCGTCGCCTACTGGGGCGCGATCGCGGAGCGTCACCGCCTGGACCTCACCGTCGTGAACCCCGACGTCGATCCGCAGTTCGGCTTCATGACCCTGGACTGGGACGGCAAGATCCGGATGGACTGCTCCTCGCCGTACGCGATGGCCTCGCTGGTGGCCCAGCGTGACCGCTTCCAGATCTCCACGGGCAACGACGCCGACGCCGACCGGCACGGCATCGTCACCGCCGACGGCCTGATGAACCCCAACCACTACCTGGCCGTCGCGATCGGCTACCTGTTCGCGCACCGCCCGGGCTGGCCCGGCGCCGCGGGCATCGGCAAGACCGCGGTCAGCTCGTCGATGATCGACCGGGTGGCCGCCGACCTGGGCCGCCAACTCGTCGAGACGCCCGTCGGGTTCAAGTGGTTCGTGCCCGGCCTGATCGACGCCACGTTCGGGTTCGGCGGTGAGGAGAGCGCGGGGGCGTCGTTCCTGCGCCGCGACGGCGGGGTCTGGACCACCGACAAGGACGGCATCATCCTCGCCCTGCTCGCCTCGGAGATCCTCGCGGTCACCGGGCGGACGCCCAGCGAGCGCTACCACGAGCTCACCGACCGCTTCGGCGCCCCGGAGTACGCGCGCATCGACGTCGCCACCACACCGGAGGCGAAGGCGAAGCTGGGCAGGCTCTCCGCGGACGACGTGAGGGCCACCGAGCTGGCGGGCGAGCCGATCACGGCCCGGCTCACCGAGGCGCCCGGCAACGGGGCGGCGCTGGGCGGGCTCAAGGTCGTCACCGACGGCGGGTGGTTCGCCGCGCGCCCGTCGGGCACCGAGGACGTCTACAAGATCTACGCCGAGAGCTTCCGCGGGGCGCAGCACCTGGCCCGCATCCAGGACGAGGCCCGCGAGGTGGTGACGGCGGCGATCGCGTAGGGACGCGGCCGCGCCCAGGTCAGCTGAGCAGGTGGCGGCGGAGGAACTCCACCTCGTCGGCGCAGAACGCCTCGAAACCGGCGCCGACGTAGGCCTCGAAGTGCGCGAAGGGATGGGTCACGAGCTCGCCGCGCGGGGCGGCGACGGCCACCGCGCGCGCCGGGCCGGAAGGCGTCACCGAGTCGTGCTCGCACACGGCCACCAGCAGCGGGCAGCCGATCCGTGCCGCGTGCCGCCCGGGCCGGTCGAACGGCACCCGCAGCGCGACGCGGGCGGCCACCTCGTTGCGCCACCGCACCCCGGCGGGCACCAGGCGCGTGATCGCGTCCCCCGCACCCGGCCCGGCGATCACGGCGCCGCTGCCGACCTCGCCGGCCACCGGTACCAGCACGGGCGGGCGGCCGAGCCGGCCGCGCACCTCGTCGCGCAGCGCGTCGCCCAGCAGGCGGGCGGTGTGCCGGAGCCGGGCCGCGCCCGGCCGGGACCGCCGGGACCCGCGCAGCGTCGCCACCCCGTCGACGAAGGGCACCTGCGCCACCACCGCCGCCAGTCGCGGGTCACCCGCCGCGACCGCGAGCACGTGCCCGCCGCTGAACGAGGTGCCCCAGAGCGCGACCCGCTCCGGGTCGATCCCGCCGGTGGCGCGGGTGTGCTCGACCGCGGCGCGCCAGTCGGTCCGCTGGGCGGCGAGGTCGAGGACCTGCCGGGGTTCGCCCGCGGAGTCACCGAAGCCGCGGTAGTCGAAGACGAGCGCGGCGAGACCGGCGTCGGCGAACCGCTCGGCCCACGCCGCCAGCCGGCACGCGCGCGTCATCCCGAACCCGTGGGCGAGCACCACGCACGGGGTGGGCCCGGCGACCGCGGGCCGGTAGAGCCATGCGGCGCACTCGGTCCCGGCGACGCGGAACGGGTGATCCACTCGGGTCCAGGTCACCGGCTGATGATCGCAGCCAGGGCGCAGCGCGGCCGTTCCCGCCGGGCCGGGCGCCCGCGCGGGCACCGGCGGCGGGGTCGGCTCAGGGCCGGGTACGGGCGTCGCACTCCACGCGCGGCCCCGGCCCGTAGCCACCCGATCCGGCGGGCCGGTGCCCCGCCCGCCGCGGCCGTTCCCGGCCCGGTGCACCGGTCCGGGCCAGCGCCCGCAGCGCCAGCTCGCGGTGCCGCGGGTCCTCCGCCCGTTCCAGGAAGCGCATGAGCTCCTGCGCGGCGGCGCGGCCCGGCCTGGCCCGCACCCACGCGGCCAGCTCGGCGTCGGCGACCTCGGGCCGGGCGCGGATCATCCGCACGCACACGTACTCGACGTCCTCGTCGGCCAGCTCGCCGACCAGCGGCGCGTGCACGCCCGCGTCGACGAGCATCTCGTGCACCGCCCACAGCCCGATCGGGGTGAGCGCCACCCAGGTCGGGTCCGGATCGTCGCGGCCGGCCAGCTCGGCGAGCTCCTCGTGGTCGTCGGTGTCCAGGCTCTCCGTCAGGTGCACGGCCCCGAGCAGCTCCAGCGCGTCGAGCAGAGCGGTGACGTCACGGCGCCACAGCCGCTGCTCCACGTCGCCCGCGAGGTCGTCGACGACGCACCCCATCCGCTCGTTGACGGCCTCGCGCACGGCCCGGTGGAACCGCTCGACGGGGATCGCGTCCCCGCCCTCCGCGTAGAGCAGCTGCAGCAGTACCGGGAACGCCTCGCCCAGGCTCATCCCGAACAGCGACGGCGCCCCGAACACGTCGGACCCGCCGAAGTGGTCGCCGATCCGCCCGACGGCCTCGAACGCGCGTCGCCACATCTCGATCGGCCGGCTCAGCAGCGGGGCCGCGTTCTTGACCTGCACCAATCGGCCGCCCGTGACCCGCACGAACCGCGCCTGCCGCGCCCAGTGCAGCAGCAGCGTGATCTCCGGGAGGTCGTCGCTGGTGCGGGCGCGGGCCCGGGAGAAGTGGTCGAGGTCCAACGCGTCGGCGACGGCGCGGGCGTCGCCGAGCAGCAGCCTGCCCTCGCGCGTGACGGCCCGACCCGCCCGCACCCAGCGCGTGAACGCCCGCAGCCGCGCCAGCGCCACCGACGAGTCGGCCGCGGCGAGCATCTGCGCCGCCCCCGGCAGCAGCACCGGCGGGAGGTCGGGCCCGGTCGGGTGGTCCGGGCCGCCGTCGTGGCGGCGGGTGATCTCGGCGAGCGCGTCCCGGTCGACGCTCAGCGCCCCGCGGTCGACGTCGGCCAGGAAACGGGCGACCGCGACCGGATCGGCGGTCGGCACGCCGTGGCGCAGCATCTGCACGGCCCAGAACGTGCCCAGGTCGTGGTTGCGCTCGTCGTCGAGGGCGTCGTGCAGGGCCGGGGTGGAGTCCTCGACCTGCGCGTGCAGCTCCGCGGCCGGGGCCGAGCGGCTGTCGAGCCAGTCGTGCTCGGCCAGGAAGCCGATCAGCGCGTGCAGTGCGGCGGGCACGGCGTCGCGGTCGTCCTCCAGGAGCGCGACCGTGCGGGGGAACCAGACGGCCAGCGCGTCGGCGACGTGGGCGCGGGTCCAGTGACCGAGCCGCCCGTCCACGCCGTGCTTGTGATCCAGCGCCGCGGCCACGAGTGTCGGTTCGACCTCCATGCCCCGGCGCCGGGCCCAGGCGACGATGCGCAGCCGCAGCCGGTCGCGGGCAGAGCTGTACTCCTCCATGTCCTCCGGGCCGAATACGAGACGCACTCGACCCACCATGGCAGCCCCCACCCGGACCCGGTCGGAGGGGGTGGCGTGCGGCTCAGCGCAGCGGCGTGCGTGCCCGCCGGACCACGGCGGGCGGCAGGTTCCGGCGGACGACCGGGCTGGTCGTGACCTGGGCGAAGTGGGTGCGCAGGTCGGCGAGCTGGCGTCGGGCGGGCGGCGCCCAGCGCGTCCACGAGTACGCGAACTGGGTGAACACGCCGTCGTCCGCGAGGGCGTCGGTGATCACTGCGTGCAGGCCGCGGCCGTCGGACCCGGGGGAGTAGGCGACCCACGGCAGCCCGCTGACCACGGCGTCCACCCGGTCGATGCCCCGCTCGGCGAGCAGGGCGGGCAGCGTGTGCGCGTCGGCGCAGACCACGTCGACCTCGGGATGGCGGTCGGCGAGCAGGGCCGCCCAGCGGGGGTTGAGCTCGACGGCCAGCTGCCGTGCCCGGCCGCCGGTGCGCTCGGCGATCGCGCGGGTGAACGCGCCGGTGCCCGGGCCCAGCTCGACGACGACGGGCGCCCCGGTGGCCGGGATCGGCGCGGTCATCGCCGCGGCCAACGCGCGGGAGCTGGGGGCGAGCGCCGCGGTGTGCAGCGGGTCGCGGGCGAACTCCCGCAGGAACAGGCCGGTGTCGGTCCACGCCACCCGCCCACCGTAGGGGCCCTCCGGGACACCGGCCCCCTGTTCTCGCGCCGGACGTGTCGGTCATCACGCGCTGACGGACACCGGCCGGGGGGGGGGCCCCCCCCCCCCGGGGGGGGGGGCCCCCGGGCGCCCCCCCCCCCCCCCCCCCCCCCCCCCCCCCCCCCCCCCCCCCCCCCCCCCCCCCCCCCCCCCC
>NZ_JAJCYB010000117.1 GCF_029263155.1 Pseudonocardia sp.
CGAACTCACGCCCCCGAGCCGCTGACAAGCACCAACACCACCACCTAGAGACACGCCTCTCCGGCGTGTCTCTACGCGTATCCCCAGGTCATGCCCTAGATCATGGCCTCTAGGCCACCTGAATTACGCGGAACGCAGGACAGATCGGTGCCGATGTTGCCCGGCCCGACGATGGCGGCGATAGTCCTCATGATGGCGAGAGTGGCACCGGGGACCGACGGACCGGAACCATAGCGTTCTGGTCATCGGAACACCGCCGGCCCGCCCTTGCCGGTCTGTGCTCGTCGCGGGTTCGCTGCTGCCTGCGTGTCATCGCTTCCCCGCGATCCGCAGCGCAGCGAGCGACTCTCCGCCGACGAACCAGTGTTCTGGTTCGGATTCCCGCAGCACCACCCGCACGGCCTCGCGGGGGGCGCCGATGGACTCCTCGACGGCAGCGGTGACCGCTGCACCGAGCGTGGCCAGCTGCTCCGGTGTACGCCCTCGGGCGAGTGTGATCTGCACCAGTGGCATGACGTTCCCCCTTTCTCAGCGGCAGCCGAGCTCGACGGTGCCGAGCCGGTCGATCGAGGCGACCACGACGTCGTCAGGAGCGACGGGGACGGCCGCAGTGAGCCCGCCCGAGAGCACGACCTCGCCCGCGCACAGGCCTTCACCGTCGGCGTTCATCGTGCGGACCATCCACGCCACCGCGGCGGCCGGGTGCCCGAGCGACGCCGCCCCGGACGCGGTGGCGACGAGCTCCCCGTTCTTCTCCAGGACCACGCCGACCAGCCGCAGGTCGATGCCCACAGGTGGCACCGGGGTGCCGACCACGAACCGCCCCGCCGAAGTGTTGTCGGCGACGACGTCGGCCATCGTGAACCGGTAGTCGCGGTAGCGGGAATCGAGCACCTCGATGCCAACCGCCACCCCGGACGATGCCGCGATCACGTCGGCCGCGGTGACATGCGGGCCGGACAAGTCGCGGCCAATGACGAACACGATCTCCGGCTCGCAGCGCGGCTGGATGAGCGTCGAGGTGTCCAGCGGTTCGCCGAGGTCGAGCGCGTTCACCCCGGCGAGAAAGCCATAGATCGGGCTGCTGACCCCGACCTGCGCCTGCTTGGCGCGACTTGTGACGCCCAGCTTCCAGCCCGCCAGCGGCCCGGCGTCCTCGCGTAGTAGCCGTTGCACGGAATAGCCGGCGGCCAGGTCCAGGCCCGGGTTGTCATCTGAGAGCTGGTCGATCGCGGTGCGGTCCGCGACGGCCTTGGAGAGACGAGCGGCCAGCTCGGTGGTGTTCACGGCCATCAGGAGGCTCCTACCCGAACGGTGACGGGGCCGAGCCGGTCGAACTCGGCACGGAAGACGTCACCGACAGTCATCGGCACGGCGGCGTGCAGCGCGCCGGTCATGATTAGGTGGCCGGGTTCGAGTGCGACATCGTTCTTGCCGAGCACGTTGGCGAGCCAGGCGACGACGGCCACCGGGTCGCCGAGCGCCGCGGCGCCGGCGCCGGTGTCGATCAGCTCGCCATTTGCGGGTCAGCGTCATGCCGATCAGCCGGGCATCGAGCCCGTCGAGCGGCACGATCCGGCTCGATATCGCCATTGCGCCGTTGGATGCGAGGTCGGCAACGGTGTCGGCGAGCTTGATCCGCCAACCCTCGATCCGTGAGTCGACGATCTCCATCGCCGCCACCGCACCGGCGATCGCGCCGTGTGCTTCCGTCACCGTTACGCCGGGCCCCTGCAGCCGCCTGCCGAGCACGAAGACGATCTCGGCCTCGATCTTGGGTTGGATGAACCGGTCGAGCGGGATCGTGTCGCCGTCGCGGTACACAGTGGAGGCGAGGACGGGCCCGTAGTCGGGGGAGTCGACGCCCACCATCTTCTGCATTGGCTTCGAGGTCAGCCCGACCTTGTGCCCGATCACGCGATCGCCGTCGGCGAGCAACAGCGCGATGAGCTCCTCCTGCACCGCGTAGCCGTCGGCCATTCCCAGGCTCGGGTCGGCGTCGGTGAACGGGGCAATCGGCATCCGGGTTCGTCTGGCGTCGTAGAGCGCCCTGGCCTGCGCCGGTGGGTTCGTCACGGGCATTGCTGACTCCTCATGGTATGGTCGGTAGTCGGTGGTCGAGCTGGCGGGACAGCACCGCTGCCGCCTCATGCACGGCCCCGGCTGCTCGTGCCAGCCTCATCCTGGCGCTCCAACCGGCTAGTGAGAGGCCCGCGACGACACCATGCGCGTCGAAGATGGGGCTGGCCACGCAGACCAGGCCTGCCTGTGACTCCTCCCGGTCGAACGCACAGCCGGTCCGCCGGATGGTGGCCATCTCCGCGCCGAGCAGACCAGGAGCGCTGACCGTGCGCCGGCTGACCCGTGCCAGATCCGTACGCAGGACCGCGTCGACGTCGTCGCGCGAGCTGAAGGCGAGGATCGCCTTCCCGACAGCCGTTGCGTGCAGCGGCCACCGACCGCCGACGTGGACGGGCGTCGCGGGGGCATCGGCGCCGTAGAGGATCTCGACGTACATGACGTCGGCTCCGTCGCGGATCGCGAGGTGGGCGGTGTGGCGGGTCGACTGGCGTAGGTCGGCCATCACGGTCTGCGCAGCGTCACGCAGGATCCGCTGGCGAGGCACGAGCGCACCGAGCTCGAAGAGCCTCAGCCCGAGCCGGAACGCGGACCCCTGGCGCTCGAGCATGCCCGTGGCGACGAGTCGGGCGGCGAGTCGGTGCACCGTGGTCTTCGGCAGTGCGGTGTGCCGGGCCAGCTCGGTGACGCCCAGGACGTCGCACCCGCTGGTGCGGAACGCGTCGAGGACGGCCACGACGCGTTCGGGTCCCGTTCCCGGCGGTGATTCGGACCGGTGGCCCGCCGGAGCCGGGTCCCGGCGCGACGGACGGGTCGAGGGTGCGGTCGTCATCAGCGCAGGGCGGTCTGTCGGCGCAGCCGGACCTCGGACCGCGTGCGGGAGGACTCGACCAGCGCAACGCACACCTCGAGGTTGGCCAGGCCCCACCGGCCTCCGTGCACGACCGGGGCCGCCCGCAGGACGGCGTCGGCCAGCTCCGTCAGCATCGTCGTGCGCCCCACCGGTTCGCCGACGAGCGACACCTCCTCGGTGCGCTCGTCGCCGTACACCCGCAGGCCGTCGGGGGCAACGCGGACGTCGCCGCGCTCGCAGCTGAGGACGACGAGCCCGAAGAAGGGCTGCGCACTCCCGCCGCTCAGCAGCTCGCGCTGCCTGCTGGGTGCGGCCGCGGTCCCGCGTTTCACCACCTCCTCGGCCGTGCCCGCGGCGGCGGCCAACCGGCGTCGGGCCACCGCGTAGCCCTCCATCGGCTGCCCGGCCTCGCCCAGGGAGAACGTGAGCTCGGTGCTGGGGAAGTGGTCGTAGCCGCTGTAGACGACGGTCGCCGGAGTGCCGTCGTCGAACTCCAGGTACGCGGTGTAGGCGCCCTCGCCCGGCCGCCGCGGGTCCCACGCTCCGACGCGGCCGCGAACGCTGCGCAGCAGACCGCCGCCCAGGTAGCGGACGATGTCGACGTGGTGCGCACCCTGGCGCAGCGGCACCCCGCCGCCCTTGGTCGGGTCCAGCTCGTCCGCGGCCCGGGGACGGAACATCCAGTCGGTGTAGTACCAGGCGTTGATCGCCCGCAGCGGTCCGAGCTCCCCGGACGCCACGATCCGTCGCATCGCGCGCACCGGCGCCTCGAAGCTCTGCGAGTGGCCGACGACGAGGACACGGCCCGCGTCCTCGGCGGCGGCGACCATCGCCTCGGCCGACTCCACTGACACCGCCATCGGCTTCTCGACGATCACGTGGTGTCCGGTGCGCAGCGCCGTGACGGTGTGCTCGGCGTGCATCGGGGTCGGCGTCGCGACGTAAACGACGTCGACCGCCCCCGACGCGCACATCTCCTCGACGGAGGTGAACACCTCCCGCCCCGCGCCAGCGAACGCCTGCCGGGCCGCGGCGGCCGGGTCGGCTCCCGCGGCGACGACGTAGTCGGGATGCCGCTCGACGAACGGGACCAAGACGTCGCCTGCCACCCCGAGGCCGGCGAGCCCCAGTCGCAACGGGCCCGACTGTGGCCGGCCCATCAGTGCGCCGGCTCGTGACCGAGCATCCGCTCGGTCGGGACGACGTCCGCGGTGAACCGGCAGGCCCGGCACCACAGGTGGAACACCCGTGACTGCCCGGTCCAGTACTCCTGCACGAACGCCTGGTGGTTGAGCGATCGCCCGCAGTGCGGGCAGAAAGCCACCGGTGGCCGACTGCCGCTCCGCGCGCCGGTCTGTGCCGTCACACCGAGGCGCCCTGCTGCTCGACCCGCTCGAACAAGGCCAGCACCTCCTCGGCGATGGGGCTGTAGCGGCCCTGGCCCATCGTGAGGAACTCCGAGCGGAAGGCGCCGCCGGACCCGAACTTCTTCTTCTCCTGGGGCAGCACGATGCAGTCGTTGACCGACCCGTCGCGGACGACGCCGAGGGGATCCTCGCCCTCCTCCACGACGTCGAGCTGTTCCTGGAACAGCCTGCGCAGCATGACGACCCCGATGTCGGACTTGCCGAGGTGCTCGCGGCTGCGGTCGGCGATCGCACCCTGGCTGGACCAGGCCATGATGTCCTGCCCGTCGACGAAGTCGACGAGGAAGTTGCCCTCGTCGTCGCGGAAGGGCACCTCGAACAGCGGGATCGACTCCTGGGGCTCGACGGTGTACTCGCCGTCGGGCTTGTAGACCGAGTACCAGAAGTGCGAGGTGTGGGTGTCGTCGATCGGCACCCGGATCTGGAACTGGAAGTGCCCGCCCCCGCCGACGCGCAGCATCGCGGGGAATACCAGCGGGTGGCCGATCTTCCAGTCGTCGTCGTCCTCGGTCATTCCCTGCAGGATCCGGCGCTTGATGATGCCGTACTCGAAGAGGTCGAACGCCACCTTCTCGTGCTTGCGGGCTAGGATCTTGGCGCGCGGGTCGCCGGACAGCTCCCGCACGAAGTTCATGTAGTGCCCGTGCAGCCACTCGACGTGGTGCGGGTCCACGGAGTTCTCCATGACCTGCAGCCAGCTCATCGGCAGTGTGGCGTGTCCGATGTCGCGCAGGCAGTTGTCCCACACGAACAGGTCGAAGTGCGGCAGCAGCGGCGTCGGGGCGGGACCCATGTAGACGAAGATCAAGCCGCCGAGCTCCTCGACCTGGTAGGTCATCGCCCGGACGCGGTCCTTGAACGTGCTGTCTGCGGGCTCGGCCGGCTGGTCCAGGCAGCGGCCGTCACGGCCGAAGTGCCAGCCGTGGTAGCCGCAGCGGATCCCCTCGTCCTCCACCACGGCGTACTGCAGTGACGCGCGGCGGTGCGGACACTGCGCCTCGATGCAGCCCAGTGCCCCGGTGCCGTCGCGGTAGATGACGATGTCCTCACCGAGCAGGCGACGCGCGATGGGGGTGCGGCCCAGCTCGGACACCGCCGCCACCGGGTACCAGTACCGGCGCAGCAGCGTGCCCATCGGGGTACCGGGTCCCACCTGGGTCAGGCGTTCGTTCAGCGCGGGCGACAACATATCGGCCTCACTCCTTCGTGTCAGCTTCCGTGCGTGGCGGTGTGGCGGTCAGTCGGTGAAGAACGATGCGACCTCTCGGACGAAGTCGGTCGCCCGCTCGATCTGGGTCCAGTGCCCGCACCGGCTGAAAACTACGAGGTCGGCGCGGGGGAGCAGGCGTACGAGTCGCAGGCTCGTGGCCTCCAGCGGGATGACGCGGTCCTCGGCCCCGTGCAGCAGCCGGACGGGTGTGCCGATACCGCGCAGGTCGTCCTCGGACAACGCCATCTCGTCGACGTGCCGTTGCCGGGGCGCGGCGAACGCCGCGGCGTAGCGCTCGTGCACACCGGGCGCGATGCTCGCCTCGTAACGCAGCCGGACCAGGTCAGGTCCCACGACGTCGCGGTCGTGCGCGAAGAGCCCGACGAGCTCGGCCATGGCTTCGAGCGACGGTTCGTAGCCCCACACCCGGTCCAGCCCGTCGGGGATCGGGAACGCGATGCCGACGGTGCCCATCAACACCATGCGTCGCACGCGATCGGGGTGCCGGTGGGCCAACGCCAGGGCCAGGGCTCCTCCCATGGAGTTGCCGACGACGTCGACCCGGTCGAGCCCGAGCGCGTCGAGGAACCCGACGAGGTGGCGGACGCGTGTCTCGTGGGTGAGCTCGTACGCGGTCTGCGTCCGGCCGAAGCCCGCGACGTCCGGCGCGATCAGCCGGTGGTCGTCGGCGAGCGGCGAGGCCAGGGTCCCGCGCCAGTTGGCCAGCGCGGAGACCCCCGGGCCCGAGCCGTGCACGAGCAGCACGGGCGGGCCGGCACCGACGTCGTGGTACGCGGTGTGGAAGCCGTCGTGCTCGACGTGGGCCTGCGCGGGCCCCGCCGTCATCGGGGCGCTCACGGCTCGTAGGTCGCGAAGACCTTGTTCGAGTTGAACACCTCGGTCTGGATGAACTCCGACCAGGTCGGGGTGGTGCGGCCCAGGTGCTTCATCGCGCCCAGCAGGGGGAACCAGTTGAGCAGCTCCTGTTGGCCGGCGTCCTCGATGTCGGGCAGCGGGACCGATCGCCAGGCGTCGACGTCGCCGTGGGCGAGGCTGTCGTAGAGGCGTCGGTCGCTCTCGGTGTCGGGGCGCAGCCGCCAGGTCTTGTCGGTGATGAAGGCGTGCGACCAGCTCGACGACGCGACCAGCGCGACGCGCCAGGGTGACTCGGCGAACACCTCGGCCACCTGTGCGCCGATGTCGAACAGCCGCGAGGGCTGCGGTGACGGCGGGTCGAGCTCGCGGACGTCGCCGAACGCGCTCACGAAGCCCTTGTAGCTGACCACGCGCCGGCCGTAGCAGTTGATCGGGAACGACAGGACCGGGTAGTCGAAGCCGTCGCGGTGGTAGTCGAGGTAGAGGATCGCGTTGAGGAACGCGTGCGGCAGGCTCGGGTGGTGCAGCCGCGTGTAGGCATACGGCATGTCGACGCCGCGCTCGAGCAGCTTGGTGGCCAGGTAGCGGCCGACGTCAGGTGCGCCGCGGACGGTGAAGGACCGCTCCGGGCCCTCGTTCCAGACGTTGGCGCGGCCCTTCATGTCCGACGAGTCGGCGGCGTGCGCCCAGGGCCGCACGTCGATGTCGTCGTAGGCGAGGACCGCGTAGGGCGGGATGATGTCCTCGCGGAAGTTCTCGTACTGGTCGTCGCCCCAGATCACCACGACGTCGGGGGCGAAATCGTCGAGCGCTTGGCGCGTCCGCTCGAAGCCCTTCACCAGCGCGGCTCGGTGCTGAGCGGCGCTGGAGCGGCCCTCGTCGGTGCCCCACTCGCGGCGCATCAGCTCCGACCAGTTGGCCGGGTCCTTCTCCGCCGCCGGGATGGCGGGGTCCGCCAAGGTGCGGCGCAGGATGCCGGCCATGTCGTCGTCGGTCCCGCTGAACGGCGGGTAGTGCGACAACCCGATCCCCAGTACCTCGGCCACGGGGTCCTCCCTCCGGCGGCCGCGAGTCGGTCGCCCAGTCGAACGTTAGTCATAGTCGGAAACTATCGTCAAGATGTAGTATCACCCACCGGGAAAGTCTCAACACGCGGTGATACGCTCCGTGATGTCCGGTGAGGGTGCAGGAGGGGTGCGATGCGTGCGGTCGGTGACGCGGGGAGTTCGGTCAGGGAGCAGGTGGCGCGTACGGCGTCCCAGTTCGGGCCGGACTTCGATCCGTCGGTCCTCAGCCTCGCGATGACGCTGTATCGCACGATGGCGGTGTTTGACCGTGCGCACGCCGCGGAGCTCGCTCCGCACGGGTTGAACCTCGCGCAGTTCAACGTGCTGAGCGTGCTGCGCCGGGCCGACGCCGTCATGACGATGGGGGATCTGGCGCAGGCCGTGTCGGTGCGCCCGGCGAACCTCACCAACCTCGTGGACGGCCTGGTCAAGCGCGACCTCGTGGCTCGCGAGCTGAACCCCGACGACCGCCGGTCGTTCCTCGTGGGGGTCAGCCGCTCGGGCAGGGAGTTCCTCGCGGGATTCCTCCCGGAGCACTGGCGGTTCCTCGAGACCATCACCGGGGGGCTGAGCGCGCGGCAGCGCACCCAGCTCACCAAGCTCCTGGACGGGCTCGCGCAGTCGGTGCTGGACGCCGAGGCCGGTGCGTCCGACGGCCAGGCGTCCAACGGGAAGGCGACGGCCCTGGCCGGTGCGGGCACCGACCAGCCGGGCGGCGCCGGCGCCTGACCGACCGCCGCTCAGACCTTCGCGTCGGTCAGGGTGCCGGGCAGGAACACCTCGGCGAGCTCGAGCGGTCGCGACGTGAACCCCTGCTCGGCGGCGTAGCGCAGCACCGCGTCCAGCGTGGCCCGGTTGCCGTCCACCCCGTAGGCGAACGGGTCGCCCAGCAGCGACCTCTCCTGTTCGGCGTACGCCGACTCCCACACCAGCGACGACGTGCACACGGCGGTGTCCCGCAGCTGCGCCGTCGCCGGCTGCCGGGCCAGCTCGAAGGCGTGGCGCAGGTTGTTGGCGACCCACGGGTGGCGCTCCAGGACGTCGCGTTTGACCACGACCACGTGCATGATCGGCACGATGCCGGTGGCCCGGTGGTACTCCAGCTCCGCGGTGCGGAAGTCGGGGAACAGCCGGCGGATGCGGGGGTCGCCCGCCAGGAACGCCCGCGGCGGGCGGGCGGTGAGCACCGCGTCCAGGGAACCGTCGAGGAGGTCCCCGGTGAGCGTGGTGCCCTCCGGCAGCGGGCCGACGTCGAAGCGGTCGGGCGGGACGACCGGTGACTTCTCCTGCCGGCCGGGCTCCTCCAGGCCGCCGGTGCGCCACTGCACCGACTGGAGGTCGACGCCGTAGTGCTCGCCGAGGATGCCGCGCATCCACAGTGAGGCGGTCATGCTCCACTCCGGGGTGCCGATCGTGCGTCCGCTCAGCTGCTCGGGCTTCTCGATCTCGGAGTCGGCCCGCACGTAGAGCGCGGAGTGTCGGAACGCGCGGGAGGGAAAGACCGGGATCGCGTCGAAGGGCCGGTCGGGCCGCTCGGCGGCGGCGAGGTACGCGCCGAAGGAGAACTCGGCGGCGTCGAACTCGTGGTAGCGGCCCTGCCGCCAGAACAGCTCCTCGATGCCGGTCTCGAGGTAGCGGAGGTCCACGCCCTCGGGTCGGACCGACCCGTCGTAGAGCGGGCGCGTCCGGTCGTAGACGGCTCCGGCGTAGGTGAGGGGGACATCTCTAGTCACGCGTACCTCCGGTGGAGAGCGACTTTCGTCAGGTCAGGATGAGTCCGACGACGCCGCCGAAGATCAGGACGATCCCCGCGACGGTGCGGGCGGTGACGCCCTCGGTGTTGCCGAACAGCAGTGCGCCGGCCGGGACGACGATGAGCGGGATGGCCGCGGCCACCACCACCCCGACGGCGACGGGGATGGTGCGGGTGGACGCGATGAGCGAGATCTGTGCGGAGATCGTCAGGACGCCGGAGAGCCCCCACAGCCATAGACCGGAGTGCGGGGCGGTGCGCAGGCGCTGCGCCAGCCGGGGGATGTCGGTGTGCACCACCAGGTAGACCACGGTGGCGCACGTCGCGCCCAGCAGGCCGCCGAACACCGCCTGGTCCCAGTCGCGGACCGCGCTGCTGCGGATGACGTTCCCGACGGCGTAGGACAGCGCGCCGACCAGCGCGATGACGATCTCGCGGTGCGGCAGCGCGGCGCGGGAGGGCGCGCTGTCGACGGGCGGGACATCGCCGCTGCCCGCCGGCGCCGGGACCGGGACCCGCGCTGGCATCCGCGAGGTCAGGTACAGCCCGCCGATGACGAGCAGGACGAACAGCGCCCCGGCCGGTCCGAGGGACTCGTCCAGGACAACCCAGCCGATGAGCGCGGCGAAAACCGGGTTGGTGATCTGCAGGGCGCTCGCCCGCGATGGCCCGACGGTCTGGACCGAGCGGAAGAACAGTCGCCGCCCGAGGTACGCGGTGAACAGGCCCCCGATCGCGAAGGCCGCGAAGGCGTCCCACTCGATGACGAACGGGTCCGGGCGCACCCACCGCTCGCCGGCGAACAGCAGCGCGGCGAACACCACGTTGCTGCCCAGCGCGAGGAGGAAACCGACGTCCTGCCCCAGCCGGGGAGAGGCGATCTTCACCACCAGGACGTTCGTGCTGAACAGCAGGAGCGCGAGCAGGGCTAGCGCCTCACCCACGGCAGTCGGTCATGACGTGGGCCTCGCGGCAGCCAGCACGGCCTCGGACTTCGGGTGGTGCAGCAGGCCCCAGATCTCGCGCGCCAGCTCGGCGAGCCGGTCGCTCTGCTGGAACTCCGCGCGCCTCGGTCGCGGCTCGTCGACCTCGTAGACCTTGACGAACCGGCCCGGCCGCGCCCCCATCACGAACACCCGATCGGCCTGGAAGACCGCCTCGCGGATGTCGTGGGTGATGAAAATGGTCGTGGTCGCGGTTTCGGCGACGACCCGCTGCAGGTCGCGCTGCAGCTTCTCCCGGGTCTGGGCGTCGAGCGCGCTGAACGGCTCGTCCATGAGCAGCACCGAGGGTTGGATCGCGAGCGCCCGCGCCAGGTTGGCGCGCTGCTGCATGCCGCCGGAGATCTGGGTGGGGTAGTACTCGGCGAAGTCGGCCAGGCCGGTGAGCCGGAGCAGCTCGGCCACCCGCTCGCGGCGGGCCTCCTTCGTCGTGGGGTGGTCGGGCTCGCCCTTGAGGGCGCTCAGGTCCAGACCGAACGCGACGTTGCGCTCGACGGTGCGCCACGGGAACAGCGACGCGCGTTGGAAGACGAAGCCCGTGGGTCCTCGGCCGGGCAGTGCGCCCGCGACGCGGACCACGCCGCTGTCGGCGTCGTCGAGGCCTTGGATGATCCTCAGCAGAGTCGTCTTGCCGCAGCCCGAGGGGCCGACGATCGAGATGAACTCGCCCGGTCTGACGTCCATCGAGACGTTGTCGAGCACGCGCAACGGCTCACCCGTCGGGCTGGTGAACTCCTTGCACACGTCGCGGACGAGTACTCCGTCGCCGCTGCCGTCGGTGGTCGTCATGAGCTGCCCTTCACCTCGATCTGCCACGGAGTGAGCTTCTTCTGCAGTGCACGCAGGCCCACGGTGAAGCCCACCCCGAGCGCGGCCAGCACGATAACGCCGACGAACACGTTGCCGGTCTGGAACAGCTGGGAGCTGGTGAGGATCAGGTAGCCGAGGCCGGCCTGGGCGCCGAAGAGGTCGGCGACGACGATGCCGACCAGCGCCCTGGCCAGGGCGAGTCGCAGTCCCGTGAAGATGTAGGGCAGTGACCCGGGCAGGTCGATCCGGCTGAAC
Source organism: Pseudonocardia sp. (assembly GCF_029263155.1). Taxonomy (GTDB): domain Bacteria; phylum Actinomycetota; class Actinomycetes; order Mycobacteriales; family Pseudonocardiaceae; genus Pseudonocardia. The sequence goes on from NZ_JAJCYB010000117.1 coordinate 11,332, forward strand.
ACCTCGCGGCGACTGGCCCGGAACGCGATGCCCACCTCGCGCAGGTCCCGCTCCACGGCATGCACGCCGTCGATCGTGTTGATGATGACCGGGAAGAAGGCCACCAGCGCGATGATCGCGACGTGGGCGACGTTGCCGAAGCCGAGCCAGATGACGAACAGCGGCGCGAGGGCGACGCTGGGTGTCGCGTAGAGCGCGGTGAGCCAGGGGTCGCCGTAGTCGTGGGCACGCCGGCTGGCGCCCATGAACAGCCCCAGCGGGATCGCGATCACGACGGCGAGCAGGTAGCCCAGAGCGAACTGCGTCATGCTCACCGTGAAGTGCTCCCACAGCTCGCCACTGACGCTGAGCTCCCAGAACGACGCGACGATCGTCGAGGGACCCACGATGATCACCGTGCTGGGCTCGAAGACGCGGACCGCGATCTCCCACAGCGCGAACACCGCGACGACCGAGACGATCCCGCGGCGCAACGAGACCTGACGGGCGGTGCGGCGCCGGTCGGCGGGCGTCGGCGCACCGGTCGGAGGTCGCCCCAGCCCGAGGATGCGGGCGGGAACGCTGCGGGTGTCCGCTCCCTGGGCACTGGTGGCGACCGGGGTCGCCACCAGTTCGCGGGCGGCCACCAAGCCGCCGGACGTGTCGACGCTGTCCATGGGTCCTGCTTCCTTCCCTTCGAGCGGGGTGCCGGTGGATGGGGTCACGGCTGCGGCGGGTTCTCGGTCAGGCTGCGCTGCGCGGCCTCCAGATAGGAGTGGTCGACCAGCGGGGAGGGGTCGACCCGTTGCTGGAGAGCGCCGAACTCGAGGAAGGCGTCGGCCGCGACCTGGAGACCGGCCGGGTCGATGTGGGCGTCCTGGGGCATCGACTGGCCGACCTCGGGCCCCTCGAGGAACAGGTCGCGGATCGAGCGCTCCATGTAGCGCGGCTCGATCTGCAGGCCCTCCGCGGTGATCTCGACCAGGCGCTGGGTCATGGCCGGGTCGTAGAGGTCGTCGATCACCCGCTGGTAGGCGCGCAGGAACCGGGTGAGCGCCTCGGAGTTCTCCGCGGCCCAGCCACCCTCGACCGTGACGACGGCGGCGACGATCGGCGGAGCGCCGATCGCGTTGGTGTTGCCCATGTCGACGAAGCCCGCAGTCTCGGCCGCCTGATAGTTGACCGGCACGCCCAGCGGGACGGCCGCGACCTGGCCCGCCTGCAGCGCGGCGAACCGCTTGGCCGTGCCGCCGGTGACGATGTAGTCGAGGGACGCGGCGTCGACGCCGTTGGCCTCGAGCGCCTGGCGCATGGTCACGGTGCTGATCGACTGGACGGCCGAGACGCCGATCGGTTGCCCGGCGAGCTGGTCGAACGAGGTGGTCCCGGGGCGGGCGACGATGTTCCAGATCGACCGGTTGGCGCCCGCGGCGACGAACTTCAGGTCGGCACCCTGCTGCGTGGCGGTGATGCCCTCCGGCCCTCCCAGGTAGGCGTCGATCGATCCGCCGATGAGACCCTGCACCGAGTTGGCGGTGTTCTCGCCGACGATGATGTTGACATCGAGGTTCTCGTCCTCGAAGTAGCCCAGCTCCTCGGCGAGCTGCGGGTAGTAGGTCTGCAGCACCAGGGACTGCACCCCGATATTGAGCTCCAGCCTGCCGTCCGCGCCCTCGTCCGTACCGCACCCCGCGAGGGCGACGGCGGCGACGACAGCGGTGACAGTTGCGGCGGCGCGGCGGAGTCGTCCGGGGCCCCAGCGGGAGATGAGCGACATCCTGACTCCTTCGTCTCGTGTCTGGTGAGGTGTCTATCACGGCCTTTGACTATCATCAAGAAGAAAGTTACAACTCATGAGTATCGTGGTCGTGTAATACTTGCTCGGTCTTACGCAGGGATGGAGCAGGAGGAGACGCGACCGATGAGTACGACCGGGAGCAGCATGGACCTGCGGGTCCGTCAGCTGACCTACGAGTCCGACGGGATCATCTCGGTCGGGCTGGTCGGTCTCGACCGCGCGGAGCTGCCCGAGTGGGAGCCCGGGGCACACGTCGACCTGCGGCTGGCAGACGGCCTTGTCCGGCAGTACTCGCTCTGCGGGTCGACCGCTGACCGTGGGCAGTACGCAGTGGCGGTGCTCCACGACCCCGCGGGTCGGGGCGGATCGCGCTACGTGCACGAGGCACTGCGGCCTGGCGCGCGCGTCGGGGTCGGCGCGCCCCGCAACACCTTCGTCCTGGAACCCGGACCGGGGTATCTGTTCATCGCGGGCGGTATCGGGATCACGCCGTTCCTGCCAATGATCGACCGCGCCGAGCGCGACGGCGTTCCGTGGCGGTTGCTCTACGGCGGCCGAACGCGGCGCGGTATGGCCTTCCTGGAGCGGCTCGCCCGGTACGGGGACCGCGTGCAGGTGGTGCCCCAGGACGAGTGCGGTCTGCTCGACCTCGATGCCGCGTTGGCAGGTCTGGAGGAGCTCGGCGCCGGGGCGCTGGTCTACGGCTGCGGGCCGGAGCCGTTGCTCGCCGCGCTGGAGCAGCGCTGTGCACTGCTCGGCGAGGACGTGCTGCGCGTCGAGCGCTTCGCCGCGCCCGAGGTCGAACCCGGCGCCGCGGCGGGGGAGTTCCTGGTCGAGCTCGCCCGCTCCGGACGGACCCTCGCCGTTGACACCGAGACGAGCGTGCTCGAGTGCCTCGCGCGGAACGGGATCGAGGTGCCCAGCGACTGCCAGGAGGGCATCTGCGGCTCCTGTCAGGTCGGCGTGCTCGCCGGCGAGCCCGACCACCGCGACCACGTCCTGACCCGACGGCAGCGCCTCGCGGGCGGGGTGATGATGACCTGTGTGTCCCGCTGCCTGGGCGATCGGCTCGTCCTCGACCTCTGACCACACTGCCCCGTCCCCTGGAGGATCGCCCGTGTCCCGCTTCCCGTCCGCATGGCCCGCCGACGACGGTCTGGTCGACGTCCACACCCATGCGATCCCCACGCGGCTGCCCGACCTGGGCGCAACCCACGCCGGGCGGTGGCCGCAGGTGGAGCTGGTCGCCGAGGATCGGGCCCGGATCCTGCTGGACGGACGGGTCTACCGGGAGGTCGACGAACGCTGCTGGTCGGCACAGCGGCGGTTACGGGACATGGACGCCGAGGGCGTCGCGGCACAGGTCGTCTCGCCGATCCCAGTGACCCTGTGCCACGGAGAGCCCCGCGAGGGGGCGGCCCTGCTCGCGCGCGCGCAGAACGAGTTCCTCGCCCACCTCGTCGGGCAGGCCCCCGACCGCTTGGCTGCGCTCGGTGCGGTGCCGCTGCAGGACCCGGAGCGGGCGGTCGCCGAGCTCGCGCACTGCGTCGACGACCTCGGCTTCCTAGGCGTGGAGATCGGGACGCGGGTCGGCGACACCGAGCTGTCCGACCCCCGGCTGGACGCCTTCTTCGACGCCGCCGCGGACCGGCGGGCGATGGTGCTCGTGCATCCCGTCGACCTGACGCTCGATCTGCGCCTGGCCGCCCTCGGCGTCGGCTTCGGCCTGGGGATGCCCGCCGAGACCGCCGTCGCCGCCGCCGGGCTGATCACCGGCCCGATCAGGCGACGCCCCGGGATCCGCCTCTGTCTGGCTCACGGGGGTGGCGCATTGCCGGCGGTCCTACCGCGATTGGACCGCGGTGAGCTGCTCGCCGGACGGGAGCACGATGTGGGCGGCACCCCGGGCGAGCGAGCTCGCGACCTGTGGTGCGACTCCCTGACCTACGACGTGCACAGCCTGCACCTCGCCGTGGAAAGGTTCGGTCCCGACCACGTGCTCCTGGGGACCGACTACCCCTTCGCGGCCCGGGAGACCCCGCCCGGCGCGGTACTTGAGGAGGTGAATGCGGACCTGCGCGCCGCGATCAGCCGAGGCAACGCGTGCGCGCTGGTCGCTGGGTGAGGCTAGGGCGGGGCCGGTGCCGCGCCCTCAACCCGGGTTCCGCCCTCATCGGACAGGGGCAAGCGGCGATACGATACAGCCGCTGACCACAGATCGACCACACCACCCTCCACCGCTGGCTGTCGCCCAATGCTTCTCGTTCAATTGCCGCGCGGCGAGGAGCGTCATCGGGTTGCCCGCGCGGACCCGGCCAGGTGCATTAACAACAAGGGATGCACGCCCCGGGCCCGCAGTGCCCCGAGGTCAGTGAGCCTTTGCCAGTAGTGCGGCTGACGGTGACACGCCGACGAGGCGGAGATGATCAGCTCGGGTGCGGGACCTCGGTAGAAGAGGCGGTCCGCCTAAAGATCGACTCTGCCCGAGGTCCTGCGTGCCCGATCCTGTCAGCTACACCGCCACGCTCCCGATCGGGGAGTCCACTACCGCGTACCTGTCGGGCCTGCTCGATGCCGAACGCCGTCGGCGCCGGACCCGCCGCGGCCGCCGTGCTCTCGGGTCGTGGCGGCACGCGGTGCTGGTGCTGCGCTGGTTCCTCGACGCCACCCGCGTCGCCCAGCTCGCCACCGACAACCAGATCAGTAGCTCCACCGCCTACCGGTACCTGCATGAGGGCATCGACGTGCTCGCCGCCGCCGCACCCGGGCTGCACGGGGCGCTGCTCGCGGCGCGTTCCGCGGGACACCCCCACGTCGGGCTCGATGGCACCCTGATCCGCACCGACCGCAGCAGGGCCGCCGGCCCGACCGCGCCACCTGGCTGTGGTGGTCGGGCAAGCACCACCATCACGGCGGAAACGTGCAGGTCGTGACCGCACCGGATGGCTGGCCACTGTGGACCTCCCCGGTCCGGCCCGGTCGTGAGCATGACGTCACTTGCGCCCGCACCCACCCCGGTCTGCTCGACGAGCTCGACCGGTGGACCGACCCCGAGCACGTCGTGCTGGCCGATCTGGGCTACGTCGGCGAGGACGGCCGACTGGTCTGCCCCGTCAAGAAGCCCTCGACGCCGGGCAAGAAGAAGACGGCGTTGAGCGTGGAACAGCGCACCGTGAACGCGTTGCACTCCGCGACCCGGGCGCTGGCCGAGCGCGGGAACTCCCTGCTCAAGACCACGTTCAAGGCGTTACGTCGGGTCAGCTTCTGTCCCTGGCGGATCGGTGCGATCACCGCCGCCGCTCTGGTGTGGGCGATCAGGTAATTCCCCAGGGGCTGTGATCAGGTAATTCCCCAGGTCTGGTCCGTTGTGGACAGCCTAGCTGGTGGTCGTGGAGGCCGTGGGGACGGCGCGCCCGGGTCTCTTGCGGGGTCGGTAGCT
>NZ_JAJCYB010000118.1 GCF_029263155.1 Pseudonocardia sp.
AGCTACCGACCCCGCAAGAGACCCGGGCGCGCCGTCCCCACGGCCTCCACGACCACCAGCTAGGCTGTCCACAACGGACCAGACCTGGGGAATTACCTGATCACAGCCCCTGGGGAATTACCTGATCGCCCACACCAGAGCAGCAGGTCAGTGCGTCGTCGCTCTGGCCTGCAACTCTTTTTCGGAGATCCACCGGCGGAGGTCTCCAGCAGAGCAGTGGGTCAGTCACCCCTACCGTGCGGCCCCCGGAACGACCCCGACGAAGATCGGCCTGCCCCACCACAGGATCAGTCGGCAACTCCGTGTATCACCGGGTTCGTCGGGGCGATCAGCGAAGGAGCGCGCGCAGCACGCGGGCGTTCTGCTGAGGATCGGGAGCACCACCGGTGATCGCCGGGGTGTGCACGAACGACTCGACGATGCGCACCGTCGCGTACGCGAGCTCTGCCGGTTCGAGCTCGATCGTGACCCGCCCGGCCGCGATGTCGTCGGCGAGGAGGCCGGCCACCTTCTCGATCATCCGGCGCTGGAACTCGCTGGCGTCCCGTGTCAACAGCCTGGCCAGGAGGTCGGCCTCGGACTCCTGCAGGTGCCGGATCCCCGGGTGCCGGACGACGTCGGCCGCCCAGCGGCTCAGGATCTCCGCCGTCCAGCTCGCGGGCGGGGAGTCCTGCCGTACGGCATCGGCCGTGCGGTCGATCGAGCGGTCGGCGTTGAGCCACAGGACTTCCACCAGGAGTTGCTCACGGGTGCCGACCCACCGATGCAGGGTCACCCGGCTCACGCCCAGTTCCGCGGCGATGGCCTGGATGTCGATCCGGCGTCCGGCCTGGAACCAGCGGTGGGCGACCTTCAGGGCGTCGAGTGCGGTCGCGCGCGAACCTGTCGTGCCGCCGCCGTCGAGCTGTTGCCGCAACGCGGTTCCGGCGGCCACTTGACCGTTGGTCGCTGCAGAACCACCGCTCATCGCGGCACCGTCACCTTCGTCGGCCGACTTCGTTTCGTTGTTACAGATGCAGTCGAATGATACATCGTGCATCGCAATGGAGCGAGTGTAACGGAGGATCTTCATGGCGCGCCTCAGTCGACGGACCGCGAGGATGACCCTGGCGAGCGCGGTCGTCCTGGCCTCGGTGATGCTGGCCGGCCAGGCGGTGGCGGCGCCGCCCTCGCCGCTCCCGCCGCTGACTCCGTCGCCGTTCCCGGTCGTCGCGCCTTCCGACCTCCCGCTCCCGCAGCCGACGCTTCCCGACGAGACCTTCGCACCTGTGGACCGCCCCGGGCCGGAGCTGAGCGTGCCGCAGGGTGAGCTCGACGCCGCGGTCACCTGCACCGCCGACGCCCGCGATGCCGACCGTGATGTCGCCCTGTTCGTGCCGGGCACGACGCTGACCCCCGAGGTGAACTTCGGCTTCAACTGGTTTTCCGCGCTCGACGACCTCGGGCGGCCCTACTGCTCGGTGACGCTGCCGAACAACGCGATGACCGACACGCAGATCGCCGCCGAGTACGTCGTGCACGCGATCCGGCATGTCCACGGGATCAGCGGCCACAAGGTCGACGTCCTCGGGCACAGCCAGGGCGGCACCGAACCGCGGTTCGCCATGCGCTTCTGGCCGGACCTGCGCGAGATGGTGGACGACTACGTCGCCTTCGGCGCCACCAACCACGGCAGCATCGCCATCAACGGGGCACTCTGCACACCGGCGACCGGATGCGCCGAGGCGCTGTGGCAGCAGACGCTGAACTCGCTCTACACGCAGGCCATCAACTCGTACCAGGAGACCTTCGCGGGCATCTCCTACACCCAGATCTACACCAGGACCGACGAGTTCGTGCAGCCCAACCTCGACGACAGCGGGACCACCTCGCTGCGCGGCGGCGACGGCGAGATCACCAACGTGGCCCTCCAGGACGTCTGCCTCACCGACGTGGCCTCCGAGCACCTCGCGATCGGCACCTACTCACCCGTGGCCTACGCACTGGCCATGGACGCGCTCGACCACGACGGCCCGGCCGACCCCGCCCGCGTCGACCGGGGCGTCTGCACGGAGCTGTTCATGCCCGGGGTCGATCCACTCACGTTCCCGATCGACTACGCGGCGCTGGCCGGAGTGGTCGCTAACCAGCTCGCGCTCGCTCCGAAGGTCGAGAGCGAGCCGGAACTGCGCCCGTACACCCTGGCCGACGACGAGCAAGGCTGACGGAACCGGCGGAGGCCCGGCGTTCCCGCGGAAGACCGCGGACCCGACCCGCCGGCCCCGCACCACCGATCCGGCGCTGCAACGTTCGAACCGTCGCCGACGACAGGGAGATGTCCGGTCCGTCGTCGGTGAGGTGCCCATGGGTGTAGGCAAGTTGGTGTGGGGCGGCGTCGCGGTCGTGCTGGTGATCGGCGCATGCAACAACCTCGGCGAGGACCAGGACGGACCGGTCGGTCCGGCCTCCCGTGAAGCAGCGGCGGCGGCCGCTTCCCTCGCCCCTACTCCGAGCGAGCCGTCGGCGTCCACGCCAGGGGCGGCGAGGTCCGGGGGCTCGACCGCCGCCGTCGTCTCGACGGCCGTGATCGCTTCCGTGTTCGACGGCGACACCTTCCGGATGACCGACGGGCAGGTCGTGCGCGTGCTGGGCATCAACTCGTGCGAGATGACCACCCACTCCGGACGGCAGGCACGCGCGGACGCCCTCCGCCTGCTGCCCGTGGGGAAACCGGTGGGCCTGCGGAACGAGCCCGGGGTCGACCGCGACAGCTACGGGCGTCACCTGCGTTACGTCACGACCACCAACGGCCTGGACTTCGGGACCTCGATGATCCGGTTCGACCACACCGAGGTCTACGAGGGTGGCGACGCGGCCGCCACGTACACCGCGCAGCTGCGTCGCCTCGATGAGGGCCCGAGAGTGTGCACGCGGCGCACCCCGGCCACGTCCACCAATCCGGCGCCGTCCACCACCGCGACCACGCCCGGCCCGAAGGCTGCCCCGGATCCGCCTGTGCGGCGGGCACCCGATCCCCCGCGGCGTCCGGCACCGGAACCGGCCCCCGTGGTCGAGCCGGAGCCGGTCGAGCAGAACTGCCATCCCAGCTACACGCCATGCGTGCCCGACGGTCCGGACCTCGACTGCGGGGACATCCGGAAGTTGGTGATCGTCAGCGGCCCGGACGAGTTCCGGCTCGACGGCGACGACAACGACGGCCGCGGCTGCGAGAGCTACGGCTAGCGCTTGAGCAGGGACCACAGCAACCACCTGATCGCGATGAAGAAGGGGACCGTCGTCGCCGAGGGCGCGCCGTCGGACATCGTCACCGCGGATCTGGTGCAGGAGGTCTTCGGGCTGCGCTGCCTCGTGGTGGCCGACCCGGTCTCCGGCACCCCCTCGGTCGTGCCCCTCGGCCGGGATCGATCCTGTGACTGATCCGTTGATTAGGTGAGGCTATCCTGCTTAAAATTCTCCTGTCCGTTGTCCGCCGTTGCCGCGTTCACACGTCATGGAGAAGCCGACGATGCCCAGTGACACCACCCTCGCTTCGTGCACCCCCTCCCGGAGCGGCGACATCGACGCCGACGCGACCCGGCGGCGGTTCCTCCAGCTGATCGCCACCGCCGGGTTGGTGGCGGGCTGCGCCGGGAACGGGCCACCGGCGCCGCCCACCCCGGCCGGGCCGGCGACGCGAACGGTGACGACACCGCGAGGACCGGTCGAGATCCCGACCGAGCCGGCCCGCGTGGTGGCGTTGTTCACCCACGACACGGCCAACGCGCTGGTGCTCGGCCTGCCGCTGATCGCGGGAGCGAGTGAGCGCGGCGTCGCGGCCGCGCCGTTCCCCGCCTACGTCGTCGACGCCTTCCCCCAGGTGAAGAGCGTGGCCCGGATCGAGAGCCAACCCGAGGTCAACATCGAGCAGCTGGCCGCCCTGCGCCCGGACGTCATCATCGCGGGGGTCTTCGGCTCCGACACCAGCGACGCCATCGCCCCCTACAGCGCCCTGGAGGAGGTCGCCCCGGTCGTCACCTACGAGTACTCGCGCGGCGCGGACTTCCGGAACGTGCCGTGGCGTGAGGTCCTGCGCGTCAACGGCGCCCAGTTCGACCGGTCCCGGGCCGCCGAGGAGTGGATCGCCCGGTTCGACACCGAGGCCGCGGCCCTGCGTGAGCGGCTGCGGGCCGACTGGGCGGGCCGGCGGTGGGCGTTCGTGGAGCCCTACGCCTCGGGTTTCCTGCTCTTCGGCCCGACCTCCGGTCACGCCCCGGTGACGCTGACCGACGAGCTGGGCCTGACGCCGGCACCGGCCGTCGACACCCTGCTCGGTGAGGCGGACGGGCTCGTACGCGGCCGTGCCGAGATCTCCTACGAGCGCCTGGGCGTGCTCGACGCCGACGTCGTCTTCGTCCTCCTCGGCGCCGGCGAGTCCGGCGACACCGATCGCAGCGGCGTACAGGTACTGGAGGCCCAGCCGCTGTGGCGGTCGCTCCCGGCGGTCGAGAACGGTCACGTCGTCGAGCTCACCAGCGACATCTTCGGGGAGTCGGCGCTGGGCGCCACGGCGTTCCTCGACGTCGTCGAACGCGCGCTCCTCGGGGACGGGTAGCCCGCCGCGGGATCAGCGCACGGCGTGCGGGATCTTGAACGGCGCGGTCATCCCGCCGTCGACGGGCAGGGCGACGCCGGTCACGTAGCGGGCCTCGTCGGAGACCAGCCACGCCACCGCGTTGCTGATATCGGCCGGGTCGACCCACGGGATGGGCAGCGCGTGCATGCTCTTCATCGCGGCGGCGGCCGTGGCCGGGTCGGCGTCGGGCACCCCGCTGAACAGGCTGTGGATGGCCGGGTTCTGGATCATGTCGGTGTCGACGTTGGTGGGGTGCACGGAGTTGACGCGGATCGAGTGCGGCGCGAGCTCGACGGCCAGCACCTTCATCAGCCCCACCAGCCCGTGCTTGGCCGCGCAGTAGTGGGCCAGGTTCGGGAAGCCCATGAGCCCGGCGACCGAGCTGGTGAGCACGATCGCCCCGCCCCGGCCGCCGTCGACCAGGGCCGGGGCGGCCGCCCCGACCAGGGCCGGGGCGGCCGCCCGGACCGTCTTCCACACCCCCGTCAGGTTGATGTCGATCATCTCCTGCCAGGTGGCCTCGTCCATCTCCAGCGCGGGGGCGTAGCCGGCGATCCCGGCGTTGGCGACGACGACGTCGAGCCGGCCGAACGTGGTGAGCGCGTCGGCGACCGCGGCCTGCAGGGCGGCCAGGTCGCGGACGTCGGCCCGGACGGCCAGCACCCGGCGGTCGAGGGCCTCGACGAGTGTCACCGTCCGGTCGAGGTCGGCGGCCTCGGCCATCGGGTACGGGGCCGAGTCGACCGGGGCGCACAGGTCCACGAGCACGACGTCGGCGCCCTCCTCGGCGAGGCGGACGGCGTGCGAGCGGCCCTGCCCGCGCGCCCCGCCGGTGATCAGCGCGACCTTGCCGGCCAGGCGCCCGCCGCTCACGGCAGCACCCGGTCGATCTCGGGGGCCAGCAGCTCGGCGGCGCGGGCGGCGGTGATGACGTCGGCGGGTCGGGCCGGGTGATCTCGCGGGACGCCCCGTCCTCGTAGACGTGCTCCCCGATCATCCGGCCCCGCTCGTCGTAGGGCCAGACGAACGCCAGGGTGCGCCGCAGCAGGTACATCTCCCCCGGGTCGTCGCCGGCGCGGATGTCGGAGAAGGCGCTGTCGCCGAGCATCGGGGCCGAGACGAACGCGTTGAACACGACCTCGCCGGAGAACCCGTGGTCGTTGACCGCGATGTCCTGCTCGGCCACCCACATGACGATCGCGTTCGCGGCCATCAGCGACTCGTAGAACCCGACGACCTGCTCCATCCCGTCGAGGACGATCGTCTGGCCACCCTCGTGCAGCCGGTAGTGCGGGTGCTCGACGGTCATGTCCGGGGCGAGCAGCTCCTTGTAGCGCCCGGCCACCTCCAGCAGACCGTGGCGGCGGTAGTTCTTCAAGATCGCGCGGTGGCGGGGGTTGTCGATGCCGTCGAGCTGGTTCTCCAACCCGGCGAACATGTTCACGAACTCGTGCTCGTAGCGGCTCATGCGGTCGAGGCTGGCGGGCGTGTCCCGTACCGGCGCGGACCTCAACCTGCATCTCGTGCGCTACCTCGTGACCGTCGTCGACGAGGGGCACTTCGGCCGGGCCGCGGCGCGGCTCTACGTCAGCGGGCCCGCGCTGAGCAAGCAGATCCGCACGCTGGAGCGCAAGGTCGGGGCCGAACTGCTCGACCGCGTCGCGCACCCGGTCGTGCCCACCGAGGCGGGCCACCGATTCCTCCCCGACGCGCGTACGGCGCTGGCCGCCGCCGACCGGGCCGTCGCCGCCGTCGAGGCACACCGCCGCGCCGCCGACGGGGTCCTGCGGCTGGGTTCATGACCGCTGCGACCGGCACCCACACCCGGCGCATCCTCGACCTCGTGCAGCGCGACGTCCCCGCGGTGTCGGTGCAGCTCGTGCAGCTGCCCTGGCCCGACCAGGCGGAGGCGGTCCGTGCCGGGACCGTCGGGCTCCGGCGAGGCCATCGCGATCACCGGCAGCTCCGTGATGGACAGCTACCGCCATCCGGAGGTGGTCTTCCTCCCCGTCACCGACGCCGAGCCCTGCCCCATCTCGCTGTGCACCCGGATCGACGACCCGTCGCCGATCGTCGCGACGCTCCGCCGGGCGGTGCGGGTGGTCCGGGAGTCGGGCGCCGGTGGTCACCGGTCCCGGGGGCCCACCTCCGACGGCTCCCGTTCCGTGCGGTCGAACAGGTAGCTCGCGAGGTCGAACCGGCGCAGCCGCCGCCGCAGCTCCGTGGTGGTCCCCGGCCAGTTCGTGGTGTTGCGGCCCCGCCGGTCGAGGTACCAGGCCCGGCAGCCGCTCGCCCACACCGTGTCGACGAGCCGCCGCCGCACCTCCTGCTCGCCGGCGCGGGCCACCTCGGGCCGCACCTCCACCCGGTCGGCGCCCACGTCGCGGGCGGCCGACAGGGCGGCTGCGACGTGGTCGACCTGCGCCTCCAGCACCGTCACCGACGAGGTCTGCACGGTGGAGTTGGGGCCGGCGAGCAGGAAGAGGTTGGGCGCGCCCGCCACGGTCGTGCCGAGGTGCGCCCGGGCACCGGTGGCCGCGAACCGCTCGGCCAGCGACGCGCCGTCGGCGCCGTGCAGCAGCCGGAAGACCGGCGGCTCCGCGGCGTGGAAGCCGGTGGCCAGGATCAGGGTGTCGACGGCGTGCTCGCGACCGTCGCCGTCGACGACCGACCCCGGCCGGACCTCGCGGACGTCACCGGCGACCGTGACATCGGGCCGGGTCAACGTCGGGTACCAGGTGTTGGACCGCAGCAGCCGCCGGCAGCCGATGTCCTCCGAGGGCAGCAGCCGCGCCCGCAGCGCCGGATCGGTGACGGTGCGCCGCAGGTTGCGGCGCGCGAGCCAGGTCAGCTGGGGGCGCAACCACCGGTGCCGCACCCCGAGCGCCACCGCCTCGGCGGCGAGGTAGACGCCCAGCCGCGCCACCCGCTGGGCGGCCGGGAACCGCCGGAACAGCCGGCGCTCCAGACCGGTGACCGACCGGTCGAACCGCGGCAGCACCCACTGCGGGCTGCGCTGAAACAGCACCAGGCGGCGGACCCGCGGGGCGATCCGCGGGACGAACTGCAGCGCCGACGCGCCGCTGCCGACGACGGCCACCCGGCGGCCGCGCAGATCGTGGTCGTGCCGCCAGCGCGAGCTGTGGAAGACCGTGCCGCGGAAGGTGTCGAGGCCGGGGAGGTCCGGCCAGGCCGGCTCGTGCAGCGTGCCGCCCGCGGCCACCAGCCAACGCGCGGAGATCGGGCCCGTCGAGGTCTCCAACCGCCACCGGCGCTCGTCCTCGTCCCAGTCACCACGCAGCAGCCGGGTGCCGAGACGGATGCTGCGGGTGGCGGAGAAGCGGTCCGCCGTGCGGCGCAGGTAGTCGAGGATCTCCGCCTGCCCGGCGTAGCGGGCGCTCCAGTCGGGGTTCGGCGCGAACGAGTAGGAGTAGAGCGACGACGGCACGTCGCAGCCCGCCCCGGGATAGGAGTTGTCCCGCCACGTCCCGCCGATCCGGTCGGCCTGCTCGACGGCCAGCACGTCATGGCCCTGCCCGCGCAGCCGGATCAGCGCGGCGAGGCCCCCGAACCCGGTACCGACGACGACGACCTCACGACGCTCGACGGGCGGACCGCAGCTACCGACCACGCCGCCGCTCGGTCGCCGTCGCGGTGCCCGCCCCCGATCCGTAGGTGGACCAGGCCACGAACACCGACGCGACCAGCAGCGCCGGGGCCAGGGTGAGCGAGGAGACGCTGCCCCCGACGAACCCTCCGCTGACCACCGCCCCGGCCATGACGAGCGCCAGCAGCACCGCGACCACCCGGACGCCCACGCCGACCACCAGCGCCAGCCCGCCGAGCACCTCGGCCAGCCCGGTGCCGTACACGAGCAGGCTCGACTCGGGCAGACCGTAGGAGCCGAAGCCGGCCACCCAGCCGGCGTGGTCGGTGAACTTCGGGATCCCGAACCAGACGAACAGGACGCCCGCGACCACCCGCACGACCGCCGCGATCCGTGGTGTCCGGTGGTGCAGCCCGGTGCGCAGCACGCTGTCGATCGGGCCGGTCATCGAACCTCCGCCGTCGGGTCCGCCGGAACTCGCGCCCGGCAGGTGCAGCACCGGTGGGTGCCCACCCGCCACCGTACGTGTCACGAGGACGCGGCTACCTGGGCCGTGCGGCACGCCGGCCGAGACGGCGTCCCCGGCTGGCTCGATCCGGGCCCGCCCGGCACGGCGACCCGCTTCGACCGTGTCGGCGGTGCGCACCGGTGGCGTGATCCTGATCGACTCGGCCGCGTGGCCGGCGACCGACCCGCTCCCGGTCGCCACCCCCACCTCACGGGGTCAGCCGAGCCGCTCGTACACCCGGTCCCACAGCCGCATGCACTCCATGACCGTGTAGAGGTGGCCGGAGCCGACGTTCTGCTCGGAGACGATCACCCGGTCCTCGGCGACGGCAGGGACCTCCGCCCAGAGCGGGTTCGAGGTCAGGGCGTCGCGCGACGGCTGGTCCGGCCCCCAGATCAGGGCGGCGTCCGCACCCTCGAGCTCACCGATCCGTTCCGGGGAGAGCGTGAGCCAGCCGTTGTCGACCGCACCGGCGTCGCGGAACGGCATCAGCGACCCGCCCAGCTCCTGCAGGGCCAGGCTCGCCGGGGTCCCGGAGTCGAGGTCGGCCAACCAGAGCGCCGGATCCTCGGCGGATCCCATCGCGACCTGCGCGGTGCCGAGCGTCCCGGCGTACCTGGACCTGATGGAGTCGCGCAGTTCGGCGAACTCGGCGAGCGTCCGGTCCAGCGCGTCGGTCCGCTGCATCCAGCCGGCGACCTGGCGCAGGTCCTCCCGCCAGTCCGTGTCGACGAGTCCCACGGGCACCACCGGCGCGACCCTGGACAGGGCGCCGTAGGACCAGTACGGCGGGTCGGACGCGTCGAGCCAGTTCGCTCCGCTGAGGATCAGATCGGGTCGCATCGCCAGCAGCGACTCGGTGTTGGTGGCGAAGGACTCGAAGGTCTGCTCGGCACCCGTCGGCTCGTACGGCACCCATGGCGCCACCCACGGTGCGGCGCCGCCCTCGAACTCGAAGAAGTAGCCCACCGCCGTCGGGGTCAGCCCGATCGCGGTGGCGATCTCCAGCTCCCGTCGGTTCTCCATGAGGACCAGCCGTTGCGGGTCGAGCGGGATCTCGTAGGTCCCGTACCTGTTCGTGATCGGCACGCGGCCCGCGGACCCTCCCTCGGCCGGGGCGGGGGAGCCGTCCCCGCCGGAACATCCGCCGAGCGCGACCGCACCCACCGTGCCGCCCAGCCCGATCAGTACTCGCCGACGGGTCAGCATCGCATGCACTCCCCTCTTATTAGGCCTGCCTAAGCTGAGCACGTAGTCTGGCAGGACGGTTGCGAGCGGTGCGGCCAGATGATGTGGCGATCCGGCCAGGAGGGAGGCCACCGATGACGGCGGCCGCCATCTCGATCCTGCGGTACCGGATCTCCCTCGGCGGGCGGACCGAGGCCCACACGCACGACGACCACCAGCTGGTGTGGGCGCCGGAGGACGTGCTGATGGTCGACATCGAGGACCGGAGCTGGATCCTGCCTCCCCCACAGGCGCTCTTCGTGCCCGCGGGCGTCGTGCACGCGACGAGCGCGCGGGAACACGGCCTGATGGCCGGGGTCCATCTCCCGCCGGAGCTGTGCCCACTGGCCTTCCCGGAACCGACGGTCGTGTCCATCACGCCGCTGCTGCGCCAGCTCCTGCTGTTCCTGGAGTCCGGACCGTCCGGAGGCCCGCTCGCGATCGACTCCCGCGCCCACGCCGAGGCCCTGGTCTACGACCTGCTGGAGCCGGTCTCAGGCACCACGGTGCACCTGCCGATGCCGGTCGACGTCCGGGCCCGCGAGGTGGCGGACACGATCGTCGCGGACCCCGGCGACACCCGGACCCTCGGCCAGTGGGCGTTCGCGGTCGGCTCCAGCGTCCGCTCGCTGTCCCGGGCGTTCACCGAGGAGACGGGGATGCCGTTCGCCAGGTGGCGGACCCAGGTCCGGTTGCGGGCCGCGCTGCTGCTGCTCGCCGAGCGGGTCCCGGTCAAGACCGTCGCCCGTGCGGTGGGCTACGAGACGACCAGCTCGTTCGTGGCCGTCTTCCGTCGCCACACCGGCCGGTCCCCGGCGTCGTTCCGCCGGCCGATGTCGTCCGGGTGCGGGTCCCGGGGCCTGCGCTGACCGGGCGGCGCGCGTCGGCGGCGCAGACGCGCGCCGACCCGTGGGCGGTTCCCCGCGCGAGGGAGGTGGGCCGCCCGCCCGGTGGCCGGCCGCCGGCTCGGGTCGCGGACGTCGTCAGGGCAGCAGCGCCCGGACCTGCTCCGGGGACGGCCCGTCCGGCTCGATCACCACGACGGCGTCGTCGAACCCGGCGTCGGCGTAGCGCCGGAGCTGATCGCCCACGGGACCGAGGTCATCGCCCACCGGGATGGCGCACACGATCGCCCGCCCGCCGCCGGCGGCCCGGAACCGCTCGTGGGCCTCGACGATCTGGTCGGCGGTGGTCCGGTAGCCCGAGGCCAGCCAGCCGTCGAACTCGCGGGCGGCCCGCTCCACGTTCCGCCCCCACGAGCCGAGCAGGATCGGGGGGACCCTGGCCGGGGCGGGGCCGAGGTCGGCGTGGGCGTCCCCGCCGCGGGTGATCAGGTCGCGGACCCTCGGCAGGTTCTCCCGGAACGTGCGGAAGCGTGCGGCGTGGTCACGGTCCAGGGTGGCGAAGTCGACCTCGGTCGAGCCGGGGCTGACGCCGAGGGTCAGCCGGTCGCCGCACACCGCCATCAGCGAGAGGATCTTGTGCGCGAGCGCGGCGGGGTGGTGCAGCGGGACCTGCACGGTGGCCGTGCCGATCTCGACGCCCTCGGTGACGCTCGCGGCCACCGCCAGCGCCACGAACGGGTCCGGCACCAGGTAGCCGCGGCCGATCACCTGGTGGATCCACAGGCTCTCGAACCCGGCCCCCACCAGTCGCCTCGACCACTCCGCGGTGGGCGGGGGCGGGCCCGGGGACAGGTGGGCGAGCGTCGCGCCCAGCCTCACGCGCCACCGGCCCGCTCGGCGGCGAACCGCGCGTACCAGTGCAGCGCGTCGGGATCGTCGACGGACGCGAGGTTGGCGGCCTTCTCCAGCGGCCGCCCGGCCAGCAGCTTCTTGATCGGCACCTCCAGCTTCTTGCCCGACAGGGTGTGCGGCACCGCGGGTGCCTCGACGATCTCGTCGGGCACGTGGCGCGCGGTCAGCCGCGTCCGCAGCGTGCGGACGATCTCCTGTCTCAGCGCGTCGTCGACCGCCTGCCCGGGCGCCGGGACGACGAACAGCCCGAGCCAGTAGCCGTCGTCGGGCAGTTCCAGGCCGATCACCAGTGCCTCGGCGATCTCCGGCATCGGTTCCAGCACGTCGTAGAAGTCGCTGCTGCCCAGCCGCACGCCCTGGCGGTTGAGCGTCGAGTCCGACCGGCCGTGGATGGAGACGCTGCCGTCGGCGTGCATCACCACCCAGTCGCCGTGGCGCCACACGCCGGGCCAGGTGTCGAAGTAGGACTCGCGATAGCGCACGGCGTCCGGGTCGTTCCACAGGTGGACCGGCATCGACGGCATCGGCTGGGTGATCACCAGGTCGCCCACCGCGTCGACGACCGGCTTCCCGTCCTCGTCCCAGGCCGCGCAGTCGACGCCCGCCAGCGCGCCGCCGATCCGGCCCGCCCGGACGGGGGTGTACTCGTTGGCGCCGACGAAGGCGCCGGAGATGTCGGTGCCGCCGCTGGTCGAGTCGATGCGCAGGTCCCCGCCGACGTTCTCCAGCAGCCAGTGGTAGCCGGCAGGGGGCAGGGCCGAGCCACTCACCATGACGTGCCGCAACCGGCTCAGGTCGTGCTCCTCGTTCGGGCGGACCCCGGTGTTCGCCGTCGCCATGATCACGGCGGCGCCGATCAGCACGACCTGCGCGCGGGTGCGCGACGCGACCTCCCACACCGCGCCGGCGGGGAAGCCCGGGCTGCCCTCGTACAGCACGATGCCCGCGCCGTGCATCAACGTGTTGATCTGCATGTTCCACAGGGCCCAGCCCGTGGAGGTGAACGCGAACATCCGCTCGCCCGGCCGCATCCCGGCGTAGAGCCCCGCCCACTTCAGGCCCTCCAGGGTGATCCCGCCGTGCCCGTGCACCAGGCCCTTGGGCAGGCCGGTGGTGCCGGAGGTGAACAGCACCCACAGCGGGTGCGAGAACTCCACCTGCTCGAACTCCGGCGGCGCGTCGACGGCCAGCAGCTCGTCCCACGCGGTGGTGCCCCCCGGATGTGGGCGGTCGAACACGTACGGGACGTGGACGACGTGGCGCACCGACGGCAGCTGCGCACGCAGCTGCTCGACGACGTCGCCGCGGTCGATCTCCTTGCCGTTCCAGTGGTAGCCGTCCGCCGCGATGAGCACGACGGGCTCGAGCTGGGCGAGGCGGCCGATGGTGCCGTCGGCTCCGAAGTCCGGGGAGCAGCAGGCCCACACCGCGCCGACGGCGGCGGTGGCCAGCGCGCCGATCACCGCGTGCTCGGTGTTGGGCAGGTAGGCCCCGACCCGGTCGCCGGGCCGCACCCCCGCCCGCCGCAGCCAGCCCGCCGCCGCCGCGACCGATCGGCGCAGCTCACCGAAGGTGATCTCCCGGGCGGCCCCGCCGCCCTCCTGGACGCACACCAGCGCCGGGGCGTCCTCGGCCCCGTGGCGCAGCGCGTGCTGCGCCCAGTTCAGCCGCGCCCCGGTGAACCAGCGGGTGCGGGGCATGTCCTCGGCGGTGCGCACCTGCGTCCACGGCGTGGAGAACCCGACCCCGTAGTAGTCGACCACCGAGGTCCAGAACCGGTCGATGTCCTCGATCGACCAGGCGTGCAGGGCGTCGTGGTCGACGAACGGCCGCCCCTCGCGCGCCTCCAGCCAGTCCAGGTACGCGCGCAACGCGGAGTTCTCGATGCGGTCCGCCGTCGGGCTCCAGAGCGTGTCGGTCATCGGCGGCACCTCACCGTGCGAGCGTCCATGCCTGGAAGATAGAGGTGGCGGGCGGTGCCGACCACCGCGTCGACGGCCCGGCCGGGCGCCGCCGCTCCCGTTCCGGCCCCGGTGGCCTGCGCAGTTGACGGTGCGTTGAGATCCAGGTGAGACCTGGTTGAGGTGGCCCGAGCACACTGCGTGCCAGTGTCCGCCTCGGCGTCGTCCGGACGCCCAGGGCGCACGACCGCTCGACGATGAGCCCCGAGGAGGCCGAACACATGAAGCTCGCTCTCTACCTTCCGAACTTCCGCGACGAGGTGACCGTCAAGGAACTCGAGGACCTCACGGCGCTGGCCGAGGACCTCGACTTCGACTCGGTGTGGACTCTCGACCGCGTCATCGTCCCGGAGAAGTCCGACCGGGCCGAGATGGAGTACCCGTTCGGCATGATGGCAGGGCTGCCCAGCGGCCTGCCCGTCATCTCGCGGGGCAAGTGGTTCCAGGGCTGGCCGCTGATCCCCTGGCTGGCCGCCAAGACCACGAAGCTGCGGATCGGCATGAGCATCACCAACACCCCGTTCCGCGGGCCTGCCGTGCTCGCCACGGAGCTGGCCACCGTCGACCACCTCTCCGGCGGACGGCTCAACGTCGGCGTCGGTTCCGGCTGGATGCCCGAGGAGTTCGCCGCGGCCAGCGTCCCGCACCTGTTCCCGCGCCGGCACGCCCACGTGCGCGACACCCTGGAGATCATGCAGGGCATCTGGAACAACGAGCTCTACGAGCACCACAGCGAGTTCGCCGACTTCGAGCTCTCCGGCTTCGGCCACAAGCCGGTCCAGGACCCCCTGCCGATCTTCTTCTCCGGCCTGCAGGACCCCAAGCGGTCGGCCAAGCGCATCGCGAAGTACGGCCTCAACGGCTGGATCGGCATCCAGGACTCCCCCGAGGACATCAAGCGCTGGAAGGGCGAGATGGAGCGCGAGCTGAACGAGCTCGGCCGCGGCTTCCCCGACAACTTCGAGATGTGCTCCATGATCTGGACCGTCATCACCGACGAGCCGATGGACCAGAGCGACAACGGCAAGGTCACCAACCTGCTGGCGGGCACCGCCCAGCAGATCGAGGACCGGCTCAAGGCCTACAAGGAGGCCGGCATGACCATGCCGCTCATCTGGCCGCCGTTCCGGGACGTGCCGACCTCCAAGACCATGGACGACCTCAAGCGGATCAACGACGAGATCATGCCGAAGGTCAACGCCAGCTGACGGCGACCGACCGGGCCCACGCCCCCGGCGTGGGCCCGGTCGTGGGCCGGTCCCCGGCGCCGCCACGGCAGGAGGGCCACCCCGCGCCGGCGAGCGCGCCGCTCAGGCCTCCCCCGGTCCGGGGCGCCCACCGGCCGACAGCAGCCGCTCCCCCAGCTCCCGGCAGCGGCCCGTCAGCTCCGGTGGGTCGAGCACCTCGAAGTCGTGCCCGAGCAGCAGCACGTGCAGGAGCACGACGTCGAGGGAGCCCGCGCCGCTGCGCACCTCGCAGCGCGCGCCGGACCGCGGTCGCACGACGGCCGCTCCGGCCGGGATCTGCGCGCGCACCGTCGCGGCCGGGGCGTGCACCAGGAAGCGCGCCTGGTGCGGGTAGACCCGGCTCGCCACGCCCTCCTGCACGTAGGCCGCCGCGTCGGGCGCGTCGCGCGGGCGGAAGCGCCAGGAACTCGCGGCCGCCGCCGTGATCCGGTCGACGCGGAAGGTGCGCCAGTCGTCGCGGGCGAGATCGTAGGCGAGCAGGTACCAGTGGCGGTCCGAGGCGACCAGGCGGTGGGGCTCGACCCGCCGGCGCCGCACCTCGCTCCCCGACGGGTAGTCGAAGCCCGTCTCGACCTCGTCGCGGCAGGCCCTGGCCAGCGTCATCAGCAGGTCGGGATCGACCGGCGTGCGGCCCCCGTCGAAGGACTCCACCGACCCGGAGAGCGTGCGCACCGCGTGTCGCAGCCGGACGGGCAGCACCCGGTCGAGCTTGGTCAGCGCGCGCAGCGCGGCATCACCGGCCCCGGCCACCGCGCCGCCCGCGCCGACGAGCAGCGACACCGCGGTGGCGATCGCCTCGTCGTCGTCGAGGAGCAGCGGGGGCAGGTCCCGCCCCGGGCCGAGCCGGTAGCCGCCTCCGACGCCCGGGCCGGCCTGCACCGGATAGCCGAGCGTGCGCAGCCGCTCGACGTCGCGCCGCACCGTGCGCGGGGTGACCCCGAGCCGGGCCGCGAGCTCGGTGCCCGTCCAGACCTGGCGCTGCTGCAGGAGCCCGAGCAGGGTGAGCACGCGCTCCGTCGTGCCCCGCTCGTCACCGGTCATGCGGGTCACCCTGCCGGACATAGCGGAGCGATTCTGTCCGCTATCGGTGTGAGGGTGGTGCCATGAACGCCGACGAACTCGACTGGAACCGGACGCTGCGCGCGCAGTGGGAGTTCCACTGGGACCACCAGATCCGCGACCGGCTCCACGGCCTCACCGACGGGGAGTACCTCTGGGCGCCGGTGCCCGACGCATGGAGCGTGCGACCCCACGGCGACCCGGCGGCGCCCGCGCAGTTCGGAGCCGGTGGGTTCCGGATCGACTACGCCTTCCCCGAGCCGGCGCCCGCCCCCTTCACCACGATCGCCTGGCGCCTGGGTCACGTCATCGTCGGCGTGCTCGCCATGCGCAACGCGTCGCACTTCGGCGCACCGCCCGCCTCCTACGAGACCTGGCCGTACGCGGGCGGCGCCGCCACCGCGCTCGATCAGCTGCACGCGCAGCTCGACACCTGGCTGGCCGGGGTACGCGGTCTCGGCGAGGACGGCCTGCGGGTCGCCGTCGGCGAGCGCGAGCCCTACCCCGACGCGCCCATGGCCGATCTGGTGCTGCACATCCACCGCGAGCTGATCCACCACCTCTCCGAGGTCTGCCTGCTGCGCGACCTGTACCTGCACACGGACGGAGCATCCCGATGAGCCGCCACGTCCAGGTCACCGTCGACGCCTACGACCCGCGGGCGCTGTCGACCTTCTGGCGCGACGTGCTGGGCTACGTCCATCCCGGCCCGCCGGGGGTGGACCTGCCCGAGGGTGCCGACCCGCTGGCCGCGTGGGACGAGTTCCTCGCGGGGATCGGCGTCCCCGAGGACCGGCGCAACACGCGATCCGCCATCGAGGACCCGGACGGGCGCGGCCCGCGGCTGTTCTTCCAGCAGGTCCCGGAGGGCAAGGTCGCGACGAACCGGATCCACCTCGACGTCCGCGCCGCTCCGGGGCTGCAGGGAGAGGCGCGCATGTCCGCGCTGGAGACCGAGTGCGACCGGCTGGTCGCCCGGGGAGCGACGCGGGTGCGGCGCCACGAGCCCGCACCGCCGATGAGCACCGGGCACATCGTCATGGCCGATCCCGAGGGCAACGAGTTCTGCCTCGACTGATGCGTGTCCCGCGCGCTACCGGGGGTGGTGGCCGGTGTGCAGGTCGCGCACACCGCACGCGTCGCGGGCGCCGCACCCGCAGGTCCCCGAGGCGCACGTGCGAAGCTGGGCCAGCAGCCGGGCGAGCGGGTCGGCGGAGGCGTCGTCGCGGAGCCAGCCGGCCCGCGCCGCCTCCACGAGCAGGTCGTCGTCGAACGCGTCCTGGGACTCGGTGGTGTCGCGTCGCGTACCCGGACGGGATTCCTCGGACATCGTTCGGACCACCCCCACAGCCGATTGCCGATACTCGCGCACGCTCGTCCCGAGCACATCATGCGTACGCCTGACAGATCTTCACGAACGAGTGATCCGATGGTAACCGCCTGTCGCTCCAGGACCGGGCGAACCGGCCGGCGCTTCGACCCGGCGAACGATTTCACCCACATGCGTACCGCCCGGCGGTCCGGAAGCGCCCGTCGCGCTCCCCCGCGACCGTGCCGTCCACGCGGCGGCTACGGTCGGAGGATGACTGAGCGCAGTGGCCGGGTCGGCCGGTACGTGCGGATGGTGGCTCAGCCCGGGCGGGGCGCCGCGCTCGCCGACACCCTGCTCCGGGTCGCCGACGGCCTGCGCGACGCACCCGGCTGCGAGCTCTACCTGATCAACTCCTCGGCCGACGAGAGCGACACCGTCTGGGTCACCGAGGTCTGGGCCGACGCCGACGCCTCGGACCGCGCGCTGTCCGGCGAGCTCGGCGAGGTCGGCATCGGCGAGGTGCTGGAGCTGCTCGCCGGGCCGCCGGAGCTGGTGGACCTCACCCCGCTGGGCGGAGCGGGCCTGCCCCGCTGATGCCCGGTCGACGCGACGTCAGCGACGCGAAGACCCGGCGGGACGTGAGGACTCAGCGGGACGCGAAGACCCCGTCCGGAAAGCATCCCGCCGCGAGCAGCGACCGCACCAGCCCGCCGCCGATCTCGCCCAGGCGGGCGGCGCCGTCGTCGCCGAGGTGGATCCACGGGTCGGCCCCGAGCCGGTTGGTGTCGTCCTCGATGCGCTTGCGCAGCGCCGTGCCGTCGGCGGTGAGCTCGCCGGCCGCGGTCAGGAGACCCCGCTCGGCCAGCCGGACGACGGCGGCGTCCCACTGCTCCTGCGACCAGCCGCGGCTGGCCATCGCGAAGGACGTGACGAACCCCCGGCCCGTGGCCGTGTAGGAGACCAGCGCCTCCAGCCCGTCCAGACCGGCCCCGACCAGCACCGCGATGTGACCGTCGCCCCGGTGCTCGCGCAGGATCGTCAGCGCGTGCCACAGCACCAGGTGCGGCTCGGTGGGCCAGTCCAGGTCGAGATGCGCGGCGGCGAGCGCCCGGCCCTCCACCGTGCACCCCTCGGCCGCGCGCCGGGCAAGTGCGGCCGCCTCCGCCACCGCGGGCGAGGCCACGACGTCGTCACCCAGCATCCGGCGCAGCGCGGCGTCGACGGCGGCGAACCGCGCCGTGACCAGGACCGCAGGGGTGGCCATCGACCACGCGGCCGGGATGCTGCGGGCCACCAGCTCGGGGTTGAAGTTGTAGAAGGTCGCCGCCACGACGCCCGGGAACACCGCCCCCATCGGGGCCGAGCGGCCGGCGAAGTAGCTCATCCGGCCCGGCTTGAGCCCCACCGCGGTCAGGTGCTGCTCGGTCTCCGGGGCGAAGTAGCACATGGCGTGCAGGGGTTCGAGGCTGCGGGCGAGGCGCCCGGATTCACGGATGTCCACCCGGCCGACGCTACCGGGACCGCCCGGGGGCACGGGTCGGCCCTGCGCCGGGCCACCGGCGTCGACGCGGGCACCTTCGCCACCGAGCACTGGGGCCGCGCCCCGCTGCTCACCCGCGGCGCCGACCGCGCGGCGTTCCGGGACCTGCTCGACCTCGACGGCGTCGACGAGCTGCTGTCGCGCCGCGGCCTGCGCACCCCGTTCCTGCGCCTGGCCCGCCACGGTGCGGTGCTCGACTCCGGGTCGTTCACCGGGCCCGGGGGCGCGGGCGCGGAGGTCGGTGACCAGGTGCGCGAGGACCGCGTCGCCGCGCTGTTCGCCGACGGCACGACCGTCGTGCTGCAGGCCCTGCACCGGCTGTGGCCCCCGCTGATCGACTTCGCTACCCGGCTCGGCAGCGAGCTCGGGCATCCCGTGCAGGTCAACGCCTACGTCACCCCGCCGTCGTCACAGGGCTTCTCCGCGCACTACGACGTCCACGACGTCTTCGTGCTGCAGCTCGCCGGGCGCAAGCACTGGACGGTGCACGCGCCCGTGCACCCCGACCCGTTGCGCGACCAGCCGTGGAGCGACCACGCCACGGCCGTCGCCGCCCGCGCCCGCGACGACGATCCCGTGATCGACACCGTCCTCGGGCCCGGTGACGCGCTGTACCTGCCGCGAGGCTGGCTGCACGCCGCCACCGCGCTCGGCGGCGTCTGTGCGCACCTGACCGTCGGCGTCCATGTCGTCACCGGGTACGCGCTGGTGCAGGCGCTGACCGCGCTGGTGGCCGACGACCCGGCCCTGCGCGCCTCGCTGCCGCTCGGGCTCGACATCGCCGATCCCGAGGCGCTGGGCCCGCACGTCGATGCCGTCCGGGACGCCCTGGTGGCGGCCGTGGCGCGGATACCGGCGGAGCGCGTGGCGCGGCGGGTACGGCAGCGGGTCTGGGACGGCACCCGGCCCGAACCGGTGCGGCCGGTCGCCGGTGCGTCGTTCGCGGCCGGCCTGGCCGCGGGTGACGTGGTGCGCAGGCGACTCGGGCTCGGCCATCGCGTCGTCGCGCGCGGGGACCGGGTGCTGCTCGAGCTGGCCGACCGCGAGATCGCGCTGCCCGCCACCACCGCCCCGGCCCTGCACGTTCTGCTGGACGGGGACCCGCACGCGGTCGGTAGCCTGCCCGACATGGACGAGGCCGACCAGCTGGTGCTGATCCGGCGGCTGCTGCGGGAGGGCGTGCTGGTGCCGTGACCGGTCCGCGCTGCGCCGAGGTCGCCGACGCGGCGGGCGACGCCCGCGAGGGCACCGCGCCGCCCGCCGAGCGCTGGTTCCTGATCGAGCACCCGGGGCCGTGGGGGCGGGTCGCGTTCGCCGAGTCGGGACTGCCGGACGCCGTGGTCGCCGCCGCCGACCGGTGGGCGGGGGCGCACGGCGGGCGGGTGCTGCTGGTGCGCAGGCCGGGCCGCCGCCCGCGCCGGGCCGGGTCGCGTCGCTGGTTCCGCGTGGACTCCCGCCCCGGTCGCGAGTCGGTCCGTACCGGCACGGTCGTCCACGACGACGAGCTGGTCACCGCACTCGACGACCCCGGCCAGCCGCACGACGCGCTGCACCTGGTGTGCGCGCACGGCCGGCACGACACCTGTTGCGCGGTGCGCGGCCGCCCCGTCGCGGCCGCGCTGGCCGCCGCCGATCCCGACCGCACCTGGGAGTGCTCGCACGTCGGTGGCTGCCGCTTCGCGCCGGCGCTGGTGCTGCTCCCGCACGGGTTCGTCTACGGCGGGATGCCCGCCGTCGACGCCGTCACGCTCGTGAAGGACCACGCGGCCGGCCTGGTGGATCCACGATGGCTGCGGGGCCGGTCCTCGCTGCCCCCGGCGGTGCAGGCCGCGCAGCACCACGCCCGGTCCGCCACGGGTGAGCTGGGCGTGGACGCGCTGCGCCCCGTCGGGCTCACGTCGAACGGGACACGGTGGCGGGTGGAGCTGGCCGGCCCGGGCTGCGTGGTGGAGCTCGACGAGCGGTTCGTCGACGCGGGACGGCCCCTCACGTGCGCGGCGGTCACCCCGGGCCGGATGCGCGTGCTCGACCTGGTGTCCCTGCGCGTGGCCGGCCGCTGCTGACCTGACCGTCACCCCGAGCCGAGCTCGGCCCGCACCGAGGCCACCGCGGCGTCGTCGACGAGGCCCTGACCCGCGGCGTGGACGGCGATGTCGCCGCTGTCGTCCACGGCCAGCATCGGCACCCCCAGCGCGGTGATCTCCGCCGCGAGCCGCTCGATCTCGCCGCCCCGGCCCAGGTCGAGACCGGTGATGCGGCGGATGTAGATCGCCGCGACCCGGTCCGGGCGGTCCCGGGCGATGTCGGCGTAGATCTCCGGGTCCTCCTGGCCGCTGTCGCCGATCAGCACCAGCCGCAGGTGCGGGTGCTCGTCGAGCAGGCGGCGCACCAGGGCGGGCTTGTGCGCCTGCGCGCCGATCCGGAACAGCCCCGTGTGCGACGGGCCCCAGTCGGTGAGCAGCAGCGGTCCGAGCGGGAACCCGCGCAGCGACACGAACTGCAGCAGCATCTCGTGCAGGTTCCACGGGCTCGTCGACACGTAGAACACCGGACGCTCCGGCTTGCCCTCCTTCCCCACCAGCGCGCGGTAGAGGGCAGCCGCGCCGGGCAGCGGGGTCCGCTCCTCGACGTCGGTGAGCAGGGTGGCCCGCAGGAAGTCCAGCCCGCGGGTGAGGCCGGTGTGCAGGATCGTGTCGTCGACGTCGCTGATCACGCCGACGTCGACCACCGGGTCGACGACCAGCACGCGCGCCGTCGCGGTGGCCCCCTCGGGCCCGGTCAGCCCGATCTCCAGCCAGCCGGGCTCGACGTCGGGCAGCTCCACCTCGTGGTCGACGTACCCGTCGCGGTCGGTCCGCACGACGACGTCCCCGCCGGGCGCGTGGATCGTCACCGCGGCCCGCGGCACCTCGACGGTCAGGAACCGGGCCAGGCTCACCCGCAGCACGGCGCGGCGCGAGCGCGGGGACGGTTCGGCGTCCCCGACGAGCGCCGCGGGAGCGGGCGGCGGCTCCGCGTTGCGGTGCCCCAGCACCAGGCGCGCCCCGACCCGGGCCCGCCGGCTGGTGCCGTGCCCGATGAACGGGACGATCATCGGGTAGCGCCTGCCGCCGATCTGCGCGAACGCCCCGATCCCCGCCTCGACGACGTCCTCCAGCGCCAGCATCGCCGAGGTGATCCGCCGTCGCCCATCCGCACCCGTCACGGCCAATGGCTACCGCACGACGGCCGGATGCGCCACACCGGGTTAGGCTCCGCGGACGTGAGAACCGCGCTGCTCGACCTCGACGGCACGCTCGTCGATTCCGCCGCCCTGATCACCGGGCACCTCTCGGCGGCGCTGGCCACGATCGGTGTTACGCGTAGCCCGCGGGAGCTGCTGCCGCTCGTCGGGCCGCCGTTCGAGATCGCCCTCCCGGCGCTGGGCCTCACCGCCGAGCAGACGGTCGAGGTGATCGACGCCTATCGGGCCACCTACGACGCGGTGGCCGCCACGGAGACGCCGCTGTACCCGGGGATTCCCGCGCTGCTCGACCGCCTCGGCGGGTTGCGGCTCGCCGTCGCCACCTCGAAGCCGGAACGGGTGGCGCGGCGCATCGTCGACGGCGTCGGGATCACCGGGCACTTCGTGCTCGTCGGTGGCGCCGACCAGCCCGCGGGGCGGCTGGGCAAGGCGGCCGTCGTCGGGTCGGTGCTGCAGCGGCTGGGCCTGGACCCCGCGCGCGAGCAGGTCCTGATGGTCGGCGACCGCCACCACGACGTCGACGGCGCCGCGGCACACGGCGTCCGCACCGTCGGCGTGGCATGGGGCTACGCGCAGCCGGGCGAGCTGACCGGCGCCCTCAAGGTCGCCTCGGACGTCGACGAGCTCGCCGACCTGCTCATCGACGACGCCGTGTGGGCCGTGCGTACGTGACCCGGGCGCACCGAGAGCCCGACTCGCGCACCCGCAGGCCCCGACTCGCGGGGGCCGGGCCGGGGCGGTCAGTCGCCCGGGGCCTGGACCCAGCCGTAGCTGCGGTTGACCGCGCGCCCCCAGCTGGCGTGCTCGCGTTCCCGCAGGCCGGGCTGCATGGCCGGCTCCCACGCCGCGGCGCGGTGCCAGTTGCCGCGCAGCACCTCCACGTCCGACCAGTGGCCCACCGCGAGGCCCGCGGCATAGGCCGCGCCGAGCGACACGGCCTCCGAGCCCAGCGGCCGCTCGACCGGCACGTCGAGGACGTCGGCGACGAACTGCATGAGCAGGTGGTTGGCCGTCATCCCGCCGTCGACCTTGAGCCGGGTGACGGGCACCCCGGAGTCGAGGTTCATGGCGTCGACGACCTCGCGCGTCTGCCAGCCGGTGGCCTCCAGCACCGCGCGGGCGAGGTGGCCGCGGTTGATGAACGAGGTGAGCCCGACCATCACCCCGCGCGCGTCGGGGTGCCAGCGCGGCGAGTACAACCCGGAGAACGCGGGCACGATGTAGCAGCCGCCGTTGTCCGGGACGGTCTCGGCGAGCGTCTCGATCTGGGCGGCGGTGCCGATCATGCCGAGCGAGTCGCGGAACCACTGGACCAGGGAGCCGGTCATCGCGATCGCACCCTCCAGCGCGTACACGGGAGCGTCCCCGAACAGGTAGCCGACCGTCGGGATCAGGCCGTGCGTCGACCCGGCGATGCGGGGGCCGGTGTTCATCAGCAGGAACGCGCCCGTGCCGTAGGTGCACTTGACCTCACCCGGCGAGAAGCAGGTCTGCCCGACGAGCGCGGCCTGCTGGTCGCCCAGCGCCCCGGACACCGGCACCCCCGGCAGCACCGTGGTGCAGGTGCCGTAGACCTCGGCGTTGGACCGGATCTCCGGCAGCATCCGGCGCGGGACGGCCAGCATGCCGAGCAGGGCGTCGGACCACTGGCGCGTGCGCAGGTCCATCAGCATCGTGCGGCTGGCGTTGGTGACGTCGGTGACGTGGCGCCCCCCACGGGCGCCGCCGGTGAGGTTCCAGATCAGCCAGCTCTCCATCGTGCCGAACAGCAGGTCGCCGGCCTCGGCGCGCGCGCGGGCCCCGGGCACGTGGTCGAGGATCCAGCGCAGGCGCGGGCCCGCGAAGTAGGTGGCGGGCGCCAGGCCGCACACCCGGGTGATCAGCTCGCCGTGCCCGTCGTCGACGAGGCGGGCGACGATCCCGTCGGTGCGCGTGTCCTGCCAGGTGATCGCACGGCTGATCGGGACCCCGGTGTGCCGGTCCCACACGACCGTGGTCTCGCGCTGGTTGGCGATGCCGAGCCCGACGAGGTCGTCGGGGCCGAGGCCCGCGCTGCGCAGCGCGGCCGGCACGACGCGGCCGACGTTGCGCCAGATCTCGCCCGCGTCGTGCTCGACGCGCCCCGGCGCCGGGTAGTGCTGGCGGTGCTCGCGCTGCGCGACGGCGAGCATCCGCCCGGACCGGTTGAACAGCAGGCACCGGGTGGACGTGGTGCCCTGGTCGATGGCCGCGACGACCCGCTCCCGGATCACGTCCGCACCGATCCCCCGACTCGCGCGCACGCACGCCCCGACTCGCGGGCGGCTTCCCGCGAGTCGGGGTCTGCGTGCGCGCGAGTCGGGGTCTGCGTGCGCGCGAGTCGGGGCGTCACGTCGACATCAGCTGCGCCGAGATCTCCCGGGCCGCGGCCAGCAGCTGCTCGGCCAGCACCGGTCGCAGCAGCCCGCCGATGCCGTAGAGCTCCTCCACCGGGCCGACGACGCCGATCGCGCCCGCGACCAGGCCCCCGCTGCCGCGCAGGGCCGCGGCCGCACCGCCCACGCCGGGCTCGAACTCCCCGGCGTCACCGGCCCAGCCCCGGCGCCGTGCCGTGGCCAGGTGTGCGGCGAGTGCGGCGACAGCGACGCAGGTGCGGCCGGTGTAGCGGGTGAGCACGAGCTCGCGCGGCGGCGGCGTGGCCACCGGCGCGAACGCCAGCAGGCACTTGCCCAGCGCGGTGGCGTGCAGCGGCTGCTCCTCCCCGGTGCGGATGCGCTGCGCCGAGCCGTCGGGGCGGAACACGTGGTGCACCAGCCGCACCACGCCGCCGTCGGGCACGCCCAGGTGCACGGCGAGCCCGGTGCTGCCGGCCAGCGAGTCGGCCCAGTTCATGGCCCGGGCGCGCAGGTCGTGGCGGTCCCAGCCACCGCGGCCGAGCTCCCGCAGGGCGTCACCGAGCAGGTAACGCGCCGACGGGTCCTGCGCGACGAACCCGACCTCGCGCAACGTCCGGACGATCCCGTGCGCGGTCGGCCGGGCCAGGTCCAGCGCCGCGGCGATCTCGCCCAGCCCGAGCGGGCGGTCGGTGCTGCCGAGCAGCCGCAGCACCGCGGCCGCCCGTTCGATCGACTGGATCGCCCCCGGCACCCCGGCACCCTACGCCCGAACGCTCACGAACTGTGACCTTCGCCCGAATGGGGGTTCGACAATGCCGAACAACCTGCGTTGACGCCCGACGGGCCGCTTCCTAGCGTCGTCCGGCAGCGACCTGTCACGGGGGTGGGTCGTACCGAGAGGACTTCGAAGATGAAGAACTCGTACCTCGGGGAGCTGTTCGCGGAGTTCCTCGGCACCATGATCCTCATCCTGTTCGGGGCCGGCGTGGTGGCCCAGGTCGTGACGGCGCCGGACGGCAGCCTCGGCGACCACGACTCGATCGCGTGGGCCTGGGGCATCGGCGTCATGATGGGCGTCTTCGTGGCCGCGCGGATCTCCGGCGGGCACATCAACCCGGCCGTCACGATCGCCCTGGCCGCGTTCAAGGGCTTCCCGTGGCGCAAGGTGCTGCCCTACTCGCTCGCGCAGACCGCGGGCGCGTTCGTGGCGGCGCTGATCGTGCGGTTCGTGTACTCCGACCTGATCGCCAAGGTCGACCCCACACACACCATCGCCACCCAGGGCATCTTCTCGACGCTGCCGGGCAACGGTGTCGAGGGCGTCGGCATCGGCACCGCGTTCTTCGACCAGATCGTCGGCACCGCCATCCTCGTCTTCGTCGTCCTCGCGCTGACGACGGCGGCCAACAACCCGCCACTGGCCAACCTCGGCCCGGTCGTCGTCGGCCTGCTCGTCGTCGGCATCGGCATGGCGTGGGGCGCGAACGCCGGCTACGCGATCAATCCGGCCCGCGACTTCGGTCCGCGCCTGGCGTCACTGCTCACCGGCTACGAGAACGCGATGTTCGACCAGAACGGCACACTCTACTTCTGGTTGCCGATCGTGGCCCCCATCATCGGGGGACTCATCGGCGGTGCGTTGTTCAAGTACATGATCGAGGGCTTCCTCCCGACCGAGGCGGAGACCGTCGCGGTGTCCGAGCCCACCCCGAACGCCTGAGAAGGAGAGGACGCAATGGCCGAGTTCGTCGGAGCCATCGACCAGGGCACCACCAGCAGCCGATTCATGATCTTCGATCACGGCGGCAACGAGGTGGGCCGCCACCAGCTCGAGCACGAGCAGATCCTCCCGCAGGCCGGCTGGGTCGAGCACAACCCCGTCGAGATCTGGGAGCGCACGTCCGCGGTCATCCAGACCGGGCTGAACAAGACCAACCTCTCGGCGGGCGACCTGTGCGCGCTGGGCATCACCAACCAGCGCGAGACCACCGTGGTGTGGAACAGGCGCACCGGACGCCCGCTCTACAACGCGATCGTCTGGCAGGACACCCGCACCGACCGCATCGCCACCGCGCTGGACCGGGACGGCCGCGGTGACGTCATCCGGCGCAAGGCCGGGCTGCCACCCGCCACCTACTTCTCCGGGGGCAAGATCCAGTGGATCCTGGAGAACGTCGACGGGGCCCGCGAGCTCGCCGAGAGCGGCGACGCGCTCTTCGGCAACACCGACACGTGGCTGATCTGGCAGCTCACCGGCGGCGTGAACGGGGGCGTGCACGTCACCGACCCGACCAACGCCAGCCGCACGATGCTGATGAACCTGGAGACCCTCGACTGGGACGACGAGCTGCTCGGCTTCTTCGGCGTGCCGCGGACGATGCTGCCGGCGATCAAGCCCAGCTCGGCGCCGACCCCGTACGGCACGACGCTGGTCAACGGCCCCTTCGCCGGCGAGGTGCCGATCACCGGCGACCTCGGTGACCAGCAGGCGGCCACCGTCGGCCAGGTCTGCTTCGCCCCCGGCGAGGCCAAGAACACCTACGGCACCGGCAACTTCATGCTGCTCAACACCGGCACCGAGCTGGTGCGGTCGAAGTCGGGCCTGCTGACGACGGTCGGCTACCAGTTCGGCGACGACGCGCCGGTCTACTGCCTGGAGGGCTCGATCGCCGTCACCGGGTCGGCGGTGCAGTGGCTGCGCGACCAGCTCGGCATCATCTCCGGGGCGTCAGAGAGCGAGTCGCTGGCCCGTCAGGTGCCCGACAACGGCGGGGTCTACTTCGTGCCCGCGTTCTCCGGGCTGTTCGCCCCGTACTGGCGCTCCGACGCCCGCGGCGCGATCGTCGGGCTCTCCCGGTTCAACACCAACGCCCACCTGGCCCGGGCCACGCTGGAGGCGATCTGCTACCAGAGCCGCGACGTCGTCGACGCGATGGAGAAGGACTCCGGCGTGCACCTGGAGACCCTCAAGGTCGACGGCGGCGTCACCTACAACGAGCTGTGCATGCAGATCCAGGCCGACGTGCTCGGCGTGGACGTCAGCCGCCCGGTCGTGGCGGAGACGACGGCGCTCGGCGCGGCGTACGCGGCGGGGCTCGCGGTGGGGTTCTGGAAGAACACCGACGAGTTGCGTTCCAACTGGAACGAGTCGAAGCGCTGGACACCGCAGTGGTCCACCGAACAGCGTGAACAGGGCCACGCACGCTGGAAGAAGGCCGTGGAACGGACGTTGGACTGGGTGGACGTCGACTGACCCGACCCGCCACCGACGAGTGGGACGTTCGTACGAACCGAGGCGACGGGCGTCCCACTCGTCGCACACACCGAACGCACGAGAGGACACACCATGAGATCGGTCGCGCTCTCCCCCGAGGCCCGCGGGGCCGCGCTGGACGCGATGGCTGCGACCTCCTCACCCGGCACCGAGCTCGACGTGCTCGTCGTCGGGGGCGGCGTCGTCGGCGCCGGCAGCGCGCTCGACGCCGCCACCCGGGGGCTGACCGTCGGGCTCGTCGAGGCCCGCGACTTCGCGTCGGGGACGTCGAGCCGCTCCAGCAAGCTCATCCACGGCGGCCTGCGCTACCTGGAGATGCTGGACTTCCGGCTCGTCGCCGAGGCGCTGTCCGAGCGCGGGCTGCTGATCGACAAGCTGGCGCCGCACCTGATCCGGCCGGTGCCGTTCATCTACCCGCTCAAGCACCGCGGGTGGGAGCGGTTCTACGCCGGCGCGGGCGTGGCGCTCTACGACACGCTGGCCCGGGCGTCGGGCAACGCGGCCGGGCTGCCGCTGCACCGGCACCTGACGCGCCGCGGCGCGCGCCGGATCGTGCCGTCGCTGCGCAAGGACGCCCTGGTCGGCGCCCTGCAGTACTACGACGCCCAGGTCGACGACGCGCGGCACACGATGTTCATCGCCCGCACGGCTGCGGCGTACGGCGCGCACGTGGCCACCCGGTCGCGGGTGGTGGGCCTGCTGCGCGAGGGCGAGCGCGTCACCGGTGCGGAGGTGCACGACCTGGAGACCGACCAGGTGATCAAGGTGCACGCCCGGCAGGTCATCAACGCCACGGGCGTGTGGACCGACGACACGCAGTCGATGGTGGGCGAGCGCGGCCAGTTCAAGGTCCGGGCGAGCAAGGGCATCCACCTGGTCGTGCCGCGCGACCGCATCCAGGGGTCGTCGGGGCTGATCCTGCGCACCGAGAAGTCGGTGCTGTTCGTCATCCCGTGGGGTCGGCACTGGATCATCGGCACCACCGACACCGACTGGGACCTCGACAAGGCCCACCCCGCCGCGTCCGCCGCCGACATCGACTACCTGCTCGACCACGTCAACGAGGTGCTCGAGCAACCGCTCACCCACGCCGACGTCGAGGGCGTCTACGCGGGCCTGCGGCCGCTGCTCTCCGGCGAGTCGGACGCCACGTCGAAGCTGTCGCGCGAGCACGCGGTGGCGCACACCGCACCCGGGCTCGTCGTCGTCGCCGGGGGCAAGTACACGACCTACCGGATCATGGCCAAGGACGCCGTGGACGCGGCGGTGCACGCACTGGACGCGAAGGTGCCGCCCTCGGTCACCGAGAAGGTGCCGCTGCTGGGCGCCGAGGGGTTCAGCGCGCTGAAGAACTCCCGGTACGTCCTGGCGGCGCGCTACGGCGTGCACGAGGCGCGGATCGCCCACCTGCTCGGCCGGTACGGATCCATGATCCACGAGGTGCTCGAGCTCGTGGACGCCGATCCCGGCCTCGGCCAGGAGCTCGCCGGGGCCCCGGACTACCTGCGCGCGGAGGTCGTCTACGCGGCCTCGCACGAGGGTGCGCGGCACCTGGAGGACGTCCTGGCCCGCCGCACCCGCATCTCGATCGAGACGTTCGACCGGGGCATCGGCGTGGTCGAGGAGGTCGCCGGGCTCATGGCACCGGTGCTGGGCTGGAGCACCGGCCAGGTCGCGCGCGAGGTGGAGCACTACCGCAAGCGCGTCGACGCGGAGCGGGAGAGCCAGAAGATGCCCGACGACGAGACGGCCGACTCCGCCCGCATGGGCGCGCCGGAGGTCGTGCCGCTGCGCTGACCCCGGCGGGCGGGGGTGTGGGTCCGTACGGTGAGGGCGTGGCCGACCTGATCACCGTCGAGGACATCACCGCCGCCGCGGACGCCATCGCCGGGCACGTGTTGCGCACGCCGTCCGTGGCCTCGCCCGGGCTCGCCGCGCACCTCGGCGTGCCCGTGTCGCTCAAGCTGGAGATGCTGCAGCGCACCGGTTCGTTCAAGCCGCGCGGGGCCTTCCGCAAGCTGCTCGGCCTCTCCGCCGCCGAGCGTTCGGCCGGTGTGGTGGCCGTCAGCGGCGGCAACCACGGGCTCGCGGTCGCCGACGCCGCGGGTGAGCTGGGGATCGCGGCCACGATCGTCATGCCGGAGTCGGTGCCGGCCCGGGCGGTCGAGCAGTGCCGCGCGTCGGGCGCGACGGTCCGGCTCACCCCGGAGATGGCGGGTGCGTTCGCGCTGCTCGACGAGCTGGTCGCGGCCGGGGCCACCCTGGTGCACCCCTTCGACGACCGCACCGTGCTGACCGCGCAGGGCACGGTGGGCGCCGAGTTCGCCGCCGACGCGCCGGGGCTCACCGACGTGCTCGTCAGCATCGGCGGGGGCGCGCTGATCTCCGGGGTGGCCACGGCGTTGGGCGGGCGGGACAGCCGCGTGCGGGTGTGGGGCGTGGAGACCGAGGGCGCCGACTCGATGTCGCGGGCGATCGCCGCCGGGGCCCCTGTCCGGTTCGAGCCGACGTCGGTGGTGACGACCCTCAGCGCGCCCTACGTCACGGACCTGACCCTGGCGCACGTGCGCGCGCTCGTCGAGGACGTGCTGGTGGTGTCCGACGCCGACGCCGTGCGCGGCGCCCTCACCCTCGCCGAGCAGTCGAAGGTGTGGGCCGAGCCGGCCGCGGGCTGCCTGGTGGCGGCCGCGTACCGCGTGCTGGACCGCGTGGGGCCCGACGCCCACCTGGGGCTGGTGCTCTGCGGCGGCAACTCGACCGTCGCCGACCTCGCGTCCTGGACCGACCGCTTCGCCGCCACCCCCCTGCCGCCGCGCGAGCCCAGCCACACGCGCTGAGCGCCGACCCCCGGGGAAGCGCGGTTCGCGACCCGGACGAGGGGGAAGCGACCACGGGCGGCGGGCGTTGCACCGGGCGTGCGGACGGACGTGGTCGTGATCGGGGCCGGACAGGCCGGGCTCTCCGCCGCGTCCGGGCTCGCCCGGGCGGGCGCCGACTTCGTCGTGCTCGACGGCGAGGACGGCCCCGGCGGGGCGTGGCGGCACCGCTGGCCCACGCTGCGCGTGGACGACACGCACCGCATCCACGACCTCCCGGGCCTGCCCTTCGACTCGGTCGACCCGACCCGTCCGGCGGCCGAGGTGGTGCCGGAGTACTTCGCGGCCTACGAGCGCGAGTTCGGCCTCGACGTGCGGCGGCCCGTGCGCGTGCGCGCCGTGCACGACGATCCCCCGGACCTGGTCGTGGAGACCGACCGCGGCACCTGGACGGCCCGCGCCCTGATCAACGCCACCGGCACCTGGACCCGCCCCTTCGTGCCCCGCTACCCCGGCACCTTCGACGGCAGGCAGCTGCACGTCGCCGAGTACGGCGGGCCGGCCGGGTTCGCGGGGGAGCGCGTGGTGGTCGTCGGCGGCGGGACGTCGGCGGTGCAGCTGCTGATCGAGATCGCGGCGGTGGCCGCGGACACCGCATGGGTGACGCGGCGCCCGCCCGTGTTCTCCGACGAGCCGTTCGACGGGCGCGCGGCCGTGGCGCGGGTCGAGGAGCGGGTGCGGGCGGGCCGGGCCCCCGGCAGCGTCGTGTCGGTGACGGGCCTGCTGCGCACCCCGGCGGTGCGCGCCGCGCAGGAGGCCGGGATCCTGCGACGCCGCCCGATGTTCGACCGGCTGGTGCCCGAGGGCGTCGCCTGGGCGGACGGGACGACGTACGCCGCCGACGTCGTCCTGTGGGCCACCGGCTGGCGGGCCGCGCTGGGCCACCTCGCCCCGCTGCGGCTGCGCGGCCCGGGCGGCGGGATCGCGATGGACGGCACGCGGGTGCGCGCCGACCCGCGGGTCCACCTCGTCGGCTACGGCCCGTCGGCCAGCACGATCGGTGCCAACCGCGCGGGGCGCGCCGCGGCCCGGGAGGTGCTGCGCGGCCTCGTTCCCGCGGCGGGCCGCTCGGGTTCCCCATGACCTCCCGGTCGTGCCCGAGCTACCCCACCCGCCCCACCACCAGGCCGACGGCGGTGGCCGCGCTGCCCCCGATGTTGAGCGTCGCCACCGTCCCCGCCCCCTCGACCTGCGTGTCCCCCGCCCGCCCGGTGACCTGGCGCGCCGCGTCGTGCAGCATCCGCACCCCGGTGGCGCCCACCGGGTGCCCGCCCCCGATCAGCCCGCCGGAGGGGTTGACGGGCAGCGCGCCGCCGCGGGCGATGCGGCCGTCCTCGACGGCCTTCGCGGCCGGGATCCCGAGGTGCTCCAGCGCCACGTACTCGGTGATCGTGAAGCAGTCGTGCAGCTCGATCGCGTCCAGGCCCTCGGGTCCCGCGATCCCGGCCCGGCCGTAGGCCTCGGTGATCGCGGTGCGCAGGTGCGGGAACAGGTACTCCCCGCCCCGGCTCGCGTCGAGCTTGTCCTGCAGACCGAGCGAGCCGGTGCGATGGCCCCAGCCGCGGATCACCGCGGGGGTCCGGCCGGTGCGCCGCGCCCACTCCTGCGCGTAGCGCCGCCCGGCGAGCACGACCGCCGCCGCGCCGTCGGTGATCCGCCCGCAGTCCGCCGCCCGCATCTCCCCCACCACCCGCGGGTTCGCCTCGTCGTCGGCCGCGGTGACGACGTCGGTCCAGCCCCGGGTCTGCGCGAGGGGGTTGGCGCGGGCGTTCTCGCGGTTGATCTCGGCGATGGCGCGCAGGTGGCCGCGGTCGAGGCCGTCGCGGTCGTCGACCTCCTGCGCGATCCGCTCGAACAGCGTGGGCCACGGCAGCCCGTCGGGGAACTCCTCGCGGCCCACCCAGGCCGCGCAGCCCAGGTGGTCGGCCGCCTGCCGCCCGCCGACGTTGCGCATCAGCTCGACGCCGGTGACCAGCGCGACGTCGTAGCGGCCCGCCTCGATCTCGGCCATCGCGGTGAGCACTGCGATGCTGCCCGACGCGCACGCCGCCTCGTGGCGGCTCGTCGGGAGCGCGGACCAGGCCGGGTCGAGCGTGGTGAGCAGCGCACCGAGGTGGGCCTGCCCGGTGAACAGCTCGGCGGCGAGGTTGCCGACGTGCGCGGTCCCGATGTCCGCCGCGGGCACCTCGGCGTCGGTCAGCGCCCCGGTCACGGCGTCGGCCAGCATCGCGCGCAGCGGCTCGTCGGAGACCCTGCTCCAGTTCGTCGCGAAGTCGGTCTGCGCCCCGCCGAGCACGAACATCTGTTCCGTCATGGGTCCACGATCGGCCCTGCGGCGCCTGTGGACAACTCCCCCGCGGGGTCGGACCTGCGTGCCACACTCCTCTCCATGACCGCGCTGCCCGAGTACGCACGCCCGCTCACGAGCGCCGAGTACGCCGCGCTACCGGAGGACATCGATGCGCGCTTCGAGCTCCAGGAGGGCAACCGCGTGATGTCGCCCAGCCCGGTCCCCCGTCACCAGCTCGGCCATTTCCGGTTGGCCGCTCAACTCGACGCGCAGCTGCCCGGCCACGTCGTCCTGCAGGAGGTCGACATCGATCTCGAGCTCGTTCCGCCCGACCAGCCGGGCACCGTGCGGGTCCCGGACGTGGTGGTCGTCCCCCGTGAGGCGTTCCAGCGGGTCGACGAGCATGGAGGTCTGCTGCGTGCGAGCGATGTCAGCCTCGCCGTCGAGATCCTGTCCCGCGGGTCGGTCCGCACGGACTCCAGGATCAAGCACGAGGAGTACGCCGATGCCGGTATCGGCCACTACTGGATGATCGACCTGCTCGACGGCCCGTCCCTTGTCGCCTGCCATCTGGCCGGCGCGTTCGGTTATCGCGACGACGAGCCCGTCCGCGGCACCGTCGTCACCAGAGCGCCGTTCCCACTGCGCATCGACCTCGACGCCCTGCTCGCCTAGTCGTACCCAGGCCTCCTCGGTCGGTCCGTCCACCCCTCACCCGTCCGTCCGCACCTCGGTGCCGTCCTGGCCCCACCGCGTGTGGAAGCTGCCCTCGGCGTCGGTGCGCCGGTAGGTGTGGGCGCCGAAGAAGTCGCGCAGGCCCTGGATGAGGTTGGCCGGGCCCCGCTCGCGCCGGTAGCCGTCGTAGTAGCTCAGCGAGCTCGCGAACGCCGGTACCGCCACGCCCTGCTCGGTGGCGGTCACCACCACCCGGCGCCACGCGTCCTGCGCGTCCGCCACGGCCTCGGTGAAGTAGGGCACCATCAGCAGGTTGTCGAGGTCCGGGTGCTCGGCGTAGGCGTCGCGGATCCGGTTGAGGAACTGCGCGCGGATGATGCAGCCGCCGCGCCAGATGGTGGCCATGGCGCCGAGGTCGAGGTCCCAGCCGTTGGCCTCCGACGCCGCCCGCATCTGCGCGAAGCCCTGCGCGTAGGCCACGACCTTGCTGGCGTAGAGCGCCTGGCGGATGTCGTCGACCAGCCCGTCCGGGCCCGCACCGGGCGTCGGGCCGGCCAGCGTGCCCGCCGCGGCCTTCCGCTCGTCGCGCAACGCCGAGAGCCCGCGGGCGAACACCGCCTCGGTGATGCCGGTGAGCGGCACGCCCAGGCCGAGTCCGTCGACGGCGGTCCAGGTTCCGGTGCCCTTCTGCTCGGCCTGGTCGACGATGACGTCGACGAGCGGGCCGCCGGTCGTCCCGTCGGTCTTGGCGAGCACCTTCGCGGTGATCTCGATGAGGAAGGACTCCAGGTCGCCGGAGTTCCACTCCTCGAAGACCTTCGCGATGGCCGGGGCGTCCAGCCCGCCGACGTGGGTGAGCAGGTCGTAGGCCTCGGCGATGAGCTGGATGTCGGCGTACTCGATGCCGTTGTGCACCATCTTCACGTAGTGCCCCGCGCCGTCGGGCCCCACGTGCACGCAGCACGGCGTGCCGTCGACGACGGCCGCGATGGACGTGAGGATCTGCTCCACCTCGGCGTAGGCGGCAGGGTCGCCGCCGGGCATGATGCTCGGCCCGAGCAGCGCGCCCTCCTCACCGCCGGACACGCCGACCCCCATGAACCGCAGACCCTTCGCCGCGCACTCCGCGGTGCGCCGCCTGGTGTCCGGGAAGTGCGAGTTGCCCGCGTCGATGATGATGTCGCCCTCGTCGAGCAGCGGCGTGAGCTCCTCGATCACGCCGTCGACGGGCTTGCCCGCCTTCACCATCACGATGATCCGGCGCGGCTTCTCCAGCGCCGCCACGAAGTCCTCCAGCGACTCGGCGGCGGTGAACGCCCCCTCGTCGGAGTAGGCCTGCATGAACTCCCTGGTCTTCGCGGCGGTGCGGTTGTGCACGGCGACCGGCACCCCCCGCGAGGCGATGTTGCGGGCCAGGTTCGCCCCCATGACGGCCAACCCAGTGACCCCGATGACGCTCACGGACTCTCTCCTTCGGTGGTGGATCGCACTTCGGAGCCATACTGCTTACTTCCGGGCCTCGGCGCAGCGTTCCGGCTCCGAAGTGCGGATGAACACGCTAGAAGGACGCGGCTGCGGGGATGATCTCCTTGCCCAGCAGCGTCAGGCGGTCGGTCTCCCAGACGCGGGGCACCCAGCCGTGGGCCTCCTGCACACCCTGCTTGCCGAGGGCCTCCAGCTGGGTGAGCAGGTCGTCGACCGTGCTGCCGCCCTCGCCCACGTCGAGGGGGAGCATCACCGTCTTCTCGATGTCGTCGTAGTCGCGGCCGACGTCGGCGCAGTGGCCGCGCAGGACGTCGAGCTTGCGCTCCAGCTCCGGGCCGGGGAACAGGTTGCACGCCTGGGCGTACTGCGCCACCAGCCGCAGCGTCTTGCGCTCCCCGCCCCCGCCGATGAGGATCGGCGGGCGCCGGATCGGCTGCGGCGCGTTGAGCGTGCGCCCGAGCCGGTAGTGCGTCCCCTCGAACGGCCCGTCGTCGTCACCCCACATCTGCAGGCAGATCCGCAGGGTCTCCTCCAGCCGCTCGAACCGCTCGGCGGTGCCCGGGAACGGCAGCCCCAGCCCAGCGGCCTCGTCGCCGTTCCAGGCCGCGCCGATGCCGAGCCAGGCCCGGCCCTTCGACAGCACGTCCAGCGTGCTCACCAGCTTCGCCAGCATCCCCGGCTCGCGGTAGGTCACGGCCGTGACCCAGGCCAGCAGCTCGACGCGCTCGGTGCGGGCCGCGAGGTAGCCCAGCGTGGTGTAGGCCTCCAGCATGTCGTGCTCGGGCGGGCCGAGCACGCCGATCTGCCAGACGTGGTCCATGACGCTCACGCGCGCGAACCCGGCCTCCTCGGCCGCCACCACGACGCGCGTCAGATCGTCGGCGAGCCCCGCGGGCCCGCTCGGGTAGGTGAAGTCCGCGACGTGCAGACCGATCTTCACAGCGATCTCTCTTCCGCGGCCACCACCTGCGGCCGCTCGCCCCGACGCTAGTCCTGCCACGCCGGTCCTGCCTGGGCCCGACGATCCCTGGCGGCAGCGACCGGGCAGGCGTACCGGTCGCCCGCCGGACCGCCGTTCCGCCATCCGGCACACCCTGCCCGTCCCGGCCGCTCGCGACGTAGCGTGCGGCAGGTCGTCGAGTACGGGAGGTCCACCGGTGTCGGAGTACGAGGTCGTGTTGCTGCGGCACGGTGAGACCGTCGGCTACGACGGTGATCTCGGGCTCACCCCGCTGGGCGAGAAGCAGGCCCAGGAACGCGGGTCGGCCCTCGCCGCGGAGATCACCCCCGGCACCCCGGTGCGGATGCCGCACGCCCGCACCGCCCGCGCCGTCGCGACCGCCGTGACGTTGCGCGAGGCGCTGGTCGACGGCGGGGTCGCCCCGGGACCGCTGTACCCGGAACCGTGGTTCGACAACCTGCGCTACTCGCTGCACGGCGACGGCGTCGACGCCTCCGACGGCGTCACCGCCCGGCTCGCCCTACCCGAGGGGGAGCTCCCGGACTGGGCGCGCGAGTTCGACCGCTTCGACAGCGACTACCGCTCCGGCGCCGCGGCGGGCGGGCCGATCGACTACTGGCTGCGCAACCCGACGCTGTACTTCGAGCCGCCGCACGTCGCCGCACACCGCTTCTGGCGCGGGATCACCGAGGTGGGGCGCGACGCGCCGGACGGCCTCCTCGTCATCGTCGCCACCCATTCCGCGCCGATGCGGGCGTTCATGGCGACGACGCTGGGCGAGGACCCGGGCGAGCCCCACAACCTCGAGGACATCCGGGTGCGGGTGCGCCCGGGCGGTGCGGCCACCGTCACCTTCCGCGGGCGCTCGACCGGGATGACGGTCCCGCCGCACCTGCCGCCGTGGATCGACCGCGACTGGTTCGAGTCCTACGGCCGCTGACCGGCTGCCCGGCGCCGTTCAGGTGGTCATCTCCTCCGGTGGACGCCCGGCGGGGACGGCGACCGGGGCCGGCAGGTCGAGCGTGTACGCCGTCATCGACAGCGAGCCGTAGGCGTAGCCGTCCACGAGCACGTCCGCGCCGCGGCCCGCGGCCGCGCCCAGCCCGGCCAGATAGAGCAGCGGGATGAAGTGGTCGGCCGTGGGCACCGCGGCGTCGAAATCAGGCGCGCACTGGATCGAGGGCAGCGTGTCGGGCGAGCCCGTCATCGTGGCGCGCGCGGCGTCGTCGAAGCGGTGGGCCCAGTCGAAGCCCTCGTCGGGGCGGCGCGGGTCGATCCCGCCCAGGTTGTGCACGACGTTGCCGCTGCCCACGATCATGACGCCGCTCTCGCGCAGCGGGGCGAGCTTCGCGCCGAGCTCCAGGTGCCGGTCGAACGGCTTGGTCGCGTCGATCGACAGCTGCACGACCGGGACGTCGGCGTCGGGGAACATGTGCGTGAGCACCGACCAGGTGCCGTGGTCGAGACCCCAGCTGTCGACGTCCTGGCCCACCCAGGTCGGCTTCGCGATCTCCTCGACCTCGGCGGCCACGTCGGGCGCGCCGGGCGCCGGGTAGTCCAGCGCGAACAGGTCCTGCGGGAACCCGAAGAAGTCGTGGATGGTGCGCGGGCGCGGCATCGCGGTGACGGCGGTGGCGTTGATGTACCAGTGCGCCGACACCACCAGCACCGCGCGGGGACGGGGCAGTGCCGCACCCAGCGCCCGCCAGGACCCGGTGTAGCGGTTGGACTCCAGGGCGTTCATCGGGCTCCCGTGCCCGATGAACGCGGCGGGCATGACGGTCATGCCGGGGTGCCGAACCGCAGCACCGCCAGCACCAGGGCCAGCACGCCCAGCACCAGCGGCGGGATGATCGTCTCCTTGCGGCGCAGGTGCACCACGACGGCGCAGGCCATCGTGATCGCCAGCCCGAGCGCCGCGATCGGCACGAGCACCGGCGCGATCCCGGTGACGGCGGGCAGGATCAGGCCCAGCGCCCCCAGCACCTCGACGGCACCGATCCCCTTGACGGCGTTGCCGGAGAAGTCGTCGGCCCAGCCCATGCCGGAGCTCACGAGCGCGGGCTTGGGCCGGACGAGCTTCATGATCCCGGCAGCCAGGAAGGCCAGGGCCAGGACGATCTGCAGGATCCACGCGACGACGGTCATGGTGCGCTCCTCGCGCTCGACGTGACTTGAACACTCAACAATGTAGTGCATGAAGCATGAACGCTGAAGTATCTGGGCCGCTCGTCACCCGACCGTGACCGGTGCCGCACGATGAGCCGTGCTCCCCATCCTGCTGGCGCTCGGCACCGCGGTCGGCTACGGCGTCGCCAACTACCTCGCGCCCGTGCTCGGCCGCCGCATGCCGCTCGCCGCCGTGCTGCTGGGCAGCCAGGTCGCCGGGCTCGCCGTCTCGTTCCTGCTGACGCTGGGCGCCGACCTGCGCATGACCGGTCCCGGCCTGGCGTTCGCACTGGCCGCGGGCGTGAGCAACGCCGGCGCGCTGGCCTGCTTCTACCGCGCGGGCCGCACCGGCAACCTCAGCGTCCTGTCCCCGATCGCGGCGAGCGGCGCGATCGTGCCCGTGCTCGTCGGGCTGGCCGCGGGCGACCGCCCGAGCCCCCTGCAGGCGGCCGGCATCCCGCTCGTGATGGCCGGGGTCGTGCTCGCCGCGCGGCGGCCGTCGGCCGCGTCCGGTGTCCGGCGCACCGACGGCGTCGGGTGGGCCCTGCTCGCGGGTGCCCTGTTCGGCACGTTCCTCGCGACCTACGCCGGCGCGGCGGCCGACACCTCGGCCGGGGCCCTGCTCTGGTCGCGCGTCGCGCTCGTGGTGTCCACGGGCCTGGGGATCGCGCTGCTGCGCGCGCCCGTCCGGGTCACCCCGCGCGACGGCGGGCTCGTGCTCGTACCCGGCCTGCTGCTGGCCCTGGGCACCTTCGCGTTCGGCGAGGCGACCCGGCTCGGGCTGCTCAGCGTCGTCTCGGTGATCGCCACCCTCAACCCGGTGGTGACGGTCGTGCTCGCCTACCTGCTCCTGCGGGAGCGTCCCGCGCGGGTCCAGCGGGCCGGGGCGGTGCTGGCGCTGGCCGGGATCGCGTTGCTCGCCGCGGGTTGAGGCGCACACGACGTCGCCGGCAACGGTGAGCCCGACTAGAACGCGGGCCAGGGGATGGCCGGGCCGTACCCGGTGGGCTCGGGGAAGGTCGGCTCGGCCAGCAGGGCGTCGACGCGGGACGAGAGCGTGCGCACCTCACGCCGGGTGAGGTGCTCGCCCAGGATGTCGGCGAGGCTGCCGTCGAGTTCGGCGCGCAGCTTCTCCAGCGCCTCGACGACCTCGGCCGGGAGGGCCTGGCCGACCCAGCCCCACAGCACGGTGCGCAGCTTGTCCTCGACGTGCAGCGTCAGCCCGTGGTCCACGCCGTAGAGGTGGCCGTCGGTACCGGCGAGCACGTGCCCGCCCTTGCGGTCGGCGTTGTTGACGACGACGTCGAACGCGGCCATCCGCTGCAGGGCGGGGGTGTCGGCGTGCACCAGCACGGCGGGCTCGCCCCGCT
Organism: Pseudonocardia sp.; assembly: GCF_029263155.1. Classification (GTDB taxonomy): domain Bacteria; phylum Actinomycetota; class Actinomycetes; order Mycobacteriales; family Pseudonocardiaceae; genus Pseudonocardia. Next base: position 39,550 of record NZ_JAJCYB010000118.1, read on the forward strand.
CGCCGCGTGCCCGCAGCACCCCGATCCAGCCCTGCGGCACCCGTTTCGGTGAGCAGACGTCCACCAGCTCCCGCTCGTCGGTGGTGTCCACCCACACCTGCACCATCCCCGGGCCGAACGGCCCGTCCCGCAGCAGCGTCGGCGGCACGACGCGGAGACCGGCCGCCTCGGACACCAGGTACGACGCGACCTCGCGCCCGGCGAGAGTGCCGTCCGGGAAGTCCCAGAGCGGGCGCTCCCCGCGCACCGGCTTGTACACGCACTTCGCCTCGACCCCGTCGGCGCTGACCGTGCCGAACAGGGTGGCGTTGGAGGCGTCGACGAGGCGGCCGGTGATGTCGATGCGGCCGTGGCGGAGCAGCTCCGGCACCGCCGGGTCGCGCGGATCCACCTGCGAGGCGCCCAAGGAATCGGGCTCAGTCGCCGACGGGGGTGCGCTGGCGGTAGCCGTTGAGGCGCACGCAGACGTGGCCCTCGGGATCGAGCGCCTCGGCGCACAGCGGGCACGGCGGCCGGCCGGCCGAGACGACCTTCTCGGCGCGGTCGGCGAACGCCTGGGCCTGCGTCGGGGAGAGGAACACGCGCAGCGCGTCCGGGCCCTCCTCGGCGTCGTCGAGGACGACCGACTCGTCGACCTCCTCCTCGCTCACCGCGAGCAGCTCGACGACGACCGACTTCGAGTCGGCGTCCCAGCCCAGGCCCATCGTGCCGACGCGGAACTCCTCCTCCAGCGGCACGGCGAGGGGGTCGAGGTCGCTGCCGGGGCCGGTCTCGGACTCGTCGGTACCGAACCGGCGCGAGACCTCCTCCAGCAGCGCGGCGATGCGCTCGGCGAGCACCGACACCTGTTGCTTCTCCAGGAGCACGCTGATCGTGCGCGACTCCTCGATGGCCTGCAGGTAGAAGGAGCGGTCGCCGGGCTCGCCGACGGTCCCGGCGACGAAGCGCTCGGGCTGGCGGAAGACGTGGATGACGCGTGACATGGCCCCTCCATCGTAGACCGCCCGGAGCCCGAAGGCAGGTCGCGGATCAGGTGGTACCGCCCACCACGGCGTCGGAGCTGCGGGCGGCGGACCGGCGGCGCCTCTTCGGCGGCGGCGGGATCAGGCCCGCGACGTCGCCCCCGAGGTCGTTGACCCGCGCCACGAACGGCCGGGTCTCGGTGTAGTGCACGACGCTGATCGAGGCCGTGTCGACCATGATCCGCTGGAAGTTGTCGAGGTGGCTGGCCAGGGCGTCGGCCAGGATCGCCTTGATGACGTCGCCGTGGCTGCACGCCACCCAGACGGCCTGCGGGCCGTGCGCGGCCGCGATCCGGGCGTCGTGGCGCCGCACCGCGGCCACCGCGCGGGCCTGCATGGCGGCCAGCCCCTCGCCGCCGGGGAACACCGCGGCCGACGGGTGGCCCTGCACCACCTTCCACAGCGGTTCCTTGCCCAGCTTCTTGAGCTCGGAGCCGGTCCAGCTGCCGTAGTCGACCTCGGCGAGGTCGGGTTCGGTGAGCGGTGCCAGCTCCCGCTCGGTGGCGAGTGGGGCGACGGTCTGCTCACAGCGCAGCATCGGCGAGCACACGATCTCCGCGATCGGCACCCCGGAGAGCCGCCCGACGACCTTCTCGGCCTGCGCGCGGCCGGTGTCGTCGAGTTCGACGCCCGGCGTGCGCCCGGCGAGCACGCCGGACACGTTGGCCGAGGACCGGCCGTGCCGCAGCAGGATCAGGGTGGTCACAGCACGACCCTACGTGCCGATCACCGGACCCGGCCCGCAGCGCACCCCGCCCCGACGTCGCAGTGGCGTGGCCCCACTCCGACCCGGTTGCAGTGGAGCCACACCACTGCGACCCGGGGGCGAGGGTCAGACCGCAGAGAGCCAGCCGGCGCTCAGGGCGACCAGGAGCACCGCGCCCAGGGCCACGCGGTACCAGACGAACAGGTAGACGCTGTGGCCCTCCACGTAGCGCAGCAACCAGGCGATGGAGGCGTACCCGACCACGAAGGCGATGACGGTGGCCACGATCATCTGGACCGGGCTCGGCCCGTCGCCCGCGAAGACGTCGGGGATCTGGAACAGCCCGGCGGCGAACACCGCCGGGATCGCCAGCAGGAACGAGTAGCGCACGATGGCCGGGCGGGTCATGCCGAGGAACAGGCCCGCGGTGATCGTGCCACCGGAGCGGGACACCCCCGGGATCAGGGCCATGGCCTGCGCGAACCCGAGCGCGATGCCGGTCCGCGGCGTGATCTTGCGCAGCTCGGTCTGCTGGCGCCCGACGCGCTCGGCCAGCCCGAGCAGCAGCCCGAAGACGATCAGCGAGACGGCGATCAGCCACAGGTTGCGGCCCACCGTCTGGATCTGGTCCTCGAACAGCAGGCCCAGCACCGCGATCGGGATGGTGCCGATGATCACCAGCCAGGCGATCTTGTAGTCGTCGGTGATACGCACCATCGGCGTGCGGAAGCCGCGGAACCAGACCGCCACCAGGCGCCCGATGTCCTTGGCGAAGTAGACGACCACCGCCGCCTCCGTGCCCAGCTGGGTGACCGCCGTGAACGCCGCGCCGGCGTCGCGGCCGAAGAACACCTCGGAGGTGATCCGCAGGTGGGCCGAGGAGGAGATCGGGAGGAACTCCGTCAGACCCTGCACCAGTCCGAGAACGAGAACTTCGAGCCACGTCACGTGGAGCGACCGTACTGGGGTCGGTGATCGCACCCGCCGTAGGCTCCCCGCATGCGGCGGCGACGGGTCGGGAGCAGCGGGCTGGAGGTGTCCCGCATCGGCCTCGGCACCATGACGTGGGGCGAGGCCACCGACCTCGACGCCGCCACCGCCCAGCTCACCGCGTTCGTCGACGCCGGGGGCAGCCTGGTGGAGACCGCCGACGGCTACGGCGACGGCGCCGCGCAGGAGACGCTCGGCGCGGTGCTGGCGGCCTCGGTGCCCCGCGAGTACGTCGTCATCGCCGGGCGCTCGACCCTTCCCGGCGGCCCCTTGGGCGACGGCCCGGCCCGCGGCGCCCTGCTCACCGGCCTGGAGGCCACCCTCACCCGACTGGGCACCGACCATCTCGACCTCTGGCAGCTCCCCGCCTTCGACGCGACCGTGCCGCTGGACGAGACCCTGTCGGCGGTGCAGGTCGCGGTCATGTCGGGCCGGGCACGCTACGCCGGGCTGGTCGCACCGAAGGGCTGGCAGCTCGCCACGGTGGCCGAGCGGGGGCGCGCCCTGGGCGCGGTGACGGTGCCGGTGTCGGCGCAGGTGGAGTACTCGCTGCTGGTCCGCGACGTCGAGGCCGAGCTGCTGCCCGCCGCGCTGCACCACGGCGTCGGGCTGCTGGCGTGGGCCCCGCTCGGACGCGGCGTGCTCACCGGAAAGTACGCCGACGGCACCCCCGCCGACTCCCGCGGTGCGTCGGCCTCGCTCGCCCCCTACGTCGAGACGCGGCGCACCGAGCGGGCCGGTCGGATCGTGCAGGCGGTGCTCACCGCCGCCGACGGGTTGGGCACGTCCCCGCTGGCCGTCGCGCTGGCCTGGGTGCGGGACCTGCCCGGCGTCGCGGCGGCGGTGGTCGGGGCCCGCGACGCCGCGCAGCTCGCCGCATCGATGGCTACGGAGTCGGTGACGCTGCCCGCGGAGATCCGGGCGGCGCTCGACGACGTCAGCGAACCGGGCTGAGACCGACGAGCTGGGACCGTCGAGTTGGGACCGTCAGGTCCCTGGCCCCGGCGCGTGACCGGGCCTATCGTGTGGTGCCATCCGCCGTTCACCACGGCGTAACGCGGGAACGGGAGGTGAGCCGGTGGCGCGCAGCCGACCTACCGGTGAGATCGAGGGAGACCCGAGCGACGGGGAATGGGAGTACCGCCCGCTGCAGCTTCCGGGGGACGTGTCCCGGATGACCGCAGCGGTGCGGCTGGCGATCCAGGCCGAGTTCGGCGGGTGGGAGCTCTCCCGCGTGCGGCTCTACCCCGGCGGCGTGCGCAAGGTGTGGTTGCGCAGGCGCCGCAGCACGCACATGCTCCCGGAGCTCTCGGTCTGAGGACCGCCGCTCACCCGAGGTTGCCGACCGCCTCCGCCAGCCGGGCGACGTAGTCCTCCAACCCCCAGGTCAGCGACAGCGCGGTCGGCGGACCGACCGACGCGACGAAGTCCTGCCCCACGACCTCGGCGACGGCGCCCGCGCGGACCTGCTCCATCAGCTGGGCCGGGGGCGAGGCCAGGAAGGTGTCGGAGAGCTCCGCGGAGTCCGCGTAGCTGACCAGGATGTCGCTGTCGAGCTCGCCGAGTCGCTCGTAGCTGAGGTCGTAGTAGAACGTCTCGTCGCCGTTCGCGAGCCGGTCCACGCTCTCGGCGTGCTCGAACCCGAGGTCGAGGGTGAACTGGACCCGGGGATCAGCCGGCTTGTAGACCGAGAACGTGCCGGCGTAGTCGAAGACGACGGCCACCGACCGGCCCTGGAACTCCGGGTGCGCCTGCGCCTGCGCGGCGATCTCCTCGTCGATCCCGGCGAGCAGCTCCTGCGCCCGGTCCGGGCGGCCCAGGGCGTTGCCGACGATCTGGATGGTCTCCCGCCACGGGGTCGCCCAGGGCTGCTCGGGGTAGGCGACGGTCGGGGCGATGTTGGACAGCAGCGCGTACTCGCTGTCGGTGATCCCGGAGTAGGGGGCCAGGATGACGTCGGGGTTCATCGCGGCGATCGCCTCGACCGGGGCGTCCTGGGCGTCGGGCAGCACCTCCGGCATCGGGGCACCCTGGCGCTCCAGCTCCTCGGCGATCCACGGCAGGACGCCCTGCTCGTCGCCGCCGTAGGCCTGGAACGGGATGGCCACCGGGACCACCCCGAGGGCGATCGCGGCGTCGGCGCTGCCCCACCCCCAGGCCACCACCCGGACCGGCTCCTGCGGGATCGTGGTCGAGCCGAAGGCGTGCTCGATGCTGACCGGGAAACCGGCCCCGGACGCCGCCTCCTCACCCCCGTCGGTGGCCGGACCGGAGCAGCCGGCCAGCAGGATCGCCGCCACCGCCCCACCGATGAGCCGACGACGGGTGAGGCCGCTGACGGCGTTCGGCGTGGATCGACAGGACATGGCCGACATTCATCACTCTCCGTGGCACAGAGATCGCCGTTGATCCCGACGATCTGGGTCACCACAGAGTGAACGGTGAATTTAGTTTAGGCAACCCTTGATTGGGTAACGCTAGCCTCACCACGAGGGGACGAGGACGACCTTGCCGGTCGTGCCGCGCGAGCCGAGCCGGCGCAGCGCCTCGACGGCGTCGGTGAGCGGGAGCTCGGCGCCCACCAGCGGGTCGATCGCGCGGCGCGCCCACAGCTCGTTCACCACCGCCTGCCACTCGTCGATCCTGGTCGGCGCCATGGTGCGGTAGAAACCCCAGTGCACGCCCACGACCTCGTAGTTCTTGACGAGCACGTGGTTGGTCGGCGCCTCGGCGATCCGCCCGCCTGCGAACCCGATGACCAGGATCCGCCCCTCGAACGCGACGACCCGCCGCGACAGGTCGAAGATGTCGCCGCCGACCGGGTCGAAGACCACGTCCACGCCGCGCCCGTCCGTGAGCTCCTTCACCCGCGCGACGACGTCCTCGCCGGTGTAGTCGATCACCTCGTCGGCGCCGAGCGTGCGCACCACCGCGCACTTCTCCGGCCCGCCCGCCGTGCCGACGACGCGCGCGCCCAGCGCCTTCCCGAGCTGCACCGCCGCGCTGCCGACGCCACCGGCCGCCGCGTGCACCAGCAGCGTCTCCCCCGTCCGCAGCCGCCCGCGGTGTGCGAGCGCGCACACCCCGGTCTGGTAGGTGACGAACAGCCCCGCCGCCTGTCCCGCCGTCATGCCGTCCGGCCAGGGGAAGGTGGACGCGGCGTCGAGCACGGCCAGCTCGGCGTACCCGCCGCGACCCATCGGCGGGGTGCCGAGCACGCGGTCGCCGACCGCGGCCCGTGCGCCGTCCCCGGCCGCGACGACCTCACCGGCGATCTCCAGGCCCGGGGTGAACGGCAGCGTCGGTTTCTCCTGGTAGCGGCCCTGGCAGACCAGGATGTCCGGGAAGTTGCACGCGACCGCGTGCACCCGCACGAGCACCTGCCCCGGCCCGGGTTCCGGGTCGGGCAGCTCGCCGAACTCCAGCACCTCGGACGGCTCGCCGAGTGCGCGGACCTGCCAGCCCCGCATCAGTGGTCCTCCCAGGACACCGCGGGCGGCGCCCCGGCACCCTTCGGCCCCGGTACCCCGCGGAACCCGTAGGGCGCGGGCTCCCGCCCCGGTTGCACGAACCAGCACTCCCCCGGCTCGCCGCGGTCGAGGACGTCGTCGATCGCCGCGGCCACGTCGTCCGCCGTGAGCAGGGGGAAGTCACCGAACTGCGCCTTCGCGTGGGCGATGAGCGGGGTGTCGGCGAACCCGGGGCAGACCGCGTTGACGCGGATGGCCTCGGCGGCCAGCAGCGGCGCCACCGACCGCACGTAGCCCACCACGGCGTGCTTGGTGAGCGTGTAGATCGGGTCGCCGGGCATCGGCAGCAGCCCGGCCAGCGACGCGGTGGCGACGATCGCGCCGCCCCCGGCGCGGCGCAGCGCGGGCACGGCCGCGGCCAGCCCGAACACCACGTGGTCGACGTTGACGCCCATGATCCTGCGGTACGCCTCGACGTCGAGGTCCGCGATCCCGGACTGTCCCGCCGTCATGCCCGCGTTGAGCAGCACGATGTCCAGGTGCCCGAACCGGCTCTCGGCGATCTCGGTGACCATCGGCATCGTGTCCGGGTCGGTGACGTCGCCGGGCAGCGCGAGCCCGCCGATCTCACCGGCCAGTGCGCGGGACCGCTCCTCGTCGCGGTCGACGACCGCGACGACCGCTCCGGCCGCGGCCAGTCGTCGCACCGCGGCCTCGCCGATCCCCGACGCCCCGCCCGTGACGAGCGCCGCTTTGCCGTTCAGGTCCATCAGATGCTCCGGAGGAAGGTGTCCAGCACGCGGGTACCGAACGTCAGCGCGTCGACGGGCACGCGCTCGTCGATGCCGTGGAACAGGGACGCGAAGTCGAGGTCGGGCGGCAGCCGCAGGGGCGCGAAGCCGAAACACCGCATGCCGAGCTGGGCGAAGTGCTTGGAGTCGGTGCCACCGGAGAGCATGTAGGGCACCGTGGCGGCGGTGGGGTCCTGGGTACGCAGCGCCGCGGCCATCGCCTCCACCAGCGGCCCCTCGAACGGGGTCTCCACCGGCGGCAGGTCGGTGACCCACTCCCGGGTGACGTCCGGCCCGAGCAGCTCGTCGACCTCGCGCAGGAACGCCTCCTGGCGCCCCGGCAGCACCCGGCAGTCGACGACCGCCTCGGCCGAGGACGGGATGACGTTGGCCTTGTACCCGGCGGAGAGCATCGTGGGATTGGCGGTGTCGCGGATCGTGGCCCCGACGATCCGCGCCAGCGGCCCGAGCTTGGCCAGCGAGCCCTCCAGGTCGTCCTCGGGGAACTCCAGCCCGGTGAGCTCGGACATCTGCTCCAGGAAGGCACGCACCGTGTCGGTGAGCGTGAGCGGGAAGGTGTGGTTGCCCAGCCGCGCGACGGCCTCGGCCACCTTGGTGACGGCGTTGTCCTCGTGCAGGAACGAGCCGTGCCCCGGCTTGCCGCGCGCCCGCAGCCGCATCCAGGCGATGCCCTTCTCGGCCGACTCGATGAGGTAGACCCGCTTGTCCTCAGCCAGGGTGAGCGAGAACCCGCCGACCTCCCCGACCGCCTCGGTGCACCCGGCGAACAGGTCCGGCCGGTTCTCGACCAGCCACCCGGCTCCGTACTTGCCGCCCGCCTCCTCGTCGGCGACGAACGCGAACACGATGTCGCGCGGCGGCACCACCCCGTCGCGCTTGAACCGCCGCGCCACGGCGAGCGTCATCGCCACCATGTCCTTCATGTCGACGGCCCCGCGCCCCCACACGTAGCCGTCCCGCACCGCGCCGGAGAACGGGTGCACCGACCATTCCGACGGGTCGGCAGGCACGACATCGAGATGACCATGGACGAGCAGCGCCCCCCGCGAGGGGTCGGCGCCCTTGAGCCGGCAGAACACGTTGTCGCGCCGCGGGGCACCGGACTCGACCGTCTCGATCTCGTAGCCGACCTCCACGAGCTTGGCCGCGACGTACTCCGCCGCCTCCCGCTCGCCGGTGACGGTGGCGGGGTCGCCGGTGTTGGTGGTGTCGATCCGGATGAGCTCGGAGCAGAGCTCGACGACCTCGGCCTCAGCTGTGTCGGTGCGGGTCACGCGGCCTTCCTACCACCGACCCCCGAGGACGACCGGCCCCGGACCGGTCGGCTATCCTCCTGACCGAAGCGCAGCCCCGGCTGCGCTCGGTCCGAGTGGCGGAATGGCAGACGCGCTAGCTTGAGGTGCTAGTGCCCCAAAAGGGCGTGGGGGTTCAAGTCCCCCCTCGGACACCACGCAGTTGCATCCCTGCAACACCCGACGTACCTGTGCTCAAGCGCACTTGAGCACCTCCCGTCCGCATCCGCCACATCCTGCCGTGCCTCCTGCCGGAGGTCGAGGTGGTGACATCGACCATCGTCCCCGCCCTGCCCTCGACCCGGTTGCGCAGCCCAGGCGGAGTCCCGGGGCGCGGGTCGGGCGCCGTCCGACCGATACCGATCCCTGTGCTGCCCTGCCCGACTGCTTGTGAAGCGGAGTACGGCCTCGCGACACTCGACCAGTACGGCCGCCTCGCCGACCGCACCGTGCTCCGCGCCCTGCACTGGGGTCCCGGCCACCCGCTCGCCCTGACCCTGGTCTCCGGCTCCGTCCTCGTCGTCGCCCGCGACGACGCGACGGCCCGCGTCGGCAACGACGGCTACCTCCGCCTCCCGGTCGGCGTGCGCCGAGCCTGTCGCCTCATGCCCGGCGACCGGGTGCTCCTCGTCGCCGACCCGTCCGCCGGCCGGCTCCTTCTGCACCCACCCGCCGCGCTGGGCGCGCTGCTCGATGCCCACCACGCAGCCATCCTGAGCGGAGCCACGCCATGACCACGGCGCAGCCACACCCCGCCGCAGACCACGCCAGGCGCGCCGAGCTCGACGCCGCCCGGTTGCTGCTCGACCGCATGGGCATCACCCCCGCCGACCTGCTCACCACGCCCCGCCCCCGAGCCACGGTCCCGACGTTCGCCCAGTACGTCCCCCGTGTCCGCGACGCGGTCGGCGACGGCACCCGCCGGGTGTACGGCTCGTACTGGAACCGCGTCGTCGACCGCTGGCCCGACCACCGCCTCGACGAGATCACCCCCACCGACATCAAGCAGCTCGTCGAGCACACCAAGACCCACGTCGTGGCCCGCCGCAACAACCGCGGCGGGCGCAGCGCCGCCGAACACCTCATCGCCGCGCTGCGCTGCCTCTACCGCCACGCCGAGGACGACGGTCTGATCGACCCGGCGGACAACCCCGCCCGGAAGGTGCCGAAGCCCCGCCGGCTGCCCAGCACCCGCCAGGCCGTCCCGGACGCCCGCCTGGCCGAGATCCACCACGCTGCGGCGACCACCGGGGACGACCCCGCCCTCGACACCCTCCTGCTGCGCCTGCACATCGAGACCGCCTGCCGCCGCGGCGGCGCCCTCGCCCTACGCCCTCAGGATCTCGACTCCACCCAATGCCTGATCTTCCTGCGGGAGAAGGCCGGCACCGTCCGCTGGCAACCGGTGTCCCCCACCCTCATGACTCACCTGCGCCAGCACATCGAGCAGCGTGGATCGGGCCCCCACGACCAACTGCTGCGCTACGCATCGGGCCGTCCGATCACCCGACGCCGCTACGACCACCTGTGGACGCGCATCGGCGAGGCGCTGCCCTGGGTAGCCGCCCAGCAGATCTCCACCCACTGGCTGCGGCATACCACCCTCACCTGGGTCGAGCGGAACTGCGGTTTCGCCGTCGCCCACGCCTACGCCGGCCACACCGACGGCGCCGGCGACGGCTCGTCCACCGCCACCTACGTGCGGGCCACCGTCCAGGAGGTCGCTGCCGCGCTCGCCGCGCTCACCGACGAACCCCACCCACTTGCATGAGCCCCCGCCGACGGTGCTGGAGACGGCGTCGAGCCGGTCCAGACGACTCGCCCGAAGGCGCCCGGGCAGGAACCGCCGTCATCGCCGCAGCGCGCCGTCCTGGGCGCGTAGATTCCCAGCGTGTGTTGCGCGTACGGGTGACTGGAGCATGCGCCGCAGTGATGCGGCCATCGTCGTGTCCGCTGCCCGATCACCCTAGCTCCACAGGGATGCTCATCTACACGATTAGGGCAGTTCTGCTACCTCCGCGAGGTTCCTGGATGGCGATCTGCTTAACTTCTGAACGTGACCGAGTATGACGCGCAGGTGTCGGAGTGGGCCGAGGCCAAGGTGGTGGAGCTGCGTGCGTTGGGGATAGCCCGGCTTCTACAGCAGACCGTCGGCCGGTCGTGGCGACGCAACGCCGACGGCTACGACCCGAACGCCGGAGACACCCCGAGGTCGCTCGGGGTGACGCAGTCGGAGAACCTGCGAGAACTGATGCTGCGCGAGTACCACGATCACCAGGAGCTGTGGAGGACACGCGGGGTCACGGTGTCGGCGCCGGAGCAGTCGCTGCTGGTGAACGCGGCCGGGCTGGCGCTGCACCCAATGAAGGCGCGCACGAACTCCGAGCAGGACCCACAGTGGGACGCGATGCGCTGGTCGGAGCGCAGCCTCGTGCGTCGCACCGCCGCCCGCGAGAACCGGGCCGCCTACGTGCCCGCGTTCGCCACGCCCTTCCCGGGGATGGAGACGATGGGGCAGCACCCGGACGTGCTCGGTCACACCATGGTCGTCTACCGCGGGGATCTCGCGACCGGGCGGACCGCGGGCTGGTTCGCGGTTCCCAGCGCTGACGAGGCCGGACAGGAGGGCAACCACCCATGGATGGCGGTCACCGCGCTGTGGCGCGACGAGGGCGAAGTCGGCCGGGGAGCCCGACCCGAGGGTGGCAACCCGACCTCGCCGACGCGGTTCGACACCCGGCCCGCCCCCGAGGCGCCGGTGACGCTGAAGCCGGTCCGGCGCCCGTCGGCGAGCTGATGGGCCTCGAGAGCGACGCCCAGCGAGCCGCGCGGCGACGGCGGGCCGCCGGCGTTGTCGCCGACTTCGACGGCGACCGGCTCAGCCTCGCCCGGCGTCTGGCCAGGACCACCCGGGCCGAGCTGGCTCGGCGCCTCGAGCTCAGCCCCGCGGCCATCTCCCAGTTCGAGCGCGGCCAATCCCGCCCTACTGCGCCCGTGGCCGCCGAGCTCGGGCTAGCCCTCGGGGTTTCGGGCGAGTTCTTCCGCCGCAACCACCCCGTGCCAACGCTGCCCGGGCACGCCGCACATTTCCGATCGCTGCGCTCGACCCCGGCGCTCTCGCGGGACCAAGCCCTCGCCTTCGGCGAGCTCGCGCTCGGGGTCGCTGAGGTCGTCGAGACCTACGTCGACCTCCCGGCGGTCGACCTGCCCTGGGTGGCGCTGCCCGCCGACCCCGGCCACGACGACGTGGCCGCGGCCGCGCGGCACACGCGCGAGAAGCTGGGCGTGCCGCCGGGCCCGGTCGCGCACGTCGCCCGGCTGCTCGAAGCCTGCGGGGTGCTGGTGCTGCGGCTACCCGAGGACTTCGTCGACCCCCGCGTCGACGCCTTCTCCACTCAGGCCGGTCACCGGCCGCTGGTGCTGTTGTCGCCATTGAAGAACGACCTCGTTCGCAGCCGCTTCGACGCCAGCCATGAACTCGGGCACCTGGTCATGCACCACGACGTCGAGCCCGGTTCGAAGATTGTCGAGGGTCAGGCCCAGGGGTTTGCCGCGGAGTTCCTGATGCCGGCCGAGCAGGTTGCGCCCGATCTGCCCTCGCGCTACGACCTCGAGCGCCTCATCCTGGCCAAGCGCAAGTGGGGTACCAGTGTGCGCGCTCTGGTGTATCGGGCCCACGCCCTCGGGATCATGTCCCCGATGGTCTACCGGCGTGCCAACCAGGACTTAGCGCAACGCGGAAACCCCGAGATCGCCTCGCTCGGCCCGCCCGAGGCGCCAAGCGTGCTCGGCGCCTCCGCCGACCTTCTCGAGCGCACCGGCATCCACCTGAACACCATCGCGCAGGACAACAATCTGCCGGTCGAACAGCTGCGAGCGGTCATCGCCGCCGGCTCCGACACCCGCCCGACCGTTCGTGCCGCAGCAGCCACGACCGCGCCTCGATCGTGGTCGCATCGAGTCTAGGCCGAGTGGACACCCAGCTAGCTCGCTGCGAGGAGGTGCCGGGCGACGGTGGCGTGCAGCCAGTCCGCCATCCGCTGCTCGGTCCAGCCGCACTCGTGCACCAGCGCGTGGTGCGTGCCGGGTCTATGAGCAGCCAGAGCAGGTCGGCGGCGGTATCCGGCCGGCTGATCGGCGCGCTGCGGCGGGACCAGGAGGTCGACGACCCGGCGAGCGGCGTCGGCCCGCCGCTCCTGGAAGTGCTCGTACAGAGCGGGGACCTGGTCGTCGCCCGACGCGGTGGCCGTGTCAACCTCATCTGGCCCCAGGGTGACGGCTTGATCTGGCCCCACCTGCTGCTCGGGAGGGGTTGAGCTGTCGTCCTCGTCCGCCGCGGGGTTGAGCGGGGGCGTTCTCCAGAACCTGGGCCTGGCGGCGGCGATAGGCGGCTTGGCGGCAGGCCGGCGAGCAGAACCGTTGGCTGCTGCCTCGGGCGGGGGTCGAGTACAGCCCTTCGACGCTCAGGATGGTGGTCCGACCGCAGCATTGGCATTGCAGCCCGGTCCGCTCAAGTCCGTCACTGTTGGGGGGTAGGGGGAAAGCGTCACGCATTCCGGCCTCGTTGCCCGCGGGCGTGCGCAAGGCGGTAGCTGCTGGTCCCGGTCTCGATGATGTTCCCGCCGAAGGTCAGGCGGTCCACGATGGCGGCGCAGAGCCGTGGGTCGGTGAAGGTTTTGGTCCAGCCACTGAAGCTGTCGTTGCTGGCGATCGCGACTGCGGTCTTCTCCTCGCGTTCGGTCAGGACCTGGAAGAGCAACTCGGCGCCGCGGCGGTCGAGTTCCATATAGCCCAGCTCGTCGAGGCAGAGCAGCTCGACCCGGCCGTAGCGGGCGATGGTCCGCGACAGCTGGCGTTCGTCGGCGGCTTCGACGAGCTCGTTCACCAGCTTCGCCGCGAGGACATAGCGGACCTTATGACCGGTCTGGGCTGCGGCGGTCCCGAGCCCGATGAGCAGGTGGCTCTTGCCGGTGCCGCTGTCGCCGATCAAGCACAAGGACTGGCCTTTGCTGACCCAGCCGCAGCCGGCCAGGGTGTTGATGGTGGCGGGGTTGATCGCGGGGTTCGCGGCGAAGTCGAAGTCCGCGAGGCTCTTGGGCCGGGGGAAGCCGGCTTCGGCGACCCGGCGGGCGGCGCGGCGTTGTTCACGGTCGTCGCACTCGGCGAGCAGCAGTTCGGACAGGAACGCCCGGTAGGACAGGTGCTCACGTCCGGCGGCGTCGGCGAACTCGCCGTAGCGGTCCCGCAACGTCGGTAGGCGCAGCAGCCGGGTGGCGCTGTCGATCGCGGCGTCGATGGCCTGCTCGCTGGGTTGCCGGCCGGTGCTGTTCGGGCGTCGGGTCGCGCCGGTTGTGCTGGTGGTCGTCGTGCTTGTGGTGGCGGTCATGCGTCCCTCGTTCCGGTGAGCAGGCTGTCGTAGACCGCGACCGACGGTGGCGGTCGCAGATCGAGCGGGAGCTGGTCGGTCATCTCGGCCAGCCGGCGGGCCTGCAGGCTGACCACCACCGGATCGGTCGTTGCGGGGGCGGCGTGCTGCTGGGCGTGCTTGCGGGTCTCCAGAGCGACCACATCGGGGCTGACCGCGCCGACTCCCAGCGCGGCGGTGATGCCGGCGACGACGTCAGCGTGGGTGTGGTGGCGGTGCAGCAGCAGGACCTCGACCAGGGCGCGGGTGCCGCCGCCGTCACCGTGGGCCTTGCGAGCCGCGGCCCAGAACGCCTCATGCGCGGCGGTGAACGTCCCGGCGGCCCTGGCCTGGACCAGCGCGGTCGCGCCGCGCAGCGCACCGGGCTTACGGACCAGCACTTCCAGCTAGTGGTCGAGCACCAGCGTCTCGCTGCCCCGCACCCTCGCCCGTTCGTGGCGGGCGACCTCGGTGCGGCCGCTGAACAGCACCAGTTCCGAGGCATGCAGGACGCCCCGGATCTGATGGCCGATCAGCCGGGCCGGGACCGAGTAGAAGCACTGCCGGACGGTGACCCGGGAGTACCGGTCGACCCGCGGGGTCAACGCCAGACCGGTCTCGAACAGCTCGCTCGACAACGGCCGCAGCAAGGTCGCCTCGAACGCGAAGTGCTGCCCGACGCTCATCGTGCGGTTGCTGATCCGGCGGGCATCATCGGCCAGGTCGTAGCCGATCAGCAGCGCGTTGAGCTCGGCCACTGTGTCGACCTTGGGGACCGGGACCAGGTGGTTGCGGCGGAACCGGCCGCCCTCACCCTCCACCCCGCCCTTCTCGTGGGCGCCCTCGACGCCGGGACGGCAGTAGAACGACTCGAAGCCATGTTCTCTGAACTTGATCTTCAGAGGCTCGTTGCGGGCGTGTGCGTTCAGCCGCTCGTGGTGATCGGCGGGATACCGAGGTCGACGGTCGCCGGGCGGGCGCGGCGGTCGATCTGGGCGAGTTTGTCCTGAGCGCCGGCGAGGCTGACCTGCAGGCCCTCGACCTCGCCGAGCCATCCCTCGCGTCGGGCTTCGGCGATGCGGGCGGTGAGGTTGTCGTGGATCTCGACCAGCCGCTGGCGTTGGGTGGGGTCGGGCCAGAGCATCGGGCAGCGGATGCAGGCGTGTTCGTGGATGCAGGGGGTGGCGAACGCGCGTCCGCAGGTTCCGGTGGAGACCTTGCGGCGTTCGAAGTGGCCGAGGAACTCGGTCCACTCCTCGTCGGTGGGGACGCGGTATTCCTCGCCGGGGCGCAGGGCGCGGCGGCGGGCGAGCAGCGCGAGGTGGGCCGCGATGGCTTCCTCGGGGTAGATCGCCTTGTAGCCGAGGGTGACGTTGATGTCCTGGTGGCCGGCGATGAGCTGGGCGATGTGCGGTGGTAGCCCGGCGAGGATGGCGTCGGTGATGAACAGGCGCCGGAAGTCGTGCGGGGTGAAGCGCAGCGGCCCGCCGGTGGCCGGGTCGATCAGCCCGGTGTGGGCCAGGGCGGCGGTGAGCATGTCGCGGATCACCTGGGCGGTGATCGGGCGGTGTTCGAAGCCGTAGCGGCGCTGGAACAGCAGCGGCATCGGCGGTGACCAGGCGCGTTCGCCGCTGTCGTAGGCGGCGATCAGCGGGATCGCGCCGGTGTGGTCGCGGACCCGGGAGATGATCGCGGAGAGCACGTCGGCGAGCTCGGGGCTGACCAGCAGCAGCCGTTCGGTGTCGGTCTTGGACGGGGTGATCTGCAGCAGCGGGACGACCTCGCCGGTGCTGGGCAGCCGGTATTGGACCAGGCTGTGGTGGGTCAGCTCGGTGAGTTCCTCGATCCGGACGCCGGTGGCGCGTAGCACCTCGACTGCGGCGAACGCCCAGAACGCGTACTCCTCCTCGCGGTGCAGGTCCCGGCGTTGGCCGGTGACAGGGTCCTCGGCCCAGACCTTCGTGGGGGCCGACCGGGCCGGGGCGACCCGCCGCAGGGTCTGACCGGCGGCGGTGAACGACTCGTCGGGCGCGGTGGCGATGGCCGCGGCGAGCAGCGCAGCGGCGTCGCGGCGGCGTCGATCGACGCAACCGACCAGGACCGGCAGCACGGGTAGCCGTTCCCGGGTCCGGGCGTCCATCCGGGACTTGCGGTGCCGTTTGTCCTTGCGCCGGTTGATCTCCTCGCTGCCGACCGGACAGCGCAGGACCCAGGGTCCCCAGCGGGCCGGGTCCTCGACCGCCCAGTGGGCCAGATCCAGGTAGAACGCCCGCACCGGGGTGAGGCACTCGCGGTAGTTGATCCGCGCCGTGCGGGTCTGGACCCGACGACCGTCCGGGCCGCGGGTGGTCGTGGTGACCGTGCGCAGCCGCTGCTTCCAGCCCTCGGCGACATCGGCGGGCAGGGCCAGGCTGTCGATGCCGGGATGGTGGCGTTCCAGGTCCGCCCAGAACAGCTTGCCCAGGTAGTTGGCGAGAGACTCGAGGCTGTTGTAGTCCAGGGCGGGTTGGCGTTCGCGCAGGTAGTCCACCAGCAGCTCGCGGATCGGGCCGCAGACCAGCCGGTAGCGGTCGATCATCTCCTCGGGGCGCAGCTGGCCCCGGGTCCGCAGCTCGCGCAGCGTGGCCGGCGCGTCGTCGCCGAGCACCCCCATGGTGTGCAGCACCCGGTAGAACAGATGCGTGGCGCCGACCGCGGTGCCGTGCGCGGCCGCCTCGACCTCCAGCAGCTCGACCACGTCACCGGTGGTGATCTCGGCCAGCGTGCCTCCCTTGGCCGCCAGGATCAGCGCGGCCCGGTAGGCGGTGCGGGTCGCCGCCGCCGGGGAGATGTCCGGGTCGGCGCAACACAACGCCCGCAACCGGGCGAACCCGTCGGCATCGCGGCACCGGGCCAACATGTTGACCAGCGAGCTGCTGTGGAATCGGGCGACGACCAGCCAGCCCGGTGAGGGCCGGATCAGGTCCGCGGCGATCGTGGCCTGCAGCGCCTTGAAGAACGCGTCGTGGTGCCAGCGGGCGTGGTGGCCGCGCTCGCGCAGCCAGGCGATCGGGACCTCCCGCCAGGTCCGGCCCGCGGTGTCGACGCCGCTGGCCAGCCACCGGTCCTGCCAGGTCGCCCCCGGCTGGGCCCCCAGCCAGTCCAGCAGCAGCCCCAGCCCGCGCCCGTAGGCGCCCGGATGCCGCCCGCGCGCGCCGCGTTCGACGAACGGTGGCCCGGTCAGCCGCTCCCAGACCGTTGCGCGCTCCGCGCCGGTCACCGCCCAGCCCGAGCCCGCCGTTCGGGCGAGGAGCCCGGCGGTCACCGGCAGCGGCAGCGTCGTCGACGTCGACGGGGCCGAGGCCGGGACCCGTTCGGCGAGCACCGGCGCCGTCACGGTCAGGCTCATCACCCACCACCGCCGAAGAGGACCTGCAGCGTCTCGGGTCGGTAGCCCGGTGCAGGGGCGGGTCGGGCTCGTTCGGCGGCTCGGCGGGTCTGCTCGTCGTGGTGGGCAAGCACCCGACGGATCACTTCCTCCTTGCGTGGGGTCAGGTAGATCTGGGTGGTCGAGAGCTGGGCGTGTCCCAGGACGAACTGGACGTCGGTCAACGGCAGGGCGGGGTCCTCGGCCATCCGGTAGGCCGCGGTGTGTCGCAGCGCGTGCAACGTCACCGCCCCCGGCCCAGCGCCGATCCCAGCGCCGATCCCAGCGGCGGTCCCCGCCCCGCCCGCCGTGCCGTGAGCGCGGGTGACGGCGCGCTCGAACATGCGGTGCGCCGCGTGATAGGTCAGCGGCCGCGGCGGGCGGCGCGAGGTCCACCACAGCGGCTGATGGCGCCCGATCGGGATCGCTCCCTCCATCTCCAGCTGGTAGAGCCGCAACCACACGAACGCGTCGCTGGACGCGGGCAGCAGCGCCACCTCGCGGCTGCCCTTGCGGATCACCGAGACCGTCTGCCGGCCCGGGTCGACATCGCGCTGTGTCACCGACAACAGCTCCGATGCCCGGGCCCCGGTCGAGACGTAGAACGCGACCAACGCCCGGTCCCGGTGCGATGAGAGCCGGGCGAAGATCTCGTTGAACTCCGCGTCCGGGACGCTGCGCGGCAGCCGCGCCGGCACCGCCGGCCGGTAGCGCCCCGAGCGCTGGTCACGGAACGGCTCCATCGGGTTGTGATGGGCATGCGCTCGCCGGCCCCGCCGCGAGCGGTCCAGCGGGAACGGGTTGACGATCGGCCCGCTGCCCGCGTCGAGGTGGAACTCGTAGAAGCCGCGCAGCACCGTCTCGTTGTGCGCGCGCACCGACGCCGCATACGGTCGCCGGCCGCGCGCAGCCACCGTCGCGCCGCCGGTGTCCGTGCTCGCCGACCCGTCGCGGCGGCGCCAGTGCGGTCGCGGCGGCTTGCCCGCGATCTGCAGCCAACGGCAGAAATCACGGGCCTCGACCCGCGTCGCACGCTCCCAACCGACCCCGAGCGCCCACAAGAACCGCAACCACCGCAACAGGTCCAGCCCGTAGGAGCGGGCCGTGGCCGGTGACCGACCCGCCGCCTGCAAGTCCCGCAGGAACGCCGAGACCGCCTCCACCTCGTGGCCGTCGGCGTCGAGGAGCCGGAACGGCTCCCACTCATCACCGGTGGCGCTCAGCCGCCCGACCTGGGGCACCACCAACGCGGCGAGGTCCGTGGACTCCTGCATGGCTGCCTCAACGACCGACCTCCCAAATGGTCACTGAGCTGCGGAAACGTCGCCAGTAGTTCAGTCAACGGGTAGTGGGACCGGAACGCCACCCAGCGGGTCGATTCGGTGCGGGTCCGGCCGAACAACACCCGCGACACCGCGGCCTTGAGGTTGTCGTAGCGGATGTGGAACATCGGGGTCCCGCCGAACACCTCGAACGCCGCCTAGTGGCCCTCCAGGAACGCCTCCTGACCCTGGGTGGCGTAGGCGCGGTGCACCGCCTTGCCCGAGAACGACAGCCGCATGGTGAACAAGAAGACCTTCGTCCGGACCCCGGCCAGATCGATCCACAGATCCGCGAAGTCGACCTCACCCTCGGCGCCGGGCTCGTGGGTCTGTGGCACGAACGCGTCCTCGACACCCTTGCCCGCGGCAGCCCAGATCTCGGGCCGGCGCTTCGCGACGTAGTCCCGCACCGCCGAGTACGTCAGGTCGTTCAGCTCGTGCTCATCGACGAGCCGCGCCAGGACCCGGCGGGCGGTGTGGCGCTGCTTGCGCGGCGCGGTCAGGTCCTCAGTCAGCATCGCGTCGATCAGGGCCTTCGCCGGAGCCAGCTTCGGCGCCACCCGCACCGGGGTCTTGCGCTCGGGCGGGACCGCGTTCGCCAGGGCCTGCCGGACCGTCCGCCGATGCACCCCGTACTTGTCCGACAGAGCCCGCACCGACAACTGCTCGATCCGGTCGTCGCGACGTATCGCCTCGAACAACTCCACCTTCGACCTCGCCACTTCCGCCCCTCCCGAACACCGCCAGCAACACGGCGAGCCTTCGGGGTGGGGCCAGATCAGACCGTCATAACGGGTGCCCGGCGTGTCGGAGGTGGGGCCAAATCAGGCCGTCACGGTGGGGCCAAATCAGACTGACAGGGCCAACGCGGCGCGTAAGGCGGGGCGGGGCCGATCGGCCCTGGCCCCGATCTCCAGGCACCGTCGTGAGCAGGGTTTCGTGACTGCAGCGGTCGAGCGCGGCCGCCGGGCTCCCGTGCATGCATCAACCCTTGCGAGGCTCGACCAGTGGACTGCGGCCGCCCTCCCCGACGGCAGGGGCAAGCGGGTGCGGCTCGCCACACAGCGCGGCGAGCGCGGCAGCGACCTCGGTGATGTCCGCGCGCACATAGGTCGAGGTGACGCCGACGTCCCGGCTGCCGTTGTGCCCCGCGTAGGCCCGAGCGACCGCGTAGCCGGCGTTCCGTTCCACCCACGTCAAGGTCGTGTGCCGCAACCAGTGCGTGGAGACCTGCTGCGTCCGCACCCAAGCAAGATGCAGCCCCAGCCGCTGCCACAGGTGATCGTATCGGCGGGCACTGATCGGACGTCCCGACCGGTAGCGAAGGAGCGGACCGTCAACAGAGCCACCACGCTCGGCGTTGTGCTCGCGCAGCCGACGCATCAACGTGGGCGAGACCGGCTGCCAGCGGACGGTCTCCCCCTTCTCCCGCAGCCGGATCAGGCACTGCTCGACATCGAGATCCGACCGCCGCAGGGCCAGTGCCCCACCGCGCCGGGCCGCGGTCTCGGTGTGCAGCCGGAGCAGCAACATGTCCAGGTCCGGATCGTTGCCGGTCGATCCCGCGACGTCGTTGATCTCGGCGAGCCGCGCGTCGGGAAGGGCACGGCGCGTGCTCGCCAGCCTCCTCGGCTTCGCGACCGCCGTTGCCGGATTCCGCTCAGCGCGGATCAGGCCGTCCGCGACCGCATGGCGGTAGAGGCAGCGCAGTGCCCCGATCAGGTGCTCGGCCGCCGTCCTGCCACCGCGTGAGTTGCGACGGACCACGGCCTCCGACTTGATCTGCTCGGCAAGCTCTTGGATCTCGGTGGGTGTCGGCTCGTCGAGCCGTCGATGACCCCACATCTCGGATACGCGGCGCCAGTAGGTCCCGTACACCCGGTGCGCTCCGGGCGACACGGCCACCGCGACCAGGTCGACGTACTCGGCAATCGTCGGCATGCGCGTCGAGCGATGGGAGCCACCTTCGCCCAGCAGCTCCTCAGGCGAGATACCCAGCTGGTCGAGCAGCGCACGGACTGTGTCGAGCCGGTTCGCAGTCACCAGCGACCTCCGGCACGCGTGCCGAGCACGGACAACTCCGCGAGTACCATCCGCTCGACGGCTGCGGCCGTGCAGATGACGAGCGTGCCGGTGCCCGTCCAGGCCACGATGAGCAGACGTGCGCCGGCCTCGATTCGGCACCGCCGCCGGACGGCGAGCGGTATCTGGAGATGCCCCTGGCTCGTGATCGACGACGTGCTGCCGTCCGCCGTGACCACGACCACGGCGTTGCTCTGAACGTCGAACCGGGTCACGGTCTGCCGGGACCATCCCAGGTGTCGAAGCGGCGAGCGATCCGCGATCCGACCTGCCCGATCGGGCGTCGTGGTCACGCAGAGCGGCGGCTCCCGGGCAGGCAGCCGATTCGACTCAGGGATCCGCTGCAGCCTCACCGGTACGTCACCGCCAGGCTCGCCGCCATTCAACTCGTGCGGCACTCGCCGGGCACCGACCTCGGGTGCTCGGTGCTGCATGCTGCCTCCTCAGGACCGATCTGCGACAAAGGCTCGCGGCGGCGGTGACCTGTTCCGTTGTCAGCGTGCTGCTGTGGCGTGGTCATGGCGAGCCGTGCGGCCCGCGCGGCCTGTGAAGATCACAAACCGCCGACCTGTCGGGGGCGGTCGCGCGGGAGTGCTGACCTGGGGGCTCCCACCGGTGAGCGGCCCGGAGCGGGGTCGTACCGGCGACTGCGCCGATGCGTGACCACGACAGACCGGCGAACCGTGCCGCCTGTACGGCGGCCTCGAGTCGTTCCTCGACGTCGGCGAGCTGCCTGGCGAGGTCGTGGACGGCGAGTTCGGGCAGGACGCGGTCGAGGTGGCGCTCCCACTCGGCGAATGCGGCGGTGCCGGTCTCCCAGCCGTCGACGCCGTCGGGGGCGCTGCCGGTGCGGCTGGGCCATTCGCTGCGCGGGTAAAACTCCATGCCCCGCCAGCCGCACTCGCACGCCGAGCGCCAGCCGATCACCTCGGAGGCGGTGCGGGCCGAGGAACTGGCGGTCTCGGTGCCGTCGAGCAGGACCGATACCGGGTAGCCGGTGTGGTCGTAGGCTGGCGCGTACCCGGTGTCGTGGACCCATGCCATGCCGCTTCACCCTTCCGCGCGCTGCGCCCCTGATTGCGGCCTCGATGCAGGATCCGGTGACGGGTCGGCGGCAGCGTGGTCGATCCGTTGTCGGCCCGACCACGGATCGACCACCGGATTGCCGCGCTCGGTTGCACCGAGAGGACCTGGACCAGCGCAAGTGCGGGATCGAAGGCGACGCTGCTCAACAACCCTTGGTGCTCGCGGCCGGGCAGCCCGGTCAGGTGCGCTGAGGCGCCGCCGGACCTCCTCGCCGATCGACCCGAACAGGGCGAGTGGCGTACCGGGGAATCGGGGTCGACGACGCGGACGCCCTCGTCGGTCCGGATGCGGCACAGCGCCCGCCCGTCGCGGTGCGACCAGGCAGGCACCGGACCGTCGGCGACCTTCCAGTAGCCGGGAGCCCGAGCCCGAACTGCCCGTCGACAAACCGGACAGCAGAAGTTCTCCACCAGCTGCCAGCGCCGCTCCTCACGCGCGGCCCGGCCGGCGATCACCACGCGGCGGATCGTCACCGAAGCCTCCTCGAACGACGGGTGACCACCTTGGCGCTCGCGGGTGGCTGAGCCGTGGTCGATACGTGGTCGCACGCACGCGGCCGCGGCGTGACCACGCAACGACCACGCATCCGCAGCACCACGTTCGGACGCTTCCTCCTCAATGACGAAGGGAGGTGCTCCGATGACGGCAGCTGCAGAGACGCCCCGGGCGTGGGCGACACGCCACGAGTCACGTTCGGAACGGCGGACCCGGCTGTCGGTCGCGGGCGTCGCGGGCGGGGTCGGCGCGACCACCGTCGCGACCGCGATCGGCGCCGCCGACCGCGGCGTGTACGTCGGTCGTGCGGTGGACGTGCTGGTGTGCCGAGCCACCGGCGACTCCCTGATCCGCGCCGGACGCGCCGCCCAACTCGTCGCCGCCGCGACCGGCCGCAAGCCGGTACTGGCGATCACGGCAGCCGACGCGTCGGGCCCGAGCCGCCCGGTGACCGCGCGGCTACGCCTGCTGGAGCCACACGCGGCCGCGGTCATCGTGCTGCCGTTCGTCCGCCGCTGGCGCGAGCTCGCCGTCCCGCTCGACGAGGTCCGCGGCCTGCTCGCCGTGCCACGCACCGAGCTGCCCCGCAGCCTGCGCCGCTACGCCGACGCCGCCCACGACCTGCGCGCCGCGCTGGACACCCGCTCCCCGGCCGCGGCCCGCCCGATCCCCGGGCGGGCCGCCCACACCTCGACACTCAGGAGAACCCCATGAACCTCGCCAGCGTGCCCAACCCCGCACCCGTGGCGCCGCCGGGACTCGGTGAGCTCGCCGGCGAGCTGCTCGGCTGGCTCAAGTGGGGAGTGATCGTCGCCGGGGTGCTCGGGATCTTCATCTGCGCGCTGATGCTGATCATCGGGCGGCGCAACCGGTCGGCCACCGCCTACGAGGGCCTCGTCGGGTCGGCCTGGGTGATCGGCGGCCTCGCGCTCGCATCGGTCGCCGCACTGTTGGTCGGGGCGTTCCAGATATGAGCCGCCTCCGCCCCTCCCTGTGCCTGGCCGCGGTCCTCACCGCGACGCTCGGCTGCGCGACCGCACCACCAGCCTCCGACGTCGCCCCGGACCTGGTGGTGCTGGTGGCCGTGCCGGGCGGGGTCGCCGCATCGTCGCAGCGGTACGGCCCGTTCCACGAGTTCGACGGCCGGGCGATCGGGTTTAGCCACGACGAGCTGGGGGCCGCCCTCGCTGCTACCCACATCGGACCGCGCGTCACCGCGGCCGCCGATACCCCCGTCGTGGAAGCAACGCTGGAGCAGCAGTGCTGGGGCGAGGTCGCAGCCGCCCGGGAGCGTCTGGCAACGACGCTGCCCCGCCCGGACACAGCCGTACACGAAGACCTCACCCCGAGCACCATGTACTTCCGGGTGATCGCCGGGGACGCCGGCGGCGACCACGTCGTGGTGTCCTTGCTGGCCGACACCGCGCAGTCCCGGACGATGGGCGGCTACTCCCGCGTGGATGCCGCCCTGCGCTGGGTCGGCGACGACTGGCAGCTGCGTGTACCCGTCCGACGCCCGAACCTGCATCCGGACACCACCGGCTACCGGCTGCTGGGGCCGACGCCATGACCGCGCTCGCACAGCCCGCCCAGGAATGCGGCACGTTCGACCTGGGCTGCCAGACCGGGCAGGCCATCGGATCGGCGTTCCAGGGCATCGTGGCCGAGGTCGCCCGCGGCGCCGCGGAGCTGGTCGTGACCACCGCGACGTGGTGGGTCGAGACCGACAGCATCGATCCCCGCGACCCTGCCGTCGCCGCCGCGCAGGACGCCACCCGCGAGCTGATCCTGATCATCCTCGTCGGGTCGGTGCTGGTGCAGTCGATCCGGATCATCCTCTCCCGCAAGGGCGAGCCGCTGGTCATGGTCGCGACCGGGCTCATCCGCTTCGCGGTGGTGTCCGCCCTCGGTCTCGTGGCCCTGGAGATCGCGTTGCGCGCGGGGGACGCCTTGGCGAGCCAGCTTCTTGACGGCGCCGCGAGCAACTTCGCGCTGCTGATGGAAGACGTCCTCGTCGACGGGGATGCCACGTTCCTGGTGCTGCTGGTGTCGCTGATCGCCGCGGTGCTCTCGCTCGTGCAGTGGGTGCTGATGGCAATGCGCCAGGCCGGGCTGCTGGTGCTGGCCGCGATGCTCCCGCTGGCCGCGTCCGGGTCGCTGACCCGCTCCACACGGGGCTGGCTGGACAAGATCATGGTGTGGCTGCTCGCCATGGTCGCCTACAAGCCCGCGGCCGCGTTCATCTACTACATCGGGTTCTCCTACCTGTCCTCCCCGAACGCCGCCCACGCCGGGAACGCCGGCACCATGATCACCGGGATCATGGTGCTGCTGCTCGCGGTGATCGCGATGCCGGTGCTGCTGAAGTTCTTCGCCTGGTCCGGCACCCAGATCGGCGGCGGCAGTGGCGGCGGTTCGGGGTTCCTCGGCGCCGCAGGCGCGGTCGCCATGTCGCAGGGCTACGGGCGCGGCGCAGTCGACCGGGCCGCCGCGATGGAGAACGGCGGGCCCGGCTCCTATGCAACGTTCGGGGGCTCCCCGACCCCGGCCGGCGCCGCGCCCGTAGCGGCCACCGGAGGGTCGACAGCAGCCGGGACCGGCGCTGCTACCGGCGCCGGTGCAGTGGGGGGTGCGGCGGCGGCCGGCGTCGTCGGGGCAGCGGCCGTGCGCGCGGCAGCCGGCGGGATGACCGGGCCACCCGAAGGCGGTGACCCCGGATGAGCGTCGACAACCCGCCCGGCCCGGACAGCGGGCCTCGGTTGTACGGCAACTGGCGTGCCGAGCGCGGCTGGGGCATCGGATCGCTGTCGACCGCGGCGACGATCGCCCTGTTCCTGGCCGTGCTGGCCCCGCTGCTCGCGGTGTCCGCGTTCCCGTCAGCGACCCTCCCGCTGCTGGGCGCTTCGATGATCGTCGTCGCCGGGGTGGTGGTCCGGGTCGGCGGGGTCAGCGCCACCGACGTCGTCCTGCGCCGAGCCGGGTTCCACCGCGCCCAGGCGGCCGGGTGGACCGAGCTGTCCGCCGGGGTGCTCACCGAGCACCCGCGCGCGGCGGACCTGCCCGGGGTGCTGGCGCCGCTGCACCCGCTCGACGTCGACGACGGGCGCGGCGCCCGCCACGCCCTGCTGTGGCACCGCCGGACCGGAACTCTGACGGCGGTCCTGCGCTGCTCCCCGATCGGGCTCGACCTCGCCGACCCCGACCGCGCCGACGCCTGGGTCGCCGCCTGGGGTGCGCTGCTGGCCGACCTGGGCTACCTACCGCTGACCCGCCACATCGCGGTCACCATCGACACCGCCCCGGCCGGTGGGACCACGGTGCGCGACCACATCGCCCGCGCGCTCGACCCGGCCGCGCCCGCGCTGGCCCGACGGATCGTCGACGAGCTGGCCGAGCTCACCCCGGCCAGCACCGCCGACATCGACGCCCGGGTCGCGATCTGCCTCGACCCCGCCCGCGCCACACCGCGGCCCACCGACCTGCTCGCCGCGGCGGTCGAGGTCGGCCGCCGCCTGCCCGCGATCGAGAACAACCTGGCCGCGTGCGGCGTCGCGATCCTCGGCCGCGCCAGCACCGGCTGGCTCACCGGCCGCATCCGCGCCGCGTTCGACCCGCACCTGCGCCCCGACATCGCCCGCCTCGACGAGTCCGACTCGGTCCTCGCCTGGCGCGACGCCGGCCCGGTCGCCGCCCGGGAGCGCTGGGACAGCTACCGCCACGAGGGGGGGCTGTCGGTGACCTGGGCGCTGCGGGAGGCCCCCCGCCAGGCCGTCGGCGCGGGTGTGCTTGCCCCGCTGCTGGCGCCCGGTCCGTTCCCGCGCCGCACGACGTGGCTGTATCAGCCCTACCCGGCCGAGCAGGCCGCGGCGAAGGTCGAGAACGAGGTCACCTCCGGGCAGGTCCGCCGCGCCTGGGCGGAACGCACCCGCCGCGACGAGACCCAACGCGATCGCGACGACCGTGCCCGTGCGCTGCAGTCCGCCCGCGAGGAAGCCCAGGGCGCCGGCGTCGGCCGGTTCACCCTCTACGTCACCACGACCGTCCTGCACGACGACGACCTGCCCGCCGCGGTCGCCGACGTCGAGCAACGCGCTGGCCAGTCGAAGCTGCGGCTGCGCCGCCTGCGCGGCGCCCAGGCCGCCGGGTTCGCGGCCGCCCTCGGCGTCGGGATCGACCCGGCCGAGTTGCTCACCCACCGCCGCGGACGTTGATCGGAGAACCGCATGAACAGCACAGATCCGGTGCCGCGCTCGTGGGGATGGGCCGTCCCCGGTGGCGGCCGCGCCGGACACGTCGAAGCCGGGAACCGGTTCGCCGGCACCACCAGCCAGATCTGCGGCCTGTTCCCCTTCGCCACCCCGTCGGGCTGCGACGTACGCGGAGTGCCGATCGGACGCCACCTGCACACCGCCGAACCGATCGGGCTCGACCCCGCGCACTGGCTGCGCTCC
Organism: Pseudonocardia sp.; assembly: GCF_029263155.1. Taxonomy (GTDB): domain Bacteria; phylum Actinomycetota; class Actinomycetes; order Mycobacteriales; family Pseudonocardiaceae; genus Pseudonocardia. The sequence continues at coordinate 66,088 of NZ_JAJCYB010000118.1, forward strand.
GGCCTGGTGTCCAACACCGGCGTGTGGGTGCAGGGCCAACCCGGGATCGGGAAGTCCTCGATCACCAAACGCATGCTCGCCGGCCTCGTGGCGTTCGGGATGCGCGCGGTCATCCCCGGCGACGTCAAGGGCGAGTACACCCCGCTCGTCACGGCGCTGGGCGGCTCGGTGTGGCACCTCGGCCGGGGTCTGCAGGCACTCAACCCGCTCGATGCAGGCCCACTGCGCGCGGCGCTGCTGACGGCGCCGGCCGCGGACCGCACCCGGCTGCTGGAAACCCTGCGGGCGCGGCGACTGACCCTGCTCGAAGCGTTGATCACCATAGTCCGGCGCGACGAACCCGACGTGACCGAACGGCGTCTGCTCGGAGCGGCGCTGGACCTC
>NZ_JAJCYB010000119.1 GCF_029263155.1 Pseudonocardia sp.
ATCCGATACCCGAGGGCGGCGTAACCATGTCCAGAAGATCGTCGGTAAGCCGTATGCGGGAAAACCGCACGTACGGATTGAAAGGGGGATGGGGAAACAGGACCGCTACGCGGTCCCTGCGCCCCTGACTACCAATGACGAGCCCCGGTGAGCTGCGGATGGGCACCCCGGCCGGGCGGTGGGTGCTGTTCACCACCGTCCTCGGCTCGGGCCTGGTGATGATCGACGGCACGGTCGTCAACGTGGCGCTGGAGGCGATCGGCGCCGAGTTCGGCACGGACTTCGCCGGGCTGCAGTGGACGGTGAACGCCTACGTATTGACCCTGGCCTCGCTGATCCTGCTGGGCGGCTCGCTGGGCGACCGGTTCGGGCGGCGGCGGGTGTTCCTCGTCGGCGTGGTGTGGTTCGCGCTGGCGTCGCTGCTGTGCGGCCTCGCACCGAACATCGAGACGCTGATCGCGGCGCGGGCACTGCAGGGAGTAGGCGGGGCGCTGCTGACCCCCGGCAGCCTCGCGCTGATCTCCGCGTCCTTCCACGGCCCGGACCGCGCCAGGGCCGTCGGGGCCTGGTCGGGCCTGGGCGGCATCGCGGGCGCGGTCGGCCCGTTCCTCGGCGGGTGGCTGGTCGAGTGGTCGTGGCGGGCGGTGTTCCTGATCAACCTCCCGCTCGCCGCGCTGATCGTCGCCGTCGCGCTCAAGCACGTGCCGGAGAGCCGCGACCCCGACTCCGCACCGGGTCTGGACGTCAGCGGCACCGCGCTCGCCGTGGTGGGGCTCGGCGCGCTGACGTACTCGCTGACCGGACTCGGTGAGTCCGGACCCACGCCGTCGCTGCTGGTCGGGCTCGCCGTCGGGATCGTGGCGCTGGCGGTGTTCGTGCTGGTCGAGCGCCGCTCCCCGCACCCGCTGGTGCCGCCCGTGCTGTTCGGCAACCGCACGTTCAGCGCCGCCAACGGCGTCACCCTGCTGATCTACGGTGCGCTCGGCGTGGTGTTCCTCCTGCTCGTGCTGCAGATGCAGATCGTGGCCGGGTTCAGCCCGCTCGCCGCAGGCACGTCGCTGCTGCCCATCACCGCGATCATGCTGGTGTTCTCGGCCCGGGCGGGGGCGCTGGCCGGGCGGATCGGGCCCCGGTTGCCGCTGACGATCGGCCCGCTGATCAGCGCGGCCGGGCTGCTCCTGCTGCTGCGCGTCGACGCCACCACGTCGTGGGTCACCGAGGTGGCACCCGCGGTGCTGGTCTTCGGTGCCGGGCTCGCCCTCACGGTCGCCCCGCTGACGGCCACCGTGCTCGACGCCGCCCCAGACCGCTACGCGGGCTCGGCCTCGGGTGTCAACAACGCCGTGGCCCGCGCGGCCGGGCTGCTCGCGGTCGCCGTGATCCCGGGCGTCGCGGGCATCGGTGGGGCCGACTACACCGACCCCGCGGCGTTCGACGCCGGGTTCCGCACGGCGATGGTGATCGGCGCGGGCCTGCTCGCCGCGGCCTCGGTCACCGCGTTCGCGCTGATCCGCACGCCGCTCGCCGCGGAGCCCGCGCCCGCGCGCGTACGGATCGAGGAGTGCCTGCACTGCGGCGTGGGCGGGCCGCAGTTCCATCCGGCGCACGAGCGCTGACCACGCCCCGGCCCCATCACCGCGTGCTGCGGTCCGATGCGTGCACGGCACCTCCGGGGTGTCCGCGGTGCCGTCCGGCACCGGAGCCGCGACGTCACCGCAGCTCCAGCGCCTCCGAGAGCGCGCCCAGTGCGGGCAGCGGTTCGGGACCCAGTACCTGCGCGCAGACGTGGTCGGCCCCGGCGGACACGTGCTCGGCCAGGCGCGCGGCCACCGCGCCCGCGTCACCATGGGCGACGAGGGCGTCGACGAGGCGGTCGCTGCCGCCGTCGGCGATGTCGTCCTCGGTCCAGCCCAGGCGCAGCAGGTTGGACGTGTAGTTGCGCAGGCCGAGATAGGGCCGGGCCACCACCGGACGCCCGATCGCGCGGGCGCGTTCCGGGTCGGTGTCGACGACGACCTTGTGCTCGGGAGCGAGCAGGACCCCGTCGCCGAGCACGGCGCGGGCCTCGCGGGTGTGCTCGGGCGTGGTCAGGTAGGGGTGCGCACCCGCGGTGCGCTCCGCGGCCAGGGCGAGCATCTTCGGGCCCAGCGCCGCGAGCACCCGGCGATCCACCGGCACCTGCGCGGCGTCGAGCGCGTCGAGGTAGGCGACGACGGTGGCGTAGGGGCGGCGGTAGTCGCTGATCGCCTCCGGGTGCCCGATCCCGACACCGAGCAGGAGGCGTCCGGGATGCTTCACCTCGATGCGGTGGTAGGCCGCCGCCACCTCCGCGGCGGGTGTCGACCACATGTTGACGATGCCGGTGGCCACGGCGATGTGGCTCGTGGCGTCGAGCAGCGCCTCGATCTGCGCCAGGTCCCCCGGCGGGGACCCGCCGATCCAGATCGCGCCGTAGCCGAGCTCCTCGATCCGCGCCGCGAGCTCCGGCGAGCTCTGGTCCTGCCGCTGCCAGATCCCGAACGTGCCCAGTGCGACCGTCATGTTCGCTACGAACCGGCCCGGTGGCCGCGGCATTCCGCGATGATCGCCCGGATCGGGACATGAGCTGCGCATGTGCACGCCGTGTCCCGCCGGCGCCGATCATGGGAGGGCAGGGATCTCCGTCCCGCGGGCACCGGCCGTCCCGGGCGGCCGTCCGTGGGCCCGCATAGGGTCGCTGGCGTGAACGAACTGCTCGCCCGCGCCGCCCCCGGCCGCATGCGCCCCCGCGTGCTGGTCCCCTCCGACCCGCGCCGTCCGCGGGAGGCGCCCGCCGGCACCGAGGCCGTGGTCGTCGGCGGGGGGATCGCCGGCGTCGGCGCGGCCACCGTCCTCGCCGAGCGCGGCGTCCGCGTCACGCTCGTGGAGGCCGCGCCCACCCTGGGCGGGCGGCTCGGTGCGTGGCCGCACACGCTGCCCGACGGCACCGAGCAGGTCGTCGAGCACGGTTTCCACGCGTTCTTCCGGCACTACTACACCTGGCGCGCGCTGCTGCGCCGCGTCGATCCCGAGCTGTCGTTCCTGCGGCCGGTCGGGGGCTACCCGGTGATATCGCGGGAGTGGCCGCCGGAGGACCTCACCGGCCTGCCCGGCGCCCCGCCGCTGAACCTGATCCGCCTGTTCGCCCGCTCCCCCAGCCTGGGCCTGGGCGACCTGCTCGGGTCCGACCAGGGAATGGCCGCGCAGCTGCTCGCCTACGACCGCGACGCCACCACCGCGGCGTTCGACACCACGCCCGCTGCGGACTTCCTGCGCGACCTGCGGATGTCCGACCGCGCCCAGGCGATGCTGTTCGAGGCGTTCGCCCGCTCGTTCTTCGCGCGCCCGGGGGCGCTGTCGGCGGCCGAGCTGATCGCGATGTTCCACTTCTACTTCCTCGGCAACCCCGAGGGCATCGGCTTCGACGCCCCCGACACCGACCACCTCACCTGCATCTGGGCACCGTTCGCGGCGCACCTGCAACGCCACGGCGCCGAGCTCCTCACCCACCACCGGGTCAGCGCGATCACGCCGGTCGACGGGCACTTCTGGCAGGTCGAGATCGACGCGGCCCCCACGCTGCGCACCCGCCACCTGGTGCTCGCCACCGACCCGGGCGCACTGCGCGACCTGGTCGCCGCCTCGCCGGACGCCCGCGACGCCGCCCCGCGGCTCGCGCGCAAGGCCGCGGGGATCGAGATCGCGCCACCGTTCGCGGTCACCCGGCTCTGGCTCGACCGCGATGTCGCCCCGGACCGCGCGACGTTCAACGCTGTCAGCCGCGAGCCCACGCTCGACTCGGTCACCGTGTACTCGCGCCTGGAGGCCCCGTCGGCGGAATGGGCGGCGCGCACCGGCGGCTCGGTGGTGGAGCTGCACTCCTACGCCTGCGACGCACCCGACGTCGACGCCGCGACCGCGCGGATGCGGGCCGAGCTCGCCGCGCTCTGGCCGGAGACCGCGGACGCGCAGGTCGTGCACCTGCAGCAGCGCATGCAGGCCACCGCGCCCGCGTTCCCGCCGGGGAGCGCGGGCACGCGGCCCGCCGTCACCGGCGACGCGCGCGGCGTGCGCATCGCGGGCGACCACGTCGAGACGCCCTACCTCACCGGCCTCATGGAACGCGCCGCCGTCACCGGGGTGCTGGCCGCCAACGACATCCTCGACGAGGTCGGCGCCGCGCCGGAGGAGATCCGGGGCGTCCCGCAGCGTGGCCTGCTCGCCGGGATGCGGTGGCGGCGCCGGGCCGCACCGGAACCCGCCCCGCCCCGGTGAGGATCGCGCTCGACCCGGGCGGTCGCGACGCCCCGGCCCGGGTCCAGCGCCTGTGCGACGACGGCACGCCCGCCGGGGCCCCGGAGCCGCTGCCGCACCTGCGTGCCGTGGCCGACCTGGAGCGCGAGCACGCCCCGCGCTGGGTGCTCGCGCGCCCGCGCACCTACCGGGCGCTGCTCGACGCCGGGGTCCGGGTGGGCCGCGCCCACGACGTCGAGCTGGTGGAGGGCATCCTCGTCGGTGCGGACGGCCGCTCCGGCGAGCCGCACGGCCTCGCCGCCGCCGCCGCGCGCCTCGCCGGGCGTGTGCCCGACCCCGATCCCCCGCTGGACGACGACGGCCCACCGGCCCTGTTCACCACCGGCCCGGAACGCGACGAGCTCGCCGACGTCGTGGCCGTGCACGCCGCCCAGCTGCCCCGCCTCACCGACCCGCGGCTCCGCCTGCTCGCCGCCGCGGAGTCCGCGGGCGGGCTGGTGGCCGAGGAGATGCGCGCCCACGGGCTGCCGTGGCGCGCCGACGTCCACGACGCCCTGCTCACCGAGCTCCTCGGCCCCCGCCCGGTGCTCGGCGGGCGCCCGCCGAAGCTCGCCGCGCTCGCCGCGCAGGTCGGGTCCGCGTTCGGGCGGGAGGTCAACCCCGACTCCCCCGCCGAGGTGCTGCGCGCCTTCGCCCGCGCCGGCCACGAGCTGACCACGACCCGGGCCTGGGAGCTGCGCGGTGTCGACCATCCGGCCGTCGCACCGCTGCTGGCCTACAAGGAGCTGGCGCGCCTGCACGCCGCGCACGGTTGGGCCTGGCTGGACACCTGGGTCCGGGACGGCCGGTTCCACCCGGAGTACGTGGTCGGCGGGGTGGTGTCGGGGCGCTGGGCCACCCGCGGCGGCGGCGCGCTGCAGATCCCCCGGCCGGTGCGGGCCGCCGTGCGGGCCGACCCGGGGTGGGCCCTCGTCGTCGCGGACGCGGCGCAGCTCGAACCGCGCGTGCTCGCCGCCCTGTCCGGTGACCACGCGCTGGCCCCGGGCGAGTACGACCTCTACACCGCGCTCGCCGCCCGCGAGTTCGGCGGCGACCGGGGCCGGGCCAAGCTGGCGCTGCTCTCCGCGATGTACGGCGCGAGCGGCGGGCAGGCGGGCGAGCTGGTGGTGCGCCTGCGGCAGCGCTTCCCGTGGGCGATGGCCTATGTCGACGGCGCGGCGCGCGCGGGCGAGCAGGGCCGGCTGGTGCGCTCGCACCTGGGCCGCACCTGCCCACCGGCCCGCCCCGGCGACGAGGAGCCGGCCGCGGCGCGGGCCCGCGGCCGGTTCACCCGCAACTTCGTGGTGCAGGCCACCGCGGCGGAGTGGGCGCTGGTCCTGCTCGCCGAGCTGCGGCTCCTGCTCCGCGACGGCCCGGCCGAGCTGGTGTTCTTCCAGCACGACGAGGTGCTGCTGCACGCCCCGGCCGCGCTGGCGCCGGCGGTGGCCGAGGCGGTGTCGGCCGCCGCCGACACCGCGGGCCGTCGGCTGTTCGGCGACACGCCGGTGCGCTTCCCGCTGCAGGCCCGGGTCGTCGACGGCTACGACGAGCGCTGAGCGCGGGCCTCCGCGGCGGTCTTGAGCCCGTCGGCGAACTGCACGAACGACGGCGTCAGGTCGGGGATGCTGCGGCAGATCAGGCCGGAGAGGGCGCCGCTGAACTCCTCGGTCATCGTGAACCGGGTCGCGTCGCCGTCGGGCTCCAGCAGATAGGTGCGGTTGCCGCGGAACAGCCCCAGCGGCATGCCGTCGGACCACACCATCCGGTTCGGGGCCGTCATCTCCGCGACGGTGACCGAGAACGTGCGCTTCGGCGCCGCCACCGACACCAGCCGGACGGTCGAGCCGAGCGCGATCGGGCCCTGGATGTCGATCACCGCCGGGTTCCAGTCGCGGTAGGTCGCGGCGTCGGTGAGCAGGTCCCAGACCGCGTCGGGGGGCGCGTCGATCGTCCGGGACACGCTGTAGCGCCTGGCGACCATCAGATGGCCCGCATCCGGTTGTTGCGCGCGTTGTGCTCCACCTCGGCGAGCCCGAGCGCCTCGAGCACCGGGGGCAGGTAGTTGCCGAAGCGCCCGCGCAGGCCCTTCTTGAACCCGTACCAGCCACCGACCGGGTTGTCGGCCGAACGTCCCCACGCCTCGACCGTGCCCTCGGCGGCCGGCTTCTGCTCGTCGGCGTTGCCCAGGGGCATCCAGTCGCCGTGGGCGGTGAGCATCGCGTGCAGGTCCTCGACGGCCGACAGGTGGTAGCGCAGCTGGGTCTTCCCGACCTGGACGACCAGGGCGGGCGGCTCGGCGTCCGGGTCCCGGTAGGCCTCGAAGGCGCTGCTCCCGGGCGGGGTCGTCAGCTTCCAGGGGTCGGCAGGGGTGCCGCTGCCGTCGACGTCATCAGTGGTCACGAGCGGGACCATGCCAGGCTCAACCGGACATCTTGTGTCAGGTTCGGCCGGTAGCGTGTCGCGGGTGCGGGCGGCCAGGGCGCTGGAGATGCTGATCCTGCTGCAGCGACACGGCCGGATGACCGCCCGAGAGCTGGCGCGGACGCTGGAGGTCACCGAGCGGACGGTGCTGCGCGACGTGGAGGCGCTGAGCGAGGCCGGCGTCCCGATCTACACGACGCGCGGATCGGGCGGTGGCATCGCGCTGCTCGACGGGTTCCGGACACACCTGACCGGGTTCACCGCCGAGGAGGCGACGGCCCTGTTCCTCATCGGCCAGCCGCAGCTGGCCCACCGGCTCGGGCTCGGCGTCGCGACCCGCAACGCCCGGCACAAGCTACTCGGCGCGCTGTCTCCGGCGCTGGCGCGGCAGGTCGAGCAGCTCGGAACGTGGTTCGTGCACGACCCCGACCCCTGGACGGGCCACCGCGTCCCGCACGGCGAGCTGCGCCGGCTCGCGCGCGGCGTCCAGCAGCACCGCAGGGTCGAGATCTCCCTCGCCGGGCGCCCGACCGTCGCCGTCGAGCCGCTGGGCCTGGTGCTCAAGGCCGGGTCGTGGTGGCTCGTCGTGACCGGCCGGGACGGCCCGGCCGAAGCGCTGTGCGTGGACGACCTGCTGGGCCTGCGGCTCACCCGGCACCGGTTCACCCCGCCCGCCGACTTCGACCTGGCCCGGTTCTGGGCGGGCCGCGCCACCCCTCGACCGGACGGCTGACAGTCGCTGTGCGCTCCACGAGGTGGATGCGACCCGACCCGGCGGGCGATGGCGCACAGCCTGTCCGCCGAGGTGCGAGCTCGCCGCCCCGCACCCGATCTCGTCGGCCGCGGCGTCCAGGCACGTCACGGTGCTGGAGCGGGCCGGGATCGGGCAGCGCACGGTGCAGGGGCGCCGGCACGTGTGCCGCCGCGACGCCGCCCCCGCTCGCCGCCGCGACCGACCACCTGCGCCGCGACGAGACGTTCTGGACCGACCGCCTCGACGCCCTCGAACGCTTCGTATCGGAGGAGACATGACCGACGACGCACGCACTCCCGCGGAGGAGCCGACGATGACCGAGCCGGTCACCGCCACCGTCGCCCACCGGGTCGTGGTGACCCGGACCCCTGCCCACCACCCCGGACGCGCTCTACGCGGTGTGGACCGAGCCCGAGCTGATGCGCCGCTGGTACGCCACCGTCGTCGACGCCGACGTGCGGGTCGGCGGCCGGTTCGCGATCGAGATGCACGAGGACGACGGCACCGTCAACGGCTTCACCGGCGAGTACCTGGCGCTGGTGCCCGGCCAGCGGGTGTCGTTCACCTTCACCCACCACTCCCAGATGCCGGAGAGGCGGATCAGCGACGAGGTCGTCACCGTCACGTTCCGGGAGTCCGGTCCGGGCCGGACCGAGGTCACGCTGGTCGACACCTGGACCGGGCCGGCCGCCGAACCGTCCGAGTACGACCTGCTGCGTGAGGGCTGGGACCTGTGGCTCGACCTGCTGGAGAAGTCCGGCCTCGGGTGAGCGGCGCGACGGCTACCGTCGGGTCGGCCTACGAGCCGCACGGCCGGGGCCGGTCCCGATGTGGTGCAGCGGGCGAGCCGGAATCGACCGGGAAGCGACCACCCTCGATCTTCAGCTCGCTGTCGACGATTCGCGCCTCCACCTTGGCCGGCGCGGGCGGCGGCCGACCTCCACGTCGCTCGGACGCGCGAGCAGGTGGGTCGGCGAAGCCACGGTGCCCGCAGCCGCGGCGCCGGTGGAGACCCGTTCTTCCGGAGCTGCGCGAGCCCACGACGCCCGAACCCCGTTCGTCGCATGTCGCCGACCGTAGGCCGTCGAACTGGCGATTCTGTCAGGAGTCGAACGTATGATCGATCCATGCAGGCAGTGGCGACTCTTCCCGACGGCCTGGCGGATCTCCCGCCCGGTCCGGGGCTCGCCGCTGCCCTCGATGAACTGGACCTGTCCGTTGTGCCCAACGACCGGATGCCGGAGCTGCTGGGCGCGCAGTACCGGCAGCTGTGCCACGAGCAGGCCCGGATGGCGGCGGTGATCGCCGAGATCGGGCGCTGCGAGGGCTACCCCGGTCCCGGCACGGTGCGGCGTCTGGATGCACCCGACCGCTACGCCCCCGACGAGACCCGCGCCGCCCTGCGCTGGACCCGCGCCGCCGCCGACCGCGAACACGAGCTGGCCGAGACCGTCGTGCACGGCATGCCCGCCCTGCACGCCGCCTGGTCGGCCGGGCTGGTCGACCGGCCACGGGTGCTGGTGTTCGACCGCTACCTGATGGGCCTGGATCCCGCCCAGGTCTCGGCGATCTGCCGGGCGGCGCTGCCCCGCGCGGCGACGCTGACCACCGGCCAGTTGGCGGTGCTGCTGCGCCGCATGGTCCTCGCCGTGGACCCCGAGGCTGCGGCCCGCTGGTATCGGAAGGGGGTGCGGGAACGCAACGTGGTCGCGGTGATGGGCCCCGACGGCACCGTCACCATCAGCGGCAACGGCCTGCCCGCCGACGAGGCCGAGGCCGCGTGCCTGCGGGTGCAGGAACTGGCGGCGGCCGCGAAACGGGCCGGGCACCCGGGGCTGATCGGGCAGATCCGGTCCGACCTGTTCCTGGGCCTGCTCGACGGTCGCTTCCACGCGATGGACTCCGCCCGCGTGATCGCCACTCTGATCGCGCAGTACCGGCCCGACCGGACCGGCCCCAGCGACGTGCCCGACGACAGCACCGAAACGGTGGCGACGGATGCGGCCCGGCCCGGTCCGGTGCAGCCCGGCACGGCGGGACCCGCTGCGGCATCGCTCGGCATCGCGCCGCCGAGCGCCGCACAGCCAGACGCCGCACAGCCCAGCGCCGCACAGCCCAGCGAGAGTCGGACCGAGGAGGGAGGTGGGGCCGGGGCGGGCGGGGCGCAGTGCGGGATCGAGATCCGGGTCGCGTTGTCCACCCTGCTGGGACACGACGAACACCCCGGCGAGATCCCCGGGCTCGGGCTGCTCCCGGCACCGGACACCCGGGCCCGGGTGGCACTGCAGCGGCGGGCGCAGTGGCGGTTCGCGGTCACCGACCCCGACGGTCGGCTGCTGACCGAGGGCGTCACCCGCCACCGCCCCGCCGCGGTCGGGGGCCTCGCCGTCCGGCGCGACGGCCCGCCGGGCGGGATCGTCGAGCTGCACCTCCCGGTCGCGCTGCTGCACGAGCTGGTGGCCCGGGGCCCGGCGTCCCCCACGCACTGGGCCGGGGTGGTCGCCGACATCGCCGCGCAGCACGCTCGCCGCCTCGACCACCTCGCCGATCTCGACGCCCGTCCCGGCGCCCGGTTCCCGGGCGCGGCGCTGCGCCGCCACACCGAGATACGCGACCGCACCTGTTCCTTCCCCGGCTGCCGGCACCGCGCGCACATCTCCGACATCGACCACACGCGCGACCACGTCGACGGCGGCCCCACCACCACCGCGAACACCGGACCGGTGTGTGCGCACGACCACGACGTCAAGCACCGCGGCGGCTGGCGGCTCACCCAACCCGAACCGGGCCGGTTCGTCTGGCGCAGCCCGCTCGGCGGCGAGTACGCCACCCGCGGCGAGTTCCTGCTCCCACAGCTGCCCGACCCGCACCCCGTCGACCTCGGCCCCCACTTCGACCAGCCCACCCGCACGCTCGACGGGCCGATCCTGCGGCCGTGTCGACCCGTGGAGCGTCCCCGCCCACCCCCGGCGAAGCGGGTCCTCCCCGACGATCCGCCGTTCTGAGTCGACCAGACGAGTGCTGGTCGTGCGGCCGGAGCCACCCGGGGCCACACACCGCGAACCGGTTCGACGCTCGGCGACGCCATCGGTCGGGTATCGGGGCAGTCGGCGGTCTCCGTGACCCCGGGGCAACACGCCGGGTGACCGGCGCACCCCACCGTCCCGAGACGCGACCCCGCTCGGCGAACAGGCCGTCGCCCAGAGAGCTCCGGTACGGGCCGCTTCGGACGCGACGCGGGTGAACTCGTCGCCGTTGAGGTTGCCCAGGATCGCCGAGTCCGGCAGCGGGGGCCGAGACGACCGGCCGGTGCGGGGCAGCTCGGATCTCAGCCGAGCTCGCCCAGCACCGCCTGCGCCATGGCGCGCATGCCCAACGCGTTCGGGTGTACGGGGGCGGCGGGTGCCGTCGGCACCAGTCCCTCGATCCACTTCGTACCCGGCAGCCGGCAGATGTCGTGCCCGATGAACGGGGTGTAGGTGTCGACGTACTCGACGCCGGCCGCCTCGGCCTCCTCGGCGAGCATCGCGTTGAGCGCCTTCTCGGTGTCGCGCAGGTAGGCGACGTCACCCGAGCTGAACGGCACCACCGGGAAGCAGCCACGTCCCTCGGGCAGGATCGCCGGGTAGCCGACGAGCAGGACGTCCGCCTCCGGGGCCCGGTCCTCGATCGCCCCGAGCGCGGCCGCGATCTTCGGGGCCGTCCCCTCGATGCGCGCCGCGAGCTCGTCCTCGCCGCCGGCGGTGAAGAACTCACGGCAGGCGGCGCCGAGCGGCTTCCTCGGGGAGCGGGCCGCGCACTCGGCGACGATCCCCGCGAAGCCGATGTCGTTGCCGCCGATGGACAGCGTCACGGCGTCGACGTCCTCGTCGAGCGCGTCGAGCTGGGGCGGGTTGGTGCCCGCGCCGGTCGCCTGGGGCGCGAAGAGGTCGTCGGTGGTGGCGCCGCTGCAACTGACGTCGTCGAAGCGGGTGGCACCCGCGTTGCCGGCGACCAGCGCGGGGTAGTTGCGGGTCGACCGCAGGCAGCCCGGCGGCAGGCCGGTCTGCAGCGGGATCAAGGGGCCGGCCGCGTAGGAGTCGCCGAGCGCGACGTAGCTGCCCAGCTGCGCCTCGGCCGGCGCGGCACCGGCCGGGGTGGCCAGCACCAGCCCCAGGGCCATGACGGTTGCCGGGACGAACAGGGACGCCATGCGGGCCGGGGTCATGCGGGTCACGCCCGTCAAACGATCACCCGGTGTCGGGGATACTGCGGCATCGGGCGCATCCGCACACCCGCCGGGCCGGGGACCCGTTCCCCTGCGCGGAACGTGGACCTGTCGGCCCGGGCCGCACGCTCCTACCGTCCGGGAACCATGCAGCGCAGCAGCGAGCGGATCCTCACCACCCACGTCGGCAGCCTCGCCCGGCCCCGTGACCTGCTGGAGGTCATGCGGGAGAAGGAGCACGGCCGCCCCTACGACCACGACGGCTACGTCAAGCGCGTCACGACCGCGGTCGCGGACGTGGTGTCGCAGCAGGTCGACGCCGGGATCGACGTCGTCACCGACGGGGAGATGGGCAAGGTCAGCTTCCTGACCTACGTCAAGGACCGGCTCTCCGGGTTCGACACCGCGTCCGGCGAGAAGCTGATGCCGCCGTCGTGGCAGGTCGAGATCGACGCGTTCCCCGAGTACTACGCCGGCTACCTGGGCAAGTACACCGAGCAGGTCTCCCCGATGACGACCATGGTGTGCACCGGCCCGGTCACCTACGTCGGCCAGGAGCAGCTCGCGACCGACATCGCCAACCTGCGTGCCGCGCTGGACGGCCGGGGCGTCACGGAGGCCTTCCTGCCCTCCACCAGCCCCAGCGGGTTCGGCCGCAACGAGCACTACGGCTCGTCCGGCGAGTACCTGGAGGCCGTGGCCGAGGCGCTGCGCGAGGAGTACCTGGCGATCGTCGACGCCGGGTTCCTGCTGCAGGTCGACGACCCGTGGCTGATCGAGTACCTCTCGGAGAACCCGGCGACCACACCCGAGCAGCGCCGGGCCGACGCCGAGCAGCACGTGGAGATCCTCACCCACGCGCTGCGCGGCATCCCGCGCGAGAAGGTCCGCCTGCACACCTGCTACGGCCTCAACCACGGGCCGCGCGTGCACGACCTCGACCTGCGCGACATCGCCCCGCTCATGCTGAAGATCCCGGCCGGGGCGTACTCGTTCGAGGTGGCCAACCCGCGCCACCAGCACGAGTGGAAGATCTGGCGCGACATCCCGCTGGAACCCGGCACGATCCTGATCCCCGGGCTGCTCGGGCACGCCACCAACTACGTCGAGCACCCGGAGCTGATCGCCGACCAGATCGAGCTCTACGCCGGGATCGTCGGGCGGGAGAACGTCATCGCCGGGGCCGACTGCGGGTTCTCCTCGCGGGCGAGCTTCGCCCCGGAGGTGCACCCCAGCGTCGTCTGGGAGAAGTTCCGGGCGCTGTCCGCGGGGGCCCGGATGGCGAGCGAGCGGCTCTGGAGCTGACCGGGGCCGCCGCCGACCGGTCCCCTCCCGCGGGTGTGAGGATGGCCGGTATGAAGGAGCAACGCCGCGCCCGCGCCATCGCCATGAGCCCCGCCGAGGTGGACACGTTCCTCGCCGAGGAGCGCACGGTCCGCGTGGCCACCAACGGCACGCACGGGCCGCACGCCACGCCGCTGTGGTACGTCTGGCACGGCGGGGCACTGTGGCTGACCTCGCTCTCACGTAGCCAGCGCTGGGCCGACCTGGCCGCCGACCCGCGGATCGCCGCCGTCGTCGACGCCGGGGAGGACTACGCCGAGCTGCGCGGTGTGGAGCTGCGGGGGACGGTCGAGGTGGTGGGCGAGGTGCCACGCACCGGGGAACCGGTGCCGGAGCTCGACGCCCCCGAGCAGGCCTTCGCCGACCGCTACACGGGCGGCACCGTGCACCACGACGGCCGGCACGCGTGGCTGAAGCTGGTGCCGGAGAAGATCACGAGCTGGGACTTCCGCAAGCTCGGCACCTGACCGCGCCGGACGGCCAGCCCGCGCCGGACCGGTCAGGCCGCGCCGGTGACGACGCCGTCGAGGAGCCGGCGCAGCCGGGTGCGGTCGCTGCCGGTGTGCGCCGCCCGCGACGCCGCGACGTTCTCCGCCGGGTCCATCGCCGCCCAGCGCAGGCGGCGGTAGCCGGCCGCGCGGCCGAGCCGGCCGAGGAAGGCGCGCTGGGTGCGGCCGTCGCGCTCCCGGAACGGGTGCAGCGCGCGTTGACCTCGGCGAGGAGCCAGGCCGGCGCGTCGACGACGGTGGCGCGGTCGAGGCCGCGGAGGTGGCCGTCCCGGGCGAGCTGGGCGAACAGGAGATCGCCCCGGCTGCGCAGGTCGTGCGGCGAAGATGTGCCGGTGGAACGCGGCCCGCGCAAGTGCGTCGCGGTCGGTCAGTCCGAGCCGGTCGCGGACATCAGGCGAAGGCCCGCACCGACGCCAGCGCATCGTCGACGGCCTCGCGACGCTGCACGGCCTCGCCCAGGCTCCGGTGGTGCTCCACCGACATGGCGACGGCCTCGGGCCTGCGGTGCGCGCCCACGAACACCGGCCCGGAACCCGGCTCCTGCCGGCCTGGCCGCCACCCTCAAGCGGGTGCATGCGTACGCACCCGGGTACGCGTCAGGGCGAGCCGGTGACCATCGGCCACAGGGCGTCCGGGCCGGCCGCCAGCACGGTGGTGCCCAGCTCGGCCTGCCAGTGGGCGTCGCTGCCGTCCTCGTCGCGCCAGGCCCAGAGTCGCGTGGTGAGCAGCCGCAGGTCGTGCTCGCGGGTGAAGCCGATCGCGCCGTGCACCTGGTGGGCGATGCGGGCCACCTCACCGGCCGCCTCGCCGGTGCGTGCCTTGGCCGCTGCGACCGCGAACGCCGTGGCCGGGGCCCCGAAACCCTCCCGCTCGGCGGTGGACGCGGCGGCCGACGCCGCGGCCCCGGCCGCCGCCACCTCCGCGGCCGCGAGCGCGAGCTGCTGCTGCACCGCCTGGAACCGCCCGATCGGGCGCCCGAACTGCACCCGCTCCCCCGCGTACCGCACGGTGCGCGCCAGTGCCCCGCGCGCGGCCCCGGCGAGCAGCTGCGAACGGCCCAGTGCGGCGCGCAGCCGCAGCTCCGCGTGGCAGGAGGCGAGCGAGGACGACCAGGCGTCGATCGGGACCGTCGCGTCCACGGCCACGGTGTCGCGGGGCTCCTCGGCGAGGTTCGCCCCCTCGGTGACGGTCACCTGCGCGGGCCTGAGCAGCACGACCTCCGCCCGCGTGAGCAGCACGATCCCGGCCGCGTCGCGGGCCCACGGGACGCCCGTGACGGTGCCGCCGACCCCCAGCCGCACCTGTCCGGCGTCGCGGACCGACAGCTCCCCCGACACGACCGTCAACGGTCCCGCCGGGATCTCCATCCGGTGCACGTTCAGCAGCCACGCGGCCAGCTCGGTCTCCACCAGCGGCACCCGCGCGGCATGGGCGCCGGCGGCCTGCCACACCGCGGCGGCGTCGGTGAGCGTGCCGCCGCTGCCCCCGGCCGCCTCGGGCAGGGTCATCCGGGCGAGTCCGGTCTGCTCGAGCGTCGTCCACAGCCCGGCGTCGAGACCGGTGCCGGACGCGGCGGAGTCCGCGAAGATCGACTCCGCGAGATCCAGGAGATCCTGGTCACCCATCAGCGCAGCCCCATCCCGCGCGCGACGATGCCGCGCAGCACCTCGTTGGTCCCGCCGCGCAGGGTGAACCCCGGGGCGTGCAGCACGGCGTCGGCGAGCAGCCGGGCGAACCCGGCCTCCGCGCCGGGATCCGGCGGGATCGCCACCAGCGTGCGGGCGGCGTCGACGATCTCGTTCTCGAACCGCGTGCCCAGGTCCTTGACCACGGCCGCGGCCAGCTCGGGCGCCTCCCCGGACTCCAGCGACCCGGCCACGGCCAGCGACATCCGCCGCAGCGTCCACAGCCGCGACACGATCCGCCCCACCTCGCGCTCGACGCCCGGCTGCGCGCTCAGCTCGCCGAGCATCGACGTGAGCAGCGGGAACGTCGACAGGAAGCGCTCGGGGCCGCTGCGCTCGAACGCCAGCTCCCCGGTGACCTGGGCCCAGCCGCCGCCCAGCTCCCCGAGGACCTGGTCGTCGGGGACGAACACGGCGTCGAACACGACCTCGTTGAAGTGGTGCGCCCCGGTCAGCAGCGGGATGGGGCGGATCGTCACGCCGGGCGAGTCGAGTTCGACGATGAACTGGCTCAGCCCCGCGTGCCGGTTCTGCTCGTCCCGGGGCGCGGACCGGGCGAGCGCGAAGAACGCGTGCGCGTGGTGCGCGCCCGAGGTCCACACCTTGGTGCCGGTCAGCTCCCACCCGCCGTCGACCTGCACGGCCTTCGTGCGCACCGCCGCCAGATCGGAGCCCGCGTCGGGCTCGCTCATCCCGATCCCGAAGTAGCACTCGCCCGCCGCGATCCGGGGCAGGTAGCGCTGCCGCTGCGCCTCGGTGCCGAACCGCATCAGCGTCGGCCCGATCTGCCGGTCGGCCACCCAGTGCGCGGCCACCGGCGCCCCCGCGGCGAGCAGCTCCTCGGTGACGACGTAGCGGTCCAGCGCCGAGCCGCCGTGCCCGCCGTAGGCGACGGGGACGGTCATCCCGAGCCAGCCGCGACGGCCCAGCTCGCGGGTGAACCGCTCGTCCCAGCCCGAGAGCCACACGTCGGCGCGTGGGCGCCAGAGCCCGGCGGCGCGCTCCTGGTCGAGGAACGCGCGCACCTCGGCGCGCAGGGCCGCGGCCCGCGGCGGCAGTTCGGTCGGCGGCGGCACCAGCGCGGGCAGCCGGCTCAGGGTGGAGGTCACCGCCCCATCCTGCGCCATGCGGGCACGGCGGGCAGCCCGCACACACCTGCCGGCGGCGGCACACAGGTCCGGCCCTGTGTGCCGGCCCCGCAACCTGTGTGCGAGCGGAGGCACGGGGGCTGCGTCGGCCGGGTCCGGGTGGCAGCATCACGGCCATGACTCCCAGCGACGAAGCCCGGGTCCTCGACGCCGTACCCACCGGCCTGTTCATCGGCGGCACCTGGCGCCCGGCCGCGGGCGGCGCCACCCTCGCCGTCGACGACCCGGCCACCGGAAAGACGCTGGTCGAGGTGGCCGACGCGCGCCCCGAGGACGGCATGGACGCCCTGGCGGCCGCGTGCGCCGCACAGGCCTCGTTCGCCGCCATGGCCCCCCGCGAGCGCGGGGAGATCCTGCGTCGCGCGTACGAGCTGATCATGTCGCGGGTCGACGACCTCGCGCTGCTGATGACCCTGGAGATGGGCAAACCGCTCGCCGAGTCCAAGGGCGAGATCGCCTACGCCGCGGAGTTCTTCCGCTGGTTCGGCGAGGAGGCCGTGCGGATCGACGGCGGCTACGCGATCGCGCCGGCCGGCACGAGCCGGTTCATGGTGCTCAAGCAGCCCGTCGGTGTCTGCCTGCTGATCACGCCCTGGAACTTCCCGATGGCCATGGGCACCCGCAAGATCGGCCCGGCGATCGCGGCCGGCTGCGCCATGGTGATCAAGCCGGCCGCGCAGACCCCGCTGTCGATGCACGCGCTGGCCGCGATCCTGGTCGAGGCCGGGCTGCCCGACGGGGTGCTCAACGTCGTCACCACCTCCGACGCGGGAGGCGTGATGGAGCCGCTGATCCGCGACGGCCGCGCCCGCAAGCTGTCGTTCACCGGCTCCACCGGGGTCGGCAAGCTGCTGCTGGAGCAGGCCTCGGAGAAGGTGCTCAAGACGTCGATGGAACTGGGTGGCAACGCGCCGTTCCTGGTGTTCGACGACGCCGACCTCGACAAGGCCGTCGACGGCGCGATGCAGGCCAAGATGCGCAACATGGGCGAGGCCTGCACCGCGGCCAACCGGTTCCTGGTGCACCGGTCCGTCGCCCCGGCGTTCGCCGACCGCATCGCCGAGCGGATGGGCGCGCTCGTGGTCGGCCGCGGCACCGAGGACGGCGTCCACGTCGGGCCGCTGGTGGACGCGAAGGGCCGCGACAAGGTGGTGGACCTGGTGCGCGACGCCGTCGACAAGGGCGCGGCCGTGAAGGTCGGGGCGCAACCCGGCGACGGGCCCGGGTACTTCTACCCGCCGACCGTGCTCACCGACGTGCCGCTGGCCGCCCGCTTGAGCCACGAGGAGATCTTCGGCCCGGTCGCCGCCATCACCGTCTTCGACGACGAGGACGAGGCTGTCGCCGCGGCCAACGACACCGAGTTCGGGCTGGTCAGCTACCTGTTCACGGAGAACCTCACGCGCGCGCTGCGGGTGAGCGAGCGCCTGGAGGCCGGGATGATCGGGCTCAACACCGGGCTCGTGTCCAACCCGGCGGCACCGTTCGGCGGCGTCAAGCAGTCCGGCCTGGGCCGCGAGGGCGGCAGCGTCGGCATCGACGAGTTCCTCGAGACCAAGTACGTCGCGATCGGCTACGACGGGAAGTAGTCACCGGCGCGCCGACGTGCGCTGCCGCCGCTCGCGTTCCGCGCGCCGGGCCGCGTTCCGCGCGCCGGGTTGCGTTTTGCGCGCTGTCGGCAGCGCGCGAGACACAGTTCGGCGCGCGAAACGGCGAGACGGGCCACGTGAGGCGCGCCGGCGCCACCGGAACCGCGCGCTACCGCACCTGGCCATTAGTTGCACAGTGATTGCGACTGCTGCGCCCTCGCGTCTAGCCTGGGCCCGTTCACCCGCCGGGGTGGCCGGACGTGAGGAGGCGCCGCGTGGTCCACGCCATGCACATGAGCGACGGGCTGGTGAACCCGCCGACGGCCGCGGTGTTCGGCCTGATCTCGGTGATCGGCCTGGCGATCGCGGCGAGCCGCGCGCGTCGTGACCTCGACGACCGCACCGCGCCGATGGCCGGGCTCGTCACCGCGTTCGTGTTCGCCGTCCAGATGATCAACTTCCCGATCCTGCCCGGCGCGTCGGGCCACCTGCTCGGTGGCGCGATCGTCGCGATACTCGTCGGGCCGTGGGTGGGTGCGATCTGCATCGCGATCGTGCTGGTCGTCCAGGCCCTGCTGTTCGCCGACGGCGGGCTCACGGCACTGGGCACGAGCATCTTCAACATGGCGCTGGTCGGGGTCTTCGTCGGCTATGCCGTGGCGTACCTGCTGCGCGGGCTGGCCCGGCGCGGACGGGGCGGCCTGCTCGCCACGGCCTTCCTGGCCGGCCTGGTCAACGTCGTGGTGGCCTCGCTGGGCTTCGTCCTGCAGTACGCGATCGGCGGAGCGGGCGGCGCGGACCTGGGCACCGTGTTCGCCCTGATGGTCGGGTTCCACACGCTGATCGGCATCGGCGAGGGCGTCATCACGGCCGCCACCGTGGGTGCGGTCGCCGCGTCCCGTCCGGACCTGGTCTACCTGCTGCGACGCCCGGCCCCACCGCTCGACGTCCGCGGCCGGGCCGCCGAGAGGACCACGTCATGACCTCGCCCACCACCGGCCGGCGGGCCACCGGGTTCTTCCTCGGCTTTCTCGTCGTGGCGCTGCTGATCGCCGGGGGCCTGTCCTACTTCGCCAGCGGCGACCCCGACGGGCTGGACTCGGTCACCCTCTCCGGATGCACGCTGAGCGAGGACGGCGAGCCCGCAGGCGGCACCTGCATCGCGCAGAACGCCGACGAACACGCGCTGGGCGACAGCCCGCTGGCCGACTACGCCATCGGTGGCGGCGAGGGCACCGTGGGCGCGGCGGGGATCATCGGCGTGCTGGTCACGCTCGTGGTCGCCGGCGGGCTGTTCTGGGTTCTGCGCCGCCGCGACCCCCGCTAGTGGGCGCCGGGCACTCCCACCCGCTCTACCTGCCCGGCTCCTCGCCGGTGCACCGGCTGCCGGCCGAGGTCAAGATCGTCTCGGCGTTCCTGGGCGTCGTGTGCGTGGTGGTGACGCCCCGCGAGGCGTTCGCCGTGTTCGGCGGCTACCTGCTGCTGCTCGCCGCCGTCTGGGCGATCGCACGGATCCCGCCGGGCTGGATCGCGGTGCGGTCACTGATCGAGGCGCCGTTCGTGGTGCTCGCGGTCCTGCTGCCGTTCACCGGCACGGGCCCGTTCGTCGAGTTCCTCGGGGTCACGCTGTCCGAGCCCGGGCTGCTCGGGGCGTGGAACATCCTGGTCAAGGGCACCCTCGGCGTGCTGACGTCACTGACCCTGGCCGCCACCACTCCCCTGCGCGACCTGCTGGTGGGCCTGCAGCGGCTGCGCGCTCCGTCGATGGTGGTCACGATCGCCACCCTGATGCTGCGCTACGTCGACGTCATCACCGGGGAGGCCCGCCGGATGCGCCTCGCGCGCATCTCCCGTGGCCACGACCCGCGGTTCCTGTGGCAGGCCGGGGCCACCGCACGCGGGGTCGGTGCCCTGTTCGTCCGCTCCTACGAGCGCGGCGAGCGCGTCCACCTGGCGATGCTGTCGCGCGGCTGGACCGGTGACATGCCACGGCTCTCCGACGCCGTCACGACCCGGCGGCACTGGGTGCTCGGGCTGGCTCCGGTCGTCGTCGCCGCCGCCCTGGCCACCACCGGCCTGGTGACCGCATGAGACCCTGCGCCGTGCCGGTGGATCGAACGCTCGCCCCGTCGCTGGCGGTCTCGGGTCTCGCGTTCGCCTACCCGGACGGGCACCAGGCCCTGTACGGGGTGGACCTGCGCATCGAGCGGGGCGAGCGGGTGGCGCTGCTGGGCCCCAACGGCGCCGGCAAGACCACGCTGGTGCTGCACCTCAACGGCATCCTGACGGCCGGGCACGGGTCGGTCGCCGTCGGCGGGTTGCCGGTGGCCAGGGAGAACCTGCGCGAGATCCGCCGCCGCGTCGGCATCGTCTTCCAGGACCCCGACGACCAGCTGTTCATGCCGACCGTCGCCGAGGACGTCGCGTTCGGGCCGGCCAACTTCGGCGTCACCGGCGACGCGCTCGCGGCCCGCGTCCGCACCGCCCTGGACCGGGTGGGGATGGCCGAACACGCCGACCGCTCGCCGCTGCACCTGTCCGGCGGGCAGCGCCGCCGCGTCTCGCTGGCCACCGTGCTGGCCTGCGAGCCGGAGATCCTGGTGCTCGACGAGCCGTCGTCCAACCTCGACCCGGTGGCCCGCCGCGAGCTGGCCGAGGTGCTCCTCGGGCTGGACGCGACGATGCTGATGGTCACCCACGACCTGCCCTACGCGCTGCAGCTGTGCCCGCGCAGCATCGTGCTCGACGACGGCGAGGTGGTGGCCGACGGCCCCACGCGCGAGCTGCTGGCCGATCCGGAGCTGCTGCGCCGCCACCGCCTGGAGCTCCCGTTCGGCTTCCACCTGGCCTGACCCGCCGCCCGGGATCACCGTCCGGAGAGCCCGGCGCCACCGGACCGACCGCGGGGTTCCGCCCCCTGCGTGGTCGCCCCCCGTCGAAGGCCTGCAGCTGCTGCTCGCCGTGGCGATCCCGTCGGCCCCGGCGGCCGCTCCCGGTTGCATGATCGGCGATCCGGAACCGGGAGGCGTGCCCCCGCCCCCTCCCGGTGCCAAGCCGACGATCACCCACGCGAACAGGACACGACACACCACCACCCGCTGCACGCGGCCCGGCCCCGGCCGCCGGGGCACCACCGAACAGCGGGGCGGGACCGGGTCGCGGCGGGGGCACCAGCCACCGGAGAGCACCTGGTCACCGGGGCGGGACCGGCTACCGGGGCGGCACCGGCGATCGGGCCGGCACCGGCTACTGCGGCGGCGGGGACGGGTAGCCGGGCCGCGGAGGGGGGTCCTCGGTGACGGTCGGCACACCCCGTGGCGGGGTGGGCTGCGAGCTCTCGGGCTCCGGGTCCGCGGCGGGCGCCGGACCGTTCGCGCGCTGCGACAGCTGCGCGGGCGGCGGGAGGTGCGGCGAGACGGGCGCGGACTCGGGAGCCTGCCGGGACGACGCCTGGGACGACGGCTGCGGCACCGGGACGGGCGAGGCACCCAGGGCGGGCACCTCCTTGCGCGCCTCCGCCTCGGCGTCGGCCACGACCTTCGCGATCTCCGGGTCGGTCGAGGTGTCGAACCAGTGCGCCATCGAGTCCTCGTCGTCCTGCGGGCGCGCCCGGTCGGCCGCCTCGTCCACCTCGGACGGGGTGAAGCGGAAGACGCCGTCCTCGCCGGGCGCGCCGAGCATGCGCGTGAAGCCCTCCAGCGCCTTGCCGAAGTCCGAGGGCACCATCCAGACCTTGTTCGCCTCGCCCTGCGCCATCTCGGGCAGCGTCTCCAGGTACTTGTAGGCCAACAGCTCCGGCGTGGGCCGGCCCGCCTTGATCGCGGCGAACACCTTCTCGATCGCCGCGGCCTCGCCCTGGGCCTCGAGGTACTTCGCGGCCCGCTCACCCTGGGCCCGCAGGATCGACGACTGCCGCTCGGCCTCGGCCTCCATGATCGCGGCCTGCTTGGCCCCCTCGGCCTGCAGGATCTGGCTCTGCTTCTGGCCCTCCGCGCTGCGGATCGCCGACTCCCGCTGGCCCTCGGCCGTCAGGATCATGGCGCGCTTCTCGCGGTCGGCCTTCATCTGGCGCTCCATCGACTCCTGGATGGACGCGGGCGGGTCGATCGCCTTGATCTCCACGCGGCCGACCCTTATCCCCCAGCGGCCGGTGGCGTCGTCGAGCTCGCCGCGCAGCACGGTGTTGATCTCGTCGCGGGAGGTGAGCGTGCCCTCCAGGCTCATGCCGCCGACGACGTTGCGCAGCGTGGTGGTGGTGATCTGCTCGACGCCGAGGATGTAGTCGGAGATCTCGTACACCGCGGCCTTGGGGTCGGTGACGGTGTAGTAGACGACGGTGTCGATGTTGACCGTCAGGTTGTCCTGCGTGATCACCGGTTGCGGCGGGAAGGAGACCACCTGCTCGCGCAGGTCGATGCGCTCGCGCACCTTGTCGATGAAGGGCACCAGGAACACCAGCCCGGGGTCGGCCGTGCCCTTGAACCGGCCCAGGCGCTCGATCACCGCGGCCGTGGCCTGCGGGATGATCTGCACGGCCTTGACGACCGACACCACGACGAGTGCCAGGAACAGCAGTCCGACGATCAACAGCGGATCCATCTCCACCTCTCCGTGCCCCGTGAGGGGCCGTTAGTCCTGCGAGTCCTGCGCGACCACCACGGCGGTGGCACCGGTGATCTCCACGACCAGCACGGTGCGCCCCGCCTCGATCACGTCGTCCTCGTGCACCGGCCGCGCCGACCACAGCTCGCCGCCGATCTTGACCCGGCCGCCGCCGCCGTCCACCCGGGCGATCACGACGGCCTGTCGGCCCTCCAGCGCCCGGTGGTGCATCCGGCCGTCCTCGATCTGGTGCTCCATCCTGCGGCGCAGGGCCGGTCGGACCGCGAACACCAGCAGCGGCGCCACGATCACGAAGGCGATCACGCCGGCCACCGGTCCGCCGACCAGGAACGTGACGCCTGCCGCGGCGAGGGCCCCGCCGCCCAGCATCAGGAGCACGAACTCCCCGGACAGCACTTCGGCGGCGATCAGCGCCAGGCCCACGATGAGCCAGATCACAGCCGGGGTCATGCCCCGATCCTGCCAGAAGTCCGCGGTGGGTGATCAGCCCGTCACGAAATCGATGAGTTGCTCCACGGCCCCGATGAGCGGCGTCTCCAGATCCCGGAAGTTCCGCACGGACCCGAGCACCCGCCGGGCGCCGTCGGCGGGCTCGCCCCAGCGCAGGGCGGCGCAGACGCCGGTCTTCCAGTCGGTGCCGCGCGGCACCCGGGGCCACGCCCGGATGCCGACGACCGAGGGCTTGACCGCCTCCCACACGTCGACGTACGGGTGTCCGGTGACGAGCACGTGCGGCCCCGCGACGGCGTGCGCCGCGCGGGTCTCCTTCGAGCCGGCGACGAGGTGGTCGACCAGGATCCCCAGGCGCCGGTGCGGCCCCGGGCCGAAGTCGGCGACGGCGGCCGCGAGGTCGTCCATGCCGTGCATCGGCTCGACCACCACCCCCTCGACGCGCAGGTCGTGCCCCCAGACCGTCTCGACGAGCGCCGCGTCGTGGATGCCCTCGACCCAGATCCGCGCCGCGCGGGCCGTGCGCGCCCGGTGGTTCGGGACCGCCACCGACCCGGACGCCGACCGGGCCGGCCCCGCGGGCGCCCGTCGGGGGACGACCAGCGTCGACGGCACGCCCTCGACGAGGAACGCGGCCGGGCGCAGCGGGAACACGCGGCGCCTCCCGTGCCGGTCCTCCAGAGTCACCTCGCGCACGTTCACCGTGACGACCGCGCCGCAGAATCCCGCGGGGTCCTCGACGACGAGCCCGGTGTCGGCGGGGACCTCCGGGATCTCCCGCCGCACCACGCGCCGGGTGCCGTCGGAGCCGAAGGCGCCGCGGTAGTCGTGGGCTCGCGTCATGCCCGTTTTCTACCCGCGCCGCGCCGCGCCCGGCGGCACCGACACACCGGACGACGGTGACCTGCGGTGACGCAGCGTGTCCGGGGTCACCCGCCCGGCAGAAGTGCGACACGGGCGGGTTCATCGCTAGCCTGGCCCCCGTGCCCCGGCCCTCCGCGACCTTCACCGTGTGGGCGTCGGCCTGGCTGGCCGGCGCCGCTGCGCCCGACGACGTGCTCGACGCGCTCGGGCCGTGGGCCCTGGCGCACGACGTGCAGGCCGCCGACGAGGCCACCGCCGACACCACCACGCTGCCCCCGCCCGGCTCCCCGGTGAGCTCGCTGGCGTTCCTCCTGGCCCTGCTGCGCCGCACCACGCCGCGCGGCCCCGCCCGCCTCGTGCTCCCGGTGCCCGGTGACGTGCGCGGACTGCCCGGGCCCGGCGCCTTCAGCCGCGAGGCCACCGCGGCGGGTGAGGGGGTGCTGTTCGCCGATGCGGGCCTGGGCATCGTGCCCACCACGGTCGCGGAGAACGTGCTGCGGTGGACCGTGTTCCCGGTGCCCGACCCGGGCCCGCCCGTCGAGTTCGTGGCGCTGGGCCAGGCCGAGCGGGAGCTGCGCGAACAGGTGCGGCAGTCGGCGTCGGTGCTCACCTCGCTCGGCGTGGCCCGGCACCGGCCCGGGGTCCGCGAGGAGATCGCGGCCGCGCTGCGGGCGCGCCCGGAGTCCCTGTGGCCCGCCGGCATGCCCGGGCAGGCGCTGCGCGTGCTGCAACACGCCGACGAGGTGGAGGCCATCCTCGCCGCCGCGTCGGTCGACGAGCCCGGCGGCGCGCTGTCCGCCTCGGCGGCCGCGGCCCGCCGCGAGGCGCTGCGCCCCATCGAGACCGCCGTACGCATCGCCCGGCGTGCGGCGGTGGCCGAGGCGGTCCGGGTGCTGGCGGCCAGCCCCCTGGTCTGACCCGCACCCCCACCGGGGGGGTCGCGGCCCTCGCACACCCCTCGGGCCGTCGCAGATGCTCCAGCCTCTGCGACAGGCTGTGCGCTGTGCGACAACCGTCCGTCGCAGGTCTCCCCGGCCGCTCCGGCTCCATCGATGAGTTCCCGGGCCGCCGGGCGTGCAGCCCGCCCACACCGGCCGGCGGGCAGCCCGGCCCGCCACGGTGTTCCTCGACAGCGGCGTCCTCGCCGCGGTCAGCGCCTCCGGGCCGGCGATGTCCGGTTCGCTCGGCCTGCCGGACCGGGGATAAGCCCCGCGTGGACCCCGCGCGACAGCCCGACCCGAACCGGTGGGAGACCGAGGTGGCGCTGCGGATGCGGTGACCGCACGCGGAACCGACCGACGAGACTGCGGCCGGGCCCTACGGCTCGGCGGCCGGTCGGGCGCTGGTCGCGGCCGCCACCAGCGCACGCAGCTCGGCGGCGGTGTCGCTGCGGGCCTCGGCCAGCTCGGCCCGCACGCGCTCCAGATCGGCGTCGGCGCGCAGGCGCAGGGCGCGCTCCCCCTCGGCCCGCTCGACGGCGACCCGCAGCTCCCGCTCGGCCCGCTCCCGCGCCGTACGCTCCGCGGCCGCGGTCCGGTCCGCCGCGGCCGCGCGCCCCTGCGCCTCCTCACGCGCGGCGGCCGCGGCGCTCCCCCGGTCCTCGGCCCGCAGGCGCTGCTCCACCGCGGCGTCTCGTTCGGCCCGCAGCCGGCCCGCCGACTCCTCCGCCTCGCGCGCCCTGACCCGGGCCGCCTCCGCATCGGCCGTGGCCCGTTCCGCCCGCACCGCCGCCTCCCGGGTCGTGGTGGCGGCGGCGTCGCGTTCCTGCTCCATCCGGGCGGCCCGCTGCTCGGCGGCGGCGTGGTCGGTCACGGCCCGGTCGGCCGCCTGCCGCGCCGCGCCCAGCGCCTCGGTCGCGTCCAGCGCCTGGCGCGCGGCAGCCGCCGCACGTTCCACGGCCTCGGCCCGCTCGGCGGTGGCGCGGCGGGCCACGTCACGGGCCTCGCGGGTGAGGGTCTCGGCCTTCTCGCGGTCCCGCTGCGCCGCCAGCCGCGCCGCCTCGGCGGCGGCGACCTGCCGGTGCGCCACCTCGACCGCGGCGACCGCCTCCGCCGCCACCTCGTCGAGCCGGGCGGTGACGCCGTCGAGTGCGGCCAGCAGCGCGGCGACCGGGGACCGGATCGCGTCGACGTGCTCGCGGAGCCGGTCGGCGTCGAGGTGGTAGGCGGTGCGGCCGGAGTCGAGGCCCAGCGCGTCGAGCGCGTCCCGCTCCGCGCGGGCCATCTGGGCACACGTGCGGTCGTCGTCCCAGCGGGTGTCGCGGCAGAACGTGCGCGGCCGCCCGCCCCGGGGCCCCGGCGCGGGCAACTCGGCACGACACCGGCTGTAGCCGCAGCGTGCGACCTCGTCGACCATTTCGGAACAGTATCAGACAACATGTACTCAGTTGATCGGTTTACACAACCGAACCAGCCACCAACGAAACTGGTGTTTCGTTGGTCGTCTGGCACCATGGTCCGGGTGACCGACGCCCTCGCCGTGTACGAGTCCGATCCGCGGTCACGGACGGACCCGGGGATCGGGACCGGCTGGCCCGGCGTCGCCGATCCCGACGCGCTGCGCGCCCTGCTGGCCGACTGGCTGAGCCAGTACGCCAACGCCGGCACCCGCCGCACCTACGCCTACGCGCTGGGCCTGCCGGTGGCCTGGGTCGATCCCGGCCCCCCGCCCCGCGCCGGGGCCCGGCCGCCCGCCGCCGCGCCCGGCCCGCTGCACGACCTGGCGTGGTTCCGCTGGTGCGCCCGCCGCGAGCTGGACCCCCGCGTCGCCACCGCCGCCGACGTCAAGACCTGGCTGCACGCCCTGCACGGCGCGGGCGCGCAGCGGCGGACCCGGCAGCGGATGCTCTCCACCCTGTCGGCCCTCTACGGCCACCTGGCCGAGACCGGGGCCGTCGCGGCGAACCCGGCGGCGCTCAACCGGGCCCGGCTCGGGCTGTCGACCGGGGCCCGCGACGCCTCCCCCACCGTCCGGCTCACCGCCGAGCAGCTCCGCGCCCTGCTGCTGGCCGCGGCGGAGCTGCACTACACGCGCGACCCGCGCACCGCCCGGCTCTACGCCCTGCGGGCGGTGGCCTACGTGGCCCTGCTGACCCTGGGCCTGCGCATCTCCGAACTCGTCGGGCTCGACCGCGACGACCTGTACCGCACCGGCGGCGACGAGGTGCTGCGGGTGCGGGGCAAGGGCGGGCTGCACCGCGAGGTGTACGTCCCCGCGCCGGTGCGGGCGGCGCTGACCGAGTACCTCGCCGAGCGGGACCGCCTGTCGGGCGCCACCGTCCCGGCCCGCCGCGGCCACGGCGGGCCGCGCTCCCCGCTCATCGCCACCCGCGCGGGGGGTCGCTGCTCCCGCGTCGATCTCTACTCGCTGCTGCGGCGCGTCGCCGCCGGTGCCGGGCCCGCGCTCGACGGGGTGGCCGACCGGGTGCACCCGCACGCGCTGCGCCACGCCTACGTCACCATCGCCCTGGAACAGGACGCCCGGATCCAGCACGTCCAGGCCGACGTGGGGCACGCCTCGATCGCCACCACCCAGCACTACGACCGCGGCCGCCGCACCCGCGACACCACCGCGGCCGACCTGGTGGCCGCGGCGATCGCCGCGGCCACCGGACGCTAGTCGAGCGTCTTCTGCAGGTCCCGCACCTCCCCGGTGCGCAGCTTCGCCCGGTACTCGCGCACCTCGCGCTTCACCACCGGGGCCAGCAGGTAGAGCCCGATGATGTTGACCAGGGCGAGCAGGAACAGCACGGCGTCGGCGAAGCTGAGCACGCTGCCCAGCGTGAGGACCGACCCGACGACCACGAACAGCGAGAACATGACCTGGTAGATGCGCTCGGTGAGCATGCTCTTGCCGAACAGGTAGGTCCACGCCTTCTGCCCGTAGTAGCCCCAGGTGATGATCGTGGAGATGGCGAAGAGCGCCACGGCCACCGTCAGGATGAGGGGGAACCACGGGAGCACGGTGGCGAACGCGTCGGAGGTGACGACGACGCCGTCGGTGTCGGTCACGCCACCCGCGGCGAAGGCGAGCGTCTGCGCCTCCTGGTAGAACGCGGTGCCCGCGATGATGATGGTCAGCGCGGTCATGGTGCAGATGACCACCGTGTCGATGAACGGCTCCAGCAGCGCGACGTAGCCCTCGGTGACCGGGTGCTTGGTCTTCACCGCCGAGTGTGCGATCGGTGCCGAGCCCAGGCCCGCCTCGTTGGAGAACGCGGCGCGCTGGAACCCGACGATCAGGGCCCCGATCACGCCACCGGCCACGCCCGCACCGGTGAACGCCCCGGCGAAGATGGCGCCGAAGGCGGCGGGGACCTGCGGCAGGTTGACCGCGATCACGATGATGCACGCCGTGACGTAGACGACGGCCATGGTCGGCACCAGCCGGCTCGTGACCTTGCCGATCGAGGTGATGCCGCCGAAGATCACCGCGCCGACGATCAGGGCCAGCACGATGCCGAAGATCAGGGCCGGGCCGTCGCCGCCGAGCGGGCCGGTCTCGCCGCCGGTGACGTTGCGCAGCTGCGCGAAGGTCTGGTTGGCCTGGAACATGTTCCCGCCGGCGATCCCGAAGAACAGGATGAACAGCGCGGCCAGCGCGGCGAGCACCCGCCCGAGCACCGCTCCGACCGCGCCCGGGAGCCGCTCGGCGACCCCCTTGCGCAGGTAGTGCATGGGACCGCCGGACACCGTGCCGTCGGCGTGCACCTCGCGGTACTTCACGCCCAGGGTGCACTCGACGAACTTCGTGCACATCCCCAGCAGCCCGGCGACGATCATCCAGAACGTGGCGCCGGGCCCGCCGATCGTCATCGCGACGCCGACACCGGCGATGTTGCCGAGCCCGACCGTGCCCGAGACCGCCGAGCTCAGCGCCTGGAAGTGGTTGATCTCGCCGGGCTCGTCGTCGGTGGTGTAGCGACCGCGGACGATCCGCAGCGCCAGCCCGAAGCTGCGGAACTGCACGAAACCGAAGTAGACGGTGAACACCGCCGCGGCGAGCACCAGCCAGCCGACGATCCAGGGGAAGGTGGCCCCGAAGACGGTGATCTCGGCGAACACGAAGGCCGACACGCCGTCGGAGATCGGGTCGAAGACCGAGTTGATGGCGTTCTCGATGTCGGCGAGGGTTCCGCCGCCTGCTGCGAGAAGGTGTTCCGGCGGGCTGGTGGCCCCGGGCATCGCCCCTGTGAGTGACATGAGTCAGGAGCAGACCGGAAAATCGGCGTTTCGGCAACAGGTGATTCCGATCGTGACAAACCGTTACGCAGGTCAGCTCGCCACCAGGAACGCGGTCGCCACCGCCGTGACGAGCGCCCGCACGTGGTTCCAGCGGGTCCAACGGACCAGGTAGCGTTCCCAGGCCGGCTCGTCCGCGGCCAGGGCGATGTTCATCGGCACGTTGACCGCCGCCGTCACCCCGATGGCGCCCCCGAGGTACAGCGCGGCGCCGACCGCGGCACCCGCTGACCCGCCCGTCACGCCGACCGCCACCACGAGCGCCGCGGACACCAGCGCCGTCCCGGCGAACAGGGCGAGGAACACCGGGTTCAGGATCGCGTCGTTGAACGCGCGCATCGCGGCGGCGCCCTGCCCGGCCGGGAGTCCCCGCAGCCCCGGCATCACCGACACCGAGAACGCGAGGAACAGCCCGGCCACCAGGCCGCTGCCGACCGCGGCGAGTGCCTGCAGCAGGGGCACTCAGACCACCTGTCCCACCAGCTCGCCGACCAGGTCCTCGAACCGGGTGGGCGTCGTGTTCTCCGGCGTCCGTCCCGCCATCGGGGCGACCCGCCCGTCGTTGATCGCCTCGCACATCGCCACGTGCAGCCCGGCGGCGTCGGCGGAGAAGCCCGCGCCCGTCAGTGCACCGATCATCTCGTCCGCGGGCAGCCGGACGTAGGGCAGGTCCGGGCGTCCCAGCCGGGCACCGAGGATCGCGGCCATCTCGACCGGGGTGAGGTCGCGCGGGCCGAGCAGCTCCACGATCCCGGTACGGTCTCGGGCGGCGAGCGCCGATGCGGCGGCGGCGGCCACGTCGCGGGTGGCGACCATCGGGACGGCGATGTCGGGGGCCAGCGCGTCCGCGACGACGCCGTGCTCGGCGACCACCGGCAGCGCCGCGGCGGCGTTGTCCTGGAACCAGGTCGGCCGCAGCACCAGCAGGGGGACGCCGGTCGCCCGCAGCCGCTGCTCCTGCGCGTGCAGGGCCTCGATGAACCCGGTGCCGGCCGGGCGATCGGCGCCCACGGCGCTGAGCGCGACGACGTACCCGACACCGGACGCGCGGACGGCCGCGGCGATCGCCTCGCCCTTGGCGTCCTGGGCGGCGCGGTGGTCGGGCTCGGCGGCGTCGTCGGGCAGCATGGTGAACACGGCGTCGGCGCCGCGGAACGCGTCGGTCAGGAACGCGGCGTCGGCGGCGTCGCCCGCGCAGGGGTCGGCGCCGGTCGCCGCGATCCGGTTCGCGCTGCGTCCGACGCCGCGGACGTCGTGGCCCTGCTCGCGGAGCAGCCGGACGACCCGGTGTCCGATGTGGCCGGTCGCGCCCATCACGGTGATCATGTCGGTTCCTCTCGTCGGGAGTTGATGCGTCCAGGTTGGCGGCCCACCTGCGGACGATCCATGCCCGCCGATCGCGGATCCGTGCTCGATCGTCCAGCACCGTGGACGATCGGTACCCCCGTCGCCGACACTGGGACCGTGGACGCACCGTGGCTCGCCGCCCCGCCCGATCCCCTCGCCGAGGCGCTGCACCACCTCCGCATGAGCGGGGTGTTCTACTGCCACTCCGAGCTCACGGCCCCGTGGGGCCTGACCATGCCGGCGATGCCGGGCTGCCTGTGGTTCCACGCCGTCACGGCCGGCGAGTGCCTGCTGGAGTTCGACGGCACCGAGCCGCTGGTGCTGCGGGCGGGCGACGTCGCGGTGGTCCCGCACGGCGGGGGCCACCGCGGGCTCAGCGAGCCGGGAGCGATCACCCCGAACGTGCTGGACCTGCCCCACCAGTTCACGGGCGACCGCTACGCGGTGCTGCGCCACGGATCGGGCGGCGCACTCACCTCGATGCTGTGCGGCGCGGTGCAGTTCGACAGCCCGGCCGCCCGCGCGGTGGTGGCCCAGCTGCCCCCGACGCTGCACCTCACCGCATCCCCCCGGACCGAGGCCATGCAGGCCACGATGGGGTTGATCGCGGCCGAGGCCCGCGACCTGCGTCCGGGCGGTGAGGCGATCCTGACCCGGCTGTCCGACGTGCTGGTCGTGCAGGCGGTGCGGTCGTGGCTGGAGACCGATCCCGTCGCGCGCACCGGCTGGCTCGGCGCGCTGCACGACCCGCAGATCGGCCGGGCGGTCGCCGCCGTGCACCGCGACCCGGCCCGCGCCTGGACGGTGGCCGCGCTGGCCGCCGAGGTGCCGATGTCGCGCTCGGCGTTCGCGGCCCGGTTCACCGCCCTGGTCGGCGAGCCCGCCCTGGCCTACGTCACCCGCTGGCGGATGCACCTCGCCCTGGACCGGCTGCGCGCCGACGACCCGCTGAGCGAGGTGGCCGGACGGCTGGGGTACCGGTCGGAGGCCGCGTTCAGCCGCGCCTTCAAGCGGGTGACCGGGACCTCCCCCGGGGCGGCCCGCCGGACGGTCAGGACTCCGACACCGTGACGATGCGGTCGAGGTCGCTGAGCACGATGGCGTGCCGGGCGGGCGAGCCGTGGGGCACGACGAACCGCAGCGCGCGGCCGTCGGCGGCCATGTCCTCGACGAAGTCGTAGAGCACCTGGATCCCCGCGCTGGCCAGGTGCGTGACCTGCCCCAGGTCGACGACCAGCGGCAACGCGCCGCCCCGGCTGGCCGACCACAGCTCGCGGCGCAGGTCCGCCGCGGTGCTCAGGTCGAGCGGCCCGCCGAGCGCGACCCACGGCTCGGCCGTCGGGGTGAGGGTGACGCTCATCCTCGACGGGCGGGGCGCACCGTGGGCCGCGCCCGCCGTGGCCGGGCTGACCACGGGCTCGCGGCGCAGACCGCGGTCGAGCAGCAGGACCGTGCCCTCGGCGGTGTCGTCGATCTCGACGGTGTCCATGCAGCCGCGCATCATCATCAGCCCGCGCCCGCGACGACCCGGGTCGGCCGGGGCGGGGCGCCACTCCCCGTGATCGATCACGCTCATGCAGACGCGGCCCTGGCCGTCGAGGGTGCCCTCGACGCGCACGGTGCCCGTGGCGCCCGCGTAGGCGTGCTCGACGCTGTTGGTGACCGCCTCCAGCACGGCGATCTCGATCGACGCGATGTCGGACTCGCCGGCACCCAGATCGGTGAGCCAGACCTCCAGGGCGCGACGCAGCGTGGAGAGCCGCGCGGGCACGGCCGGGATCTCCGTGGCGAAGTCGGGCACCGCCGCGTCGGTGCGACGCACGGCCAGCACGGTGACGTCGTCGTGGTAGCCGTGGCGGGTCATCCGCTCGACGGTCAGCTCCGCGACCCGGTCGGTGGCGTCGGCCGACATGAGGGCACCGGGTCCCGTGCGCATCGCCGACGAGGCGACGTCGGCCAGCTCGGTGAGACCGACGGTGAGGTCCTGCCCGGGGCGCTCCACGAGGCCGTCGGAGTAGCAGAGCAGCAGGTCACCGGGCGCGAGGGTGGCCGTGCCGACGGTGACGGCCGGTCCCGCCACACCGAGCGGGCCCCCACCGGGGGCGGGCAGGAAGCGCGCGCCGCCGCCGACGGAGACCACCAGCGGGGGCGGATGCCCCGCACACACGTAGCGCAGCGACCCGCCCGGGTCGACGAGGACGACGCAGACGGTGGCCCCGCGCGCCCCGGGGACGCGGCCCGCGAAGCCGTCCAGCCGGGCCAGCACGGTGTCGAGGTCGTCGCCGTCGAGCAGGAACTCTACGAGCACCGCGCGGAGCTGCGCCATGATCGCCGACGCCGCGGCCCCGTGGCCGACGACGTCCCCGACGACGGCGGCGACGGTGCCGTCCAGGGCGACGGCCTCGAACCAGTCGCCCCCGGCCGCCTGCTCGCCGCCCGCCACGAGGTGGTGCGCCGCGATCCGCATGCCCGGCAGTACCGGCAGGCCGTCGGGGAGCAGGCTGCGCTGCAGGGTGAGGACGACGTCGTGCGCAGCCTCGTAGCGCTCGCGCAGCGCGGCGGTGTCGACCTCCAGTGCCCGCCGGCTCCGCACCTTCGCCGTCACGTCGGTGAACTCGCACGCGACCCCGCCGATCGTGCCGTCAGGCCGGTGCAGCGCGATGAGCACGAGGTCGACGAACCGCTCGTCCCCGTCGGCGTGGCCGTCGACCTGGATCCGCCACTCCACGCCGGTGAACGGGTTCCCGGTGCGGTAGACCTCGTCGTGGCGGCGGATGACGTTCTGCCCGACACCCTCCGACCACATCTCGCGCAGCGGGCGGCCGAGGATCCCCGGCCGGTCGGCGAGGAAGGTGCGGGCGGACCGGTTGGCGCCGACCACCACGTGCTCGGGGCCGTCGTAGACGATGACGCCGGAGGGCAGCTCCTCGACCGCCCGCACGAACGTGTCGGGGTCCGAGGTCGTGACGTGCTCGATCGTCCCGTCGAGAGGGAGGTCCGGCATCGGCCGCTCCAGTGTTCTCGGTTGCGCGGAGCGTACCCATCCGACTACGGCCCACGACGAAGGCCCCGGTGGTGCGACCCTAACTACCGCCCTTTGTTTATATAAGTAATGCATGGTATAATTCGGGTCGTGCACGCGTTCGACGTCCTCGGCGACCCCGTACGGCGACGCATCCTCGAACTGCTCGCCGACGGCGAGCAGACCTCCGGTGCGGTCACCGCCACGGTCCGCAGCGAGTTCGGCATCTCGCAGCCCGCCGTGTCGCAGCACCTGAAGGTGTTGCGGGACAACGGGTTCGCCACGGTCCGGGCCGAGGGGACGCGCCGGCTCTACGCCGTGGCACCCGAGCCGCTGCAGCAGGTCGACGCCTGGCTCGACCATTTCCGGCGCTTCTGGACCCCGCGCCTGGACGCGCTGGACACCGAGATCGCCCGCGGCAGGCGGGACCGCGGCAGGAGGGATCCACAATGATCGACGTCACCCACGAGATCAGCGCCGGCACCCGCACCGTCGGGTCCCGCACCCTCGCGGCGGGCGAGGCCCGCGTCGTGACGATCACCCGGACCTACCCCACCGACCTCGACGATCTCTGGGACGCCTGCACCACCGCCGGTCGGATCGCCCGCTGGCTCGGCCCGGTCGACGGCGACCTGCGACCCGGTGGCCGCTACCGGCTGGAGGGGAACGCCGAGGGCACGGTCGAGCACTGCGACCCGCCGCACGGGTTCTCCGCCACGTGGGAGTTCGGCGGCGAGGTCAGCTGGATCGAGTTGCGCCTCGCTCCCGTGGACGCCGTGCACACCCGGTTCACGCTCGAACACGTGGCCCACGTCGACGACGAGCGATGGGCCGAGTTCGGCCCCGGGGCCGCCGGGGTCGGGTGGGACCTGGCCCTGCTCGGGCTGGGCCTGCACCTCGGGGACCCCGCCGGTCGCTTCGACGAGGAGACCTGGGCCGCTTCGGAGGAGGGCCGGAGGTTCGTGGCGGCCTCCGGCGCGGCCTGGTTCGCCGCGGACGTGGTGTCCGGTACGGACGAGGCCGGCGCCCGCGCCGCGGCCGACCGCACGATCACCTTCTACTCCGCGACCCCCGCCTGACACCGCGCACCCGCGACAGCGCGGCGCGGTCGCCGGGCGGGCCGGTCAGCCGGGGCGGCGGGCCGGGGTGCAGCAGTCGACCGCGCACAGCGTCCCGTTCGCGCCGCATCCCGCGCGCGGGACCTCCCCCAGGCCCTGCGGTGCCGCGTCGTGGACGTGCTCGGCGACCAGCTCCAGCACCATGTCGGCGAAGCGCGGGTCCGCACCGGCGGTGGCGGCGCGGGCGAAACCCATGCCGTGCTTCTCGGCGCGCTCGCGGGCCTCGGTGTCGAGGTCCCAGATCACCTCGACGTGATCGGAGACGAACCCGACCGGCACGAGCGTCACGGCCGGCACGCCGGCCGCGTGCAACGCGTCGATGTGGTCGACGACGTCGGGGCCCAGCCACGGCACCTGCGGCGGACCCGAGCGCGACTGCCACACCACGTCGTGCTCGGCGACGCCCAGCTCGGCGGCCACGAGCCGGGCGGCCTCGGCCACCTGCCGCGAGTACCGGTGCCCGCCCTCGGCGGGCGGCCCGGCGGCCGCGTCGGCTGCGGACGGCACCGAGTGCGCGGTGAACACCAGCCGGGCCGCGGCGGGCAGCCCGGCCGCGCGCACGGCGTCGGCGTTGGCGGCCACGAACAGCGGATGGTCGAAGAAGTGCCGCAGCTTCACCAGCTCGGGTGCGCCGTCGCCGACCGCCGTACGCGCCCGGGCGATGTCCTCGTGGTACTGCCGGCACGCGGAGTAGCCGCCGTAGGCGCTGGTGGCGAACACCAGCGCGCGCCGCACCCCGTCGCGGGCCATCTCCGCGACGGTGTCCTCGACCATCGGGTGCCAGTTGCGGTTGCCGAAGTACACCGGCAGGTCGGTCCGCTCCCGGATCGCGGCGATCAGCTCCCGGTTGCGGGCGTTGATCGGGGAGACGCCGCCGAAGTGCCGGTAGTGCTCCTCGACCGCGTCGAGACGCTCCGGCGGGACCCCGCGGCCGCGGGTGACGTTCTCCAGGAACGGGCGGACCTCGTCGGGCCCCTCGGGGCCGCCGAAGGACAGGACGAGCAGGGCGTCGACGGGCTCGGGCACGGCACGGTTCACCACCTGGTCGATTCAACACCGGCACCGACGGCGCCGCGCGTCAGACTCCGATCGCGTGGAAACCGCCGTCGGCCATCACCATCGAGCCGGTGGTGACCGGCAGCCAGTCCGAGAGGACCGCGCACACGGTCC
This sequence comes from Pseudonocardia sp., assembly GCF_029263155.1. GTDB lineage: Bacteria > Actinomycetota > Actinomycetes > Mycobacteriales > Pseudonocardiaceae > Pseudonocardia. The sequence goes on from NZ_JAJCYB010000119.1 coordinate 35,803, forward strand.
TCGCGACCGGCACCGGGTCGGTGACGTCCCAGCCCAGCGGGGCGCGGCCGTCCCAGGCGTCCTCGAACGCGGCGAAGCCGGGGATGGACTTGGCCGCCATCGTCTTCACCGGGCCCGCGGCGACGAGGTTGACGCGGATGCCCTGGGGCCCCAGGTCGCGGGCGAGGTAGCGACTGACCGACTCCAGCGTGGACTTCGCCACACCCATCCAGTCGTAGGCGGGCCAGGCCTGGCGGTTGTCGAAGTCCATGCCGACGATCGACCCGCCCGGCCCCATCAGCGGCAGGCACGCCGTGGCCAACGACTTGAACGAGTAGGCCCCCACCTGGATGGTCGTGGCGACGTCCTCCCACGGCGCGTTCAGGAACGCCCCCTCCCCCAGGCATGACGGCGGCGCGAAGCCGATCGAGTGCAGCACCCCGTCGAGGTGCGGGTCGTCGCCGCCGGACAGTTCACGCAGATGGGGGGAGACCCGCTCCGCCAGCGAGTCGAGCTGGGCCTGGTCGGAGACGTCCAGCTCGACGACGGGCGCGGGCTGCGGGAGCCGCTGCGCGATCCGTTCCACGAGCCGCATCCGGCCGTACCCGGTGAGCACGACCTGCGCGCCCTGCTCCTGCGCGACCTTCGCCGCGTGGAACGCCAGCGACGCGTCGGTGATCACGCCGGTGACGAGCAGGCGCTTGCCCTCGAGCAGTCCCATCAATGGCCCTTCCGTGGTGGGTTGAGCGATCCGCAGGCGCAGTATCGCGGTTGCGGGCCGATCGGAGACAGCTGGGGAAACTCAGTGCCCCATGCCCAGACCGCCGTCGACCGGGATCACCGCACCGGTGACGTACCCGGCCCCGTCCGAGCCGAGCCAGGTGACCGCGGCCGCGATCTCCTCCACGCCCGCGTAGCGGCCCAGCGGCACCTGCCCGAGGATCTCCGCGCGGCGGGCGTCGGGCAGGGCGCGGGTCATGTCGGTGTCGACGAACCCCGGCGCCACGACGTTCGCCGTGATGCCGCGCGAGCCGAGCTCGCGCGCCACCGAGCGGGCCAGCCCGACCAGCCCCGACTTCGACGCCGCGTAGTTCACCTGCCCGGCCGACCCGGTCAGACCGACCACGCTGGACACGAAGATCATCCGGCCGCCGCGCGCCTTGAGCATCGCCCGCGACGCGCGCTTGGCCACCCGGTAGGCCGCGGTGAGGTTGGCGTCGACGACCGAGGTGAACGACTCCTCGCTCATCCGCATCAGCAGGCCGTCGTCGGTGATCCCGGCGTTGGAGACGAGCACCTGCACCGGCCCCAGCTCCTGCTCGACGGCCGTGAACGCGGCGTCCACGGCGGCGGCGTCGGTGACGTCGCACTGCACGGGGAACAAGCCCTCCGGCAGGCCGTCGACCGAACTGCGGTACGTCACCGCCACCCGGTCGCCCTGCGCGAGGAACGCGGTGGCGATCGCCAACCCGATCCCGCGGTTCCCTCCGGTCACCAGCACGGTCCGTGCGTCTGCTGTGGCTGCCACGGAGCGTCACCCTACCTAGGGCAGCCTGCGCCCCAGCGCCAGTCCGGCGCCGACACCGACCATCAGCAGCAGCGCCCCGCCCGCCAGCCACGGACGGCTGACATCGACCCGCCGCGTCTCGTACCCGATCTGCTCGCCCAGCTCGGCGTAGACCTGCCGCAGCTCCGCCTCGGTGGCGGCGGTGAAGAACTGGCCGCCCGACAGCTCGGCGATGGTGCGCAGCGACTCGTCGTCGACCGCGACCGACGTGGGGGCCTGACCCGGTTCGAGCTCGATGGTCCCGTAGCGGGTGCCGAAGGAGATGGTCGACACCGGGACGCCGGCCGCCTGGGCCTCCCGCGCGGCGGTGTACGAGCCCCGGGGTTCCTCCTCCGGCGCGCCGTCACCGGAGTTGGGCACGGTCTGCTTCCCGTCGCTCATCAGCACCACCCGGGCGGGCGGCGGACCCTCCTCCGAGACGCCGGACAGGGCCTGGGAGAACGTCTCGACCGACTGCACCGCCGCGAAGATCGCCTCACCGGTGGCGGTGGACTCCGAGAGCCGCAACCCGTCGACGGCGCGCTTCACCGGCTCGCGCTCCACGGTGGGCGACACCAGCACGGCGGCGGTCCCGGCGAAGGCGACCAGTCCGAGGTTGACGCCGGGCGTGAGCTGGTCGGCGAAGTCCTTGGCCGCCACCTGCGCGGCCGCGAGCCTGCTCGGCTCGACGTCGGTGGCCATCATCGACAGCGACACGTCGATCACGAGGACGACCGTGGCCCGGTTGCGCGGCACCCGCGCCTCGGCCTGCGGGCCGGCCAGCGCGATCGTGAGGATCGCCAGGGAGGTGATCAGCGCGACCGCCGGCAGGTGCCGGTACCAGCCCGGGCGGCGCGGGGCGACCCGGTCGAGCAGCTCCAGGTTGGTGAACCGGATCGTGTCGCGGCGGCGGCGGCGCAGCAGCAGCACGTACCCGACGGCCAGCGCCGCCACCACGACGAACAGCAGCAGCCACCACGGCGCGGAGAACACCTAGCGCCCCCCGCCCGACCAGGCCCGCTTGCGTGCCAGCGCGAAGCGCACGACGTCGGCGATCCAGTCCGAGTCGGTGCGCAGCGTCAGCTGCGCGGCGCCGCAGCGCCGCAGCGTCGCGGCGACGGTGTCGCGGTGCGCGGACGCCGCGGCGGCGAACTCCCGGCACAGCAGCGGGGTGGTGGTGACCTCGCGCTGGCGCCCGGTCTCCGGGTCGGCGAGCACCACCGTGCCGACGTCGGGCAACTCCAGCTCGCGCGGGTCGAGCACCTCCACCGCGAGCAGGTCGTGGCGCATCGACAGGGCCCGCAGCGCGCGCTCCCAGGTGGGTTCGCCGAGGAAGTCGGAGATGACGACGGCGAGCCCGCGCCGCCGCGGCGGGCGCCGCAGCTGCTCCACCGCCGCGGCCAGGTCGCCCCGGGTGCCCTCGGGCGCACGCGGGATCCGCGCCACCGTCCGCAGCAGGCCGCGGGCGTGTACCAGCCCACCGCGGGCCGGGATCCGCACGACCGACTCCCCGGTGGCGGCGAGCACCCCGATCCGGTTGCCGCCCCCGCGGGTGAGGTGGGTGACCGCGGCGAGTGCGGCGATGGCGAGGTCGCGCTTCTCGCACGACGCCGTGCCGAAGTCCAGGCTCGGGGAGAGGTCGAGCACCACCCAGGTCTCGAGCTCGCGGTCGGCCACGGTCTGGCGGACGTGCGGCTCGGTGGTCCGGGCGGTGACGGCCCAGTCCATGCGGCGCACGTCGTCACCGGGCTGGTACGCCCGCGCCTCCCCCGGCTCGCTGCCCGGCCCCGGGACCAGGCCGAGGTGGTTGCCCTGCAGCAGCCCGTCGAGGCGCCCGCGCACGGCGATCTCCAGGGTGCGCAGGGCCACCTCCATGCGCCCGTCGCGGAACGACGGGGGCGCGGTGGGCACGCGTCGCCCGGTGGCCGCCGACCCCGTTGCAGCACGGCCACCTTCAGGCGACGAGATGGCGTGAAGGTGGCCGTGCTGCAGTTCGGGGCCCGTCACGGGCCGGTGCTCGACGGCGTGTACGAGGGGGCCTGCTGCGGGCGGGCCGTCACCTGCGGCAGCGGCACGGTGGCCAGCACGCGGGAGATGATGTGGTCCATCGGCACGCCGTCGGCCACCGCGTCGTAGGACAGCACCAGGCGGTGCCGCAGCACGTCGGGGGCGACGTCGAGCACGTCCTGCGGGAGCACGTAGTCGCGCCCGCGCACCAGGGCCAGCGCGCGGGCGGCGGCCACGATCCCGAGCGTGGCGCGCGGGGAGGCGCCGTAGGACACCCAGCCGGCGATGTCGGCCAGGCCGTGCTCGGCCGGGGTGCGGGTGGCGACGACGAGGCGCACCACGTAGTCGACGAGCGCATGGTGCACGAACACCTGCGCGGTCAGCTTCTGCAGCCGCACCAGCTCCGCGGGGTCGATGATCTGCTGCGCCACCGGGGGTTCGCTGCCCATCCGGTAGACGATCTCGCGTTCCTCCTCGACGTCCGGGTACTCCACGATGATCTTGAACAGGAAGCGGTCGCGCTGGGCCTCGGGCAGCGGGTACACGCCCTCGTTCTCGATCGGGTTCTGCGTGGCGAGCACCAGGAACGGATCGGGCATCGGGAAGGTCTTCCCGCCGATGGACAGGTGGCGCTCGGCCATCACCTCCAGCATCGCCGACTGCACCTTCGCCGGCGCGCGGTTGATCTCGTCGGCGAGCACGAAGTTCGCGACCACCGGGCCGAGCTCGACGTCGAACTCCTCGCGGCCCTGGCGGTAGATCCGGGTGCCGAGGATGTCGGCGGGCACCAGGTCGGGGGTGAACTGCAGGCGGGCGAACGTGCCGCCGACGACCTTCGCGACCGTCTCGACGGCGAGGGTCTTCGCGACGCCGGGCACACCCTCGATCAGCAGGTGCCCCTTGGCGAGCAGACCCACGAGCATCCGCTCCACGAGCCGGTCCTGCCCCACGATCACGCGCTTGATCTCGAAGACGACGCGCTCCAGGCGCTCGCCGTCCTGGGCCGGGGTCTCGGGAGCACTCACCGTGCCATCACACCGCACGCCCCGTGAGCGCACGGTGAACCCCTCCCCGGCGGAGGCGCCGCACGGGCGCTACAGAACCCGGGTGGCCTGCGGCAGGAGGTTCTGGCGCCGCAGGGGCACCACCCGGACGTCGGCGCCGGTGTAGGGCGCCTCGATCATCCGGCCGTCGCCGATGTACATGGCCACGTGGTGGATCGCGTTCCCGCCGCGCTTGTAGAAGACCATGTCGCCGGGTTGCAGGTCCGAGAGCGGGACCTTGCGCCCGGAGTTGTACTGGTTGCGACTCACCCGCGGCAGCGCGACGCCCGCGCCGTTGAACGCATAGAGCATGAGCCCCGAGCAGTCGAAGCCGACCCGGTTGCCGGGGTCGCCCGCCGGTCCGGGGATGCCGGTGCTGGGCCCGCGGCCGTTGCCCCCGCCCCACACGTACTGCACGCCGATCTGCGACATCGCCCGGTCGATCACCCGCTGGACCGAGCCGCTGCCCGCACGCGGGGCCGGGCCCGCGGCCGCCTCCCGCGCCTGTGCGGCCTCCCGCTCGGCGCGCTGGCGGGCGGCCTCCCGCTCGGCGAGGACGCGCTGCCACTCGTCGTAGCGGGCACGCTGCTCGCGCAGCCCCGAGTCGGCCGACTCCGCGGCGTCGAGCTGGGCCTGTACCTGCTCGCGCTCGGCCTGGACGGCGGCGAGCTGCTCGGCCTGGGCGCGGGCGGCGGCGTCGGCGACCGCGTACGCCTCGTCGGCCGCCACCTTGGCCGCGGCGGCCTCGGCCTCCCGGTCCTCCGCCTCCTGCAACAGGGCGCGGGCCGTCGAGTCGGCGTTGGCCTTGTCGACGCGGGCGCGCTCCAGCCCGTCCTGCGCCGCGAGCTGCGCGCGGGCGAGCAGGTCGGTGAACTCCGCCCGGGAGACGAGTTCCTCGGGGGTCTGCGACGAGGTCAGCAGGCCGAGCGGGCCGGTGTCGAGGCCCTGCTGGTAGGTGGCGGTGACGAAGTCGTCGAGCCGCGCGCGGGCCTCGTCGATGGCCGCCGTGGCGGCCTCGGTCTCGATGCGCGCGTCCTCGGCCCGCCCCCGTGCCTGCGCGGCGGCGTCCTCGGCGATCCCGAGGTCGACGAGCGCGGCCTCGGCGTCCTCGCGCTCCACGGCCAGCACGGCGGCGAGGTCGTCGGCCTGCGCGTCGAGCTCGGCCAGCCGCGTCGTGAGCCGCCCGACCTCCCCGGCTCGTTCCTGCACCGCCTGCTGGCTGTTGCGCAGCTCGTCGTCGCTGGGGTTCGGCGGCGGCGGAGGTTCCTGGGCCAGCGCGGGCGACAGCCCGCCCAGCAGCGTGACCGCCACCAGGAGCACCACGGCCCACCCGCGCACGTGAGCGTCCCCTCTCCAAGATCCACCGTTGACCGCCGGAGGATGCCACCACGCGGGCCCGCAGCGCGGTTGCCACACCCGTGTCGGGGCCGAACTTCGTCCACACGGGCGAAAGAGTGCGTGGTTGCCCGGTTCCGCCGCCGGACCGGGTGCACCACACTGCCCGCACGGCGCCCCACGGGCGGGCGGACGCGTGGGAGGTCGTGGTGACGAACAACGAGCCGGGCCGGCCGGACGGCCCGCCGCAGCGCTGGACCCCGGGGGCACCAGCCGAGCCGACCTACGGCCACGGGCCCGCGCAGCCGCCCCACCGGCCCGGTCCGGGCGGACCGCCCCCCGGGCCCGCGTGGGGGCCACCCGGCGGCCCGGCGCCCGGACCCGGGCAGGGCGGGCAGACGCCCAGCTGGGGCGGGCCGGGAGGGCCGCCGCCCGGACCCGGCTGGGGGCCGGGCGGACCGGGCGGACCGGGCGGACCGGGCACCGGCTGGGGCCCACCGCCGGGACCGGGCGGACCGGGCACCGGGTGGGGGCCGCCACCGGCCCCACCGGCCTGGGGGCCGGCTCCGGGCGGCCCGCCGCCACCCGGAGCCGGCCGTCCGCGGCGGCGCCGGGGTGGCCTGATCATCGGGGCGATCGTCCTGGTGGCGGCGCTCGTCGCCGGCGGGGTCGGCGCGGTCGCCCTGCTCGGCAACCGCGGTGGTGCCGGGTCCGCGGCCGAGGCCGTCACCCTGCTGTCCCAGGACCTGGGCTCGCAGGACTACCTGTCCGCGTTCGGCCGGCTGCACCCGGCCGAGGCCGGGCTGTTCACCGACGTGGGCGACCTGGTCGTCGGCGAGCTGCAGCGACTGGACGTGCTGCGCCCCGACGCCGACCTGGGCTCCACCGCGGGCGGCACCACCGTCACCGACCTGCGCTTCGACGAGGCGGCGGCCGAGCAGGTGCGCCCGGACGTCGTCATCACCAAGCTGGTCGGCGGCACGATCACCACCGACGGGGACCCCGCGGACATCCCGTTCACCGACTCGTTCCGGGCGCTGGCGTTCCCCGAGGGCCTCCCGCCCGCCGAGGGTCCGATGACCGTCGACATCGCGCAGGTCGTGGCCGAGCAGGGCGAGCCGATCCGGCTGGCCGCCGTGGAGGTCGACGGCTCCTGGTACGTCAGCCTGTTCTACACCGCCGCCGACTACGCGCTGCGCGACGAGGGGCTGACCTGGCCGCAGCAGTCGGTCGCCCCCCGTGGGGCCGCGACCCCGCAGGACGCGCTGCGCGAGACCGCCCAGGCGGTGCTCGACCAGGACGCCCGGCGGATCGTCGAGCTGGCCCCGCCCGGCGAGCTGTCGGTGCTGCACGACGTCGGCGAGGCGCTGATCGCCGATGCGGGCGGAACCCCCAGCGGGGCCCGGATCGTCGAGCTGGAGACCGATGACGTGCAGGTCCGGGGGCGGCCCGCGCTGTTCATCACCCGCGTGGTGGTGGAGGACCCGGGGGGCGAACGGCTCACGATCGTCCGCGACGGGGACTGCGTCACGCTGGAGGCGGCCGGCTCACCGCAGCGGCTGTGCGCCGCGGACCTGGCCCAGGCCGGTGGCCTGCCGATCGACGATCCGCTGCTCGCCCCCGTCGCCGACCTCGTCCCGGACATCGTGCAGGTCCTGCTGGAGGTGAAGGTCGTCACGACCGAGGTCGACGGCCTGCACCACGTCAGCCCCGTCCGCACGGTCGTGGGCCTCTACGGCGACCTGTTCGCGGTGATCGACCGGGAGGACGTCGCCGCCCTGTTCGCCGCCGCGCGCTGACCAGGGTGCGCGGGAGGTCCCCGGTCGACGACTTTATCGGACAAGCGTACTGTTTGGAGGTGAGGGGTCGCCCCGGTGCCCGGCGGCACGGTGGAAGACTCCGGAAGGACGCGCCCACCACCGCAGGAGGACAACCAGTGGCCAGCACCGACAGCTTCGGAGCGAGAGGGACCATCCAGGCGGGCGGCGCCGAGCACGAGATCTTCCGGCTCTCCGCCGTCGAGGGCGCCGAGCGCCTGCCGTTCAGCCTGAAGGTCCTGCTGGAGAACCTGCTCCGCACCGAGGACGGCGCCAACGTCACCGCCGAGCACATCCGCGCGCTCGCCGGCTGGGACCCGGCGGCCGAGCCGGACACCGAGATCCAGTTCACCCCCGCCCGGGTGATCATGCAGGACTTCACCGGCGTGCCCTGCGTCGTCGATCTCGCCACCATGCGCGAGGCCGTCACCGAGCTGGGCGGCGACCCGGCGAAGGTCAACCCGCTGGCCCCGGCCGAGCTCGTGATCGACCACTCGGTGATCATCGACGTGTTCGGCACGGCCGACGCCTTCGAGCGCAACGTCGACTTCGAGTACGGCCGCAACAAGGAGCGCTACCAGTTCCTGCGCTGGGGTCAGGGCGCTTTCGACGAGTTCAAGGTCGTCCCGCCCGGCACCGGCATCGTGCACCAGGTCAACATCGAGCACCTCGCGCGCGTGGTGATGACCCGGGGCGGCCAGGCCTACCCCGACACCCTCGTCGGCACCGACTCGCACACCACGATGGTCAACGGCCTCGGCGTGCTGGGCTGGGGCGTCGGCGGCATCGAGGCCGAGGCGGCCATGCTCGGCCAGCCCGTCTCGATGCTCATCCCGAAGGTCGTGGGCTTCAAGCTCACCGGGGAGATCCCCCCGGGCGCCACCGCCACCGACGTCGTGCTGACGATCACCGAGATGCTGCGCCGCCACGGCGTCGTCGGCAAGTTCGTGGAGTTCTACGGCGAGGGCGTCGGGGCGGTGCCGCTGGCCAACCGCGCCACGATCGGCAACATGAGCCCGGAGTTCGGCTCCACCGCCGCGATCTTCCCGATCGACGACGAGACCATCCGCTACATGAAGCTCACCGGCCGCCCGGCCGAGCAGCTCGAGCTGACCGAGGCCTACGCCCGGGAACAGGGACTCTGGCACGACCCGAACCGCGAGCCGGTGTACTCGGAGACCCTCGAGCTCGACCTGTCCACGGTCGTACCCTCGATCGCCGGCCCGAAGCGCCCGCAGGACCGCATCGAACTGACCGACGCGAAGGGCGCGTTCCGCAAGTCGATCCACGACTACGTCGGCGGTGAGGACCCCACGCCGGAGACGAAGGTCGACGCGTCGGTCGAGGAGTCCTTCCCGGCCAGTGACTCCCCCAGCCTCTCGTTCGCCGAGGACGACGCGGAGCAGCCGGTGGTCTTCTCCGCGGCCGAGGGCTGCGAGGGCCGCCCGACCAAGCCCACCACGGTGCGCTCGGAGAGCCGCGGCGAGTTCGTCCTCGACCACGGCGCGGTCGTCATCGCCTCGATCACCAGCTGCACCAACACGTCCAACCCGTCGGTGATGCTCGGCGCGGCGCTGCTCGCGAAGAACGCCGTGGAGAAGGGCCTGGCGGTCAAGCCGTGGGTCAAGACGTCGATGGCGCCGGGCTCCAAGGTCGTCACCGACTACTACGAGAAGGCCGGCCTCTGGCCCTACCTGGAGAAGCTGGGCTACCACCTCGTCGGCTACGGCTGCACCACCTGCATCGGCAACTCGGGCCCGCTGTCCGACGAGATCTCCGCCGTGGTGAACGAGGCCGACCTGTCCGTCGTCTCGGTGCTGTCGGGCAACCGCAACTTCGAGGGCCGGATCAACCCGGACGTCAAGATGAACTACCTGGCCTCGCCGCCGCTGGTCATCGCCTACGCCCTGGCGGGCACGATGGACTTCGACTTCGAGAACCAGCCGCTGGGCACGGCCACCGACGGCACCGAGGTGTACCTGCGCGACATCTGGCCGTCGGCCAAGGACGTGCAGGACACGATCGACAACTCGATCAGCCAGGAGATGTTCACCAAGGACTACGCCGACGTCTTCGCGGGCGACGAGCGCTGGACGTCGCTGCCCACGCCGGAGGGAAAGACCTTCGACTGGGACCCGCGGTCGACCTACGTGCGCAAGCCGCCGTACTTCGAGGGCATGTCCCCCGAGCCTTCCCCGGTGTCGGACATCTCGGGCGCGCGGGTCCTCGCCCTGCTCGGCGACTCGGTCACCACCGACCACATCTCCCCCGCCGGGGCGATCAAGCCCGGCACCCCGGCCGCGGAGTACCTCACCGAGAACGGCGTGGAGAAGAAGGACTTCAACTCCTTCGGCTCGCGCCGCGGCAACCACGAGGTCATGATCCGCGGCACGTTCGCGAACATCCGGCTGCGCAACCAGCTCCTGGACGCCATCGTCGACGGCGGGGTCAGCGGCGGCTACACCCGCGACTTCACCCAGGACGGCGGCCCCCAGGCGTTCATCTACGACGCGGCGCAGAACTACGCCGAGGCCGGCACCCCGCTGGTGGTGCTGGGCGGCAAGGAGTACGGCTCGGGGAGCTCGCGCGACTGGGCGGCCAAGGGCACGGCGCTGCTGGGTGTACGGGCCGTCATCGTGGAGTCCTTCGAGCGCATCCACCGTTCCAACCTGATCGGCATGGGCGTCATCCCGCTGCAGTTCCCGGCGGGCGAGTCCGCCGCCTCGCTGCACCTGGACGGCACGGAGACCTACGACGTCACGGGCATCACCGCCCTGAACGACGGCTCCACCCCCCGCACCGTGGCGGTCACGGCGACGAGGACCGACGGCTCGGCCGTCGAGTTCGACGCGGTCGTCCGCATCGACACCCCCGGCGAGGCGGACTACTACCGCAACGGCGGGATCCTGCAGTACGTGCTGCGCGGCATGCTGCGCAGCTGACCGGTTCCTCCCTGACGGCGGGCGCCCCGGGTTGGGGGCGCCCGCCGTCGGCGTCGTGACGGTGTGGTCGTCATCGAAAGATTGCCGATCCGAGGCGTCAATGTTTCGTTGACTTCGGGGCGGAGGGCCGGCGAATTGCAGGAAGGCCACCTTCACGCCATCCGGTTGCATGAAGGTGGCCTTCCTGCAACCGGATCGGGTGCCTTGGCGCCGGACCAGCCGGTGCTGCGCTCAGCCGGTGCTGGGGTGGCCGGGGTCGACCCAGACCACGTGTTCGGGATCGCCCACACCCTCGATGTCGAGGTTGACCACGACGGGGTCCTGGCCGCTGCGGGTGAGCACGCACTCCAGCGGCTCGTCGTCGAGGGCGTTGATCTCCTGGTGCGGCACGTACGGCGGGACGAAGATGAACCCGCCCGGACCCGCCTCGGCCACGAACTCCAGCCGGTCGCCCCAGCGCATGCGGGCCCGACCGCGCACGACGTAGATGACGCTCTCCAGCTCGCCGTGGTGGTGGGCGCCGGTGCGGGCCCCGGGATGGATGGTGACGGTGCCGGCCCACAGCTTCTCCGCGCCCGCCCGGGCGTGGGTCACCGCCGCAGCGCGGTGCATCCCGGGCGTCTGGGGCGTGTTCGCGTCCAGCGCGTCACCGGGGATCACGCGGACGCCGTCGCTGCGCCAGGTACTCACCCCGGAATCGTAGACCGCCCCCCGAGCGAGCGCGCCGGTCGCGTTTCGCGCGCCGGATCGCGCCTCGCGCGCCGGATCGCGCCTCGCGCGCTGCCGGCGGCGCGCGAAACGCCCCGCAGCACGCGAAACGCCCCGCCGCACGCGAAACACTCACCGCGCGCGAACGGCGGCCGGCGCGCGGACGGCCGGATCCGGCACGCGGGCGGGAGCCGGGCCGCTCCGCACCACCACGACCCCGCCACCGCCGGGCGCCGGATCGGCCGGCGCTACCCGGCGGTGGCGAGGGTGAGGGCGAAGCGGTCCTCGGCGTCGGTCCAGGTGTGCGCCACCCGGTAGCCGGTGGCCTCCAGCGCCTCCTGCACGCCGTCGGGCCGGAACTTCGTGGAGATCTCGGTGCGCATCTCCTCGCCCTCGGCGAACCCGACGGTGAGGTCCAGCTCGGCCAGGTGCACCGACATCGCCCGCTGGGCCACCAGCCGCATCTCGATCCAGCTGTTCCCGGCGTCCCACAGCGCCCGGTGGGCGAAGGAGTCGACGTCGAAGTCGGCGCGCAGCTCGCGGTTGAGCACGTGCAGCACGTTGCGGTTGAACTCGGCGGTGACCCCGGCGGCGTCGTCGTAGGCCCGCACCATCACCTCGTCGTCGATCACCAGGCCGGTGCCCAGAAGCAGCTGCTCCCCCGGCGCCAGCACCGCCCGGAGCTGGGCGAGGAAGGCGTAGCGCTCGTCGCGGGTGAGGTTGCCGATGGTGCCGCCGAGGAACGCGACCATCCGGCGGTCGCCGCGCGGGAGCCGGTCCAGGTGCGTGGTGAAGTCACCGACCACGCCGTGCAGCTCCAGGTCCGGGTACTCGATCGCGAGCGCGTCCATCGCCAGCCGCAACGCCGACTCGCTGACGTCCTGCGGCACGTACCGGCGCAACGTCCCGGTGCGACCGAACGCGTCGAGCAGCAGCCGGGTCTTCGACGACGACCCCGATCCCAGCTCGACGAGGGTGTCGGCGCCCGACGCCACCGCGATCTCGTCGACGCTGCGCTCCAGCAGCGCCGCCTCGGTGCGCGTCGGGTAGTACTCGGGCAGCTCGGTGATCTTCTCGAACAGCGCGCTCCCCCGCGCGTCGTAGAACCACTTCGGCGGCAGCTGCTTGGGACGGCTCGTGAGGCCCTCCCGCGCGTCGGCGCGCAGGGCGCGGTCGGCATCGCCGTCGGTGAGATGGATGTCGAGCACGGCGTTCATCGGACTCCCGTTGTCGTCAGAAGCTGGGGCCAGCCAGGGGGCGAACACAGCGGTGGCCCGGGCGGGCCTCCACCAGGTGCCGGTCGGGCACCTCGGTCCAGTGGGGGTCGTGGTCGAGCGGTTCGGAGGCGACGAGCGCGCGGCCGTCGTCGACGCGCAGTGACAGCGCGTGGTCCCACGCGGTCGCCCAGATCGCGGTGCCGTCGGTCAGCAGCAGGTTCAGCCGCGAACCCGGGGCCGCCGCGGCCACCGCGGTGACGACCGCCCCCAGCGCCGCCGCCGGGTCCTCGCCCGCGCGCAGGCGCCTGCGCACCAGCGCCCACAGCAGGGCGGCGTCGGTGGGGGCGTCGAGGGTGAGCAGGTCGGTCACCGGGAGCCCGGCGGCCAGCCCGGCCACCGTGTCGGGCCACCCGGCGACCCGGCCGTTGTGGCTGAACAGCCACCGCCCGTCGACGAAGGGCGCGCTGGCCGCCGTCGTCACCGGCATCCCGGTGGTGGCCGAGCGCACCGCGCCGAGCAGCCCCGTGGTGGTGGTCGCGCGCGCCAGGGCGGCGAAGGACGGATCCGACCAGATCGGCGTGGCGGCGCGGTAGCGCAGGGCGTCCCCGCCCGCGGTCGGGTACCAGCCGGCTCCGAAGCCGTCGGCGTTGACCGTGCCCCCGCCCCGCATGTCGGCGGGCGCGTAGGCCTGGTGCAGCAGCGAGTGCGGCGCGTCGAGCACCGGCGCGGCGAGCACCACCGGCGGCCCGACGTAGGCCAGATGACGGCACACCCGCGCTACGCCACCCCGTCGGAACCGGCGTCACGGGCCCCGGCGTCGCGGGCCCCGGCATCGCGGGCCCCGGCGTCGCGGGCACAGCGGAAGCCGGCGAAGATCTGGCGCCGGATCGGGTGGTCCCAGTTGCGGAACGTGCCGCGCACCGCGGCCGGATCGGTGCCGAACGAGCCCCCGCGCAGCATCCGGTAGTCGCCGCCGAAGAACACCTCGGAGTACTCCGGGTACGGGAAGGTCTCGTAGCCCGGGTAGGCGTGGAAGCCCGAGGACAGCCACTCCCAGACGTCGCCGACGAGCTGGTGCACCCCCAGCGGCGACGCCCCGCGCGGGTACGCCCCGACCGGCGCGGGCTGCAGGTGGCGCTGACCCAGGTTGGCGTGCTCGGCCGTCGGGTCCTCGTCGCCCCAGGGGTAGCGGCGGGAGCGGCCCGCGTCCGGGTCGTGGCGGGCTGCCTTCTCCCACTCGGCCTCGGTGGGCAGGCGTTTGCCGGCCCAGCGGGCGTAGGCCTGCGCCTCGTGGAAGCAGACGTGCACCACCGGCTCGTCGGCGACGAGCGGCGCGACGACGCCGAAGCGCCGCCGGTACCACTGCCCGGAGCCGTCGCGCTCCCAGAACTGGGGGGCGACCAGCCCGGCGTCCACGCGGTGCGCCCACCCCGCGGCGCTCCACCATCGCGGGTCGTCGTAGCCGCCCGCGTCGACGAACTCGGCGTACGCCCCGCAGGTCACGGGCGCGGTGTCGATCCAGAACGCCGGCACGTCGACGACGTGGGCGGGGCGCTCGTTGTCCAGCGCCCACGGCTCGGCGGAGGTGCCCATCGTGAACGGGCCCGCGGGCACGAGGACCTCGGAGGCCGGCAGCGGCGACCCCGCCGGGGGCGGCTCGGCGTGCAGGACGGGCGCGCCGGCGCGGAGCTGGTGGGTGGCGAGCATGGTCTCGGCGTGCTGCTGCTCGTGCTGCACGATCATGCCGAACGCGAAGCCGGCGTGCTCCAGCCTGCGCCCGCGCAGCGGGCTCCGCCCCAGGGCGTCGAGGGCCTTGTCGCGCACCTGGGCCACGTACGAGCGGGTCTCGGGCGGGGTCAGCAGCGGCAGCTCCACGCGGCTCGCCCGGGTGTGCTGGAACGCGTCGTACAGGCCGTCGATCTCGGGACGCAGCGGCTCGCGACCGCCGATGTCGCGGACCAGCCAGAGCTCCTCCTGGCTGCCGATGTGCGCGAGGTCCCACACCAGGGGGGACATCAGCGGGGAGTGCTGCGCCACGAGGTCGGCCTCGTCGACGGCCTCGGTGAGCGCGGTGCTGCGGGCGCGCGATGCGCCCAGCAGGTCCGCGATACGGGTGCGCAGCGCCTCCGGGTCGGTGGCGCCGTCCTGGGGGTGGTCGTGGGTGACCGTCATGCAGGTCGTCCTTCCGGGGTCTCCGGGTCGGGTTCGGGCAGGTCGGCGGGGCACAGCCCGCGCCGCACGCGGTGTTCGGTGAGGTCGGCGAGGCGGTCCCGGACCGGGCCGGCCCCGAGCCGCTCGCAGGCGAGGGTGAAGACGCCGGCCGCGGCGCGGGCGAGCACCCGGTCGGCCAGGCCGTGCCGGGCACCGGACACCCAGCGGCCCCGCGCGGGCTCGCACAGCTCCAGCGCCCGGTCCACGGTCCGCGGCTCGGCGAGCAGCGCGACGAGCACCGCGGTGGGCAGCGTCCAGTCGTCGCCGGGCTGCCCGTCGACGTAGCGGACCTCGAGGTGTCCGTGCGGGCGCACCGGCGGGAACAGCGTGGAGACGTGGTAGTCCAGGTCGGCCGTGGTGGGCGGGGTGGCGAACGCGCCGCGCACCCAGTCGGCGAAGGTCACGCCCAGGGGCACCTGCCAGGAGTCCTCGCCGCGCACGCACAGCAGGTTGCTGTTCAGCACCCGCCGCGCCCATCCCTGCGCCGGGTCGACGTCCGGGTCGGCGTCGGCGGCCTGCGGCGGCGCGGTGCGCGGCGGGTCGCAGGCCAGCCACGTGGCCCAGCGCGAGGACTTCCAGCCGGTGCGCCGCCCGTGCATCGTGGGCGAGTTGGCGAACGCGGCCAGCAACACCGGCCCCAGCGCGTGCAGGGCGGCCCACCGACGGGCGACGTCGGCTCCCTGTCCCGCGTCGAGACAGACCTGCACGGCCGCGGTGGAGCACATCGCGCTGCGGCCGTGCGGGCCGACGCGGTCGAACGCCTGCTCCATCGCCCGGTAGCGCTGCACCTGGAGCAGCCGGTGCGGGGGGCGGTGTGGATCGGCGGAGCGCGGGAGCGGCAGCAGGCCGCGGGCGGCGAGGCGGCCGTGGAGCACGGCGGTGTCGGCGCGGACGGCGGAGAGCAGGTGGTCCAGATCCGGCAGCGGCGGGCTGGCGAGCTCGACCTGGCCGCCGGGTTCGACGGTGACGGTGGAGCCGGCGGGCAACGGCCGCGCGGGTGAGGCGGGATCGAGCGTGGTGGGGGCGTGGGGCCCCAGGGCCGCGACGAGCGTGGCCAGGTCGACGGCGGCGTCGGGGGCCGCTGGACGGTGCAGCAGCCATTCGAGCTCGACGCCGACGAGCCGCGGTGGGCCGTGCTTGAAGCAGACCGAGGCGACGTAGGCCTCGGCATCGGCGCAGTCCCGCAGGACCGAGGGCCCGGGGTCCGGCTGGGCCTCCGGCTCGGCGTTCAGCGCGACCTGCACGTCGGGAGCCACGCGAGGAAACGCTACCCGCGCTTCGGGCGGATTGCAGGGGTCGTCGACGAACGAGATCGTGACGTCTCTCAAGCCGTACGTACGTCTCGGGTCTAGGCTCGGCGCATGCCCCGCGTCAGCACCGACCAGCTCGCGGCCCGGCGCCAGCAGATCCTCGACGGGGCCCGCGCCTGCTTCGCCCGCCACGGCTACGAGGGCGCCACGGTGCGCCGCCTGGAGCAGAGCACCGGTCTGTCCCGCGGCGCCATCTTCCACTACTTCCGCGACAAGGACGCCCTGTTCCTGGCGCTGGCCGAGCAGGACGCCGAGCGGATGGCCGACGTCGTCGCCGCCCAGGGGCTCGTGCAGGTGATGCGGGACCTGCTGGCCGCGGGGCAGGTGGCCGACGGCGCGGACCTGAGCTGGCTGGGCACGCGGCTGGAGGTGTCGCGGCGGCTGCGCACCGACCCGGAGTTCCGGCTCCGCTGGCGCGCCCACTCCGCCGCGCTCACCGTCGCCACCCGCGAGCGGCTCACCCGCCAGGCGGCCGCGGGCGCGGTGCGCGACGACGTGCCGGTCGCCGTGCTCGCCCAGTACCTGGAGCTGGTGCTGGAGGGGCTGGTGTCGCACCTGGCGATGGGCCTGCCCGCCGACGACCTGTGCGGCGTCCTCGACCTCGTGGAGACCGCCGTCCGCACTCCCTGACCGCGGGCGGGCCACCCGCGATCCCTCCCCGTCCCGATCGGTGGTCGGGCCCGACGCGGCAGCTCGCTGCGGGCCCGGACCGGCCTCACGGCGTGCTCGCCTGCGGGACCCGCGGGTGGTCGCCCGCCGTGCAGCCGTCGACGCCGCACATCACCGCGCCCGCCTCCGCCCCGACGGCGTCCGCCCCACCGGCCGGGCCCTGCGCGAACTGCGTGCGGTAGAGCTCGGCGTACCGGCCACCCGCGGCCAGCAGCTCGTCGTGCGTGCCGCGCTCGACGATGCGCCCGCGCTCGACGACCGCGATCTCGTCCGCGGCCCGGACCGTGGAGAGCCGGTGGGCGATGACGATCGCCGTGCGCCCGGACAGGGCCTCCACCAGCGCCGCCTGCACCGCGGCCTCGGACTCGGAGTCCAGGTGCGCGGTCGCCTCGTCGAGGATCACCACCTGCGGCCTCGCGAGCAGCAGCCGCGCGATCGTCAGCCGCTGGCGCTCGCCGCCGGAGAGCCGGTACCCGCGCTCCCCCACCACGGTGCCCAGGCCGTCGGGCAGGCCGTCGAGGAGCTCGCCGAGCCGGGCCCGGCGCAGGGCGTCGACGATCTCGTCGTCGGTGGCGTCCGGTGCCACGTAGCGCAGGTTCGCGCCGATCGTGTCGTGGAACAGGTGCCCGTCCTGGGTGACGACGCCGACGGTGCCGCGCAGGTCGGCGAAACTCAGGTCGCGGACGTCGACGCCGGAGAGCTCGACGCGGCCGGAGTCCACGTCGTAGAGCCTCGGGATCAGCGACGCGATCGTCGACTTGCCCGCACCCGACGACCCGACCAGCGCGAGCAGCTGCCCGCCGCCCACCTCCAGGTCGACGCCGTGCAGCACCTCCTCGCTCGGCCGCGCGTCGAGCACCGCCACGTCCTCCAGCGACGCGAGCGAGACCCGCTCCGCCCCCGGGTACCCGAACCGCACGTCCCGCAGCGCGACGGTGACCGGCCCGGCGGGCAGCGGAGTAGGGTCCGCCCGCTCGGTGATCATCGGATGCAGGTCCAGGACCTCGAAGACGCGCTCGAAGGACACCAGCGCGGTCATCACGTCGACGCGGGCGTTGGCCAGCGCCGTCATCGGCGTGTAGAGGCGGGTCAGCAGCAGGGCGAGGGTGACGACCGTGCCCGGCTCGATCGCCCCCGTCACGGCGAGATAGCCACCCAGGCCGTAGACGAGCGCCTGGGCCAGCGCGGACACCAGCGACAGGGCGGTGACGAACACCCGCGACACCATCGCGGTCCGCACCCCGATGTCGCGGACCCGCTCGGCGCGCTCACCGAACTCGACGGCCTCCTCCTCGGGCCGGCCGAACAGCTTCACGAGCGTGGCACCGGGCGCGGAGAACCGCTCGGTCATCTGCGTGCCCATGCCCGCGTTCAGGTCGGCCGACTCGCGCCGCAGGGCCGCGATGGTGCGGCCCATCCGGCGTGCCGGGAGCACGAACACCGGCAGCAGCAGCAGCGCCAGCAGCGTCACCTGCCAGGCCAGGGTGATCATCACGGCCAGCGCGAGGATCAGCTGGATGGAGTTGGACAGCACGGTGGCCAGCGTCGTGGTGATCGCCGACTGCGCACCGATGACGTCGTTGTTGAGCCGGCTGACCAGCGCGCCGGTGCGGGTGCGGGTGAAGAACGCCACGGGCATCCGCTGCACGTGGGTGAACACGGCCTTGCGCAGGTCGACGATCAGGCCCTCCCCGATGCGGGAGGAGAACCAGCGCGAGACCAGCCCGGTGACCGCCTCCAGGATCGCCAGCGCCGCGATTCCCCCCGCCAGCCCGACCACGGTGGCCGCGGCCGCCGAGGCGTCCCCGCCCGCGACGATGGCGTTGACGACCTGCCCCGCCAGCACCGGCGTGGCCACGCCGATCGTCGCCATCACGACCGTGAGCAGCAGGAACGCCAGCAACCAGCCGCGGTAGGCCGCCGCGAACCGCCAGATCCGCGACACCGTGCCCGGCGCGACCGACCGCGGCGCGTCCACGCCCGCCTCCAACCGGCGCATCATCCCCATCGGCCGCTCCACAGGCGCCACCTCCCTACACCTCAGTGATACGTGACCCGCACGGCGCCCCGCTCCTCGCACAGCGCGCGGCCCGCCGCACAGGGTGCAGCCCGTGCGAGCGTCCGGAGGATGTGCGACGAGCGGATCAGCCGGTGCCGGCCGCCAGGGAGCGCAGGCGGCGGATCTGGGCCTGCCGCTCCGCGGCCAGGGCCGACGCGGGGTCCAGGCCGTCGGCCACGCCGGCCAGCAGGGCGAGGGTCTCCGCGGCCGCCTTCGGCGGCGCCGCGACCAGACCCGTCACGAGCTCGTCGACGGCCGCGTCCAGCTCAGCGACGGGGACGGCGCGCAGGGCCAGGCCGCAGGCGACCGCCTCGGCGGCCCCGACCCGGCGCCCGGACAGGCAGATCTCCACGGCCCGGGCGTAGCCGACCGCGCGCACGAGCGGGTAGGTGCCGCCCAGGTCGGGCACGATGCCCAGCGTCGTCTCGGCCATGCAGAACTGCACGTCGTCGGCGACGACGCGGATGTCACAGGCCAGCGCGAGCTGGAAGCCGCCACCGATGGCGTGGCCCTGCACGGCGGCGACGGTGACCCGGGCGGGATCGCGCAACCAGGAGAAGCCGGCCTGGTATCCGGCGATGGTCGCGTCGGCGTCGGCCTCGGGCAGCCGGCCCAGGCCGGCGATCCCGGGGTTGCCGGGCTGCGGGGTGAACAGGCTGCGGTCCAGGCCCGCCGAGAAGGAGCGACCCTCCCCGCGGACGACGACCACCCGCACCTCGGCGGGCAGCGACTCCCCGATCGCCGTCAGCGCCGCCCAGGTGTCGGGCGTCTGCGAGTTCAGCGAGTCGGGCCGCGAGAGCGTGATCGTGGCCCGGTCGCCGTCGACGTCGAGCGCGAGACCGCCGCGCTGCAGCAGGTCAGGTTCCGCGAGGGTCATGCCCGCAGGCTAGTCCCGACGCACCCCGGGCCGTCTCCGTCGGCCCGTCCGACCCCGGCTCGCCGGGGTCGGGCCCTACTTCTTCTTGGTGCGCGTGGCCCCGCCGCGCCCGCGCAGCGTGACCCCGGTCTCGGAGAGGACGCGGTGCACGAAGCCGTACGAGCGGCCCGTCGACTCGGCGAGCGCGCGGATGCTCGCCCCCTTCTCGTACTTCTTCTTCAGGTCGCCGGCGAGCTTGTCGCGCTGGGCACCGGTGATACGGGCACCCTTCTTCAGGTCCGCCATGCCGTTACGCCTCCTCGTCTCCCACCCGCGGACCCACCGCGGGAGGATCTCGTCCGGCCCCCCGGTGCGGCAATGATCGTCCAGCACGGGGCACCGGACCAGGAGATCCACTCGGTGATCGGTGAGCGGTTCGTCCGAACGGATCACGCACACGGGTGATCATCCGCGCTCATCCGGCCCCGGGATGTCACCCCGTCGCCACCCGCACGTCACCCGAAGGACGATCAAGGAACGGGGAGACGCGCGTCACACCGCCGCCGCGGGCCGTTCGGGTGGCGGGAACCCCCCGGAGCTACCCCGATCAGGCCAACTGCACCAGCTCGAGGTAGTCCTCCGACCAGAGGTCCTCGGTGCCGTCGGGCAGCACGATGACCTTGTCCGGGTGCAGGGCCTCCACCGCTCCCGGGTCGTGCGACACCAGCACGACGGCCCCGGTGAAGCGGCGCAGCGCGTCGAGGACCTGCGCGCGACTGGCCGGGTCCAGGTTGTTGGTCGGCTCGTCGAGCAGCAGCACGTTGGCGGCGCTGGACACCAGGCCGGCCAGCGCGAGCCGGGTCTTCTCACCGCCGGACAGCGTGCCCGCGGGCTGCTCCAGCTGCTCCCCGGAGAACATGAACGTACCCAGCACGGTGCGCAGCTGCTGCTCGCCGGTGTCCGGCGAGGCGTGCCGGATGTTGGCCCACACGCTGGCATCGGGATCGAGCGTCTCGTGCTCCTGCGCGAAGTAGCCCACCCGCAGCCCGTACCCCGGCGACACCGTCCCGGCGTCGGCCTCCTCGGTGCCGGCCAGCAGGCGCAGCAGCGTGGTCTTGCCCGCGCCGTTGAGCCCGAGCACGACGACCTTCGCGCCGCGGTCGACGGCCAGGTCGACGCCGGTGAACACCTCCAGCGACCCGAACGCCTTGGACAGCCCCTCCGCGGTCAGCGGGGTCCGCCCGCACGGCGCGGGGTCCGGGAAGCGGATCTTGGCGACCCGGTCCTGCTGCTGCTCGGGCTCCAGGCCGGCGAGCAGCTGGTCGGCCCGGCGCGCCATGTTCTTCGCGGCGACGGCCTTGGTCGCCTTGGCGCCCATCTTCAGCGCCTGCGTGTGCAGCACCGACGCCTTCTTCTCGGCGTTGGCCCGCTCGCGGCGGCGGCGCTTCTCGTCGGTGGCGCGCGCCTCCTGGTAGCGGCGCCAGTCCATGTTGTAGGCGTCGACCTCGCCGCGCGTGGCGTCGAGGAACCACACCTTGTTGACGACGTCGGCGAGCAGGTCGGTGTCGTGGCTGATCACCACCAGGCCGCCGTCGTGGTTCTGCAGGAACGAGCGCAACCAGGTGATCGAGTCGGCGTCGAGGTGGTTGGTGGGCTCGTCGAGCAGCAACGTGGTGTTGCTCGACGCGCCGCCGTCGGTGGCCGAGAACAGGATGCGCGCGAGCTCGACGCGGCGGCGCTGCCCGCCGGAGAGGGTGGCGATCTGCTGGGTGAGGATGCGGTCGGGCAGGCCCAGGTGCGCGCAGATCCGCGCGGCCTCGCTCTCGGCGGCGTACCCGCCGAGCGCGGAGAACCGCTCCTCGATGCGCCCGTACTCGCGCACGGCCTTCTCGTTGTCGGCGCCGTCGACGAGCTCGGCCATCGCGTTCTGCGCCTTCTCCATCTGCCGCAGCATCAGGTCGAGGCCCTTCGCCGAGAGCACCCGGTCCTTGGCGGTGACGCGCAGGTCGCCCTCGCGGGGGTCCTGCGGCAGGTAGCCGACGGGGCTGTTGGCGTGCACGGCGCCGCCGTAGGGTTCGCCCTCACCGGCGAGCACCCGCATCGACGTGGTCTTGCCGGCCCCGTTGCGCCCGACGAGGCCGATGCGGTCGCCGGGCTGGACGCGCAGCGTGGCCCCGGACAGCAGGATCCGGGATCCGGCGCGCAGTTCCAGGTCGGTGGCGGTGATCACGAGAAGAGCTCCAGGGGTGGTCCGTCGGGCATGACACAGGCCGAGACGGCCGCCTACCCGATCCGGATCACGACCCCAGAGTACCGGCCGCCGCGCCGACATCCGCGAAGTAGGGTCCCTGCCATGACTGATCTCACCGGCCGCACCGCCCTGGTCACCGGCGCCAGCCGCGGCATCGGCTACGCGATCGCCGCCGAACTGCTCTCCCGCGGGGCCTCGGTGACGATCACCGCCCGCAAGCCCGACGAGCTCGCGGCGGCGGGCGAGAAGCTGGCGGCGGGTGCCGACGCCTCCCGGGTGCTGGCGCTGGCGGCCAACGCCGGCTCGGCGGAGTCGCGCGAGGAGTCGGTGACCCGGACCGTCGAGCGGTTCGGGAGCCTGGACATCCTGGTCAACAACACCGGCATCAACCCCACCTACGGGTTCCTCATGGACGCCGACCTCGACGCCGTCCGCAAGACCTTCGACACCAACGTCGTCGCCGCGCTCGCCTACGTGCAGCTGGTGTACCGGGCGTGGATGGGCGAGCACGGCGGCTCGATCGTCAACATCGCCTCCGTCGCCGGCCTGCGCAGCTCCGGTGTCATCCCGGCCTACGGCGCGTCGAAGGCCGCCCTGATCCGGCTCACCGAGGAGCTGGCCTGGCAGCTCGGGCCGAAGATCCGCGTCAACGCCGTGGCGCCGGCCGTCGTCAAGACGAAGTTCGCCACCGCGCTGTACTCCTCGGGCGAGGAGAAGACCGCCGAGCCGTACCCGATGAAGCGCCTCGGCGAGCCCGAGGACATCGCCTCGGTCGTCGGTTTCCTGGTGTCGGACCGGGCGGGCTGGATGACCGGCGAGACGGTGCGGGTCGACGGCGGCATCCTCGCCACCGGGACGCTCGGGTCCGCCTGACGCCCGAGACAGTTGAACACTCATCTATATCGCGCGTAGCCTGGGGCCATGCCGATCCAGCGTCTCAACCACGCCGTCCTCTACGTCCGCGACGTCGACCGCAGCGTGGCGTTCTACTCCGGGACGCTCGGGTTCCGCGTCGTGATGGACGTCCCCGGACGGGCCGCGTTCCTGCAGGCCGAGGGCTCGACCAACGACCACGACCTGGGGCTGTTCGCCGTCGACGCCGCCGCGGGCGACTCCACGGCAGGCCACGGCACCGTCGGGCTCTACCACCTGGCGTGGGAGGTCGACACGCTGGCCGAGCTGCGGCGCGTCCGCGGCGTGCTGGCCGGGTCCGGCGCGCTGGTCGGGGCCACCGACCACGGCACGACCAAGGCCCTCTACGCCCGCGACCCCGACGGCATCGAGTTCGAGGTGAGCTGGCTGGTGCCGGCCCGCCTCGTCGAGCCGGGGACCGCGGGCCGGATGGCCCCGCTCGACATCGACGCCGAGATCGCCCGCTTCGGCGCCGACACCCCCGGCGGAATCGGGGTGTCGGTCCGCGAGCCCGCGGCGACGTAGGGTCCTCCTCGCACCGGGCACGCACCGAGCCGACGCTCCGCCATCGGTCCGGCGCGAGCACGGGCCGCGGTCACAGCACCGCGGCGTCGGTCCACAACCGGCCGCTGCGCCCGGTACGGTGGCCTGCCCGCGCTGGTAGGAGGCCAGGTCGGCGCGGCCGAGCACGAAACGCTGGTGCACGAACTTCAGCACCGCCACCTCGTGCCACTGCGGAGTGCCCAGCGCGACCGGACCCGAGCGCACGGGCGGGTCCGGGGTGAGGTGCACGCCCGCCACCAGGCGCGCCGTCCAGCGGGCCGAGAACTCGGCCACCGCGCGCTCGGCGGCCATCGAGCCGTCGAACGCGGCCCCGAGCAGGCCGTCCACCAGCTCCGCCCGCACGCGGTCGACGGCGGCGGCGAACGCGTCGTCGTCGTAGGCCCAGGCGTCGCGGTCGCGCAGGCGGCGCCGCAGTACCTCCAGGTGGACCCCGGGACCCGCGGTGTCGGGGTGGCGCCGCCACCCGGTCAGCTCCGCGGCCACCCCCGCCTGCTGCAGCACCCCGACGCGGTGGAAGTCCTCCAGGTCGTGGATGGCGTAGGCGATGTCGTCGGCGGTGTCCATCACGGCGGCCTCGACCGTCTGCTGCCAGCTCCCGGTGGCCGGGAACGCGGCGCGGGCGGCGAGCAGGTCGTCGAGCTCGGTGGCGTAGCAGGAGAACTTGGCCGAGCCCGCGTCCGGCGCCCCGGGCAGCGGGCCGCCACCGCGGGGCGGGAGCGCGGCCGCGCTGGGGTGCGGGTCGGGGTACCCGTGGCGCGTCCACGGGTACTTGAGCACCGCGGCCCGGACCGCGGCGGTGAGATCGAGACCGGCGCCGCCTGGCCCGTGCAGGTCGATGGTCGTGACGATCCGGAAGCTCTGCGCGTTGCCCTCGAACCCGTCGGGCAGGCCCAGGCGCTCGCGGGCCAGCCGGTCGAGCACCCGCTCGCCGAGGTGCCCGAACGGCGGGTGCCCGAGGTCGTGGGCGAGCGCGGCGGCCTCGACGACGTCGGGGTCGGCCTCGGGCCCCGGCAGCCGTTCGGCGATCGCCCGTCCGACCTGCGCCACCTGCAGGCTGTGGGTGAGCCGGTTGTGCACCAGCAGGCCGGTGCCGGCCGGGCTCACCACCTGCGTGACCCCGGCGAGTCGGGCGAAGAACGGCGACGCGGCGATCCGGTCGCGGTCCACCCGGAACGGGCTGGCCGCCAGGCCGGCACCGGTCTCCGCGGGCCCCGGCCTGCGCGCCGAGCGGGCGGTGGGGCGGTGCGCGATCGACGTCACCCCCGGATTATCGACACGGTGCGCCCGGCCGGCTCCGTCTACCCGCCCCGGGCCTCCTCCGTCGGCCCTTCCATCCCCGACGCCCACCCGCCCCGGACCTCCTCCGTCGGCCCTTCCATCCCCGACTCCGGCGGGACCGCGCCCGGCGTGAGATCGTCGACGACGACGGTGCGGGGACCCGCGAGCGAACCCACCGACACGGCACCGGCGGGCACGGCCGAGCGAACGCAGCGAGGGAGCGGAGTGAGCGACCAGCCAGGCGACGAGCCGGTACGTGAGCCCGGCGAGATCACCTACGCCGAGCAGTTCTACCCGGCGCGGCCCCGCAGCCT
The DNA here is from genome assembly GCF_029263155.1 of Pseudonocardia sp. Lineage (GTDB taxonomy): Bacteria > Actinomycetota > Actinomycetes > Mycobacteriales > Pseudonocardiaceae > Pseudonocardia. The sequence goes on from NZ_JAJCYB010000119.1 coordinate 60,821, forward strand.
GCGCCACCGTGCCCGCGTCAAGGAGTCGGTGGTGCGCAGGCCGGTGCACCGCGTCGACGGGCTGAACCCGGCCTACGTCGCCTGGCTGCTGAGCCAGTCGATGCTCAGCGACGCCAACGAGATCTCCCGGCAGTTCTCCGGGCAGGGATCGATGTGGCAGAACCCGTTCGCGAACCCCGGCCCGCGCCAGGCCGTCGACATCGCGTCGGTGTGGTTCACCGCGTACCCGATCTCGCTGATCACGCCGCCCGGCGAGTCGTTCCTGGCCACCCTGGGCAAGGAGAAGCAGTGGGAGGCGTTCTCCGCCATCGGCATCGACGCCGTCCACACCGGGCCGGTCAAGCGCGCCGGCGGCATCGACGGCTGGAACCTGACCCCGAGCGTCGACGGGCACTTCGACCGCATCTCCACCGAGATCGACCCCGCGTTCGGCACCGAGGACGAGTTCCGCGCCATGTGCGAGACCGCCAGCCTGTTCGGCGGCACCGTCATCGACGACGTGGTCCCCGGCCACACCGGCAAGGGCGCGGACTTCCGCCTCGCCGAGATGAAGCACGGCGACTACCCCGGCATCTACCACATGGTGGAGATCGCGCCCGAGGACTGGGCCGACCTGCCGGCGGTCCCGCCGGGTCGCGACTCGGCCAACATCGACGCCGTCACCGAGGAGAAGCTGGAGAAGGCCGGCTACATCATCGGCCGCCTGCAGCGCGTCATCTTCTACGCCGAGGGCGTCAAGGAGACCAACTGGAGCGCCACGCGCCCCGTCGTCGGGGTCGACGGCGTGGAGCGGCGCTGGGTCTACCTGCACTACTTCAAGGAGGGCCAGCCCTCGATCAACTGGCTGGACCCGAGCTTCGCCGGGATGCGCATGGTCATCGGCGACGCGCTGCACTCCCTGGGCGACCTCGGCACGGGCGCGCTGCGGCTCGACGCCAACGGGTTCCTCGGCGTCGAGAAGAGCGCCGAGGGGATGCCCGCCTGGTCGGAGGGCCACCCGCTGTCCGACGCGGCGAACCAGATGATCGCGGGGATGGTGCGCAAGGTCGGGGGGTTCACCTTCCAGGAGCTCAACCTCACCATCGACGACATCCGCATCACCGCCGAGGCCGGCGCCGACCTGTCCTACGACTTCGTCAACCGCCCCGCCTACCACCACGCACTGGCCACCGGCGACACCGAGTTCCTGCGC
>NZ_JAJCYB010000120.1 GCF_029263155.1 Pseudonocardia sp.
GCGCAGCACCGAACCGGCGTGTCGCCGGGCGACATCGCCTCGGTGGGGCCAACTCCGAGTGCTACACCCGCACCACACCCGACCCCTGGTGGGGCCAGAACCGAGAAGAACGGTGGGGCCAGTTCAGAGTGCTACAGCCAAGCAACGCCCGCGGCGGCGGGGGCGGCGCGGTCTCGTCGTGGGCCAGCACGCGCAGTGCCGTCGCTGCGGTCCAGGGCAGGTCCAGCGCGACGAACGCGGCACGCACGGCGTCCACGGGGAGCGGGAGGTGCCCCGCGTCGAGGTCGATCTCCACGTCGTCACGCATGGCCATGACCTGACGGTTGCGCTCCCACGACGCCCGGGACCCGGCCAGCCGCGCGGCGCACGCCGGGCCGACCGCCGCGACGACCCGGGTGCCGCCCGCGTCCAGATCGGCGAAGGCCTCCTCGGCCCCGCCCAGAGCAGCGAGCAGGCGGGCCGCGGTGCGGGGCCCGAACCCGCGCACGCCGGGAAGGTTGTCCGACGGGTCGCCACGCAGCGCCGCGAAGTCGGGGTACTGCCCGGGGTGCACGCCCAGCAGCGTGACCAGGCGGTCTGGGGTGAGCAGCGGCGAGGCGTCGACCCCGCCGTTGATGATCCGCAGCACCCTGGTGTGGTCGTCGATCAGGCCGAACGCATCGCGGTCGGAGGTCATGACGACGGTCGTCGCACCGGCCGCGGGCGCCTGGCGGGCCACCGAGGCCAGCACGTCGTCGGCCTCCCACCCCGGTGGCACGACGACGGCGATCCCGAGCGCGCGCAGCACCTCGGCCGCGGCGTCGAGCTGCTCGACGAGCGTGCCGAGCTTCTCGGCGCGCTGGGCCTTGTACTGCGGCCAGCGCTCGCGGCGCACGCTGGCGTCCGGGTCGTCGAAGCCGACGACGATCGCGTCCGGCGCGAGGCGATCCGCCGCGGCGACCAGCTGCGAGAGCAGCCCGCGCACCGCCCACCGCGGACGCCCGTCGACCGACCGGAACCCGGTGCGCGCCTGGGAGTGGAAGCAGCGGTGCACGATCGAGTTGCCGTCGACGGCGAGGACGACACGGGACACGCCATGACTGTGCCCCATGCGGGGCGGCCGGTCACCCGCCCGTCGGTGCCCACTGGTCACCGTCCCGACGGATGGGTCCGCATCGCGCGGAGGGCCTCGTCGCGGGTCATGCCGGTGGCCTGCAGCAGGTCGAGCGCGATCGAGCGCAGCTGGGCCACCATCACCTGCTCCGACGGGCCGGGGGTCCACGCCTCCGACAGCACCACCGCGTGCCGAACGACGTCGAGCACCGGTTCGCGGGCCCGCTCCCGGTCGCCCTCGCTGCCCAGCTCCGCGGTGAGGGTGCCGACGGCCGCGGCGAGCTCGCCGAGCGCGTCGGCCAGCTCCGGAGCGGCCGGCTCGTCGTCGCAGAGGGCCTGGTAGGTGCGGCGGGCCAGCACGCGGGCGTTGCGCATCGCGTAGTCCGAGCGCTCCGCCAGCTCGCTGAACCGGCCCAGCTGACGACGCCTGCGACGGTAGATCGGGGCGACGGTGGTGACCTCGTGTCCGCCGCGCAGGGCGCTGCGCAGCTCGTCGATCAGTGGCTGGCTGGCCCGGGCCTGCTGCAGGGCGACCGCGGCGGCGGCCGGATCGCGGGTGCGCAGCGCGTCGGCGGTGCAGGCGAGCACCGCCGCCAGCTCGTCGAGCAACGCCCGGGCCCCACGCTGCACCGGGCGCACCGGGTCGGTCGGGATCAGCGCGGCCACCAGGACGCCGATGACGCCGCCGATCAGCGCGTCGACGCAGCGGTCGAGGCCGCCGACGTCACCGGGTGGGAGCAGCGTGGCGACCAGGACCGCCGACGACCCGGCCTGCGCCACCAGCAGCGTCGCCCCGTCGGTGAACACGGCGAGCGCCATCGCGAGCGCCACGACCAGCGTGATCTGCCAGGCGCCGCTGCCGATCTGGGAGATGAGCAGGTCGCCGACCAGCACGCCGAGGCTCACGCCCACGACCAGCTCGGCCACCCGGCGCAGCCGGCTCGTCAGCGACAGGCCCAGGGAGATGACCGCCGCGATCGGGGCGAAGAACGGGCGGGTGTGCCCCACGAGGTCGCTCGCGACGAACCACGCCAGCCCCGCGGCCACCGCGCACTGCAGGATCGGCAGCGCCGACACCGCGACGCGCCTGCCGCGTACCCGCAGCTGGGCGCGCAGGCGACGGCCACGCACCGGTCAGGCCAGTCCGAGCGCAGCGGGCGCGGCCGGGTCGGACTCCTCGAGGAAGGTGGCGGTGCGCTCGGCCTCGTCGGCCTCCCCGATCGCGACCGCCGCGCGGTGCAGTGCGGCGAGCGCGCGCAGGAAGCCGCGGTTGGGCTCGTGCGCCCACGGCACCGGGCCGAAGCCCTTCCAGCCGTTGCGGCGCAGCATGTCGAGGCTGCGGTGGTAGCCGGTACGGGCGTAGGCGTAGGCGGTGATCGTCTCGCCTGCGGCGAGGGCGTTCTCGGCGAGCTGCGCCCACGCGATCGCCGACGTCGGGTGGGCCGCGGCCACCTTCGCCGGGTCGGTGCCGCCGTCGAGCTCGGCCGCGGCCGGGTCGACGGGCAGGTAGGTGGGGTCGGGTCCGAGCAGGTTGCCGTGCAGGGTCATGGCCCCATCCTGCCCGCCCGCGTGGCGACCCGACCCGGCAGTCCACGCGGCCGCGCCGGTGCGCCCGCCCGACCCGTGGGACCGGGCAGGTGACCGGCGGTGCGGCCGGCCGGCCGGGCCGGAGGTTCTCAGCGGGCGTTGTGGAAGATGACGCCCAGCACGTACCGCTCGCCGCTGTGCACGGCGCTCACCCCGTGACGCAACTGCACCCGGCCGTAGCCACGGGCGCCCCGTCGCGGGCGGTGCCGCACCGGGAAGATCACCGCCTCCCCCTGGCGGGGTCGCCGCACGATGGGCCGGGACTGCCGGCGCGGGCGCTGTTCCACGAACACGCTCTCGCCGCCGGTGAAGTCCTCGTCCGGCCGGCTGAGCATCACCAGGAGCTGCAGCGGGAACGTGAGGTCGCCGTAGACGTCCTGGTGCAGGCAGTTGTAGCCGCCGGGGCCGTAGCGCAGCACGAGCGGGGTGGGCCGGTGCTGGCCGAGCGCGGCGCACTCGACCAGCAGCGCGTCGAGATCGGTGGGGAACCGGTCCTCGCCCAGGCGCGCCGCCCAGCGGTTCGCGACGGCCGCGATCGGTGGGTAGAGCTCGGCACGCAGCTGCTGCACCAGCGGCGGCAGGGGGTCGGCGAAGTAGCGGTAGCTGCCTTCCCCGAACCCGTGGCGGGCCATGTGGACCGTGCTGCGGAAGCGGGCGTCGTCACCGAACATCGCGGACACCTCGGCGCACTGCTGTGCACTGAGCAGCGGCGGGGTCGTCGCCACGCCGTCGGTGTCGAGGCGGCACTCGAGCGCGGACCAGTCGAGGGCCGCCGTGGACGGGGAGCGCGCAGGCTCGTTCATGTGACCACCCTCTCGCCGCGCGGGGGCTGGGTCCGGCGGATATCGGCCACCAGGATGGGTCGATGGAACCCGGCACGCACAACGCCCTCACCGACGTGCCCGGCCTGCGGGTCGGGCACGCCGCGCTGGACCGGCCCGGTGCGCTGAGCGGCACCACCGTGGTGCTGGCCCCGCCCGGCGGCGCGGTCGCCGGCGTCGACGTGCGGGGCTCGGCGCCCGGCACCCGCGAGACCGACCTGCTCGATCCCGGTGCCACCGTCCAGCGCGTGCACGCGGTCGTGCTGACCGGTGGCAGCGCGTACGGGTTGGCCGCCGCCGGCGGGGTGGTCGCACGGCTGGAGGCGGCGGGCATCGGGTTCCCGGTGCCCGGTGGGGTGGTGCCGATCGTGCCGGGTGCGGTGCTGTTCGACCTGGGCCGCGGCGGTGACTTCTCGGCCCGCCCGGACGCCGACCTCGGGGCCGCCGCCCACGACGCCGCCACCGGCGGGCCGCTCGCGCAGGGCGCGGTCGGCGCCGGGACCGGTGCCGTCGTCGGTGGGCTCAAGGGTGGGGTCGGCACGGCGTCGTCGGTGCTCGACGGTGGAGCGGTGGTGGCGGCGCTCGTCGTCGCGAACGCGGTGGGGTCGGCGATCGACCCGGACACCGGCGTCCCGCTCGGGATGCGGATGGGGCTGCCGGGGGAGTTCGCGCCGATCACCGTCGGTGAGACGGCGCGGGCCGTGCTGCGGGCCGCCCCGCAGGCGCCGTCGCCGGGCACGGCGACGACACTCGTCGTGGTCGCCACCGACATCACGCTGGACAAGGCCGGCTGCGGGCGGCTCGCCACGATGGGCCACGACGGGCTCGCCCGTGCCGTCTCGCCGGTGCACACGATCATGGACGGCGACGTCGTGTTCGGACTGTCGACGGCCACGCGCCCGCCCCCGGAGCCGCCGGAGCTGTTCGCGCTGCAGGCCGCGGCGGCCGATGCCGTCTCCCGGGCCGTGGCGCACGCCGTCCTCGCGGCGGGGTCGGTCGGCGGGATCCGCAGCTACCAGGAGATCCTCGCCGGTCCGGGCTGACCGGACCCCGTACCGCAACCGCAACTGTGCGCGCCGAACGGCGTCCCGCGCGGCGCCGACAGCGCGCGGGACCCCGACCAGCGCGCAAACCTCTGCCCGCGCGCGAATCCCCTGCCCGCGCGCGAAACCGTGCCCGGCGCGCCAAACCCCGACCAGCGCGCGGAACCCCGGTCGGCATGCGAACCCGGCGAGCCCGCGACGCCCCGGCCTGCACGCGGGGCGCCGCAATGCGCGAGACGCCTGGCGCTGCGCGGAGTTCCCCGCACCGCGTGCGATGGACTCAGCCGCCGGCGAAGGGGGGCAGCACGTCGAGGGTGGCGTCCGGGCCGAGCGGGGTGGAGCGGTCGCGGACGGCCACCTCGTCGAGCAGGAAGCTGCAGCGGTCCAGCACGCGCGCGAACTCCGGGTCGTGCTGCTCGCGCAGCGCGGCGAGGGCTGCCTCGACCGTGGCGTCCGCGCGAAGCTGCACCTTCTCGGACTCCACGCCCGCAGCCGCGCGGGCGGCGGCGAAGTAGCGGACGGCGACGGTGATGGTCGTGGCAGGAGAGGTCACGGTGTCCATCCTCCCTAGCCCCCGATGGCGCTCATCGGGCGGTCCGGCTGCAGGAAGCCCGGGTCGTCGATGCCGTGGCCGGCCAGCTTGCCCCACATGGCGTTGCGCCAGGTGTCGGCGATCTCGGCGTCGGTGCAACCGCCGCGGATCATCGCGCGCAGGTCGGTCTCGGTGCGCGCGAACAGGCACGAGCGCACCTGCCCGTCGGCGGTGAGGCGGGTGCGGTCGCACGCCCCGCAGAACGGGCGGGTGACCGAGGCGATGACGCCGACCGCGGCCGGGCCGCCGTCGACGATCCAGCGCTCGGCCGGGGCGCCGCCGCGGTCGACCGAGTCCGGAGTGAGCGTGAACTCGGCCTGCAGCTTCTCCAGGATCTCACCAGCGGTGATCATCTCGGTGCGCTCCCAGCCGTGCTGGGCGTCGAGCGGCATCTGCTCGATGAAGCGCAGCTCGTAGCCGTTCTCGACCGCGAAGCGCAGCAGCTCGCAGGCCTCGTCGTCGTTGACGCCGCGCAGCAGCACCGTGTTGATCTTGACGGGGCCGAGGCCCGCGGCGCGGGCCGCGGCGAGGCCGTCCAGCACGTCGGAGAGCCGGTCGCGGCGGGTGATCGTGGCGAACCGGTCGGGCCGCAGTGTGTCCATCGAGACGTTGAGCCGGTTGACCCCGGCGGCGGCGAGCGACTCGGCCCGGCGGGCGAGGCCGATGCCGTTGGTCGTCAGGGAGATGTCGGGGCGCGGTTCGAGCGCGGCCGAGGCGGCGACGACGCCCTCCAGGCCCTTGCGCAGCATCGGCTCGCCGCCGGTGAAGCGCAGCTCGTGCACCCCGAGATCGCGCACGGCGACGGCGATGAGGCGGTTGAGCTCGTCGTCGGTGAGCTGCTCGTCGCGCGGCATCCAGTCCAGGCCCTCGGCGGGCATGCAGTAGGAACAGCGCAGGTTGCAGCGGTCGGTCAGCGAGATCCGCAGGTCCGTCGCCACGCGCCCGAAGGTGTCGATCAGGCGGGCGTCGTCGGGGCGGGCCGGGTCTCGGGTGGTGGCCCGCCGCACTGCGGGGAGGCCGAGCTCGGATGCCGTCACACCATGAGCGTAACCGCCCGGATCGGCCTTCAATCGCGCTGTCACCAGCACGAATACCGCTATCCGCAGACGCGGAGGCGATGGGCACATGCACCCGCACCTGCAAGTGCTGTTAGGCCATCCGGCTGCCCGAAAGGTGAGCCGAGTCGCCTCACGGCTGCCGCCTGGCGCGTCGCCTGCCGCCCGGCGCGGACACTCGCCCACTCGGCGATCGCCCACGCGCCCCGGCCGGGACAGTCCGCGCAGACGGCTCAGCCGTGGCGGCCCAGCTCCTGCCGGGCGACGGTGCGCAGGTGCACCTCGTCGGGCCCGTCCGCCAGACGCAGGGCACGGGCCCAGACGTAGAAGTAGGCCAGCGGCGTGTCGTCGCTCATGCCGGCGCCGCCGTGGATCTGGATGGCCCGGTCGATGACGTCGCAGGCGATCCGCGGGGTGATCACCTTGATCGCGGCGATCTCGGTGGCCGCGCCCTTCGCGCCGTAGCGGTCGATCAGCCACGCCGTCTTGTAGACCAGCAGCCGAGCCTGCTCCACCTCGATCCGGGACTGCGCGATCTGCTCACGCACGACGCCCTGCTCGGCCAGCGGCCTGCCGAACGCCACCCGGCTCTGCGCGCGCCGGACCATGAGGTCGATCGCGCGCTCGGCCATGCCGATCAGGCGCATGCAGTGGTGGATGCGCCCGGGCCCCAGGCGGGCCTGCGCGATCGCGAATCCGCCACCCTCCTCACCGAGCAGGTTCGACACGGGCACGCGGACGTCGTCGAAGCTCAGCTCGGAGTGACCGTGCTGGTCCTGGTAGCCGAACGTGGGCAGGTGCCGGGTGATCGTCAGGCCGGGGGTGTCGCGGGGCACCAGCACCATCGACTGCTGGCGGTGCGTGGCCGCCTCGGGATCGGTCTTGCCCATGACGATGAAGATCCTGCACCGCTCGTCGGCGGCGCCGGAGATCCACCACTTCCTCCCCGAGATGACGTACTCGTCGCCGTCCCGGCGGATGGTGGTCTGCACGTTGGTGGCGTCGGACGACGCGACGTCGGGCTCGGTCATCGCGAACCCGGAGCGGATCTGCCCGTCGAGCAGCGGCTGCAGCCACTCCGCCTGCTGCTCGGGCGTGCCGAACAGGTGCAGCGTCTCCATGTTGCCGGTGTCGGGCGCCTGGCAGTTGATGGCCTCCGGCGCCATCACCGGCGACCAGCCCGACACCTCCGCGACCGCTGCGTACTCCAGGTTCGACAGCCCCGAGAGGCTCGGCAGGAACAGGTTCCACAGCCCCCGCGCGCGGGCCTCGACCTTGAGCTCCTCGACGACGGGCGGCAGGTCCCACTCCTGCGGCGTGCCCCGGCGCTCGGCCCGGAACGCGTCGTAGGCGACCTCCGCGGGGAGGACCTTCTCGTCGAGGAAGGCGCGCATGCGCTTGGTGTAGTCGGCGGCCACGGCGCTGGGTTCGAAGTCCACGCCTGCATCACACCACGGGATCCCGACAGGGGCAGTACCCCGAGGTGGACAGGTCCGGTCACGGCCGCGCGCACCCGGCCGCCACCCGTCTCGCCCATCACACGACCGGCGTGCCCGCGCACGGCCCATGATCGGCGCGCGGGAACGGCGGAGCGCGCCCGGCACCCGCCCGAAGCCCGACAACCGCAATGCACGATCGACCGGCTGGCACTCACCGCACGTTCGGATATATTATCCTACCTGTGCCGCAGTTCCGGATCCTCTATGCTGTCCCCGCTCGATGCCAGGAACCGGCCCGAAGCAGCGCACCTCACCAACGCTGTGATCAAGTCGACCCACGTGATCGTGGAGCCCCGGAGGAACCATGTGGATGCGCGTACTGGCGGCCGGCGCTGTGGCCACCACGCTGCTGCTGGCCGGCTGCGGGGGCGGCACGGCGTCCCCGGAGGATCGCACGCTCACCGTGTCCGCCGCGGCGTCGCTCACCGACGTGTTCACGGAGCTGGAGGCGCGGTTCGAGGCGGCCGACCCGGGCGTCGACGTGGTGCTGAACTTCGCCGGGTCGTCGGACCTGTCGAGCCAGATCGTCAACGGCGCACCCGTCGACGTGTTCGCCTCGGCCGACGACTCCCGGATGACGGTGGTGACCGACGCCGGGCTGGCCGAGGGCGAGCCCCAGGTGTTCGTCACCAACCGGCTGCAGATCGCGGTGGCTCCGGGCAACCCCGAGGGCATCGACACGTTCGCCGACCTCACCGACCCGGAGATCACGCTCGTCGTGTGCGCCCCGCAGGTGCCCTGCGGGGCGGCCACCGAGTCCGTCGAGGCGGCCTCCGGGGTGACGCCGGCCCCGGTGAGCGAGGAGCCCGACGTGCGCTCCGTGCTGAGCAAGGTCACCTCCGGTGAGGCCGACGCCGGCCTGGTCTACGTGACCGACGTGATCTCCGCCGGCGACCAGGTGGACGGCGTCGACTTCCCCGAGTCCGACGCGGCGCTCAACGAGTACCCGATCGCGGCACTGGCGAACGCCCCGCAGCCCGAGCTGGCCGCGGCGTTCGTCGAGCTGGTGCTCAGCCCCGAGGGAGCCGCGGTCTTCGAGACCGCCGGCTTCGGCACCCCGTGACGGCCACGGCCCCGCGGCGGCGGGCCCGCGCCGACCGCCACGGCGTCGCCGTCGGCCTGCCCCGCTGGCTGTGGATCCCGGCGGGGGTGGGGTTCGCGCTGATCGCGCTGCCCGTCGTCGGCCTGATCGTGCGCGCGGACCTGGTCCGGCTGCCCGAGCTGGTCACCAGTGAGGCCGCGCTGTCCGCGCTGGAGCTGTCGCTGCGCACGGCGGCGACCTCGACGCTGCTGTGCCTGCTGTTCGGGGGGCCCCTGGCCGCGGTGCTGGCGCGCTCGGCGTTTCCGGGGTTGACGCTGGTCCGGCCGATCGTGCTGCTGCCGCTGGTGCTGCCGCCCGTGGTCGGCGGCCTGGCCCTGCTCTACACGCTGGGCCGCACCGGATTCGCCGGGCAGGTGCTGGAGCTGTGGACCGGGTTCACCGTGCCGTTCACGACGGTCGCGGTGGTCCTCGCGCAGACGTTCGTGTCGATGCCCTTCCTCGTCGTGTCCCTGGAGGGGGCCCTGCGCACGGCGGGCGAGCGCTACGAGTCGGTGGCGGCCACGCTCGGGGCCTCGCCGAGCACGGTGTTCCGGCGGATCACGCTGCCGCTGGTGCTGCCGGGGCTGGGCTCGGGCCTGGTGCTCGCGTTCGCGAGGGCGCTGGGTGAGTTCGGCGCCACCATCGCGTTCGCGGGCAGCCTGCAGGGCACCACCCGGACGCTGCCGTTGCTGGTCTACCAGGAGCGCGAGGCCGACGTCGACGGGGCGATCGCGCTGTCGCTGGTGCTGGTGGTCGTGGCGGTGGTCGTCATCGCGGTGGCACGGCCACGGGCGGCGGAGGGGCTGGGGGCCCGGTGAGTGCCGGGACGGGACTGTCGGCCGAGCTCCGGCTGGAGCGCGCCGGGTTCACCCTCGACGCGACGCTGCGCGTGGAACCGGGTGAGGTGCTCGCGATCCTCGGGCCGAACGGCGCCGGGAAGTCCACGATCCTCGGCATCCTGTCCGGCCTGCTACGGCCCGAACGGGGCCGGGTCCAGCTCGGCGACCGCGTGCTCACCGACACCTCCGCGGGGGTCGCGGTGCCGACCTACCGGCGTCGCGTGGGGCTGCTGGCCCAGCAGGCGCTGCTGTTCCCGCACCTGAGCGCGGCGGCCAACGTCGCGTTCGGGCCGCGCTGTGCGGGCGTCGACCGCCGCGAGGCCGACCGGGTCGCGCACCACTGGCTCGGCGAGGTCGAGGTGGCCGAGCTCGCCGACCGCAGGCCGTCACAGCTCTCCGGCGGTCAGGCCCAGCGGGTGGCGTTGGCCAGGGCGCTGGCCTGCGAGCCCGACCTGCTGCTGCTCGACGAACCGCTCTCCGCGCTGGACGTCGACTCCGCCCCGGCGATGCGGGCGCTGCTGCGCCGCGTGGTGCGCGACGCGGGCCGGACGACCGTGCTCGTCACCCACCACGTGCTGGACGCGCTGGTGCTCGCCGACCGGGTGCTGGTCGTGACCGGCGGCTCCGTCGTGGAGGAGGGCGCCACCCGCGACGTCCTCACCCGCCCGCGCAGCGCGTTCGCCGCGCGGGTGGCCGGCCTCAACCTGGTGCCCGGCACGGCCACCGAGGGTGGAGTACGTACTGCCGACGGTCGGATCGTCTCCGGTCACAGCGAGGAGGCACTGGCGGAGGGCACCTCCGCGGTGGCGGTGTTCTCCCCGTCCGCGGTCGCGGTGTTCCCGGAGCCGCCCAAGGGCAGCCCGCGCACGACGGTCGAGGTGGTGCTGGAAGCGATGGAGCCGCGCGGCGACGTCGTGCGGCTGCGCGCAGCGTCGCCCCGGGGCGGTCCCGAGTGGGTGGCGGGGCTGGCCGCGGACGTTACCCCGGCCGCCGTCGCCGACCTCGCGCTGGTGCCCGGGTCACGGCTGTTCTTCGTCATCAAGTCGGTGGAGGTGACCGTGCACGGTGCAGGAGGCGGGCCGCTCACCGGGTGACCCTTCCGGGCGCCCTCGGCTTCGGGTGGATTGTCAACCCACCGTCACCCCATGGGTCACTGCTGTCACCCGAGCCCCGATCGTGTCACTGTCGGCGATCAGGCGGTGCACGTAGCGTCGCTGTCCGTGAGTCGCCTGTCGCTGCGCATCGCCCCGCTGGTGATCGCCCTGTTCTGCCTCACCGCCGTGGTCGGTCCCGCCGCCTCGGCCACCCAGCCCGATCCCGACGAGTTCGCAGCCGACTACGTGGTGCACGCCAGCACGGCGGCCGAGGCCCGGGCCGCGGCACGGGAGCTGGGGGTGTCACCCCGGCTGCTGTTCGAGCGCGCGTTCGCCGGGTTCGCCGCCCGCCTGTCCCGGGCCCAGGTGCTGGAGCTGGAGAAGCGACCCGGCGTCATCGGGGTGGAGCAGGACCGGCGCATCAGCCCCCTCGAACCCCGCGCGCAACCGCTGGACGAGTCCCTGACCGAGGGGGTGCAGGCCGACCCCCCGAACTGGGGACTCGACCGCATCGACCAGCGCGAGCTGCCGCTGTCGCGCAGCTACACGACCGAGGCCACCGGCGCCGGCGTCACCGTCTACGTGCTCGACACCGGCATCGACGTGACACACCCCCAGTTCGGTGGGCGCGCGGAGAGCGGAGTGAACACCATCGACGACATCGCCGGGGACTGCGACGGGCACGGCACGGTCGTCGCGGGGATCGCCGCGGCCCGCGACTTCGGGGTGGCGAAGGAGGCGCAGGTGCGGTCGGTCAAGGTGCTCGACTGCACCGGCGCGGGCACCCTGTCCTCGCTGCTCGCCGGCATCGACTGGGTGGCGCGCAACCAGACCAGGCCGTCGGTGGCCGTCATGTCGTGGAGCTACGGCCCGTCCGACGTGCTGATCGCCGCGGTGGGCGAGCTCGTCGGGCGCGGGATCTTCGTGGCGTCCTCGGCCGGCAACACCGGCGGCGACGACTGCGGCGTCGCCCCCCGCGCCTCCGACGGGGTGCTGGTGGTCGCCAACTCCACCATCGACGACCGGCGGGCGGAGTCCTCCAGCACCGGAGAGTGCGTGGACCTCTACGCCCCCGGCACCGGCATCGTCTCCAGCATCCCCGGCGGGGGGACGGCGTCCTACAGCGGCACCTCGATGGCCGCTCCGCACGCGGCGGGTGTCGCCGCGCTCTACAAGCAGGCCTTCGGCGACGCGGCCAGCAGCACCGTCGAGGAGTGGATCGTGGACAACGCCACCGAGGGCGTGGTCGACGGCGGCGGCACCGGCGGCACCCCCGACCTGCTGCTCAACACCGGCGGGCTCTAACCGCCTCGCCAGGAGGTGGTCGCCGCTGCTAGGCATGGCGCGTGCGGATTCTCGTGACGGGCAGCTCGGGTCATCTCGGCGAGGCGCTGGTGCGGGTCCTCGGGGCCGAGCACGACGTCGTGGGGCTCGACGTGCTCGCGTCCCCGCACACCTCGGTCGTCGGGTCGGTGGCCGATCGCGCCGTGGTCCGGCAGGCGGTGCAGGGCGTCGACGCCGTGCTGCACGCGGCCACGCTGCACAAACCGCACGTGGGGTCGCACGGGCGGCAGGCGTTCGTCGACACCAACGTCACCGGCACGCTGACGCTCCTGGAGGAGTCGGTGACCGCCGGCGTCGGCCGGTTCGTGTTCACCAGCACGACCAGCACGTTCGGCCGGGCCCTGGCCCCGGCACCGGGCGAGCCGGCCGCGTGGATCACCGAGGACGTGGTGCCGGTGCCGCGCAACGTCTACGGCGTGACCAAGACCGCGGCCGAGGACCTGTGCGAGCTGGTGCACCGCGACCACGGGCTGCCGGTGGTCGTGCTGCGCACCTCCCGGTTCTTCCCCGAGGGCGACGACCGCGACGACGCCCGGGCCGCCTACCCGGACGCCAACCTGAAGGTCAACGAGCTGCTGTACCGCCGCGTGGACCTCGCCGACGTCGTGGACGCGCACCGGGCCGCGCTCGACCGGGCACCCGCGATCGGGTTCGGGCGCTACGTCGTCAGTGCCACCACCCCCTTCACCCGCGACGACCTCGCCGACCTGCCCACCGAGGCCCCCGCCGTGGTGGAGCGCCTGTTCCCGGACGCGGCGCCGCTCTACGCCCGGCTGGGCTGGCGGATGTTCCCGGGGATCGAGCGGGTGTACGTCAACGCGCGGGCGCGGAGCGACCTGGGCTGGGCACCGCGCCACGACTTCCGCCGCGCGCTCGACGCGCTGGCCGCGGGCGAGGACCCGCGCAGCCCACTGGCCGTCGCGGTCGGGGCCAAGGGCTACCACGCGACCTCGACGGGGCCCTACACGGTGCGCTAGGCCCCCGGCCCGTCGAGCGAACGGCACCTTCACCCGAACCTGGTTGGGCGAGAGTGCCGTTCGCTCAGCCGGAGCCGGGGCTCAGCCGGGTTCCAGCACGTCGAAGCCGGTGTAGGGCACCAGCGCCGGGGGGACGCGGACCGAGCCGTCGGGCTGCTGGCCCTGCTCCAGGACGGCCACCAGCGTGCGGCCGATCGGGAGCCCCGAGCTGTTGAGCGTGGCGGCGAGACCGCGGGTGCCGTCCTTGGCCCTGGTGCGGATCCCGGCCCGGCGGGCCTGGAACACGCCGAAGTCCGACGCCGAGGCGATCTCGCGGAACGCCTGCTGGCCGGGCAGCCACACCTCGATGTCGTAGGTGAACTCCGCCGAGAACCCGATGTCGCCCGCGGCCAGCTTGACCACGCGGTAGGCGAGGTCGAGACCCTGCAGGCACGCCTCGGCGTGCCCGAGCAGGAGCTCCAGCTCCTCGCGCGAGCGCGCGGGGTCGACGATGCGCACCAGCTCGACCTTCGAGAACTCGTGCAGCCGCACCAGCCCGCGGGTGTCGCGGCCGTAGGAGCCGGCCTCCGAGCGGAAGCACGGGGTGTGCGCGGTGTAGGCGAGCGGGAGGTCCTCGAGCGAGAGGGTCTCCCGGGCATGCAGGTTCGTGAGCGGCACCTCGGCGGTGGGGATGAGGTAGAGGTCCCGCTCGCCCACCCCGGTCCGGAACAGGTCCTGCTCGAACTTCGGCAGCTGGCCGGTGCCGGTCATCGTGGTGGCGTTGACCAGCGTGGGCACGGAGAACTCGGTGTAGCCGTGCTGCTCGGCGAGGTCGAGGAAGTACCGCGCCAGCGCGCGCTCCAGCTTCGCCCCCCTGCCCCGCAGCACCGCGAAGCGCGGGCCGGCCAGCTTGGTCGCGCGCGGGAGGTCGAGGATGCCCAGCTTCTCGCCGAGGTCGACGTGATCGGTGGTGCCTGCGCACGCGCCGGGATCGCCCCAGGTGCGGATGAGCTCCGCGTCGGCGTCGGACGTGCCGTCGGGGAGGTCGTCGCTGGGCAGGTTCGGGATGCCGAGCAGCAACTCCTGCAGCCGCGCCTCCAGCGTGCGGTGCTCCTCCTCCGCCGCACTGATCACGCCCTTGAGCTCGCGCGCGCGCTCGACCAGGGCCGGACGCTCCTGCGGCGACGCACCCTTCACCGAGGTGGCGACGCGCTTGGACTCGCCGCGCGCGTCGTCACCGCGGCCGATGGCGGCGTTGCGGGCCACGAGCAGCGCCTCCAGGGAGGCGGTGTCCAGGGTGAAACCGCGCCGGGCGAGCTTGCGCGCGGCGTCGGTGGCGGGATCGAGCAGGACGCGGGGGTCGTGCATCCGCCGAGGGTATCGCCGCGGATCCAGCGGGTTCCCGGCGCGCCTCCCCATCCGGAGGTGGCGACGGAGCGTGACCCGTCGCAGGATGTGGGGTGAACCACACGCCGCAAGAAGGGCCATTCCCCCGTGACCGCTGCACCTGCCGTGCCCTCGTACGCCTCCGGGGTGTCCGACACCCCGCTGCTCGGCGACACCATCGGCGACAACTTCGACCGGACCGCACTCGCCCAGCCCGACGTCGAGGCACTCGTCGAGGTGCCCACCGGGCGGCGCTGGACCTACGGGCAGCTGCGCGAGGAGGTCGACGCCGTCGCGCTCGGGCTGCTCGCCGCCGGCCTGACCAAGGGTGACCGGCTGGGGATCTGGGCGCCGAACGTGGCCGAGTGGACGCTGATCCAGTACGCCACCGCGAAGATCGGTGTCGTGCTGGTCAACATCAACCCGGCGTACCGCACGCACGAGCTGGAGTTCGTGCTCAAGCAGGCCGGGATCTCGGTGCTCGTCGCGGCCACGGCGTTCAAGACCTCCGACTACGCCGCGATGATCACCGAGGTCCGGCCGAACTGCCCCGACCTGCGGCAGGTGGTGCTCATCGGCACCCCGGACTGGGACGCGCTGGTGGAGCCGGGCCGCGGCGGCGACCGGGCGAAGCTGGCGCGGTACCAGGCCGGGCTGAGCCCGGACGACCCCATCAACATCCAGTACACCTCGGGCACCACGGGCTTCCCCAAGGGCGCCACGCTGAGCCACCACAACATCCTCAACAACGGCTACAACGTCGGCAGGCTCTGCGACTACGGACCCGAGGACCGCGTCTGCATCCCGGTGCCCTTCTACCACTGCTTCGGCATGGTGATGGGCAACCTCGCCTGCACCTCCAACGGCTCCACGATGGTGATCCCCGGACCGGGCTTCGACCCGAAGGCCACGCTGCACGCCGTCGCCGCGGAGCGCTGCACGTCGCTCTACGGCGTGCCGACCATGTTCATCGCCGAGCTCAACGACCCCACGTTCGGCGACCACGACCTGTCCTCGCTGCGCACCGGGATCATGGCGGGCTCGCCCTGTCCGGTGGAGGTGATGAAGCAGGTCGTCGACCGGATGGGCATGTCCGAGGTGGCGATCGCCTACGGCATGACCGAGACCTCCCCGGTGTCCACCCAGACCCGCGCCGACGACTCGCTGGAGCGCCGCGTGTCCACGGTGGGCCGGGTCGGGCCACACCTGGAGGTCAAGGTCGTCGACCCCGACACGGGCCTGACCGTGCCCCGCGGCACGCCCGGGGAGCTGTGCACGCGCGGCTACTCGGTGATGCTCGGTTACTGGGACGAGCCGGAGAAGACCGCGGAGGCCATCGACGCCGCCCGCTGGATGCACACCGGCGACATCGGGATCATGGACGACGAGGGCTACCTCAACATCACCGGCCGGATCAAGGACATGGTCATCCGCGGCGGCGAGAACGTGTACCCGCGCGAGATCGAGGAGTTCCTCTACACCCACCCCGACATCCTCGACGCCCAGGTCATCGGCGTCCCCGACGTCCGGTACGGGGAGGAGCTGTGCGCGTGGGTCACCCTGCGCGAGGGCGCCCCCGAGCTGACCGCGGAGGCGGTGCGCGAGTTCGCGACCGGCAAGCTGGCGCACTACAAGATCCCCCGCTACGTCCTGGTGGTCTCGGAGTTCCCGATGACGGTGACCGGCAAGGTCCGCAAGGTGGAGATGCGCGAGAAGAGCGTGGAGATGCTGGACCTGGGCGACGCGGCGGCGGTGCGCAACGCCTGAGCGCCGCGGCCGCCGCCGGGTGCCGACCGGTGCCGGTCGGGTGATCGGCGTCCGGGAACACGCAGCGTGCCGGGGCGCGGCTGCCGGTTCCGAACCGCTGATCACGGCCGTGGGCCGACCGGCGCCGGTCGGTGCTGGTCGTCCGCCTGCCGGACGACCAGCTCGCGGTAGGTCGGGATCAGGGCCCGGCGCTGCGGGATGCGGCGTTCCACCCGCCACGGACGCCCGGCGGCCGTCATCGTCCGCAGCAGTGCACCCAGCTCCGCCCGGGCGAGGGCGGCGCCGAGGCAGAGGTGGCGGCCTGCGCCGAACCAGAGCTGGCGGTTGGCGGGCAGGTAGGGCCGCGCCAGGTCGAATCCACCGGGGGCGGTGTTCGCGGTCCAGGTCAGGAGCATGATCCGCTCGCCGGCCCGCAGCCGACGCCCGGCCACGGTGACGTCGCGCCGTACCGAGCGCCCGATGACCGGTGCGGGGGTGGTCACGCGAAGGCCCTCCCGGACGGCGACGGGGAGCAGCGCGGGCTCCGCGAGCAGGCGGTGCTGCTCCCCGGTGTCGTGCAGCAGGGCCACGGTGCGGGCCATCGCCGACGCCGCGGTCTCGGTGCCCGCGACCATCAGCAACGCCGACAGCCCGGTCGTCTCCCGCAGGCCGAGGCCCAGCTCCCGGCAGCGACCCAGCAGCGACTCCGGCCCGGCGGTGCGCCACGCGGCCGGGACTCCGGCGGTCAGCTCGTCGACGATGCGTTTCGCCTCCGCCACCGACGCCGGGCCGAGCGTGGTGTCGGCCGCGCTGCCCAGCGCGATGGCGGCCAGTCGCTCGCCGGTCGCGAACAGGCTGCGGGCGTCCTCGTCGGTGCCGGTCCCCAGACCGAGCAGCGAGCCGAGCATCCGGCCGACGAGCACCCGGGCCAGGCCGGCGACGTCGACGGGATCACCCGCGGCCAGCGCGGCACGGGCCGTCGCCAGCCGCGCGTCCCACGCCCCCCGGACCAGCTCCGCCGCCGTGGCCTCGGTGAACAGGTCCCGGGCGCGGGTGCGCAGGTCGTGGTGGCCGGGGCCGTCGAACAGGTCGTAGACCCAGTCGCCGAGCACCTGGGCCCACAGGTGCCCGACACCGCCCTCGGCCACCAGCGTGAAGCTGCGGTGGTCGCCGAGGACCTGGCGGGCGACCAGCGGATCGGCGCTCACCCAGCCCAGCCGGGGCACCCGCCGGATCGGCACGGCCAGCCGTCCGCCGAGCAGCAGCGCGGCGAGCGCGGGCCGGGCGGCGCGGAGCAGGACCCGTTCGTGACGGGTCGCGGAGTCGAGGAGCACGTGCGCAGGATCGCCGACCACGGCGACCGCGGCATCCGTAGTTCTGCTTTCGACTGCACGGATGGGCGTCGCGGGTCTAAGCTGGTGCGACGCGTCCCGGTGTCGTCAGGCGGGCCCAGAAGGCGGCCCAGGCACCAGGGCGCGTTCGTCGTGCCGGTGCGCAGGGCGGGAACCGATCGAGGAACGGGTGAACCAGGTGCCGAGCGGCAAGGTCAAGTGGTACGACGCCGAGAAGGGCTTCGGCTTCCTCTCCCAGGACGGCGGGGCGGACGTCTACGTGCACAAGGCCGCGTTGCCGCGCGGTGTGGACGGGCTCAAGCAGGGCCAGCGCGTCGAGTTCGGCCTGGCCGAGGGCCGCCGGGGACCGCAGGCCCTGCAGGTCAAGCTGCTCGACGCCCTGCCCTCGGTGGTCGAGGCCACCCGGCGTCCGGCGGAGGACCTGCACAGCCTCATCGAGGACATGATCCGGCTGCTGGACACGAAGATTCAGCCGGACCTGCGGCGCGGCCGCTATCCCGACCGCAAGACCGCCAAGCTGGCGGCCGAGGTGGTCCGGGTCGTCGCCCGCGACCTCGACGGCTGAGCCGCGCCGGACCGCGGCACGCGCGCCCGACCGCGGCTCGCGCACCCGGCCGCGGCACGCGCACCCGGCTGCAGCTCGCGCGCCGGACCGGGGCTCGCGCGCTGCCGGCGGCGCGCGGAACGCCATCCGGCGCGCGGAACCACCGACTGCGCGCGGGAGCCCGGACTGCGCGGGCTACGCCGCGGCCGTGAGCACCCAGCTCGCCCGGATCGGGAACACGATCTCCCCGGCGTCGTCGAGCTGCGGGGGCGGCCCGAACTGCTGCACCTGCGCGGTCACCAGCTCCGCCTGCGGGTCGGGCAGCTCCAGCGTGTAGCTCTGCCGCTCCTGGGGGGAGAAGACACCGGTGCGCTCGTCCACCGGCTCGCCCGCGGCCGTGCGATAGGTGAACACGACCTGCCACGGCGTGTCGGCGATGCGGTCGGGCACCGTGACCACCAGCGGCGTGCCCGCCGGAACGGCCAGGTCCACCGGCGCGGCCGGGTCGTTGCGGCAGGTCACGAAGTCGTCCTCGCAGTACTGCGTGGGGGTGGCGACGACCTCGGCGCCGCCCGCCGCGAACGTCACCTCGGGCGGGTCGCCGGCCCCGCACCCGGCCACCAGCACGAGGGCCAGCGCGGTCAGGGCGAGGCGGCGCAACACCGGTGCCACCCTACTGACCGCGGACCGCCAGGAACGGCAGGATGCTGCGCCCGTGCCCGAGCAGCGCGGTCTGCACGCCGCCGAGCGCGACGATCGCGGCGGCGATGGCGAACCCGACGCCGTAGGTGTCGTGCGGGAGCAGCACCCCCAGGGCGCCGCCGAACACCCAGGAGAGCTGCAGCACGGTCTCCGAGCGGCCGAACGCCGACGCGCGCGACTGCTCGGGCAGGTCGCGCTGGATGACCGCGTCGAGACACACCTTCGCGAGCGCGCTGCAGGTGGAGGCCACCAGCGCGACGAACGCCGCCGTGGCGATCCCGGGCAGCACGGCCGCCACGACGGCGGCGGCGACGGCCACCGCGATACAGCCGACGACGACGGTGTCGACCTTGGCGAACCGCTGCCGCGAACCGGCCGCGTTGCCGCTGAACGAGCCGAGCCCGGCGGCCGCGCCGACGATGCCGATCAGGTACAGCTGCTGCGCCGGGTCGCCCCCGGCCTGCTCGCGCACCGTGAACGCGACGAACAGCGTGAGGAACCCGGTCAGGAAACGCATCGACCCGTTGCCCCACAGCGCGACGGCCACGCCGCGCCCGACCGGCTGCCGCCGCCCGCGCGCCGTGCTGCGCAGCGCGGCGGGCACCTCGCCCGCCGTCGACTCGACCCAGCGCGGGATCCGCAGGCAGAGCGCCGCACCCACCACGGCGAGCGCCGCGGTGTAGAACAGCGCGCCGGGCGAGCCCCACAGCAGGGTGAACCCGCCTGCGATGCCGCCGAACACCCCACCCGCGATCAGCCCGAACGTGGTGAGCCGGGAGTTCGTGGTGGCCAGGGTGATCCGCGACGGCAGCACGCGCGGCGTGACGGCCGCCTTGAGCACGTGGAAGGACTTGCTGAGCACCATCACGCCCAGCGCCGCCGGGTAGAGCAGCCAGTTGTCGTAGTTCAGCGCCATGACCACGGCGAGCACCGCGCGCCCGCCGAACGCGACCGCGAGCGCGGCGCGGCGGCCCCGTTGCAGCCGGTCGAGCAACGGCCCGATGACCGGGGCGACCACCGCGAACGGGGCGACGGTGATCGCCAGGTACAGCGCCACGTTCGTGACGCTCTCCGCGGTGGCCGCGGCGAAGAACAGCGTGTTGGCCAGCGCGACGGCCACCGCGGCGTCGACCGCGTAGGTCATCATCGTGGCGTAGGTCAGCGCCGTGAGCCCGGAACGGTCGGCGCCGTCGGCGCTCGCGGCGCGGTGGAACGCGCGGATGCCGTTGCCGGTGATCTGGCGGCTGCGCAGGGCGGCGACCCGGGTGACGGTCAGCTTGCGCGGCATCCGCGGGGTGGGCGGCGCGTCCGCAGGCGGCTCCACCGCCGCCTCCTCGACCGGCGCCTGCTCCACCGGCGCCTCCTCCACCGGCGGCGGACCTGCCGCGGTCCACGGGACCTCGTCGCGCGCATCCGGTGGCCCCGGCGTCCAGGACGGCGGTGGGAGCGGATCGCGGCGGTGCAGGGCGGGGTCGTAGTCGGGATCGTCGTGCCAGGGGTAGCGGCGACGCGGCTCGTAGGCGAACGGGCCAGGGGCGGGGGCGGGGGCGGGGGCGGGGGCGGGGGCGGGGGCGGGGGCGGGCACGGGCAGCTGCTTCGTCGCGCCGGGCCCCGGTACCGGGGTGGCCGGTCGGCGGCGGCGGGAGAACGGGGAACCGGGGCGCGCCACGGCACCATTCTGACGCATCCGGTGCCCTTTCGGTGGACCCCGCCCCGGCTACGCGGGCACCAGTCGCACGCGGAACGTCGACGGCCAGTACTTCCCGGTGAGCAACAGTTCCCCGGGGCCCGCTGCCGCGATCCCGTTGAGCACGTCGGCCTGCGCGCGGCGCCGGTCGTCGAGCAGGCCCGCGGCGTCGACGGTCGCGGTGACGACGCCGGTCCCCGGGTCGATACGCACGATCCGGTCGGTCTGGAAGACGTTCGCGTACACCTGCCCGTCGACGCACTCCAGCTCGTTGAGCATGGGCACCGGTGCCCCGGCGAGCGTCACGGTCACCGAGCCGGTCTCGGCGAAGGTGTCGGGGTCGTGGAAGCGGAGCCGGTCGGTGCCGTCCGAGCGCACGAGCCGCTCCCCGTCGAGGCACAGGCCCCATCCCTCGCCCTCGATCGGGACCTCGCGCCGCACCGTGAACGACGCCCGGTCCCACTCGATGGCGATACCGTCGCGCCAGGTCAGCTGCCAGATCCGGTCACCGACCACGGTGATCCCCTCGCCGAACACCGGCCCGGGCAACGGGACGGCACGGCGGACGGCGCCGGTCGCCGGGTCCAGCTCCCGCAGCTGGGAGGTACCGACGCGCCCGGTGCCCTCGTACAGCGACCCGCCCGCGATCTCGAAGCCCTGCGTGAACGCGGTGACGTCGTGCGGAATCTCCTCGAGCACCTCGGGCCGCAGCACCTCGACGCCCGCAGGCGGTGCCGCGGCGCCGCAGCCCGCCATCACGACCACGGTGGCCGCCGCCAGTGCGCGGGCGAAACTCATGCGCACCACGGTGGCACAATGACCACGGTGACCGCCGAACACCACGCCCCCACCCGGCTCGTTCACGCTGTCGAGCAGGCCAGGGCGGCCGCCGTCGAGGAGGCCGCCGCCGACCTGGGCCCCGAAGCCGCCGGGGCGGCCGTGGGCGATCACCTGGACGCCGTGGTCGAGGACCCGGGCACGCTCACCCACTTCTTCGCCGCCACCCAGGGCGGGTACCGGGGCTGGCGCTGGTCGGTCACGCTCGCCGGGGTGGACGAGGCCGGTCCCGTCACGGTCTGCGAGGTCGTGCTGCTTCCCGGCCCGGACGCGGTCGTGGGGCCGCAGTGGGTGCCGTGGCACGAGCGGGTGCGCCCGGGCGACCTCGGCGTCGGCGACCTGCTGCCCACCGCCGACGGCGACGCGCGGCTCGTCCCGGCCTACGTCGCCGCCGACGACGAGGAGCTACCCGAGCAGATCGCGGTCGAGGTCGGGCTCGGGCGCACGAAGGTGCTCTCGCGCGCGGGCCGCGAGGCCGCCGCCGACCGCTGGTTCGACGGCCCTCACGGCCCCGGCACCGACATGGCCCGCGCCGCCCCCGGCACGTGCGGGACCTGCGGTTTCTTCCTGTCCCTCGCCGGTTCGATGCGGGGCGCGTTCGGCGTGTGCGGCAACGAGTACGCCCCGGCCGACGGCGCGGTCGTCGCCGTCGGGTTCGGGTGCGGCGCACACTCCGACGTGGTCGTCGACGCGGTGTCGCCGGTCGCCGTCGCCGAGCTGGTCTACGACGACGGCGTCGACCTGGAGCCCGTCGGCGGGTGACCGCGGGTCCGGCCCCGGTGAGATCCGTGGCCGGCGGTCGCCGGGTGCGGTGAGAGGGCCACGCCCGCACGGCGGACCGGTGTCGGGCCGCCGCCTCGGCCGACCGGTGGAAGACTCCCGCCGATGGGCGACCCGTTCGGTACGGCAGCGCTGCGGACCGCCGTCCTCGACTCGTGGGCCGCGTCCCCGACCCGGTTCCGGGAGGACGCCAACGCCGAGGAGGACCTGCGCCTGGGCGGCTACGCCGACGCCTGGTTCGTGGAGCTGGCCCAGAACGCGGCCGACGCGGCCCGGCGAGCAGGCGTCCCCGGTCGGATGACCGTCTCCCTCCACCAGGCCGCGGATCCCCGGCCCGCCTGCGCTACCCGCGGCGCCGAAGCGCGGTCCGCCTGCGCTACCCGCGGCGAGCTGCGGGTCGGCAACACCGGAGCCCCCCTCGACGCGGCCGGGGTCGCCGCGCTGGCCTCCCTGCGGGCCTCGGCGAAACGGGACGACCCGGGGTCGGCGGGGCGGTTCGGGGTCGGGTTCGCCGCGGTACTCCCCGTCTCCGACGCCCCCCGGGTGATCAGCCGGACCGGGTCGGTCGCGTTCTCCGCCACCCGCACCGCGGAGGCGGTCGCCGACCTGCCGACGGTGGCCGCCGAGCTGGCCCGCCGCGACGGGCCACCGGTGCTGCGCCTGGTGTGGGCCGTCGACGAGGAGCCCACGGGATGCGACACGGAGGTGCGGCTGCCTCTGCGCCCAGGCCTCGACGGCGCGGCCCTGCTGGCCCGCGCCCGCGCGGACGCCCCCGACCTGCTGCTCGCGCTGCCGGACCTGCACGAGATCACCGTCGACGGGGAACGCGTCACCCGGGAGGAACGCGGCGGCGAGGTGGTCGTCGACCGCAGGCGCTGGCGGCTGGCCCGCCGCGGCGGTGACCTCGGCGACGCCGTGGAGGCGGCGGTCGAGCAGCGCGGGCGGCGGGCGTGGTCGGCCTGCTGGGCGCTGCCCCTGGACGGCACACTCCCCGACGACGAGGTGCTGCACGCACCCACCGCGACCGGCGAGCGCCTCGGCCTGCCCGCGCGGCTCGTCGCGACCGTGCCGCTGGAACCCGACCGTCGCCGCGCGCGGCCCGGGACCGTCACCGACACGGTGCTGGCCGGTGCCGTCGACGCCTACCTCGACCTCGTCGCCGCCACACCGCCCGCCGAGCGGGCCGCGCTCGTCCCGGACGCGGGCTTCCCCCGCTCCGCCCTCGACGGCCGGCTGCGCGAGCTGCTCGTCGACGCCCTGCGCCGCACGGCATGGCTGCCCGGCGTCGACGGCACCGCGCTCGTCCCCGCCCGCGCCGAGTGGCTCGACCTCCCGGGCGCGCAGGACACACCGCTGCCCGCGCTGCTGGCCGAGGCCGGGTTCGGCGCGGTGGTCACCGGGGCCGTGCCCGCCGCGCTGGGCGTGCCGCGGCTCGCCCCGGCCGCGCTGGTGGAGCGACTCTACGGGCTGGAACGGCCCCCCACATGGTGGCAGCGGCTCTACGCGTCGCTGGCGCTGCTCGGCGACACCGTCCCCGGCCTCCTCGACGACCTGCGCGCGCTGCCCGTGCCGCTCGCCGACGGCCGCGCCGCCGCCGGGCCACCCACCGTGCTCCTCCCGGCCCCGGGACCGGCCGTCGCCGCGGTCGCCGCGCTGACACTGCCCGGGCTGCACATCGCCCACCCGGACGCCGTGCACCCGCTGCTCGCCCGCCTGGGCGCCACCGAGGCGGATCCGCGCGCCCTGCTGGAGCACCCGGCACTGCGGGCCGCCGTCGAGCGGTCGCTCGACGACGCCGACGCCGGACTGGACACCCGCCCGCTCGCCGACGCGGTGCTCGCGCTCGTCACGGAGGTGGGTGACGCCCCCGACGGCTACGGCGCCCTGGCCCTGCCCGCCGAGGACGGGCTGCCCGCCCGCGCCGACGAGCTGATGTTCCCCGACGCGGCGCTGCGCCCGCTGCTCCATCCCGACGCCCCGCTCGGCGTCCTCGACCCCGACGGGGTCCCGCGCGCCGCCGCCGCCGCGGTCGGGGTGCTGGACGGGTTCGCGCTGGTCGTCGACGAGGAGCCGACCGGCCCCGATCACGACCTCGACGACGAGGACCGGTGGTGGGACGCGCCGGCCGCACCGCCACGGCGTCTGGTGGCCGTCCGCGATCTCGACCTGGTCGCCGACGACGCCTGGCCCGCCGCGCTGGCCCTGCTGGGCTCGGGGCGCGAGACCCGGGCCGCGGTGACCGAGCCCGGCTCGTACACCGGGTGGTGGCTCGCCCGCCACGCCCGGCTCGACGGTGACCGGCCCGGCCGCAGGCGGCTGGCAGCGGCCACCGCACTCGCGCCGCTGTACGACCCGGTCACCGGTGACGATGCCCTGCTGGCGGCGATCGGGGTGCGTGCCGACCTGACCGTCGCCGACGCCGACGACGCCGAGGACCTCCTGGAGCGACTCGCCGACCCGCTGCGCCGACCCGACGTCGCGCTCGTGACCGCCGCGCACCGCGCGCTGACCGAGGCCGTCTCCGCGGGCCGCGTGGACCCGGCCGAGGTGGACCCACCCGAACGCGTGCGCGCGCTGGACTGCTCGGTGGTCGGCGTCGAGGTGGCGGTGGTCCTCGACGAGCCGTGGCCCGCGTCGGTGCTACCGCCGGGCGAGCTGGTGGCGGGCGGCGACCCGGCGGTGCTGGCCGACCTGCTCGACCTGCCGCGGGCCACGGAGGTGGTGGCGGGCGAGCCCGATCCCGACGGGACACCGCAGGCGTGGGCGGACGTCGCGGAGGTGGTGGTGGCCTGCCACACGCTCGGCATCCCGGTGCCCGACGGCGAGCTGGTGCGCCACAACGAGCTGTGGGTCACCGTGACCCGGCCGGTGACCGGTCGCTTCCGCGTCCCGACATGGCCCGACGGGGCGGGCGGCTGGCACGCCGAGGACCCGCTGCGCGCCCTGCTCGCCATGCGGACCCCGGGTGCCCCATGACGGTTGCGCAGTGAAGCACCCGGCCGTCGTGCTAGACAGAAGCGTGACCCTCCAGAGCCGGCGGCCCCGGCGCGTGTGCGTGCTCTCGGTGCACACCTCCCCTCTGGAGCAGCCCGGCACCGGTGACGCGGGCGGCATGAACGTCTACATCGCGGAGTCGGCGCGGAGGATGGCGCAGCGCGGCGTGGAGGTGGAGATCTTCACCCGCGCCACGTCCTCCGACCTGCCCCCGGTGGCCGAGCTGGCGCCCGGGGTGCTGGTGCGCCACGTCGCGGCCGGGCCGTTCGAGGGGCTGGGCAAGAACGACCTCCCCAGCCAGCTGTGCGCGTTCACCGCGGGCGTCCTGCGCACCGAGGCCCGGCAGGACCCGGGCTTCTACGACGTCGTGCACTCGCACTACTGGCTGTCCGGGCAGGTCGGCTGGCTGGCCCGCGACCGCTGGGGGGTGCCGCTGGTGCACAGCGCACAC
Organism: Pseudonocardia sp.; assembly: GCF_029263155.1. Taxonomy (GTDB): domain Bacteria; phylum Actinomycetota; class Actinomycetes; order Mycobacteriales; family Pseudonocardiaceae; genus Pseudonocardia. The sequence goes on from NZ_JAJCYB010000120.1 coordinate 25,483, forward strand.
ACCCTCGCGCGCGTCAAGAACGCGGCGCTGGCCGACGGTGACCCACCCGAGCCGGTGGTGCGGGTGATCGGCGAGGACCAGGTCGTCGCGGAGGCGGACCGCATGATCGGCAACACCGACTCCGAGGCCCGCGAGCTGGTCGAGCTCTACGGCGCCGACCCGAGCCGGGTCGTCACCATCCCGCCGGGGGTCGACCTCGACCGGTTCGTGCCCGGCCCGCAGGCGCCCGCGCGGCGCGCGCTCGGGATCGCCGCCGACGCCGTGGTGCTCGCGTTCGTCGGGCGGATCCAGCCCCTCAAGGCACCCGACGTGCTGCTGCGGGCGGCCGCCGAGCTGCTGCAGCGCGACCCCGGCCTGCGGTCGCGGCTGGTCGTGCTCGTCGCGGGCGGACCGTCGGGCAGCGGGCTCGCCGAACCCACCGCGCTGCAGGAGCTGGGCACCCGCCTGGGGCTCTACAGGAATCCGGGGACGGCCGACGTGCTGCGGTTCCTGCCCCCGCAGGGCGGGGCCGGTCTGGTCGACGTCTACCGCGCGGCCGACGTGGTCGCCGTGCCCAGCCACAACGAGTCGTTCGGGCTGGTGGCGCTGGAGGCGCAGGCCTGCGGAACGCCCGTCGTCGCGGCGCGTGTGGGTGGGCTGCCGGTAGCCGTGGCCGACGGCCGTTCGGGGCTGCTGGTCCCCGGTCACGGGTCCGGTCCGTGGGCCGACGCGCTCGACACCGCACTCGCCCGCCGCGCCGGCCTGTCCCACGGCGCCGTCGTCCACGCCCGGCGGTTCTCCTGGGACCGCACCACCGACGCGCTGCTCGACACCTACGCGGGCGCGGCGGCGGAGTTCGCCGAGCGGGAGGGCATGCCCGCGGGCATGATCGCCTCATGAGCACCGAGGACGTCGTCGCCACGGCACTCGTCGACCTCGACGTGGAGCACCAGCGACGCGACACCGGGCAGTTCATCGTCACCCTGCCCGGCACCAACCGGCTGCAGACGCACTGCTGGCTCGTCGTGCGCGACCACGCGCTGCTCGTCTCGGCGTTCGTCTGCCGGCGGCCGGACGAGGAGTTCGAGGCCGTCTACCGGTTCCTGCTGCAGCGCAACGCCCGCCTCTACGGGGTGCACTACACGATCGACCGCGTCGGCGACATCCACCTCACCGGCCGGCTCCCCCTGCACGCTGTCACCGCCGAGGAGATCGACCGTGTCCTCGGCCAGGTACTGGAGGCCGCCGACGGTGATTTCAACACGCTCCTGGAGCTGGGTTTCGCGTCCTCGATCCGGCGCGAGCACGCCTGGCGCACCGAGCGCGGCGAGTCCACGGCCAACCTGACGGCCTTCGAGCATCTGTTCAGCTGAACACGGGCGTCACCCGATCGTGATGTCGGCGGGCCAACCGCCATCCCTGCCGGGCCCGTCCACCTCCCGAACCGCCGGAGCCGTTCCGGTGGGCCGAGGAGGCGATGACGGTGGCACGGTGGACGTCCCGCAGGTGGGTGGTCGGGGCCGGTGTGGTGCTGGTCGTGGTGGCCGGGTTAGCCGTCGCGCTGGCCGGCGTCGGCGGCGGGGGTCCGGACGGGAGCGCGTCGTCGTCGGTCGGCGAGATCGCGACACCGGCGCGGCCGGGTACGGAGGTCTCGGCCGACGCGGCGGTCGGGGAGTCCGCGGCAGCGCCGGACGAACCGGCCTCCGCGGCGCAACCCGGCGTGCCGGTGGGCACCGTCACGCGGTCGCTGGTGCGCACCGCGCAGATCACCGTCGAGGTGACCGATCCCGAGATCGGGGTCCGCGACCTGCGGGCCTCGGCCGCCGCGGCCGGAGGGTTCGTCGCCGAGGAGCAGTCCGGCCGCAACGGCGGCTGGGTGGTGCTGCGGGTTCCGGCGGAGGCACTGGACCGGCTGGTCGAGCAGGTCGGTGCGCTCGGCACCGTCACCGAGCGCAGCGCGCACGTCGTCGACGCCACGGAGGAGGTCGTCGACCTCGACGCGCGGGTGGCGTCCCAGCAGGCCAGCGTGGCGCGAGTGCGGGCGCTGCTCGCGGAGGCCACCTCGATCGGCGACATCGTGGCCGTCGAGTCGGAGCTCGCACGCCGCGAGGCCGAGCTGGACTCGCTCACAGGGCGGCTCACCGCGCTGCGCGACCAGGTCCAGTTCTCCACCCTGACCGTGGACCTGCGCACCCCCGACGGGGGGCCGGTGGACGACGAGCCGAGCCCCGCGGGCTTCCTGGACGGCCTGGGGGCCGGGTGGAACGGGCTGGTGGCGCTGGGCTCCGGAACCGGCGCGGTGCTGGGCTTCCTGCTGCCGTTCCTGCCGGTGCTCGCCGTGCTGGGCGGGATCGGCTGGCTGGTGCGGCGAGCCGTGCGCGCCCGCCGGGCGACCCCGTCCCCCGCGGGCGGCCCGACCGGTTGACGGCGGTGCGCGGAGCGGCCCGGGATCTGAGGGGGTTCATGAACTCGGGCCACCCCGCGTGCTGCCGCCGCACGCCCGCGCGGTCGGGGGCTCCGCGCAGCCGCAGGGCACCGAGCGACGCAGGGACGCCGTCCCGGTCCGGTCGGGGGCGGGTGGGTGCCCGCCCGGCGCCGGCGCGGCCCACCATGACAATGCGTGACAACCCGGACAACCCCTTCGAGTTGCCCCGTTCGGGTGTTTCGCACCGGTCGGTATGACCTCCGGCGGTCGAACTAGAGTATGGCCGCCGTCCGGAGCCGGTCCGGAACGTGCGGTATGTACGCAAGGGAGCGCCGCCATGCCCATCCGCAGCCCGTATCCGGACGTCGAGATCCCCGAGGTCTCGCTGTTCGACTTCCTGTTCTCCGACTTCGGCGGCCGCGACGGCGAGCCCGCCCTGATCGACGGCGGCTCCGGCGCGTCGATCTCGTTCGCCGAGCTGCGCGGGATGGCCGAGAAGATCGCGGCCGCGCTGGCCGAGCGGGGCGTCGCGAAGGGCGATGTCGTCGGCATCTTCGCCCCGAACACCCCGTACTACGCCGCGGTGTTCCACGGCATCCTGCGCGCCAACGCCATCGTCACCAGCGCGAACTCGCTCTACAGCCCCGGCGAGCTGGCCCACCAGCTCCGGGACTCCGGCGCGAAGCTGCTGTTCACGGTCTCGCCGTTCCTGGACCGGGCGGCGGCCGCCGTGGCCGAGGCCGGCCTCCCCGCCGACTCGATCATCGTGCTGGACGCCGCCGACGGCTACCCGTCGCTGCGTGATCTGCTGGGCACCACCGCCGCGGTGCCCGCCCAGGACATCGCCCCCGGCGACACCTGCGTGCTGCCCTACTCCTCGGGCACCACGGGCCTGGCCAAGGGCGTCATCCTCACCCACCGCAACCTGGTGGCGAACCTGGTGCAGATCGCCGTCCCGATGACCCGGATCACGCCGGACACCAAGATCCTCGCGGTGCTGCCGTTCTTCCACATCTACGGCATGACCGTGATGATGAACCACGGCCTCTACGCGAACTGCACGGTCGTCACGATGCCGAAGTTCGACCTGCCGGAGTTCCTGCGGATCGTCTCCGAGTACCGGGTCCAGCGGGTCTACATCGCGCCGCCGGTGGCCGTCGCGCTGGCCAAGCACCCGATGGTCGACGACTACGACCTGTCCTGCATCGACGTCATCTTCTCCGGCGCAGCCCCGCTCGACGCGGAGCTCGGGCACGCGATGGGCAAGCGCCTGGGCGTAACGGTGCTGCAGGGCTACGGGATGACCGAGCTGTCGCCGGTGAGCCACGCCATGCCCGACGACCGCCCCGACCTCGACCTCAACTCCTCGGGTTTCGCAATGCCCAACATCGTCTGCAAGCTGGTCGACCCGGAGACCGGCGAGGAGGTCGGCCCCGGCGGGCGCGGCGAGCTGTGGGTCAAGGGCCCCAACGTGATGGCCGGCTACCTCAACAACGCCGAGGCCACCGCGATCACCCTGGACGACGAGGGCTACCTGCACACCGGTGACGTCGCCGAGGTGACCGAGGACGGCGTGTTCTCGATCGTCGACCGGGTCAAGGAGCTGATCAAGTACAAGGGCTACCAGGTGCCGCCGGCCGAGCTGGAGGCCCTGCTGCTCACCAACGCGAAGATCGCCGACGCGGCCGTCATCGGGGTCAAGGACGACGAGGGCGAGGAGGTGCCCAAGGCGTTCGTCGTCACCCAGCCGGGCTCCGAGCTCACGGCCGACGAGGTCATGGCGTTCGTGGCCGAGCGCATCGCCCCGCACAAGAAGGTGCGGGTGGTGGAGTTCATCGACGTGATCCCGAAGAGCGCCAGCGGCAAGATCCTGCGCAAGGACCTCCGCGCCCGCGAGGCCGCCAAGGCCTGAGCCGGCCGGCCCGCGACGAGGCCCGGCGTCCACGGTGAACTCCCACCGTGGACGCCGGGCCTCCGTCGTCCACACGCCCGCCCCGCCGCGCCGGCAGCTGCTTGACGCATTCCCATATCGGCATATGGTAGCGCCCATGGCACGAGCCGCCACGACGTCGGACGTCTTCAACGCGATCGCCGAGCCGCAGCGCCGGCAGATCCTGGTCCTGCTCCGGGCGGGTGAGCGACCGGTGACCGAGCTGGCCCAGGAGCTGGGGATGACCCAGCCGGGGGCGTCGAAGCACCTGCGGGTGCTCCGGGAGGTCGGGCTCGTGCGGGACCGCAGGGCGGGCAAGCAGCGTCTGTACGGCCTGGACGCCCACGGGCTGCGGCCGGTCCACGAGTGGACCGGCGGGTTCGAGCGGTTCTGGAACGAGAGCTTCGACCGGCTGGACGCGTACGTGCAGGACCTCACACAGGCGAAGCAGGAGGGGTGACCGATGGCAGGGGCAGGACGGGTCGTGACAGGACGGGACGGGCCGGTGACGGCCGACCGCGAGATCGTGATCACCCGGGTCATCGGCGCCCCGCGGGAGCTGGTGTTCGAGGCGTTCACCGAGGTCCGGCACCTGTCGCGGTGGTGGGGCCCGGACGGGTTCACCACCACCACGCGGGCGTTCGAGTTCCGCGTCGGCGGGGAGTGGGACTTCGTGATGCACGGACCGGACGGGACGGACTATCAGGAGTGGATCTCCTGGACCGAGATCGCCCCACCGGAACGGATCGCGCTGGTGCACGGTGAGTCCCGCGACGACCCGAACGCCTTCGAGTCGGTCCTGACGTTCGCACCGGACGGCGGGGGGACCCGGATCGAGATGCGCACGGTGTTCCCCACCCGGGAGCTGCGCGACGAGGCGGTCGAGCGCTACCACGCGATCGAGGGGGGCCGGCAGACCCTGGGCAACCTCGCTGCCTACGTCACCGGGACCGCCCGGTCGGGGGCCGTGGACCGATGACCGGGAAGGTGTTCTTCAGCGTGTCGATGTCGCTGGACGGCTTCATCGCCCCCGGGTCCCTCTCCGAGCTGATGGGGCAGCAGTGGATGGAGCTGCAGCAGTGGGTGTTCCCGACGCGGTTCTTCCGGGAGAACCTGGGGCTCGGCGAGGGCGGTGAGGACGGGCGCGACGACGACATCCTGCGGGAGACGTTCGAACGCACCGGCGCGAGCGTGATGGGCAGGCGCATGTTCGACGCAGGCGAGCGGATGTGGCCGGAGGAGGCACCGTTCCACACGCCGGTCTTCGTCGTGACACACGGGAGGCGCGACCCGTGGGAGCGGCCGGGCGGGACCACCTTCCACTTCGTCGACGACGGCATCGAGGCCGCGCTCGACCGGGCCCGCGAGGCCGCAGGCGACCGGGACGTCCGCATCGCGGGCGGCGGTGCGACGATCCTGGAGTACGTGAACGCCGGCCTGGTCGACGAGTTCTCGATCGCGCTCTCACCTGTGCTCTTCGGCTCCGGGATCCGCCTGTTCGACGGCGTGGACGCGGGCCGCGTGACCCTGGAGCCGGTCCACGCGGAGCCGACGCAGCGGGTGACCCACCTGACCTACGCCGTCCGGGAGCGGTGACGCCGATGAGTTCGCGACTCCCGCCGGAGCAGGCGGCCACCTCCCTCGCCTCCGACCTCATGGAGGCCGTCACCGGGGCGCGGCCTGCCGCGGGCGGGAAGAAGCTGGAGATCCTCGGGGCCGACGTGGCCGGCCAGTGCCTGAGGCGAGGGCTCGTGGACGAGATCCTGGTGTACGTCCTGCCGATGCTGCTCGGGGACGGCGTCCGCTTCTCGACCCCGGGCCTCGGCAGGATCGACCTGGAACCGTTCGGCAACACGCAGTCGGGTCCGGTGACGATGCTCCGCCTCCGCGTGCGGAGATAGGTCACCCGCGTTCCGGAGGTGGTGACGCCTGTGCCGGCCCGGGCGGGGATGTCGGCCGCCACTCTCGGGCCGGGTGGCCCGGGAGGTGGAGACCGTCACCGGGGCGCTCAGTTGCGGAGCGGTACTGCGTGGCGTGGCCGGTTCCGCGATGATAGGCGGATGCGCATCACGTGGGACCGGAGTGCCGACGCCGCCTACCTCCACCTCACAGCGGCCGAGCTGACCCCGGGTCGCGACACCGTTGACGTCGACGGTTCGGTGCTGCTCGACCGCAAGGACGGCAGGCTCGTCGGCATCGAGGTGCTGAACGCCTCGGCGCTGCTGCCTCCCGACCTGCTCGCCGAGGCCGAGACCCCGGCCTGAACCGGGCGGCAGCCTCGATCGGCACCTCGGCCGGGACAGGTCGTCGGGATCAGACGACGTCGCTGGTCCACTTCATCACCGGCGCTGCCCCAACCACGCCGAGGCGATGGGCCGGGCGTGCGGTGGGTCACCCCTCCGGAGTCTCGGCTTCGGCGATGTTCGTCGGGGCCACCAGGCCCGCGTCCCCGGGCTGGAGCACCACCATCACGAAGCGGACCGGTCCGTCGCCCGCGTGCGCGTAGCGGTGTGGCGCGTGCGCCTGGAACATCACCGTGTCGCCCGCGTCCAGCTGCTGCTCGCTCGCCCCGACCCGCAGGCCCAGGCGCCCCGACAGCACCGACAGCACCTCCTGGGTCCCCATCGGGTGCGCCTCGCCGTCGAAGCCGTCACCGGGCTGCAGGGTCCAGTCCCACAGCTCGACGACGTCGGGGGGGTCGGTGCCGATCAGGAAGACCGCGCTGCTGCCGGCCGCGCTGCTCCACAGCCGGGCCGCCTCGGCGCCGCGCCGCACGACCACCCGCGGCGCGGCGTCGCCGTCGACCAGGGACGTGACGCCGACGCGCAGCGCGGCAGCCAGGCCGACGAGGGTGCCGATGCTCGGGTTCCCGCGCGCCGTCTCGATCTGGATGACGGTGCCGCGGCTGACCCCGGAGGCCGCCGCGAGGGCGTCGATGGTCATGCGGCGCTGCTGGCGCAGGGCGCGGACGTTGCGCCCGACCGCGGCGGCCACGTCGTCGGAGGACTGCATGCGGTCATTATTGCGTACAGATGTGTTCAGTTCGCTGTACTGTTCAGATTATTGGTCGCGTGAGTACGTTCTGCTGCACTACGCCGGAGGCGTCGATGTCCGTGCCCGTCGCCCTGCCCTCCGCCCTCGCCTACGGCGTGGCCGACTTCGCAGGCGGGCTCGCCACCCGCCGCGTGCCCGTGGTGTCGGTGACGGCCGGGGCCCAGGCCGTCGGGCTGCTGGTGCTGCTCCCCGCGATGTGGCTGCTGCCCGGCGGGGCGTCACTGCCCGCTGTGGGCTACGGGGCGCTCGCCGGGGTCGCGGGAGCGAGCGGGTTGCTGCTGTACCTGAAGGGCCTCGCGGTCGGGCCGATGGGCGTGGTGGCACCGCTGTCGGCCGTGGTCGGGGCCGGGCTCCCGCTGGTCGTCGGCCTGGTGGGTGGCGAGCGGCTCGGGCCGGTGACCGGGCTGGGGCTCGCGGTGGCCCTGGCCGCGATCGTCCTCGCCACCGCAGGCACCCGCGACGCGGTGGCCGTGCGCGGAATCCTGCTGGGCCTCGGTGCGGGCGTCGGGTTCGGGATGTTCTTCGTGGGACTCGACGCCACCCCGCCGGGATCCGGCCTGTGGCCGCTGCTGGCCGGGCGCGTCGTGTCGGTCACGCTGCTGGTGGTGCTGCTGCTCGTGACGCGCGTGCCGATCCTCGGTTCGGTCGCCGGGGCGAGTGGGCTCGTCGTCGTCAGCGGGGTGTTCGACTCCCTGGCCAACGTGCTGTTCCTGCTGGCCACGCGCCTGGGCGACCTCGCGGTCAGCGCCGTGCTCGTCTCGCTCTACCCGGTGGTTGTGGTGGTGCTGGCGCGGATCGTGCTGGGCGAGCGACTCACCGTGGCGCAGTTCGCCGGTGCCGGGCTGGCCCTGACCGCGAGCGTGCTACTGGCGTCGAGCTAGCTCCTGGCGCGCCAGGACGGCAGCCACAGCTGCGCGTCCCACATCTCCTGCGTGATCGGCATGCCGTTCAGGATCGGCCAGAGCCACACGAAGTTGGCGACGACCAGCCCCACCCACAGCCCGACCAGCAGCACCCCGGTCTGGCGGCGCTCGCGCGGGGCGTCGGCCCGGCCGAGGATCTCCCCCATCAGCAGGACCGTGCCCAGCACCAGGAACGGCACCACCGGGGTCATGTAGAAGAAGTACATCTGGCGGTCGATGTTGACCAGCCACGGCAGGACCCCGGCGCCGTATCCGACGAGGACCGCGCCGTGGCGCCAGTCGGCGCGGGTGGCGACCCGCCAGAGCGCGAACCCCAGGACCCCGAACGCGGGCCACCACAGGGCCGGGGTGCCGACCAGCATCACGGCGCTGACGCAGTCACCCGTCCCGCAGCCGGTGACCTGATCGCCGGAGGAGAAGTAGTAGAGCATCGGGCGCAACCCCATCGGCCACGTCCACGGCTTGGACTCCCACGGGTGCTCGTTGTCCGGGGTCGAGACCAGGCCCGAGTGGAAGTCGAGCACCTCACCGCTGTAGAAGGCCAGCGCCCGCAGCGCGCCGGGCAGGAACGCCGGACCCGCCCCCTCGTAGCGGTCGATCGCGGTCTCGCTGCCGAACCAGGCCCACCAGCCGGCCAGGTAGGCGAGGACCGGGACCAGCGCCAGCGCCCACACCGCCGGCGCGAGATCGCGCCGGATCGTGCCCAGCCACGGCCGCTGCACCCCGGCCGCGCGGCGCGCGCCCAGGTCCCACACGAGCGCCAGCACGGCGAATGCGGCCAGCCAGTACACGCCCGACCACTTGACGGCACACCCGAGCCCGAGCAGCACCCCGGTGGCCAGGCGCCACCACCGCCAGCCCCATCGGGGCCCGAACGGCGTGTCACCCACCCGGCCCTGCGCGACGACGACGGCCATCCGCGCGCGCACGTCGTCGCGGTCGCGCACGAGCGTGGCGAACGCGGCGAGCACGAACAGCGCGGCGAACGCGTCGAGCATGCCCATCCGGGACTGCACGTGCGACAGGCCGTCGCAGATCAGCAGCACCCCCGCGATGGCGCCGAGCAGCGTGGAACGGGTGAGCCGCCGCCCGACCCGCACGATGAGCAGGACCGACAGCGTGCCGGCCAGCGCGGCCGCGGCCCGCCAGCCGAAGCCGTCGTAGCCGAACATCAGCTCGCCCAGGGCGATGAGCTGCTTGCCCAGCGGCGGGTGCACGATCAGCTCGAAGCCCGGGTTGTCCTCGACGCCGCCGTTGCGCAGCATCTGCCAGGCCTGCGGCACGTAGTGCTTCTCGTCGAAGACCGGGGTGCCGCCGTCGGTGATCCGGCCGAGGTCGGTGAACCGCACGACGCCCGCGACCACCGCGAGCACGACCGCGACGACCCAGCCGCGGACCCGGTCGGTGGGCGGGGGCGGGCCGAGGTGCGCGACGGTGACGGGCGCGGCCGGCGCCAGCGGCGGTTCGGGGCCCACCGGCCGGTGGCCGCCCACGGGTGCGGAGTCCGGGTCGACGCGCACGGTCGCCACCCGGGGGCGGTCGACGACGGAGCGGTCGGTCACCGTGGAGATCGTAGTGTGGTCCCATGCCGAGCGCCCTCGATCTGCCCGCGCCCGGACGGCTGGTGGTCGCCGCCACCCCCCTCGGCGACTCCCGCGACGCCTCCGCCCGCCTGCTCGACGCGCTGGCAACGGCCGACGTCATCGCCGCGGAGGACACCCGGCGGCTGCGCTCGCTCGCCGCGGCGCTCGGCGTCACCGTCACCGGGAAGGTGCTGAGCCACTACGACGCCGTGGAGGTCGCGAAGCTGCCCGGCCTGCTCTCCGACGTGCGCGACGGGCGCACCGTCCTGCTCGTGTCCGACGCGGGGATGCCCGCGGTGTCCGATCCGGGCTACCGCCTCGTCGCGGCCGCGGCGGCGGAGGGACTGCCGGTGACGTGCCTGCCCGGGCCGTCGGCCGTGACCACCGCGCTGGTGCTCTCCGGGCTGCCCGTCGAGCGGTTCTGCTTCGAGGGGTTCGCGCCCCGGCGCTCCGCGGAGCGACGCCGCTGGCTGGCGGCGCTGCTGGCCGAGCCGCGGGCCACGGTGTTCTTCGAGTCGCCGCACCGGCTGGCCGACACCCTCGCCGACGCCGTCGCCGTACTGGGCGCCGGGCGCCGGGCCGCGGTCTGCCGGGAGCTGACCAAGAAGCACGAGGAGGTGCTGCGCGGCCCGCTCTCGGAACTCGCGGACTGGGCGGCCGAGGGTCCGGTGCGCGGCGAGATCACCGTGGTGCTCGCCGGCGCGGCACCCACGGAGGCCCCGGCCGTGGAGTCCCTGGTCGGCGCGGTCGAGGAGCGGGTGGCCGACGGCGAGCGCCTGAAGGACGCCGTGGCCGCGGTCGCCCAGGCGACCGGTGTCGCGAAACGCGACCTGTACGAGGCGACCCTGACCGCCCGCCCCTGACCCGCTGCCCCCGGGTTGCAGTGGGGTGGCTTCACTCCGGCCTGGCTGCAGTGGAGCCACACCACTGCGACTCCTCCGGCGGGGAAGTGGGGCGGGTCAGGTGCCGGCTGTGGGGACGGCCGCCGTGCGCGGGCCGGCTGTGCCGCGCAGCCGCCGCGCCACGGGTTCCACGACACGCGCGGCCACCGGGCCGATGATGGCCATGAGCAGCACGTACGTGGTGGCCAGGGCGGCCAGCCGCCCGTCCACCGCGGCGTAGCCGACCGCCAGCCCGGCGATGACGATGGAGAACTCGCCGCGGGCCACCAGCGCGGCCCCGGCCCGGGCACGGCCGAGCGGTCCGATGCCCACCTGGCGGGCTGCCCACCAGCCCGTCGCGATCTTGGTCAGGGTGGTGGAGACGGCGAGCACGACGGCCCAGCCCAGCATCGGCGGGATCGTCGCCGGGTCGGTGTTGAGCCCGAAGACCACGAAGAACACCGCGGCGAACAGGTCGCGCAGCGGTTCCAGGAGCTTGGTGGCGTTCTCCGCGGTGGAGCCGGAGATGGCGATGCCGAGCAGGAACGCCCCGACCGCCGCGGAGACCTGCATGGCCTGCGCGAACCCGGCGACGAGCAGCGCGAGCCCGAGCACCTTGAGCAGGAACACCTCGCGGTCCGGGGAGTCGACCAGCGCCGAGACGTAGCGCCCGTAGCGCAGCGCCACCAGCAGCACGACGGCGAGCACCGCCACCGACACCCCGACGGCGGTGAGCCCGCCGATCAGGGACACCCCGACCAGCACCGCGACCAGGATCGGCAGGTAGACGGCCATGACGAGGTCCTCGAACACGAGGATCGACAGCACCACCGGGGTCTCCCGGTTGCCGAGCCGGCCCAGGTCGGAGAGCACCTTGGCCACGATCCCGGACGAGGAGATGTAGGTGACGCCGCCGAGCACGAGCGCCCCCACGGGGCCCCAGCCCAGCACCAGCGCGACGGCGACCCCGGGAGCGGCGTTGAGCACGATGTCGAGCAGCCCGGCCGTCCAGGAGCGGCGCAGCCCCGTGACGAGCTCGGCCGCGGAGTACTCCAGCCCGAGCAGCAGGAGCAGCAGCACGACGCCGACCTCGCCGGCCAGCGTCGTGAACTCCTCGATGCCGCCGAGCGGGATGAGCCCGCCGTTGCCGAAGGCCAGGCCGCCGAGCAGGTAGAGCGGGATCGGGGACAGCCCTTGGGGTGCTACTCCCGCACCGCGGCCAGGCGGGTCACCGCCTCGCCGTCGAGCCGCTCGGCCCGCACCCGACGCCCGCACAGCACCAGCAGCAGGTCCTGGGCGCGGCCCCGGACGACGTCGCCCACGCCGTGGGACCACTCCACGTCGGTCGCCCGCAGCTCGATCCCGGTCAGGTCGACGCCGAAGAAGGCCACCTGCTCGCGCCGCATCCCGGCCAGCACCATGGCGACCCGCTGCGGCGACGCGCGGTCGTCCATGCCCAACGCCGCGGCGACGTCCAGTCCGTGGATCACGTCGTGGGACAGCGCTCCGACCGGGCCACCGCCCGGCGGCGCCCACGGGTGCTCGATGTTGTCGCGCAACGACGACAGCAGCTGCTCCGGGGTCAGGTCCGCGGCGTCCCTGCGCGCCCGGCGGTCGGCCATGCGATCGAAGTTCCCACGCGCCCTGACCAGCTCGAGCACCACCCGCGGCACCGAGTAGCGGAACGGCATTGTCGTGTGGGCGAGCACCGTGTGCACGCTCCACCCGGCGCACAGGCTGGGCGCACCCCACTGGGCCTCGGTCAGCGACGCGTACAGCGCGACCTGCGCCTCCCGTTCGGCGGCCACCGCCGCACGGATCTCCGGCTCAACGACCATGACTTCCCCCACGAGGATCGGTGTCGCGGCCCGGTACCGCGACCGTCACGGTTCATGACGTCGACGCGGCGGCCGACTCATCGGTGCACCGCGAATCCGGGGCCGCCGGGGGCGGGCGGCATCGCGGCGTGATCGGGAACAACACGGGGAATTGACCGGGCGCGACACAGCGTGACGTGCACGCAACACGCCCGGCACCGCGCGTTCGTAGCGTCGACCGGCCGAGCTCCAACCGGTGGAGCGCCGTACTGGTCGAGAGGTCGGAACATGAGTGGACACGCCGTTCGCCTGCAGGCGATCAAGGACGTCGAGGCGCATCTCCCCCCGTCCCACGGCTTCGCCGTCGGCGAGGCGCCGGGCCAGGTGTTCGGCGAGAACGTCTTCAACCGGGCGGTGATGCAGAAGCGGCTGCCGAAGTCGATCTTCCGGTCGGTCATGGCGACGGTCGAGAACGGGGCGCGGCTGGACCCGCTCGTCGCCGACGCCGTGGCGTCCGCGATGAAGGACTGGGCGCTGGAGAAGGGCGCCACGCACTACGCGCACGTGTTCTACCCGCTCACCGGCCGCACCGCGGAGAAGCACGACAGCTTCCTCGAACCGGTGTCCGACGGGTCGGCGCTCGCCGAGTTCGCCGGCAAGACCCTCGTGCAGGGCGAGCCGGACGCCTCCAGCTTCCCCAGCGGCGGGCTGCGCAACACGTTCGAGGCCCGCGGCTACACCGGATGGGACGTGACCAGCCCGGCGTACGTCCTGGAGGGCCGATGTGGCAACACCCTGTGCATCCCGACGGTGTTCGTGTCGATGACCGGAGAGGCGCTGGACCACAAGACCCCGCTGCTGCGGTCCCAGCAGGCGATGGGTGTGCACGCCGGACGGTTGCTGCGGCTGTTCGGCCACACCGACCCCGGCCACGTCGTGTCCTTCTGCGGCCCCGAGCAGGAGTACTTCCTCGTCGACCGGCACTTCTTCCTGGCCCGCCCCGATCTGCTCAACACCGGGCGCACGCTGTTCGGCGCGAAGCCGCCCAAGGGCCAGGAGTTCGACGACCACTACTTCGGCGCCATCCCCGAGCGGGTCCTGGGCTTCATGATGGACGCCGAGCGGGAGCTGTTCCGGCTCGGCATCCCGGCGAAGACACGGCACAACGAGGTCGCGCCCGGGCAGTTCGAGATCGCGCCGATGTTCGAGCGGGCCAACGTCGCCGCCGACCACCAGCAGCTGCTGATGACCATCCTGAAGACCGTCGCGAAGAAGCACGGCATGGAGTGCCTGTTCCACGAGAAGCCCTTCGAGGGCGTCAACGGGTCGGGCAAGCACGTCAACTTCTCTCTCGGCAACGCCGATCTGGGCAGCCTGCTCGTCCCCGGTGACACCCCGCACGAGAACGCCCAGTTCCTGGTGTTCTGCGCGGCCGTGATCCGCGCGGTGCACCAGTACGCGGGCCTGCTGCGGGCGTCGGTGGCCTCGGCGACCAACGACCACCGGCTCGGGGCCAACGAGGCGCCACCCGCGATCATCTCGATCTTCCTGGGTGACCAGCTCGCCGACGTGTTCGAGCAGATCGCCGAGGGCCGCGCCACGTCGTCGAAGAGCAAGGGCCAGATGGTGATCGGAGTCGACACGCTGCCGGTGCTGCCGACCGATCCCGGCGACCGCAACCGGACCAGCCCGTTCGCCTTCACCGGCAACCGGTTCGAGTTCCGCGCCCCGGGCTCGATGCAGACCGTCGCCGTCCCGATGGTCACCATCAACACGATCATGGCCGAGGCGCTGGACCACTGCGCCACGGAGCTGGAGACCGCGGTCCGGGCCGGCGCCGACTTCGACACCGCGGTGCAGGACCTGCTCACCGAGATCATCGCCACGCACGGGGCCGTCGTCTTCAACGGCGACGGCTACTCCGACAAGTGGCAGGTGGAGGCGGCCGAGCGCGGGCTGCCGAACCTGCGCACCACGCTCGACGCGCTGCCCGAGCTGGTCTCGGAACCCGCCGTGGAGCTGTTCGAGCGCTACGACGTGTTCAGCCGTCGCGAGATGCACAGCCGCTACGAGGTCGGCCTGGAGCAGTACGCGCTGACCATCGGGGTCGAGGCCCGGATCACCCTCGAGCTGGGCGCCACCCAGGTCCTGCCCGCCGCGGTCCGGCACCAGACGGAGCTGGCGACGAACCTGGGCGCGCTCCGGTCGGCGGGCGTGGACGCCGACGCGTCGTCGCTGGCGGAGGTGACGGTCCCGCTCACCGAGCTCCGGGCCGCCCTGGCCACGCTCCGGGGCGCCCTCGCGGCCGAGCCGGGCGACACCGCGCTCGCCGAGGCCGAGCACGCCCGCGACGAACTGCTGCCCGCGATGGCCGCCGTCCGCGCGGCGGCCGACGTGCTCGAAGGGGTCGTCGCCGACGACCTCTGGCCGCTGCCGACCTACCAGGAGATGCTGTTCATCCTGTGAGCCGGGGTCGACCCGTGAGCCGGGGTCGACCGGTGAGCCGGGTCATCCGGTGAGCCGGGCGCGGGAGCGCCAGAGCAGCCACACGAAGTACGGCGTGCCGATCAGCGAGGTGAGCAGGCCCGCCGGCAGCTGGGCCGGGGCGATGACCGTCCGGCCCAGCACGTCGGCGAGGCACACCAGCACCGCCCCGAGCAGCATCGCCACCGGGACGACGCGGGCGTGCCGCGAGCCGACCAGCGCGCGGGCGGCGTGCGGGGCGACCAGGCCGACGAACGCGATCACCCCGACCGCGGCCACGGCGGCGGCGGTGAGCAGCGCGGCCACGGTCAGCAGGGCCAGCCGGGTGCGGCCCAGCGCGATGCCCAGCACCCGCGGCGTGTCGTCGTCGAGCGCCATGAGGTCGAGCTCCTCGCGGGCGCGGGCGAGCAGCACGGTGGCGAGCACGAGCGCGACCAGCACCGGCACGAGCTGACCGAACGTGCGGCCGTAGGTGGATCCCGACAGCCAGGTCAGCGCCTTGGTCGCGTTGAACGGGTCGGTCTGGACGATGAGGACGGTGATCAGCGACAGCGTCCCGTAGGAGACGCCGACGCCGATCAGCACCAGCCGGTCGGTCGCCAGGCCGCCGCGGGCGGCCAGGCCGAACACCAGGGCGCACGCGACCAGCGCCCCGGCCGCGGTGACCCCGGCCAGCGCCCAGGTGCCGACGGTGGGCACCAGCGTGATCGCCGCGACGGCCGCCAGCCCGGCCCCACCGCTGACGCCGAGCAGGCCCGGCTCGGCGAGCGGGTTGCGGCACACCGCCTGCACCGCGGTCCCGGCCAGGGCCAGCGCGGCTCCGGCGAGCAGCGCCGCCAGCACCCGCGGCACCCGGGTGTCGAGCACGAACGTGGTGACCCGGCCGCCGCGCCCGGCGAGCCAGTTGACGACGTCGCCGCCGAGCAGGGTGGCGTCGCCGAGCAGCAGCGCCCCCGCCGTGACACCCGCGGTGACCACCACCAGCACCGCCACGACGACGGCGAACGCGCGCCGGTCGCGCAGCCGCGCCGACCGCACCGACGGGGCCTGGCGGGTCGGTCCGGAGTCGCGGAACCGCTGGGCCAGCAGCACCAGCACGACCGCGCCGAACACCGTGGTGACGACCCCCGTGGGCACCTCCACCCCGGCCTGTCCGCCGAGGGCGGCGCGCACGACGACGTCGGCGCCGAGCACGACCGCGACGCCGGCCAGCGCCGAGAACGGCACGAGCACCCGGTGCCGGTGCATCCCCGGCACCAGCGGCGCGACGATCCGCACGACCGCGGGCGCGCACAGCCCGACGAAACCGATCGGGCCGGTCACGGTGACCGCGGCGGCGGCCAGCAGCACCGCCAGCACCACGACGACCGCCCGGGTGCGGCGCACCGGCACGCCGAGCACGGCGGCGGTGTCGTCGCCCAGGCCGAGCACGTCCAGGCGCCGCCCGAGCAGGACCAGCGCCCCGATCCCGAGCGCCACCACCGGCGCGGCCTGCCCGACCGCGGACAGCCCGGTCTGGGCCAGCGACCCGCTGCCCCAGGCGTAGAGCCCGGTGGTCTCCTGCGCGAACAGCAGCAGCAGCACGGTGGTCAGCGAGTAGAGGGCCAGCGAGACCGCCGACCCGGCCAGCACCAGCCGGGTCGGCGCCGAGCCGCCGCCCGCGGACAGGGCCAGTACCAGGCCGGCCGCGGCCAGCCCACCGGCGAACGCCAGCAGCCCGGAGGCGTAGAACGGCAGGCTCACCCCCGCCGCCGCCACCACGACCACCGCCAGGTGCGCGCCGGCGTTGACCCCCAGCGTGTCCGGCGCGGCCAGGGAGTTGCGCGCGATCGACTGCAGTGCCGCCCCGGCCGCCCCCAGCGCCGCCCCGACGACGAGCCCGGCCAGCAGCCGCGGCATCCGCGAGGCGACGACCACGGCCGCGGCCTGGTCGGTGCCGCCGCCGGTGAGCAGCGCCCACAGGTCTCCCGCCGCCACCGCGGCCGTGCCCTGGGTGAGGTGCGCCGCCGCGAGCGCGACGACCAGGGCCGTGCCCCCGACGGCGGCACCGGTGACCCGCAACGGGCGGGCCGGTGCGGCGGCGGGGACCGCCGTCGCGGGGGCCGGCGGGGAGAGCGTCACGTCAGCCGGTCACCGCGGCGACGACGGCGTCGACGTAGGCCTGCATCGACACCGGCCCGCCGAACATCCAGATGCCGTCGGGCAGCCGCGTGACGTTGCCCGCCTGGACGAAGGGCAGCGACTCCCATACCGCGTTGCCGGTGAGCGCCTCGCTGATCGGATCGGGAGTGACCGCGGCGTTGTCGTAATAGAGGTACTCCACGTCGCCCAGCGCGGTCAGCCCCTCGACGTCGGTGGAGGCCAGGCCGTAGTCGGGGTCGCCCTCGATCGTCCACGCGCTGGGCAGCCCGATCTCCGCGGCCACCGCCCCGGCCAGCGAGTCACCGGTGAACGGCCGGATCGTCAGCCGGCCGTCGACGATGTAGGCGTCGGAGAACGCCATCGGCCGCCCGGCCAGCCCGGCGGCCGCGATCGCGTCGGCGCCCGCGGTGAGAGCGGCGTCGAAGTCGGCCAGCACGGCCGTCGCGGCGTCCTGCGTGCCGGTGGCCTGCGCGACCAGGTCGACGTTGGTGCGCATCTGCCCGATCGGGTCCGAGGCGTCCGCCGAGCGCACGATGAGCACCGGCGCGATAGTCTCCAACTGCGCGATCGCGGAGTCGGGCAGGTCGGTGGTGCCGACCACGAGATCGGGATCCAGCGCGGCGATCGACTCCACGCTGGGCTCCCCGCGCACCCCCACGTCGGTGACGTCGCCGGTCAGCGGCGCGGACTGCACCCAGTTCCCGTAGCCCTCGACGTCGGCGACACCGACCGGCATCACGCCGAGCGAGACCAGGTGCTCGACGACGTTCCACTCCAGCCCGACGGTGCGCTCGGCCGGACCCTCCAGTACGACCTCCTGCCCGCGGGCGTCGGTGACCGTGACCTGCTCGCCCGCCGGGTCGCGGCATCGGGGGCCGCGGCTTGCTCGGTCGTGCCGCAGGCGGCCAGCGCCAGCGCCGCCGCCGCCGCGAGCAGCGGCCAGGACCAGTTCCGGGTGGTGCGTCTCATCGCATCGCCTTTCGTTCCGTGTGCCGGCCGATCGGCCGGGTGCGCAGGGCCCCGGTGGCGGGGTCGTGGTCGATCTCCACGCGGATGCCGTAGGCCTCCGACAGCAGCTCGGTGGTGAGGACGTCCGCTGGCGAGCCGGCGGCGCGCACGCGGCCCTCGGCGAGCAGCGCGATCTCGTCGGCGACGGCCGCGGCGTGGTCGAGGTCGTGCAGGACCACCCCGACCGCCACGCCGTCGTCGTCGGCGAGGTCGCGCAGCAGGTCGAGGATCTCCACCTGGTAGCGCAGATCGAGGTGGTTGGTGGGCTCGTCCAGGAGCAGGACGCCGGTGTCCTGGGCCAGGCAGCCGGCCAGCCAGACGCGCTGGAGCTGCCCACCCGACAGCTCGTCGACGGGCCGCTCGGCGAGGTCGAGGATCCGGGTGACCGTCATCGCGCGATCGACCGCGGCGGTGCCGGTCGGGTCGGCCCCACGCCAGCGGCCTCGGTAGGGGTGACGACCGAAGCCGACGACGTCGCGCACCGACAGGCCGGTGGGCACGGGGCGGCTCTGGGCGAGCAGCGTGACCCGGCGGGCGAAGTCGCGGCGGGTGAGCGCGAGGGCGTCGGTGTCGTCGTCGAGCCGGATCGTCCCGCCGGAGGGGCGGTGCAGCCGGGCGAGCGCACGAAGGAGCGTGGACTTGCCACTGCCGTTCGGCCCGACGAGCGCGCTGATCCGGCCGGGGGCCAGCCGCACGCTGGCGCCGTGCACGACCGGGACGCCGTGGTAGCCCAGATGGAGGTCGAGGCCCTGCAGGGTGGACCTGTCGGTGTGCACGGCTCAGGATAGCCACACCTATATGAGTGAAGGAAACCCTGACGGGAGCGCGGCCGAAAGTCGGTCACCCCACGGGCATACGCTGGTCACCATGAGTACCCCCGTGCTGACCGCCGTGGCGTGGCCCTACGCCAACGGTCCCCGGCACATCGGCCACGTCTCCGGCTTCGGTGTGCCCTCCGACGTCTTCTCCCGCTACCGGCGGATGGTCGGCGACCGGGTGCTCATGGTCTCGGGCACCGACGAGCACGGCACCCCGATCCAGGTGCAGGCCGACGCCGAGGGGCTCACCCCGCGCCAGCTCGCCGACAAGTACAACCGCGTGATCGTGGAGGACCTGCAGGGGCTGGGGCTGTCCTACGACCTGTTCACGCGCACGACCACGAGCAACCACTACGAGGTCGTCCAGCAGCTGTTCCTCGCGCTGCACCGCAACGGGTACGTGTTCACGAAGAAGGCGATGGGCGCGATCAGCCCGTCGACCGGCCGGACGCTGCCCGACCGCTACGTCGAGGGCACCTGCCCGATCTGCGGCTACGAGCACGCCCGCGGCGACCAGTGCGACAACTGCGGCAACCAGCTCGACCCGGCCGACCTCAAGAACCCGCGTTCGAAGATCAACGGTGAGACGCCGGAGTTCGTCGAGACCGAGCACTTCTTCCTCGACCTGCCCGCCTTCGCCGAGTCGCTGGGCTCGTGGCTGTCCACCCGTACCGACTGGCGCCCCAACGTGCTGAAGTTCTCGGCCAACCTGGCCGCCGACCTCAAGCCGCGCGCGATCACCCGCGACCTCGACTGGGGCGTGCCGATCCCGCTCGACGGCTGGAGCGACCAGCCGATGAAGCGGCTCTACGTGTGGTTCGACGCCGTGATCGGCTACCTGTCCGCGTCGGTGGAGTGGGCGCGGCGGGGCCCGGACCCGGAGGCCTGGAAGCAGTGGTGGACCGACCCGTCGGCCCAGGCCTACTACTTCATGGGCAAGGACAACATCGTCTTCCACTCGGTGATCTGGCCCGCGCTGCTGCTGGGCCAGAACGGCGCGGGCGACCGGGGCGGGTCGCCGGGCGCGTTCGGCACGCTGAACCTGCCCGACGAGATCGTCTCCAGCGAGTTCCTGACGATGAGCGGCTCCAAGTTCTCCACCAGCCGCGGCACCGTCATCTACGTGACGGACTTCCTCGAGGAGTTCGGCCCGGACGCGCTGCGCTACTTCATCTCGGTGGCGGGCCCGGAGAACCAGGACACCGACTTCACCTGGGACGAGTTCGTCCGGCGCACGAACTTCGAGCTGGCCAACGAGTGGGGCAACCTCGTCAACCGCTCGATCTCGATGGCCCACAAGAACGTGGGCGCCATCCCGAAGCCGACCGCGCCCACCGACGCCGACGCCGAGCTGCTCGCCGCGTCGAAGGCGGGTTTCGACTCGGTGGGAGAGCTGCTGGCGCGCAACCGGTTCAAGCAGGCGTCGAGCGAGGCGATGCGGATCGTCACGCTGGCCAACCGGTACCTGAGCGACCAGGAGCCGTGGAAGCGCAAGGACGATCCCGACCGCCGCGACACGATCCTGCACACCGCGCTGCAGGTCGTGCAGGACGCCAACACGCTGCTCACGCCGTTCCTGCCGCACTCCGCGCAGCAGGTGCACGAGGCGCTGGGCGGCACCGGGGTGTGGGCGGCGCAGCCGGAGGTCCGGGAGGTCGCCGAGCTCGGCGAGGGCCCCGCGTACCCGGTCCTGACTGGCGACTACGCCGGCGAGCAGGCGAGGTGGGCGAGCACCCCGGTCGAGATCGGCCGCCCCCTGCAGAAGCCCAGTCCGATCTTCCGGAAGCTGGCCCCGGAACTGGGCGAGACGGGCCCGGACTGGGCCCCGATCGCGCCGTGACGACCCGACGAGCGGGACGCTCGTCCCATCGGTTCGTACGAGAGTCCCACTCGTCCGACGGCGGTGCGGGATGACGGCGCACGGGCGGCGGGCGGCACCCGAGCCGCCTCCGGCGCTCGGGGTGCCGACCGTCGACTCCCACACCCATCTGGACGCGTGCGGTTTCGACGACGCGGAGTCGGTGCGCGCGGCGATGGACCGGGCCGAGGCGGTCAACGTCGCGCGGGCCGTCACGATCGCCGACGACCTCGACGGCGCCCGGTTCGCCGTGCGGGCCGCGCACTGGGACCCCCGCGTCGCCGCCGCGGTGGCGCTGCACCCCACGCGGACCGCCTCCGTCACCGACGACGAGCGCGCGGAGATCGAACGCCTCGCCACGGATCCGCGGGTGGTCGCCGTCGGCGAGACCGGGCTGGACTACCACTGGGAGTACTCCCCGCACGACGCCCAGCAACGCGAGTTCCGCTGGCACGTCGACCTCGCGAAGCGGCTGGGCAAGCCACTGATGATCCACGACCGGGACGCCCATGCCGACGTGCTGCGCATCCTGCGCGAGGAGGGTGCGCCGGGGACGGTGGTCTTCCACTGCTTCTCCGGCGACGCGGCGATGGCGCGCGAGTGTCTCGACGCCGGCTACGTGCTCTCGTTCGCCGGGCCGGTCACCTTCACCAACGCCCGCGACCTGCACGAGGCCGCCCGGCTCGTGCCCGAGGACGCGTTCCTCGTGGAGACCGACGCACCCTTCCTCACCCCGCACCCGCACCGCGGGCGGGCCAACGAGCCCTACTGCCTGCCCTGGACCGTGCGGGGCATCGCGATGTTGCGTGGCGTGTCCGCCGAACGCGTCGCAGACGCCGCTCGGCGTAACGCCGAGCGCGTCTTCAGGCTCGACGAGCTGCCGTCGATCGCGCCGGGCGACACGCCCGCCGAGGGCGGGGCACGTTCGGCGTAGCGAACCCGCCGCTCGGCGCTCACGGTGTGTCGCAGCTCGGCAACTTCACTCACGTCCCGTTACGGTTCCGTGATCGCTGAAGCCGGGGTGGGGAACGCTCCCCAGCACAGCGGTCGCGGTGGCACGGGGCGCTCCCCCTGCTCCCCCGCCCTCGGGCCACCGCGACCGGTGATTCCTCCCCTGCCCGGGTCCGTCGTCAGTCAGGATCGGTGTGGTCGACGTTTCCGCGCGCGCGCGCCGTAGGGCCGCGCTCGCCCGGGTCGGGGATATCACCCCCGCCGGGTCCGGAGCCGACCTCTGGTTCGGATCCGCCGACACGTTCCCCGGACCGTCGAGCCCGCCCGAGGCCGATCAGGGGTGGGCGGTCGGACGGGCCGCGCGGATGCGGCTGGTCGAACCGCCCCGGATCCAGGACCTGTCCGAGTTCCCCGACCTGCCCGACATCGACGACCTCACCCGCCCGATCCCGCGCGTCGAGCCCGATGGCCTCCGTACCGGGCCGGTCCCGGTGGTTCCCGCGGCGGCGGAGCCGGGCGACGAGCCGCTGACCGCGCCGTTCGCCGCCGTGCCCGCGGGGGCCCCGCCGGCCCCGGCACCCGCCGCGGCCCCGTCCCCCGCCGCGGTCCCCGAGCAGCGCTCGGGCGGGCGTCACCGGCTGGCCGTGCGTGCCACCGTCCTCGCCGTGCTGCTCGCCCTCGTCGGCGGCGGGGCGAGCGCGCTGGCGATGGACAAGTCGGTGCTGGTCACCGTCGACGGCGAGGACCGCACGGTCCACACGTTCGCGAACGACGTCGCGGGAGCGCTCGCCGCGGCCGGGTTGACCCCGGGCCCCCAGGACCGCGTCGAACCGGCGCTGCCCACCGACCTCGCCGACGGCGACCACGTCATCCTCAACCGGGCCCGCCCGCTCACCCTGGTCGAGGGCGGCTCCGAGCGGCAGGTGTGGACCACCGCCGCATCCGTGCAGGAGGCGCTCGCCGGCCTCGGCATGACCGCCGAGCCGATCCAGATGTCGGCGTCCCCCGACGCGGTCATCCCGCTGGCCGGCTTCGCACTGGAGCTCAGCGTGCCCCGCGCCGTCACCCTCACCGACGGGCCCGCGGCGCAGGTGCCGCTGACCACCACGGCCGGCACCGTCGCCGGGTTGCTCGCCGAGCAGGGACTCGCGCTGGGCCCGGAGGACATCACCGTCCCCAGCCCGGACACCGTGCTCACCGACGGCACCGCCGTGCAGATCGTGCGCAACGGCGAGGGCGAGGTGATCGAGACCCGGGCCATCGAGCCACCGGAGGAGATCATCGAAGATCCGGAGCTGCCGCGCGGCGAGCGCGAGGTCGTCGACCCGGGCCGCCCCGGCGAGCAGACGACGGTGGTGCGCGTCTACGTCCAGAACGGCCAGGAGGTGCGTCGCGAGCAGGTGCGCGCCGGCTCGACGACACCACCGACACCGCGGATCGTCAGGGTCGGCACGAACGACGACGTGGAGCCCGAGGTGCGGGCACCCGCCGTGGGCGACGGGGGCGTCTGGGACCGGCTCGCCACGTGTGAGGCCACCGGCAACTGGTCGATCAACACCGGCAACGGCTACTACGGCGGCCTGCAGTTCGACCGCTCCACGTGGAACGCCTACGGCGGCGACCAGTACGCCGACCTGCCGCACCAGGCCAGCCGCGAGGAGCAGATCGCGGTGGCCACCCGCGTCCGCGACGACCGTGGCGGCTACGGCGCCTGGCCGGCCTGCTCGCGCAAGCTCGGCCTGCCCCGGTAGGCAACCGCGACCCGGTGGGAACCGGTCCTGCCGGGGCGGGCAGGCTTCCCGGGTGACGGACGCACGCCTGCTCGGCCCCGCGGAGGTCCGCGCGCTCGCCGAGGAGCTGGGGATCCGGCCCACGAAGAAGCTCGGGCAGAACTTCGTGCACGACCCGAACACCGTGCGCCGCATCGTCCGCGCGGCCGAACTCGCCGCCGACGACGTGGTCGTCGAGGTGGGTCCCGGACTCGGCTCGCTCACCCTCGCGCTACTGCCCGCCGTCGCCGCCGTACACGCCGTGGAGATCGACCCGGTCCTCGCCGCACGACTGCCCCACACCGTCGCCGACCGGGCCCCGTCCCTGGTCGGCCGGCTCACGGTGGTGACCGGCGACGCCCTGCGCGTGCGGGCCGCTGCGCTGCCCGGGGCGACCGCGCTGGTCGCGAACCTGCCCTACAACGTCGGAGTGCCCGTGGTGCTGAACCTGCTCGCCGAGCTGCCGGGGTTGCGCCGTGGGCTGGTGATGGTGCAGGCCGAGGTGGCGGAGCGGCTCGCCGCCCCGCCCGGCAGCAGGGCCTATGGTGTGCCGAGTGCCAAGCTGGCCTGGTTCGCCGCGGCCCGGCGCGTCGGGCCGGTGCCGCGGGCGGTGTTCTGGCCGGTGCCCGGCGTCGACTCCGGGTTGCTGGCGTTCGACCGCCGCGACCCGCCGCCCGGCGACCGGGTCGCGGTCTTCGAGCTGGTCGACGCGGCTTTCGCACAGCGTCGCAAGTCCCTGCGCAGCGCCCTCGCCGGCTGGGCCGGCTCCCCGGCGGCGGCCGAGGCCGCACTGCGCGCCGCGGGCGTCGATCCGATGACCCGCGCGGAGCGGTTGGGCATCGAGGATTTTGCCCGCGTCGCCTCCGCCCGCCCCCGCACCTGAGCATGCCCCCGAGATCGTCGGTTCGGGCCCACGGCACACGCGGTGGACAGTATTCTTCGTCCATGACGTCGATGGACGAGCTGGACGCCCGGGTCACGGCACTGGAGGGCGAGGTCCGCGCCATCCGGCAGGACGCTGCGGCCGCCCGCGTGCTGGCCGGTGGCGCCGACCGCGATGTCTCGGCCATGGAGGCCACCCTGCGGGAACACACCGCCAAGCTCGACAGCCACACCGCGACGCTCGACAGCCACACCGCGACGCTCGACAGCCACACGGCGACGCTCGACAGCCACACCGCCATGCTCCGTGAGCACACCGCAATGCTCCGCGACCACACCACCACGCTCGACAGCCACACCGCCACGCTCCGTGAGCACACCGCAATGCTCCGCGACCACACCGCCACGCTCGACACGCACACCGCCAAGCTCGACGTGCACAAGTCGTTGCTGGAGTCGCTGCGCGAGACCCAGGTGGAGCAGGGGCATCGGATGGATTCGATGGAGTCGGAGATGCGGCGCGGGTTCTCCATGCTCGCCGTCGGCCAGGCCGAGATCCTGTCGCTGCTCAACCGCCCCAACGACGCCGAACCCCCGGGCTGACGGGGCACCGGGGGCACACGCACGTAGGGTTGAGCGGTGCTGTCCGCCGCCCCGCCCCCGGTCACCGTCCGGGTACCCGCCAAGATCAACCTGCATCTGGCCGTGGGGCCGCAGCGTGTCGACGGCTTCCACGACCTCGTCACGGTCTTCCACGCGGTGAGCCTGTTCGACGAGGTGACGGTCGCGGCCGGCGAGGAACCGGGGATCGAGGTGTTCGGGGAGGGCGTCACCGAGGTCCCCGCGGACGAGACGAACCTCGCCTGGCGCGCGGTGCAGCGCCTCGCCGAGCACGCCGCGCGCGACCCCGACGTCCGGCTGATGCTGCGCAAGGGGATCCCCGTCGCGGGCGGCATGGCGGGCGGCAGCGCCGACGCCGCGGCCGCGTTGGTGGGGCTCTCCGCACTGTGGAAGCTGGACCTCACCCGCGACGAGCTGGCCCCGCTGGCCGCCGACCTGGGCAGCGACGTCACGTTCGCGCTCTACGGCGGCACGGCGCTCGGCACCGGCCGGGGTGAGCAGATCATCCCGATACTGTCGCGGCACCCCCAGCACTGGGTGATCGCGCTGCATCGCGGCGGGCTGTCCACCCCGAAGGTGTTCGCCGAGCTGGACCGCCTGCGGGGCGACGCCGAGCCCGCGGCGCGCCCGGTCGAACCGGTCCTGGAGGCCGTCTCCGGCGGCGACCCCCGCCAGCTCGCGCTGTCGCTGGGCAACGACCTGCAGGCCGCGGCTGTCAGCATGGCCCCCGACCTGCGGCGCACCCTGCGGGCCGGGGTGGACGCAGGCGCGCTGGCCGGCATCGTCTCCGGGTCCGGGCCCACCTGCGCGTTCCTGTGCACCAGCGGGGACGCGGCGATCGAGGTGGCCACCGAGCTGGCCGGGCTGGGCGTGTGCCGCACGGTGCGGGTGGCACACGGCCCGGTGCCGGGAGCCCGGGTCGTCGAGCACCAGGAACCGCCCGGCGCACCGCCCACGAGCTGGCCCCCGGTGCGTGCCTGATGGCCCGCCCACAGAACCTCGTCAACCTCGAGGCCGTCACCGCCCACGTCCCCGGTGACGCCTCGCGCGTGCTGCTCGACGCCGTGTCACTCGGCGTGGAGCGCGGTGAGCGCGTGGGCGTCGTCGGGCTCAACGGCGGCGGCAAGACCACGCTGCTCGACATCATCACCGGCGAGCGCGCCCCCGACGGCGGCCGCGTGAGCCGCGTGGGCGGGCTCAACCTGGCGCACCTCGCCCAGGGCGACCGGCTCGCGCCGGGCGCCCGCGTCCGCGACGTCGTGCTGGCCCACTGGGAGGGCGCCGCGGACCACGAGTGGGCCGCCGACGCCAAGGTGCGCGACGTCCTCGACGGGCTGGGCATCGGCGATCTCGACCGGACGACCGACGGCCTGTCCGGCGGGGAGAAGCGCCGCGTGGCGCTGGCCGCGGCGCTCGTCGGCGACCCGGACCTCGTCGTCCTCGACGAACCGACCAACCACCTCGACGTCGAGGGCATCACCTGGCTCGCCGAGCACCTGCTGTCCCGGCGCTGCGGTGTCGTGGTCGTCACGCACGACCGGTGGTTCCTCGACGCGGTCTGCACCCGCACGTGGGAGGTGGCGGGCGGCAGGGTCGAGAGCTACCTCGGCGGCTATGCCGACTGGATCTACGCCCGCGCCGAGCGCACCCGGCAGGCCGACTCCGCCGAGGCCAAGCGGCAGAACCTGGCCCGCAAGGAGCTGGCGTGGCTGCGTCGCGGCCCGCCCGCGCGCACGTCCAAGCCGCGGTACCGGATCGAGGCCGCCGAGGCACTGATCGCCGACGTGCCGCCGCCGCGCAACACCGTGGAGCTGCTCGGGTTCGCCACCAACCGGCTCGGGAAGACCGTGCTGGAGCTGGAGGACGCGACGGCGCGGGTCGCCGGGCGCACGCTGCTCGACGACGTCACGTGGCGGCTGGGCCCCGGCGACCGGATCGGGATCGTCGGCGTCAACGGCTCGGGCAAGACCACGTTGCTGCGCACGCTGACCGGGGAACGTCCGCTGGAGAGCGGGCGCCTGATCACCGGCACCACCGTGCAGCTCGCCGAGCTGAGCCAGGAGCTCGTGGACCTGCCCACCGGCATGCGGGTGCTGGAGGCCACCGAGCAGGTGGCCAAGTACGTCAAGCTCGGGAAGCTGGAGCTCACGGCCAGCTCGGTGCTGGAGCGGCTCGGGTTCCCGGCGTCGCGGCAGTGGACCCCGGTCGGCGACCTCTCCGGCGGGGAGCGCAGGCGCCTGCAGCTCACCCGGCTGCTGATGGCCGAGCCCAACGTGCTGCTGCTCGACGAGCCCACCAACGACCTCGACGTGGACACCCTGGCCCGGCTGGAGGACCTGCTCGACGGCTGGGCGGGCACGCTCGTCGTCGTCAGCCACGACCGCTACCTGCTGGAACGGGCCACCGACACGGTCGTCGCGCTGTTCGGCGACGGGAAGATCACGCACCTGCCCGGCGGTATCGAGGAGTACCTGCGACGGCGGGCCCGTGCGGGCGAACAGGTCAACGGCCTCACGGCCGCGACACCGTCGGCCGCGACACCACGACCGGCCTCCAGCGCCGCCGACCAGCGCGCAGCCCGCAAGGACCTGCAGCGCATCGAGCGGCGGATGACGGCGCTCACGAAAGCCCAGGAGAAGCTGCACGCGGCGCTGGCCGAGGCGGCCACCGACCCGGATCGGCTGGCCGTCCTCGGTAAGGAACTGCACGACGTGGACGCCGAGATGGAGCAGGTGGAGCTGGACTGGCTGGCCGCCGCCGAGCTCGCCGAGGGCTGAAGCCCGACCGACGGGCGGGGGTGGGTCAGGCGTTCTCGCGTTGGAAGACGCGCACACCCCAGAACAGGGCGCCGGCCGCCAGGACCACGGCCACCGCGATGCCGACGACCGCGGTGGTGGTGAACAGGTCGCCCTGGAAGACCGCCCGCGCCGCGTCCACGACGTAGACGAACGGGTTGGCCCGCGAGAGCGCGAACAGCCACGGCGGGGCGACGGTCATCGGCAGCAGGATGCCCGAGAGCAGCAGGATCGGTAGGAAGACCGCCTGCACGATCGGCAGGAAGGCCTCCTCGCTCTTGACCTGCATCGCCAGCGCGTAGGACCCGCACGCCGCCGCGAACCCGAGCACGGCGACCAGGGCCAGCCCCACCAGCACGCCGGAGATCGGGGCCCGCAGGCCGAACGGGATCGCCAGCACCGTCAGCAGGACGCCCTGCGTGAGCAGCACCGCGGTTTCCTTGAGCGCGCGGCCCAGCAGCAGCGCGGTGCGGCTCACCGGCGTGACCTGCATCCGCTCGACCACGCCGGCCTTGAACTCGGTGAGGATGGCGAAGCCGACGAACAGCCCGCCGAACAGGCCGAGCTGGATGAGCAGCGCCGGAACCAGGACCTGCCAGGCGTCACCGGGCGGGAAGCCCGGGGTGTTCTGCACGATCGGGATCAGCAGCGGCCCGAACAGCGCCAGGTACAGGAACGGCTGCACGATCCCGATGACCACCCAGAACGGGTTGCGCAGCGACTGCTTCATCGACCGCTGGAAGATCAGCCAGGTCTCGGTGAGGACGGTCACGACGTCACCTCGGCCGGTTCCGGGACCTGCTCGCCCTGCTCGGCGTCCCGCAACGAGCGGCCGGTCAGCGTCAGGAACACGTCGTCGAGGCTGGGCCGTCGGACCTCCACCGAGGTCATCGTGACCCCCGCAGCGTCGAGCCCGCGCAGCAGCGAGGGCAGCACCGCCGCGCCGTCGGGCACGCGGACACGCACGGTCGGGCCGTCGACGACGAGCTCGGTGCCGCCCTCGAGCGCCGCGGCGAGCTCGGCGGTGCGGGCGGGGTCGGTGCTGCCGACCAGGACGAGATCGCCCGAGACCCGCCGCTTCAGCGCATCCGGCGAGCCCTCGGCGACGATCCGGCCCCGGTCGATCACGAGGATGCGGTCGCAGAGGGCGTCGGCCTCGTCGAGGTAGTGCGTGGTGAGGAACAGGGTGGTGCCGCGCTCGGCGTGCAGGCCGCGGATGTGGCCCCACAGGTTGGCGCGGCTCTGCGGGTCCAACCCGGTGGAGGGCTCGTCGAGGAACAGCAGGCCGGGCAGGTGCATCAGGCCCATGGCGATGTCGAGGCGGCGGCGCTGGCCGCCGGACAGCGTCGAGACGACGCGGGTCTCCAGGCCGGTGAGGTCGAGGTCCGCCATCAGCGAGCCCGCCCGGGCGCGGGCGTCGGCGGAGCCCATGCCGTAGAACCGGCCCTGCAGGATCAGCTCGTCGGCGACGAGGCAGTCCGGGCCCGCGCCGCCGCTCTGGCCGACGTAGCCGATCTTGCGGCGGACGCCGACGGGGTCGGCGAGCAGGTCGTGGCCCGCCACCGAGGCGGTGCCGGCGGTGGGGACGAGCAGCGTGGTGAGCATCCGGAGGGTGGTGGTCTTGCCGGCGCCGTTGGGGCCGAGGAAGCCGACCAGCTCGCCCGCCGACACGTCGATGTCGACGCCGGACACGGCCTCCACCGTGCCCTTGCGCGTGCGGAAGGTGCGGGCGAGCCCGCGTGCGTGTATCACGCGCCCCACCCTGGACCCGGCCGTCCCAGCTAGTCAAGCTTGATTAGTTACGTCGTCGGCGAACGCGTACTCACCGTCGCGGACCCGCCCGGCGACGTCGAGCGCCCAGTCGATCTCGGCGCGGATCTGCGCGGCGTAGAGGCGCATCAGGGCCGTCACCTGTGGTGGGGTCCCGTCGTCGGGCTGCGGCGGGGCCTCCTGCGGGGGCTCCACCTGCACCAGCCGGGCCCACAGGGCACGGACGCGGTGGTGGAACAGGTCCACGACCTCGGGGCGCCGTAGCAGATGCAGGAACGCGAAGGCGGCGTTGAGCGACTCGGGATCGCGCACCGCGTCCGTGATCGTCGAGCGGACCAGGTGCAGCAGCTCGGTCTCGCCGTCCGGGGTCAGGGTGTAGACGGTGCGCTCCGGCCCGCCGTCGCCCGCCTCCGTCGCCACCGGCTCCAGGAGGCCGTGCTTGGTCAGCGTCCGCAGGGCCTGGTAGATCGAGCCCGGCGCGACCTTGGCCCAGTCGTCGGCCCGCCAGCTCAGCAGCTCGCGGCGAACCTGGTACCCGTGGGCCTGACCGGCCTGGTGCACCACCCCGAGCACCAGCATGCGGATCGCCGACACCGCGCTAGGGCGCGAGGTCGGCGAGCAGCAGCGCCTCGGCGAGCACGCCACGCCCGAACATGCCCAGGTCGAGGCTCTCGTCGATGCCGTGCCACCGGCTGGCCGGGTCGCCGACGCCGGTGACCAGAACCGCGGCGCCCGGGAAGGTGCGCGCGAACTCCGCGATGAACGGGATCGACCCGCCGATCCCGGTCTCGACGGCGTCGTTGCCGTACGCGTGGGCGAAGCTGCGGCGGGCGGCGTCGTAGGCGGCGCCGGTGGCCTCGATGCTGAACGGCTCGGCTGCGCCGTGGTGGGGGTGGATGTCGACGTGCGCCCCCCACGGCACGTGGGCGCGCAGGTGCTCGGTGAGCGCGTCGCGGGCCTTGCCGGCGTCGTCTCCCGGGGCCAGGCGCAGGCTGACCGCGGCGCGGGCGCGGGGCAGCAGCACGTTGGACGACTCGTCCACGCGCGGCGCGTCGATGCCCAACACCGCGGCGGCGGGCTTGTTCCAGGAGCGCTCGGGGATCGTGCCGCAGCCGATCAGCTCGACGCCGTCGAGCAGGCCGACGTCGGAGCGGAACGTGGCCTCGTCGAACTCGGGGGCCCCGGACGTGCCGTGCACCAGCCCCGGCACGGCGACCTCGCCGTGCTCGTCGTGCAGGCTCCCCAGCGTGCGGCACAGCGCGGTGAGCGCGTCGCCGACCGGGCCGCCGTACACCCCCGAGTGCACCGGCCGCTCCAGCATCGACACCTCGATGATCACATCGACCAGGCCGCGCAGGCTCGTGGTGAGCGCGGGGACGTCGACGGCGGGGTTGGCGGCGTCGGCGATGACGATGACGTCGCAGGCCAGCGCGGCGTGGTGCTCGCGCAGCAGGGCGGGCAGCGTCGGCGAGCCGGACTCCTCCTCGCCCTCCACGAACAGCGTGACCCCCACCGGCGGCCGGCCGTCGTAGGCGCGGAGCACCGCGAGGTGGGTCATCACGCCGGCCTTGTCGTCGGCGGCGCCGCGGCCGTAGAGCCGTCCGGCGCGCTCGGTCGGCTCGAACGGCGGGCTGGTCCACTCGGCGTCGCCGCCGGTGGGCTGGACGTCGTGGTGGGCGTAGAGCAGGACGGTGGGAGCACCGTCCGGGGCCGGCCAGTGGGCGAGGACGGCGGGGGCGCCGCCGTCGGCCGCGACGACGCCCACCTCCACGGCCCCGGCCGCGCGGGCCAGCTCGGCCACGGCCTCGGCGCTGTGGCGGGTGTCGTCGGCGTGCGCGGGATCAGCCCAGACGCTCGGGATCCGCACCAGCCGTTCCAGGTCCGCGCGGGCGCCGGGGAGGGCGGCCTCCACGGCGGCGGTGACGGGGGACGGGGGCAGCGCGGCGTGGGACACGCGCCGATGGTAGTGGCCCCGGACCGGCCCGCTGCCCGCACTCGGCGGCGGGGCGTGCGGGTCCGGCCGAGCGGTGGTGCACCGTGGAGTTACGGATCACCGACGGCGCGCGGAGCACGTAGGCTCGCGCCCATGTCCCGGTTCCTGGCGATGTTGCTGGACTCCGCCGCGCACTCGTCGCGGGGGATGACCACCGGGGAGCCGAAGGCTCCCGTGCGACGCACCTGGCCGCAGGTGCACGCGTCCGCGCTCCGGATGGCCCGCTCGCTGCGGCCCGAGCTGGGCGCCGGATCGTCGGTGGGTGTGCTGGCCGGGGAGCCGGCGTCGATCGCGCCCGCCGCCCAGGCCGTGTGGCTGTGCGGGGGCAGCGTGACGATGCTGCACCAGCCGACCGCGCGCACCGACCTGGCCGCCTGGGCCGAGGACACCGTGTCCGTACTGGGCATGATCGGCGCGAAGCTGGTGCTGCTGGGCGCCCCGTTCGACGCGCTCGCACCGGTGCTGACCGAGCGCGGCATCGCGTTCCGCACCATCGACTCCCTGGACGGCGACCCCCTGGACGGCGACCCCCCCGACGGCGACGAGCGAGCGGGCGCCGCCCCCGACGCCGACGTCGCGGGTGAGGACGACACGGCCCTGCTGCAGCTGACCAGCGGCTCGACCGCCGAGCCCAAGGCCGTGCGCATCACCCACCGCAACCTGCACGCCAACATCGCGGGCATGGTCACGGCGTCGGAGCTGGACGTGCAGCGCGACGTGATGGTGTCGTGGCTGCCGCTGTTCCACGACATGGGAATGGTCGGCTTCCTGACGGTGCCGATGGCCACCGGGCTGGAGCTCGTGACCGTCACGCCCGTGGACTTCCTCACCCGCCCGCTGCTGTGGGCGGAGCTGATCTCGGGGTACGGCGGCACCGTGACGGCCGCTCCGAACTTCGCCTACGCCGTGCTCGGCCGCCAGCTCGCGCGCGCCGAGGGCCCGCTGGACCTGTCGACGCTGCGGATCGCGCTCAACGGCGCCGAGCCGATCGATCCCGACGCGGTGGACGCCTTCACCGCCGCCGGCGCCCGGTTCGGGCTGCGACCCGAGTCGGTGCTCGCGGCGTACGGGATGGCCGAGACGGCGCTCGGGGTGTCGTTCGCGCCGGTCGGGACCGGGCTGCAGGTCGACGAGATCGACCCGGACGCGCTGGAGTCCCACCGGCGCGCCGAGCCGGGCACGGGACGCCGGTTCCCCCGCCTGGGCCCGCCGCTGCCCGGGATCGAGGTGCGGGTGGTCGGCGACGCCGGCGCGGTGCTCGGCGAGCGCGAGGTCGGGGTGCTGCAGCTGCGCGGGGAGTCGGTGACGCCCGGCTATCTCACCGTCGACGGGCCGGTCGCCACCCAGGACGCCGACGGCTGGCTCGACACCGGCGACGAGGGCTACGTCGTCGGCGGCGAGGTCGTGGTGTGCGGGCGCCGCAAGGACGTCATCATCATGGGTGGCCGCAACATCTACCCCACCGACATCGAGCGTGCCGCCGCCCACGCCGGAGACGTCCGCGCCGGCAACGTCGTGGCGGTCCGCAAGCTCGCGGGCGACGGGGCGCACCGCGAGTCGTTCCTGGTGGCCGTCGAGTCCCGCAAGGCCGGTGACCCGGCGGCGGAGTCCCTGATCCGCAAGGACGTCACCAGGCGGGTGGTGTCCGCGGTGGGGGTACGGCCCGCGGAGGTCGTCGTACTGGGTCCGGGCAGCCTGCCGAAGACCCCCTCGGGCAAGCTGCGCCGCGCGGCGACCGGCGAGTTGCTGCGGGCGCGCGTCTGAGCGGCCCGGCCGCGGCATCGGGTGGCGCGCAGCGGGCAGACCGGGTACCCGTTCCGGCAGATCCTCGTCGCGGCCGCGCTGCAGGGAGCGATCTTCGCCGTGGTCAAGACCGCCATCGACCGCGGCGGTGCACGGGCGTTCGAACGGTGGACCGGGGAGTGGCCGGGCGACTGAACCGGCGCGCGGAGGGGTCAGCCCGAGAGGGCGTGGAACCGGTTCTGCGCCGGCTCCAGCCCGTCGGCCAGCAGGGCCTCGACGGCGTCGGCGGCGAGGTCGACGGCGAGGTCGAGCTCCTTCACCTCCGCCGCGGCGAAGCGCCGCAGCACGTAGTCGGCGGGGTCCTGGCGGCCGGGTGGGCGGCCGATGCCGAATCGCACGCGCAGGTAGTCGCGCGTGCCGAGCGACGTCGAGATCGACCGCAACCCGTTGTGCCCGCCCTCGCCGCCGCCACGCTTGAGGCGGACGACCCCGAAGCCGAGGTCGAGTTCGTCGTGGACGACCACGATGTCCTCGACCGGCACGGAGAAGTACTTCGCCAGGTTCGCGACCGGACCGCCGGACACGTTCATGTACGTGCGCGGCTTGGCCAGCACGACCCGGCGACCGGCGAGCCGACCCTCCAGCACCTCGGCGTTCGCGCGGTGCTTGGAGAACCGGCCGCCGCCGGCCCGCGCCGCCAGATGGTCGACGACGCGGAAGCCGACGTTGTGCCGGGTCGCCGCGTAGTCGGGCCCGGGGTTGCCGAGCCCGACGACCAGTGCAGGACCCGGCACCATGATCAGCCGTCCGAGTCGGCGGACGCCTCGGCGGCGTCGGACTCCCCGGACGACGGGGCGTCACCGGCGTCGCTGTCGGGCGCGTCCTCGACGACGCCGGCACCCGCGGTGTCGACCTCGTCCTCGAGGTCGGACTCGGTGGGCGCGGCGTTGACGTTGACGACCAGCGCCTCGGGGTCGGTGCGGAGCTCGCAGTTGGCGGGCATGGGGATCGAGCCGGCGAGGATCTGGGTGCCGATGGCGAGACCCTCGACCGAGACCTCCGCGTACTCCGGGATCGACGACACGTCGGCCTCGACCTCGAGCGTGTTGAGCTCCTGGGTGACCAGGCTGCCCGGCGCCGCGCTGCCGGTGATGTGCACCGTGATCTCGACGACGACCTTCTCGCCGCGGCGGATCACCAGCAGGTCGACGTGCTCGATGTAGGGCCGGATCGGGTGCTGCACGACCGTCTTGGTCAGCGCGAGCTGCGGGGTGCCGCCGATGTTCAGGGTGACCACGGCGTTGCGGCCCTGCTCGCGGACGACCCGCTTGAACTCCAGCTCCGGGAGCGAGAGGTGCTGGGGGTCGGTGCCGTGCCCGTAGAGCACGGCGGGGATCTTGCCGGCACGTCGGGTGCGGCGGGCGGCGCCCTTGCCGAACTCGGTGCGGGTCTCGGCGTCGATGCGGGCCTCGGCCACGGTGTTACTCCTCGGTCAGACGTCTGCGTGTGAGCGCGCGGCGAGGCTCACCGGACGGACCGGGCCTGCGTCGATCACGGCGGGCTAGAAGGACACCCGCCCTCGCCGCGGAACTGGGGGAAACGATACGCGACCGGTCGCGCAGGCCCCGCACCCACCCGCGAGTCGGGGCCTGGGTGCGAGCGTGTCGGGGCATCGGTGCGCCCGGAGACCCCGACTCGCGCGCCCGGAGACCCCGACTCGCGGGGGCTACGCGTTGCCGTCGAAGAGGCTGGTGACCGAGCCGTCGTCGAACACCTGGTGCACGGCCTGGGCCAGCAGCGGCGCGATGGACAGGACCGTCATCGCCGGGAAGCGCTTCTCCTCCGGGATCGGGAGCGTGTCGGTGAAGATCACCTCACGGGCCCCGCAGTTGGCGAGGCGCTCCGTGGCCGGGCCGGACAGGACGCCGTGGGTGGCGGCCACGACCACGTCCTTCGCGCCATGGGCGAGCAGTGCCTCGACCGCCTTCGCCACCGTGCCACCGGTGTCGATCATGTCGTCGATGACGACGCAGAGCCGACCGTCGATGTCGCCGACGACCCGGTTCGCGACGGCCTCGTTGGGCTTGCGCGGGTCGCGGGTCTTGTGGATGAACGCCAGCGGGGTGCCGCCGAGCGTCTCGGCCCAGCGCTCGGCGAGGCGGACGCGGCCGGAGTCGGGCGAGACCACCGCGAGGGCCTCGTCGGCGTAGGTGCGCCGGACGTGCTCGGCGAGCACCGGCAGGGCGAAGAGGTGGTCGACCGGGCCGTCGAAGAAGCCCTGGATCTGGGCGGTGTGCAGGTCGACGGTCATGATCCGGTCCGCGCCGGCGACCAGGAACATGTCGGCGACCAGGCGCGCGGAGATCGGCTCGCGACCGCGGTGCTTCTTGTCCTGGCGCGCGTAGCCCCAGAACGGCATGACCACGGTGATCCGCTTGGCCGAGGCGCGCTTGAGCGCGTCGACCATGATCAGCTGCTCCATGATCTGGTCGTTGATCGGTGCGGAGTGGCTCTGCAGGACGAAGGCGTCGCAGCCGCGCACCGACTCCTCGAAGCGGACGAAGATCTCACCGTTCGCGAAGGAGTAGGCCGACTGCGGCGTGATGGTGACGTCCAGGTGCTTGGCCACCTGCTCGGCGAGTTCGGGATGTGCCCGCCCCGAGAAGAGCATCAGGTTCTTCTTGGGCGTGGCCGACATGGCACTCATCGCGCTCCCTCGCAGCACTCGGTCGGCGCTGCGCGCAGGGCACCGCGCAGGTGGTTCGCTCGCTGTCGCTCGCTCACGGAGCTTCAGCCTCCAGGGCGTCGTGGGCCGCTCTCGCGGCCGCCGTGTCGGGTCGCTTGCGCGCGACCCATCCCTCGATGGTCCGCTGTGACCCGGCCGACACCGCCAGCGCCCCCGGCGGGACGTCCTCCCGCACGACGGCGCCCGCGCCGGTGTAGGCACCGTCGCCGACGTGCACCGGGGCGATGAAGGTGTTGTCCGAGCCGGTGCGGGCGTGCGAGCCGATGACGGTGCGCTGCTTGCGCACGCCGTCGTAGTTGACGAACACCGACGAGGCGCCGATGTTGCTGTGCTCGCCGATGGTGGCGTCGCCGACGTAGGTGAGGTGCGGGACCTTGGTGCCGGCTCCGATGTCGGAGTTCTTCACCTCGACGAACGTGCCGATCTTGCCGGCCCGGCCGAGCCGGACGCCGGGGCGCAGGTAGGCGAACGGTCCGACCGACGCGCCGGGCCCGATGGCGGAGTCACTGCCGTGCGTGCGGACCACCGACGCACCGGCCCCGATCTCGCACGAGGTGAGCGTGGTGTCCGGGCCGATCGTCGCGCCGTCGCCGACCGAGGTGACGCCGTGCAGCTGCGTGCCGGGGTGCAGCACGACGTCGACGCCGAGCTGCACCTGCACGTCGACCCAGGTGGTGGCCGGGTCGACGACGGTGACGCCCGCGCGCATCCAGCGGTCCAGCACGCGGCGGTTGAGCTCGGCGCGCACGGCGGCGAGCTGCACCCGGTCGTTGACGCCGGTGACCTGCCACGCGTCGGCGCACGCGAGGGCGCCCGCGCCCGACCCGTCGGCGTGCGCCATCGCGACGAGATCGGTGAGGTAGAGCTCGCCCTGGCTGTTCCCGGTGCCGAGGCGGCCCAGGCCGGCGCGCAGGAACGCCGCGTCGAACACGTACACCCCGGAGTTGATCTCGCGGATCCGCCGCTGCTCGGGCGCGGCGTCGGCCTGCTCGACGATGCCGGTGACGGTCCCGCCCGGCCCCCGCTCGATGCGGCCGTACCCGGTGGGGTCCTCGAGGGTCGTGGTGAGGACGGTGACCGCGCAGCCGCCGTCGTGGTGCGCGGCGAGCAGCGCGGCGAGCGTGGCCGGTTCCAGCAGCGGGACGTCGCCGTAGCTCACGAGCACCGGCCCGGCGAGGTCGGCCGGCAGGTCGGCGAGGCCGCAGCCGACGGCGTGACCGGTGCCGAGCTGCCGATCCTGGACGGCGGTGACCACCGTGCGCTGCAGCTCGTCGGCGAAGTCACCGACGGCGACCGCGACCTGCTCCCGGCCGTGTCCGACCACCACGACCAGGTGCGCCGGATCGAGCGCCGCCGTGGCGTGGACCGCGTGCCCGAGCAGGCTGCGCCCCCCGATCGGATGCAGGACCTTCGGGACCGCCGACCGCATCCGGGTGCCCTCGCCCGCGGCGAGGACGACGGCCGCCGCGGGGGACACGGCAGGCATCGGGACGGTTTCGGGCATGGGCTGCGGCTCCCTCGTCGCTGACCTGCGCGCCGGAGCAGCGCCGACGTCCGGACCCGCGAATCCTACGTCGTCACGGCGGAACACCATCCGGGCGCGCACCGTAACCCCGTTCCGCCGTCTCTCGTTGGGGTGGCGGACGCGCGGCAGGTCGGGCCGGCGAGGTACACGGGTGAGGACGTCGGCATGGGTAGGCACAGCAGTCTCGCGCGTCGCTGGGCGGCGACCGCGGTCGTCGTCGGCCTGGTCACGCTCGGTGCCACGGGCACCGCGCAGGCGGACGACATCGCCGACGGCACGCCGTGCTCGGAGGCCGCGCGCGCGTGCGTCGACCTGGACGAGCGGATCGCCTGGCTGATCGAGGACGGGGACGTCGCCCGCGGCCCGGTGCCGATCAGCCCCGGCGGGCCCGAGCGGGAGACCCCGCGGGGCGACTTCCGGGTCGAGTGGAAGCACCGGGACCACCGCAGCGGCGAGTTCGACGGGGCGCCCATGCCGTTCGCCGTGTTCTTCGCCGCGGGCGGGATCGCCTTCCACGAGGGCAACCTGCACACGCCGTCGGCCGGGTGCGTCCGGCTGGCCTTCGAGGACGCCGAGGCCTTCTTCGGCCACCTCCGCGTCGGCGACCGCGTCGAGGTCCGCTGACCCCCCTCGATCGCCGCGCGACCGTTCACCGGCGGAGCGTCACCGGATCGGGTCTCGGCTCGGCGCCCGCCGCCCGCTGATCCCCCGTTCGCCGTCGAGCTCCGACCGGTCGTCTCACACTCCGTGAGAACGCGGACGGGTCGGGCATCCCAGGTGTTGGAGAGAACGAGAACCCGACACCGAGGAGACCCGGAGGCCACGATGCCCACTCGCACCGCGCGGACCGCATGGAACGGCACCCTGGAGCAGGGCGCCGGTCAGGTGGAGCTCAGCAGCAGCAAGGTCGGTACCTACGACGTCAGCTTCCCCAAGCGGGCGGCCGACGACGCCGGCGGGACGACCAGTCCCGAGGAGCTCATCGCCGCGGCCCACTCCGCCTGCTACGCGATGCAGCTCTCCGCGTTCATCGCCGAGGCCGGCGGCACGCCGCAGTCCCTCGACGTGCGGGCCGAGGTCACCCTCGGCCCGGACCCGGCCGGCGGCTTCGCCATCACCGGGATCGCTCTCACCGTCCGCGGCGAGGTCGACGGCCTGGACGCGGCGGGCTTCGAGGCCGCGGCGCAGCAGGCGAAGGACGGCTGCCCGGTCAGCAAGGCGCTCTCCGGCACCACCATCACGCTGGACGCCGGCCTCGAGTGAGGCCGGACATCACGAAGGAGAACCACATGAGCTGCACGGGGAACGGGCGGCCGGAGCCGACCCCTCCGCCACGACCGAACGGCCGCTGACCGGTCGCCGAACCACGGGCGGGTGGGCCGCTACGGCCGATCCGCCCGAACCCATCGTCCGATCGGTCCCCTTCGGGTACGCCGAGGTGCATTTGTCACCGTGGAGCGGCACACTCTCCGGTGAACACACTCCGTGCACGTCGCGTACCTGAGGGGTGATCATCGCCGTGGTCGAGTGGGTGCTCGTCGCCGTGGTCGCCTGGTGCGCGGTGGCCGTCGTCGTCGGGCTGCTCGTCGGTCGCGCGGTGCGCATGCGGGACCGCCAGGTGCCGCGGACCGGTCCGACGTCCGACCCACCCCCGGTCGCACCGCACGCCGCCTCCGCGCCCGAGCGCGATCGGGAGAGCCGCGGGCGCTGACCCCTGCAAGCGGGTGTGTTGCGGCGGTCCCAGGTGTGCGATCGTCCGCGGATGTCGTCCAGCGACCGTGCGGCCGAGCGCGCCCGCGAGCAGGAGCACGTGCTCAACGCCCTGCTGGCCGAGCGCGACGGCCTGCTGTCCGTGCTCGACCGCGTGCTCGCCCTGCACGGCACCGCACGGTTGATCCGCGACGCCGCCGGGGCCGACGCGGGGTTCGTCGCCGATCTCGACGGCCCGGGCCGGGCCGTCATCCGGTGGCTGGCGGGCAACCGCACCGACTCGCTGCAGGACCTCGCGGTGCCCGTCGGGCAGGGTGTCGGCGGGCGGGTGCTCGCCCTGGGGCAGCCCGTGCGGGTCAGCGACTACGTGTCGGCACCGAGCATCACCCACCACTTCGACGGGATGGTGCGCCGCGAGGCGATGTCGGCGATGCTGGCGGTACCGATCCTCGAGAACCGGCCGGACGGCGCCCCGGCCACCGTGGCGGTCGCCTACGCGGCGCTGCGCGGCGCGGGCGAGTTCGGCGACGACGCCGTGGGCGCCGTGGAGAACATCGCCCGGGAGGCGGCGCGGGCCCTGCGTCTGGCCGACCGTGCCGAGTCCGGCCGCACCACCGCGGTGGCCGCGGAGCGCCAGCGCATGCAGGCCTCGCTGCACGACTCCGTCGGCGCGATGCTGTTCTCCATCGGCGCCCAGGTGCGCGACCTGCGCACCACGCTGCCCGACAACCCCGTGCTGCGCACGCGCCTGGGCCGCCTGGAATCCGACGTCTCCGCCGCGTCGCTGGCACTGCGCGAGTCGCTGCTGGCGCTGTCGGAGTCCGGCCCGGAGCGCGCGCTGCCGATCGAGCTCGCCGAGCACTGCCGCAGCTTCGAGGCCCGCACCGGGGTGCCTGCGCGGCTCGTCCCGCTCGGCGAGGTCGCCCCGCTCGACGCCGAACGCACCACGTTGCTGATCAGCGCCGTGCGGGAGGGGCTGCTCAACACCGAGAAGCACGCGGGGGCGGCGACCGTCGTCGTCAGCCTGGGGATGGTGGAGGGCGGCGTGCAGGTGGCGGTCGCCGACGACGGCTGCCCCACCGCGGAGTCGATCGCCGACACGCCCGACGGCGCGGGCCTGGGCATCCGGATGCTGGTGGAGAAGGCCGCCCGCCTGGGCGGCCGGGTCAGCCTGGTGCACGACGAGGACGGCGGCACGACGTTGCGGATGCTGCTGCCCGTGCCCGGGCACGTCGGATGAGTCCCGCCCGGGTGATGGTGGTCGACGACCATCCGGTCGTACGCGACGGCGTGGCTCTGCTGCTGCGCGGTGAGCCCGCGCTGGTGGTGGTGGGCTCGGCGGAGAGCGGGCGCACCGCGCTGGAGCGCGCCCCCGGGCTGCGACCCGACCTGGTGCTGCTGGATCTGCGGTTGCCCGACATGCTGGCCCCGGAGGTCGTCGCCGGGCTGCGCGAGGGCTGCCCGGCGGCGAAGGTCGTGGTGTTCACCGCCCACGGCGACCATCACGGCGTGCAGGCCGCGCTCGACGCCGGGGCCCACGGCGCCCTGCTCAAGGACGCCGCCGCCACGGACCTGGTGGCCGCGCTGCGCCGGGTGCTGCGCGGCGAGCGGGTGTCGGACCCACGGATGGTGCCCGGGACGGTGGGCAACCAGGCGGCACTGGCCCGCAGCGGCCTCACCCGCCGCGAGTACGAGGTGCTGCGGCTGGCCGCGCAGGGCCGCACCAACCCGGAGATCGCCGAGAGCACCGGTCTCGCACGCAACACCGTCAAGACGTACCTGCAGTCGGCGCTGCACAAGCTCGGCGCGCGCAACCGCGTGGAGGCCATCGGCAAGGCGAGCGAGGCCGGCCTGCTCTGATGCGCTGCCGGAGCGGGGATGGACGCGCTACGGCGCCGACGGTCGCCCTCGCGACCGGGCGAAGGCCCCTTCGGGTCGGGACGGTCGTGCCCGCGACGGCGACCGTCAGCGTCCTCACGACGACGACACCGCCGCCGGCCGGGGCGCCGGCGCGGGGCCCGCGTCGGCGGCTCTCGGCCGCCCTGGTGATCCGGCAGGCGGGCCGACCGCGGGGTGGTCCGGCTCGACCACGCCCGGATCGGCACGTTCCGCGACTCGAGGACTCGCTGGTCCGGTGCGGCCGAAGGAGTCGTCCTCATCGACGGATTCGACTACGGATCGTTGAACGACACCCATGTGATTGACGTCCGAACGAGGTCGTGCTGCATCGAAAGCGTGATGAACGACCGCTCGCCGGGTTTCTCCGACCAGCCGGCCGCGGCGTACCGGCGCACGGGCCGTGAGGAACTTCCCGCGCGGGTACGGATCGCGCGGCAGCACCGACGCTGCGCCGCCGCCGGTCGCGCCACCCGGATCTGGGGCGCGCTGCCGCGCCGGACCGTGGGCGACGGCCATCGCCCCTGGTTGGCCGCGTGTGCCGGCCGGTGAGCCCGGGGGTACTGGGCCGCACCTGGTTCGCCTTCCACCAGCCTCCACCGATCGGCGCGGGCCAGGATCCCGCCCGGAACCCGTGGATCGACGTCGCGGACACCCTGCTCCCGATCGTGTACCTCGGGCCGGACGGCTACCGGCGGACGCCGGGCGCGTCGCGGTGGATAGCGCGCGCGCTCGTGGCCGCGGGGTGGATTCTGGCCACCACGGCTGCAGCGGGCGCGGCACGGACACCCACGAGAGTGTGATCGTGAAGAAAACACCACCCGAACGAGCGTAATCGCGCCGAGCGCCTGTAACCGTCGCTCCGAACCCGTTTCCCCGAGCGGGTGTCCCCGTTGTGGGTGTCGTAGTCGGAATGCGCTGAACGGTCCAGACGACGATGGGCCGATCGGCGACGAACACGGAGGTGTCGTGTGTCGGAAGTGGTCATGGCATACAGCGAGAGACGGCGGTCGGGTCGCCACGCGTTCGACGAGGACGCCGCACTCACCCCGATCTTCCACGCGCTCAACCGGGGCGGCTGGCGAGGCCGCCAGCAGGAGCCCGCCGCCCGGCCCGCGGACGCGGTCGACGAGTTCCGCCGCGACCCGCTGACCGCCCCGATCCCGGTGCAGTCGCTCGCCGCCCCGACCCGCCCGGCACACCCGACACCGCCTGCCCGGCGGCGACGCCCGGCCGCGCACGCCCTCGTGGAGCCGCGCGCCGGTGGCCGGCACCACTTCCGGCTGGAGGGCGCCGGACACCGGTGACACGGACGACCCGGGCCCGGGACGGGGCCGCGGGGAAGCGGTCGGCTGGGGAGCGGGCCGCGAGCAGGGACCGGGCCGGTGGCCCGCACGCATCGCAGGTGGTGACGGACCACCCGCGGTCGGTGCGGACACCGGCCCGTCGCGTCGCACCGGCATGGGTACCCGGGCGAGCGCCCGGCGCCGTCCCACGCACCCACGCGTATGGCGCACCCAGCGGCCCCTCGCGCACCCAGCGGCCCCTCGCGCACCCACCGGCGCCTCGCGCGCTCCCGGCGGTGCGCGGGACGCAGCCGAGCGCGCGAGACAGAGCTCGGCACGAGGACCGCGCTGCGAGCGCCGCGCGGCGCGGGCGGCGGGAACGCGGGGCGGACACGCGGCAGGATGCGGGATGCGGGACGGTCCGCTGCGAGGGCGCGATCCTGGGCACTGCGCCCGGAACCGGTCGGGCACGGGGTGCGTGCTCGACGCGGGAAAGCTGCTAGGGGATACGGAGGCGGGCCGCCAGGGCCCGGACCGCAGCCGTGGTCGTCGCCCGGTCCACGCGGGTCGGCTCGCCGCCTGCCAGCACCTGCTCCCCCGCGACCCACACATCGCGGACCAGGCGCGCGCCGCCCGCCCACACGAGGTTGGACAGCAGCTGCGCGTCGTCACCGGGATCGGTGAAGACGGGATCGTCGAGGTCGACGTGCACCAGGTCGGCCCAGCGGCCCGGCTCCAGCGCGCCGAGGTCGGCTCGGCCGATCGCCGCGGCGCCGTCGCGGGTGGCCATCAGCAGCAGCTCCGCGGCGGTCAGGGCGGCCGCGTCGCCGCTGGTGACGCGCGCGAGCAGCCCGGCGAGCCGGGCCTGCGCCCAGACGTCGAGGTCGTCGCCGGAGGCGGGCCCGTCGGTGCCCAGCCCGACCCGCACGCCCGCCCGGCGCAGCGCCGTGACCCGCGCGATGCCCGCGGCCAGCTTGGCGTTCGAGCCGGGACAGTGCGCCACGGCCGTGCCCCGGGCGGCCAGCAGCGCCACGTCGTCGTCGGAGAGCTGGACGGCGTGCGCGGCGAGCACCCGCCCGTCGAGGACGCCGAGCTCGTCCAGCAGTGCGGGAACCGACCCGTGCGAGGCGCGGGCGACCGCGTCCTCGTCGGCCGCCTCGGCGACGTGCACGTGCAGCAAGGCGCCGCGTGCGCGCGCGTGCTCGCCGATCGACGCGAGCGCCTCGGGCGGCAGCGTGTACGCCGAGTGCGGGCCGTAGCCCAGCTCGACGCGGCCGGTGGTGAGCCCGTCCGCGTCGATGCGCGCGGAGATGTCGTCGCGCATCTGCTCCCAGGTGCCCAGGCGGTCCCAGCCCGGTGCGGCGATCACGCCGGGCGTCAGCAGCACCCGCGAGCCGACGGCGACCACGGCATCGAGCACGGCCTGGGTGTGGAAGTACATCTCGACGCTGGTGGTGGTGCCCGCGCGCAGCTGCTCCACTGCGCCCGCGGCCATCGCGTCGCGCACGTCGGCACCGGTGAGGCGGGCCTCCATCGGCCACATCACCTCGTGCAGCCAGCGCAGCAGCGGCAGGTCGCCGCCGGCGCCGCGCAGCGCGAGCATCGGGGTGTGGGCGTGGGTGTTGACCAGCCCGGGCAGCAGCGCGCCGGGCACCGCGTGCACCGGGCCGGGCGCCGCCGGGGCCTGCGGGGCGGGACCGACGAAGGCGATGCGGCCGTCGTCGCCGACGTCCACGACGCCGTCGCGCAGCACCGAGCACGCCGGGTCGCACGGGAGCACGACCGGGGCCGTCAGCCGGATCACCTGCGGGGCTCCAGCAACGAGCGCAGCGAGCGGAACGGGGGCAGCCAGGCACCACCGTCGGGCAGCGAGTCCAGCGTGATCCGCGGCAGTGGCTCGCGGAAGACGCCCTCGATCTCCTCGAGGTCGACGAACTCCATCACGTCCGAGGCCACCGCGAACGTCGCGTGCTCGCGGAACCCGATGACCGTGACATAGGTGCCCTTGGCGCGCAGCTCCTCCAGCGGCTCGCGGAACGCGCGACCGTCGCCGGAGGCCACCACGACGTGTTCGAGCGTGCCCTCGTCGGCGCGCAGCCGGATGTGGGCGAGCATGTCGTCGTCGACGTCGGAGTCTTCGG
Source organism: Pseudonocardia sp. (assembly GCF_029263155.1). GTDB lineage: Bacteria > Actinomycetota > Actinomycetes > Mycobacteriales > Pseudonocardiaceae > Pseudonocardia. The sequence continues at coordinate 70,213 of NZ_JAJCYB010000120.1, forward strand.
TGATCTTCGGCTTGGCGAAGACGGCGAAGCCGACGTTGCGCAGCGCCTCCACCCACGGTCGCACCACCTCGGTGCTGCCGGGTACCACGTTGGTGAACACGGTGGCCTCGGCGATCGCGTCGGGCCCGGCCAGATCCAGCAGCCAGCGACCGACGGCGTCGAAGCGCGGGCGGAACGCCGACGTGGGCCGGGCCCCCAGCAGGGTGCCCAGGCTCATGTCCATGTTCGGCGCGTCCCAGACCAGCAGCACACGGGGGCCTGCGGGCGGTGCTGTCACGGTCATGGCCGGACCCTATCCCGGGTGTCGCGGGTGACATCCTGCCCGGATGGATCAGCCCGAGGAGATCGCCCGCCGCAGCGCCGCGGCGATGGAACGCGCGGACGCGGCGGGCCGTGGTGCCGGGGTGCGCCTGCTCGGCGTGTCACCCGGCGCGGCCCGGGTGGGGATGACGGTCGCGGCGCGCCACGTCAACGGGCACGGGATCTGCCACGGCGGCTACGTGTTCCTGCTCGCCGACGCCGCGCTCGCGTACGCGTCCAACAGCCACGGCGTCTCGGCCGTCGCCGCGGGCGCGGACATCGCGTTCCTGCGGCCCACCGCGCTGGGCGACGAGCTGGTCGCCGAGGCGGTGGAGCGGGCGCGGACCGGACGCTCGGGTCTGTACGACGTGACGGTGCGGTCCGGGGACACCGTGGTGGCCGAGTTCCGCGGCCGGACCCGCCAGGTCCCCGGCCTCACCCAGCCCCCGCCGGCCCACGGGTAGCCGCCCGAGCCGGCGGCTACCCGCGAGCGGCTGTCGGCCCCGCCACCAGCACGGGGACCACGCGGTCGCGCGCCTCGGCGGCCGGGCCCGCGGACTCCGGTTCCGGCGACTTCCCGATGGTGGTGCGCAGCGGCACCTCGCGGATGAGCAGCACCGCCACCAGGGTGAGGAGCGACGCCACCGCCGCGAGCCCGAAGACCAGTGCGATGCCGTCGCCGTAGGCGGCCCGCACCGCCTCGGCCTGCACCGGGGTGTCGGTCGCGAGCCCCTCCAGCCCGGACGCGGACCCGCTGAGCAGCGCGACCCGTGCGCTGAGCACGACCCCCAGCACGGTGACGCCGACGGTGCCGCCGAGCGAGCGGAGGAACGCCACCAGCGCGCTCGCCGCCCCGACGTCGCGCAGGTCGACGGTGTTCTGCACGGCGAGCACGAGATTCTGCATGCTCATCCCGATGCCGACGCCGAGCACCACGAGGAACCCGCCGATCCGCACGACCGGGGTGGTGTGGTCGATGGTCGACAGCAGCGCCAGGCCCGTGGTGATCAGCACCGCGCCGGTGACGAGGTAGGGCTTCCAGCGGCCGAAACGGCTGATCAGCTGTCCGGAGACGGTCGAGGCGACGAGCAGGCCACCGATCAGCGGGAGCGTCAGCAGCCCGGCCGTGGTCGGGTCGTAGGAACGGGCGACCTGGAAGTACTGCCCGAGGAAGACCGTGCCGCCGAACATCACGACGCCGACGACGAGGCTCGCCACCACCGAGAGCACCACGGTGCGCTCCCGGAACAGCGTCATCGGGATCACCGGTTCCGGGGCGCGGAACTCCACGATGACGGCGACCGCCAGTGCGGCGACGCCGAGCGCGGCGAGCGCGTACGAGGTGCCCGACGCCCAGGCGAACGACGACCCGGCCAGCGAGATCCACACCAGCAGTACCGACACGCCACCGGCGATGAGCGCGGCGCCGAGGTAGTCGAGCCGGACCGCGCGCGGCAGCGTCGGCACGTGCAGGGTGCGCTGCAGCACCACGAGCGCCACGAGCCCGATCGGCACGCCGATGAAGAAGCACCAGCGCCAGCCCAGCCCGGGGGTGCTCACGAGCAGGCCGCCGGCGAGCGGGCCGGACACGGTGGCCGCGGCCAGCACGGCTCCGAGGTAGCCGGAGTAGCGGCCGCGCTCCCGCGGGGGGATCAGCGCGGCGATGACGACCTGCGCGAGCGCCTGCAGGCCACCGGCTCCCACGCCCTGCCCGGCCCGCCAGGCGATCAGCGCGCCCATCGAGCCGGACAGCCCGGCCCCGATCGAGGCGACCACGAAGATCACGATCGCGATCTGGACCAGCAGTTTCTTGCTGAACAGGTCGGCGAGCTTGCCCCAGATCGGCGTGGTGGCGGTGGTGGTGAGCAGCGTGGCGGTGACGACCCAGGTGTAGCCGGTCTGGTCGCCGCGCAGGTCGGCGACGATCGTCGGCAGCGCGTTGGCCACGATCGTGCTGGACAGGATCGCGATGAACATCGCGAGCAGCAGCCCGGACAGGGCGGTGAGCACCTCGCGCCGGTTGCGCCCGTTCCCGGCGGGTGCGCCCTCGGTCTGCGCGCTGGCGGTGGCGGTCATGGCAGGAGTTCCTTCGTCGTGGACGTGCGGGGGAAGGCGAGCGGATCCGGGTCGCCGAGGCGGTCGTCGAGCTCGTCGGCGATGGCGGCGACGACCCGGGCCGCGGTACGGACGTCGACGGGGGCGGCCCGGGCCAGTGCCCCGCGGACGAGGTCGCGCTTGAGCCGCTGCGCCCCGGCGAGCAGCGCACGGCCCTCGGGGGTCAGGCGGACCAGGCCGGCGCGGCGGTCGGCGGGATCGGGGCGGCGGCACACGAGGCCGCGGGCCTGGAGCTCACCCACCTGGCGGCTGACGACGGACTGGTCGACCCCGCGCAGCCCCGCGATCTCCCCGAGGCGGTTGGTCGGGTTCGTCGACCGCCGTATCGGGGTCGGCCGTCGACGTCGTGTGCATAGGACAACTATATGGAAGATGGTTGCGTCATGCAACCGGTGGTTCCCTCCCGGGATCCGGGATCGTCGCCGCCAGCCGGGTGAGCCCGTCGGCGAGGTCCGCGATCTCCTGGGTCGACCAGGCCGCCAGCCGCTGCCGCCACACCTCGTGCCGCGACCGCATGACCTCCTCAAGCCGGCGGCGCCCGTCCTCGCTGAGCTCGAGCAGGAAGGCCCGCCCGTCCTGCGGGTCGGGCCTGCGCCGCACCAGCCCGACCGACTGCAGGGTCGTGACCTGCCGGCTCATCGTCGACTTGTCCAGGCCGAACTCGTCGGCGAGATCGACCAACCGGAGCGGCCCGGCCCGGGAGATCGCCAGCAGCACGGCGTAGGAGCCGGCGTCGATGTCGGGGTGCACGCGCCCGGCGAGGGCCCGCAGCACGCTCCGGGAGCGCCGCAGCAGGAGGCTGACCTCGCGCTCCAGGCGCTCGACCTCGGCGTCGTGATCCCGCTCGGCGGCCACCGTTCAGCCCTCCACCGGCCGCACCCCGCGCCGGTGCCGCCGCGCGAGCTCGCGGTAGGTCCCCGGGTTCTCCTCCACCCACCAGCGTGCCGACCCGGTGAGCGGACCCGTCTCCCGCCCGACCGGGCCCAGCACGAGCTGCCCGTCGGGCACCACCGTGTTCGGCGGCACCGTGGCACCCGCACCGACCAGGCAGCGGGCCCCGATCCGCGCGCCGTCCTGCACGGTCGCTCCGTTGCCGATCAGCGCCTCGGGGCCGATCACGCAGCCGTGCACCACGCAGAGATGACCGATCGTCGCGCCCGCGCCGATCTCGGTGATCGGGTCGTCGCCGCCGTGCAGTACGCAGCCGTCCTGCACGTTCGCGCCCTCGCGCACGATGATCGGGCCGAAGTCGGCGCGCAGCACCGCGCCGTACCAGATCGACGCGTGGGCCTCCACGCGCACATCGCCGACCAGGGTGGCGGTGGGCGCGACGAACGCGTCGGGGTGCACGGCCGGGGCGAGCCCCTCGAACGAGAACAGCGGCATGACCGCAGCGTGCCGTACCCGTCCGGGTGGTCCGGACGGGGGATCGGCCCGCGGCCGGGCAACCTGGGGGCCGACCGGTACCTTCGCCCGGTACCGGCGGCGACGAGGAGGTGGACGGCATGCGGCGACTGGTCGCGCTGACCGTGCTGGTGGGCATCGTGCTGGCCGGCTGCGGGGGCTCCCCGCCGTCCGGACCGGGGCCGATCGGCCCGCCTCCGACGCCGCCACCCACCACCACCGATACGCCCGGAGAGCGCGCTCTCCCCGTCTACTACGTCGCCGACACCGCCGCAGGTCTGCGGCTGCAGCGGGAGTTCCACCGGGTGGCCACCGACGACCCCGCGAGCGACGCCGTCCGCGAGATGCTCGCGTCGCCGACGGGCGACGACCCGGACTACCGCACGCTCTGGCCCGAGGGCACCGCGCTGGGCGCCCCGGTCTCGACGTCCGACGGTGTGATCACCGTCGACCTGACCGGGGTGACACCGGGGGCGCAGGTCGGGACGGCGGGAGCCACGCTGACGGTGCAGCAGCTCGTCTACACGGTGCAGGCGGCGCTGCAGTCCGTCGACCCGGTGCGGATCCTTCTCGACGGCGAGCCGGTGGACGAGCTGTTCGGGGCGGTGTCCACGGCCGAACCGGTGGAGCGCGCCGACATCTACGCCACCCGCTCGCTCGTGCAGATCAACTCCCCGGCCGATGGGGCGACCGTCAGCGGGCGCGTCGAGGTCACCGGCGAGGCGGCGGTGTTCGAGGCGACGCTGCTGTGGGAGGTGGAGTCCGGCGGCGAGGTCGTCGACTCCGGCTTCACGAACACCGCGGAGGGTCAGGTGTTCGCCCCGTTCGCGTTCACCCTCGACCTCGCACCGGGCGACTACGTCGTCCGCATCATGGAGGACGACCCCTCCGGCGGCGAGGGCCGGCCGGTGCTCACCGACGACAAGACGATCACGGTCCGCGCCTGAGCGGCGAGCGGCCCGCGGTGCCGGTCGGCCGCGTGGTCGGCCGCCCGGCGTCCTCAGTCCGGAGGGCGCTCCGGGGAGCGCAGGCCGAGCGACGCCAGCTCCAGCGCCGCCAGGCGGTGCATGGTCGCCCGGTCGTCGCGGCGCCACGCCGCCGCCGGGTCCGGCGACACGGCGAGCAGCCGCCGCACCGGCCGGCGGGTCATCGCGCGCAGCGCGAGCAGGTCGGTGTCGACGTCGCGTACCGCGCGGGCCGACGCCGCCATCCGGATCCAGCGCACCCGCACCGCCAGCCACACGAGAACCACCGGCACCGCGGCGAGTACGACGAGCCCGATCGCGGTACCCGTGGCGGCGGTGGCGACGGTGGCGACCTGGTCCCGTCCGGCCGCGGCCAGGGACTCGCCCGCCCCGGTCCCCGTGCCCAGCGCCCGCGCGAGGTCCTCCCCGACGAAGGGCACGCCCCGCGCGGTGTTCGCGGCGTCGGTGAACGCACCGCGCACGGCCTCCCCGGCCGCGGTGAGAGTCATGGCCGGCCCCTGCAGCCCGTCGATCAGCGCCTTCACCGCCAGCGCGACCGACACGACGAACCACACCCACCCCACGACCAGTGCGTCGGCGAGCAGTTGGCGGAGAACCCGCAGGGGCCGCTCGGCGTAGGGGCGCATGGCGGCGCAGCCTATGCGTCGCAACGAGTGGGACCTCCGTCGCATGGGTTCGGACGGGAGCCCCACTCGTCCGGACGGGACCGACTACAGCAGGCCCAGCTTCGTCGCCGCGTAGACCGCCTCCGCGCGGCGGCTGACCATGAGCTTGCGCATCAGGTTGCCCACGTGGAACTTCACCGTCGTCTCGGAGATGAACAGCTCCGCGCCGATCGCCCGGTTGCTCAGGCCCCGGGCGAGCAGGCGCAGGACGTCGAGCTCGCGCTCGGTGAGGCGCTCGCGGTCGGGCACCCCGCCGGACAGGGAGCGCACCATCGCCGAGGCGCTGCGCGCGTCGAACGCGCTCTCCCCGCGCGACACGGCACGGATCGCGCGCACCAGCTCGGTGGTGTCCACGTCCTTGACGACGTACCCGCGCGCCCCGGCCTGCACGGACTCGACGACGAGCCGGTCCTCGGCGAACGTGGTGAGCACCAGCACGCCGAGCCCCGGGTGCGCCGCGCACAGCCTGCGGCAGACGTCGAGGCCGTCGGTCTGCGGGCCCGCGGTGAGCTTGAGGTCCAGCAGCACCACGTGCGGGCGGGTGGCGGCGACCGCGGCCACCGCGTCGGCCGGGGTGCCCGCCTCCCCGACCACCCGCAGGTCCTCCTCGCGCTCCAGCACGGCCCGCAGGCCCTGCCGCATGATCGAGTGGTCGTCGACGAGCACGATCCGGGTCGGCATCGGCCGCGCCCGGGTCGGGGCGTCGGTGCGGGCGGTGGCGTTCACGGCCGCTCCCCGCCGGGCCCCGTCGCTCCCGTGCACGGCGCCGCCGCACCGAACGCCGATCTCGCGACCTCGATCACGCTGTGCTCCTGTCGGGTGTGCACGGCACCGGCACGTCGACCTGGACCTGCAGCCCGCCCAGGCGCGCGCGCCGGAAGGTCAGCGTGCCGCCCAGCTCGCGTGCCCTGGTCTGCATGTTGACCAGCCCGCGGTGCTCGCCGGACGGGGCGGCGAGGCCGGCCGCGCGCAGGCTGCGGCGCACGTCGTCGGGGCTGCCGCAGCCGTCGTCGGAGATCGTCAGGCGGACCTGCTCGCAGTGGTAGGCCAGGCGCACCACCGCCCGGCTCGCGTCGGCGTGCACCGCGGTGTTGAACAGCGCCTCACCCGCGATGCGGAACAGCGACTGCTCGCAGTCGGCGGGCAGCGACACGGGCTTCCCGCCGATCCGCACCTCCACCCGCAGCTCGTCGGGCATGTGTACGCCCGAGAGCCGCCGCAGCATCGAGGGCAGGTCCTCGTCGGCGCAACCGTCGCGCTCGTTGAGGGCGTAGATCGCCGAGCGCAGCTGCTCGACGGCCCGGCGGGTGAGGTCCTTGGCGGTGTCGAGCTGCCCGCGCAGCCGGTCGTCGGTGATCTCCGAGCGCACCAGCTCGATGTGCATGCCCGCGGACAGGGCGTACTGGGTGACGCTGTCGTGCAGCTCGCGGGCGATGCGGTGACGCTCGACGTCGAGCACCTCGCGCTGCCGCGCGGCCCCCAGCTCGGCCTGGGTGGTGACGAGCTGGTCGTTGCGCGCCTTGAGGTCGTCGGCCTGGCGGGTGGCGTGGGCGTAGAGCCGTGCGGAGTGGTCGAGCAGGGCGCAGTTCTGCAGGGCGGCGGCGGTCTGACCGGCCAGGATGCGCAGCACCGAGTGGTCGACGTCGTCGATCTCGCGCTCCTCGGGTGTCCAGGCGATGACACCGCCGACGATCCGCCCGTCGAGCCGCACCGGCACGTGCAGGTGGCGGCGGGCGACCTCCCCGTCGTGCGCGTCGTCCGAGGTGCCGTGGCAGACCTGGTGGATGTGGTCGCGCACGCGGTCGGGCACCGATCCGATGTCGGGCCACTCCGCACCGTCGGGGCCGCGGACCAGGTGCCGCGGCTGGGCGTCGGCCAGCTCCCCGTCGACGAGGGCGAACACGACCCACTCCGCGGACAGGTGGTTGGCCGCCGCCTCGACGACGGCCCGCACCAGTGCCTCGGACCCTTCCATGGTGCGCACCAGCGCGGCGGAGATCCGCTCCAGGGCGTGGATGACGCGGCGCATCCGCTCGGCCGCCACGCGGTACTCGGGGTAGTAGTGCGGCTTGCCCGACCGCAGGCCGGTCAGGGCCTCCAGGTCGGGTCGGGGCCGTCCGCGCGCCGAGCCGCGGCGGGGCGGCCACTGGGCCGTCGTCACCGGAACGACCTCACATGGCCGCCCGGAACAGCGCGTCGATGTCCTCGACGGACGCGCCGCGCGGGTTGGTGGTGAGGCAGGCATCGCCGAGCGTGAGCTGTGCGAGGCGCGGGATGTCCTCGGCCATGACCCCGAGCGCGGACAGGCCCTTGGGCACCCCGACCTCGTCGCCGAGCTCGCGCACCGCCTCGGCGACCATGTGCACGGCCTCCTCGGCCGGCACCCGCGCCACGTCCAGGCCCATGGCCTGCGCGATCGGCACGAACCGCTCCGGCCCGTCGGCGCCGTTGAACCGGATGACGTGCGGCAGCAGCACGCCGTTGACGACGCCGTGCGGCAGGTCGAGCATGCCGCCGACCTGGTGACTCATGGCGTGCGTCGCGCCGAGGATCGCGTTGGTGAACGCCAGGCCGGCCTCCAGCGCGGCCTGCGCCATGAGCGATCGGGCGTCGGCGTTGCGCGGGCGCAGCATCGTCTCGGCGAGGTTCCCGTTGACCAGCGAGATCGCCTGCAGGGCGTGGTGGTCGGTGAGCGGGCCGTGGGCCAACGACACGAACGCCTCGATGCCGTGCGTGAGCGCGTCCAGCCCGGTGGCCGCGTTGAGCCACTCCGGCATCGTGACCAGCAGCCGCGGGTCGACGACGGAGACGTCCGGGACCAGCGCCCGGCCCATGATCGTGATCTTGGTGTGCCGCTCGGTGTCGGTGACGATGCAGAACTGGGAGACGTCCGCGCCGGTGCCCGACGTGGTCGGCATCATGATCAGCGGCGGGATCGGGTGCTCGATGCGGTCGATGCCCTCGTAGTCGAGGATCCGCCCGCCGTTGGCCGCGAGCAGCGCCACGCCCTTGGCCGCGTCGATCACCGAGCCGCCACCGATGCCGAGCACGACGTCGCAACCGGCGTCGGCGTACCGGCGGTAGCCCGCCTCGATCTCGTGGTCCTTGGGGTTGGGCGTGAGATCGAGCCAGACCTGCGGGTCCAGGCCCGCGTCGCGCAACCAGGCGAGCAGCTCGACCGGCCAGCCCGCCTCCATCACCCCGGGATCGGTGACGACGAACGGCCGTCGGGCGCCGAGCCGCACTGCGGCGTGCGCGGCCTCCGGCAGCGACTCGGGACCGAAGACGATCTCCGGGGCGTGGAACTTCGACAGCCGCAGCGACCCCTCCGGACGGGGGCTGTGCTCGGGACTGCGCCGCGCGAGCAGCACCGAGTCACCGACCCGGCGTGCCTCTCCGACGAGGACCACGCTGCCCTCCTGCACATCTGGTGGGGGCCACCCCGGCTTCCGAACGCCGGGTGGCCCGTCCGAGGCTACAGCCGCGCCGTGCTCCGGGGGTGCTCCCTGCGGGTGCACATCGGGGCCGGCCGTCGTCGCAGGGCCACCGGCGACAACCGACCCTGTCCGATCGGACGGGATCAGCCGACGTGGATGGGCCCGTCGCGCTCCGCCAACGGGGTGCCGGCGCCCCCCCAATGCTGGGCGATCATCTCCGCCGCGATCGACACCGCGGTCTCCTCCGGCGTACGGGCGCCCAGATCCAGCCCGATCGGCGAGGACATGCGCCCGATCTCGGCGTCGGTCAGCCCGATCTCCCGGAGCCGGGAGATCCGGTCGTCGTGGGTGCGCCGCGAGCCCATCGCACCGATGTAGGCGACCTCCGGCAGCCGCAGCGCCACCTCCAGCAGCGGCACGTCGAACTTGGGGTCGTGGGTGAGCACGCAGAGCACGGTGCGCTTGTCGATGCGCCCGGCCTCGGCCTCGGCGGCCAGGTAGCGGTGCGGCCACTCCACGACGACCTCGTTGGCCCCGGGGAAGCGGGTGGCGGTCGCGAACACCGGCCGCGCGTCGCACACCGTGACCCGGAAGCCCAGGAAGCTGCCCATCCGCGCCACGGCGGCCGCGAAGTCGATGGCCCCGAACACGATCATGCGCGGTGGCGGCGCGAACGACTCGACGAACACGGTGAGTCCCTCCCCGCGCCGCTGGCCGTCGACGCCGTAGGAGACCTGCCCGTTGCGCCCGGCGTCGAGCAGGCCGCGGGCGTCGTCGCGGATGGCGTCGTCGAGGCGCTCGGAGCCGGTGGTTCCGTCGACGTGCTCGGGCCACACGACCAGGCGCGTGCCCAGCCGCTCGGTCGGGCCGCTGATCACCGTGGCGACGGCCACGGGGGACTCGTCACGGACCGCCGCCGCGACCTCGCCGAGCTGCGCATAGGACTCCGGATCGACCTTCTCGACGAAGATGTCGATGATCCCGCCGCAGGTCAGGCCCACCGTGAAGGCGTCCTCGTCGGACACGCCGTAGCGCTGGAAGACCGGCCGCCCGTCGGCGAGCACCTGCTGGCCGAGCTCGTAGACCGCACCCTCGACGCAGCCGCCGGACACGCTGCCCACGGCCTCGCCCGCGGGGCCGACCAGCATCGAGGCGCCGACCTGGCGGGGTGCGGAGCTGTAGGTGCCGACGACGGTGGCGAGCGCCACGGTCTCGCCCTTGCCCCACCACTCGTCGAGCCTCGCGAGCACGTCACGCATTGCGGATCACTCCAAGCAGCTGTTCCAACGTGGCCAGGCTGTGCCCGGCCAACAGGTCGTCCAAGTACGGGAGCGCGGCCACTATTCCACCCTGCACGGGGGCGTAGCCGTCCTTGCCCGCGTGCGGGTTGACCCAGACCATGCGGTGGGCCAGCCGGTGCAGCCGCGACATCTGCGCGCCGAGCAGGTCGGTCTCACCGCGTTCCCAGCCGTCGGAGAAGACGACGACGACGGCGCGCCGGGCCGCGCCGCGCTGCCCCCAGCGGTCGACGAACGCGCGCATCACCTCGCCCAGGCGCGTGCCGCCCGACCAGTCCGGGATGGCCCGCCCCGCGGCGGCGATGGCCCGGTCGGCGTCGCGCATGCGCAGCTCGCGGGTGATGCGGGTGAGCCGGGTGCCGAGCGTGAAGGCCTCCACGGCGTTCGGCGAGCGCCGGACGACGACGTGGGCGAACCGGAGCAGCGCGTCGGCGTAGGGCTCCATCGATCCGGAGACGTCGACGAGCAGCACCAGCTTGCGCGGCCTGCGCGACCGGTCGCGGCGCCGGAGGCTGCGCAGCTCGCCCTGGTTGCGCAGCGCCGAGCGCAGCGTGCGGCCCGGGTCGGGGGCACCGTGGCGGGCCGGGCGCAGCCGCCGCGACCGGCGGGTGGGCAGCTGCGGGCGCAGCAGGGCGAGCAGTCGGCGCAGGTGCTCGCGCTCGGCCGGGGTGAGCTCGGCGAGGTCGCGGTTGCGCAGCACCTCGTTGCCGCTCGCGCGGGCATGCACCTGCGGGGTGTCGCCCTCGTCGTCGCCCTCGTCACCGGGGTCCCGTTCGGATGGGGTGAGCGCGGCCAGCCGCGGCGGCGGCGGCTTGCGTTCGTCGACGACGGTGGTGCGCCCCCCGCCCCGGGGCGGGGTGAACCAGTCCTCGAACGCGCGGTCGTAGCGGGGCAGGTCGTCGGGGTCCGAGCAGAGCGTGAGCCGGCCCGCCCAGTACGTCTGCATCCGGCTGGTGACGTCGAGCTCGTCGAGCGCGGTGAGGAACGCGGCGACCCGGTCGGTGGTGACGGCGAGTCCCGCGCTGCGCAGCACGACGGTGAACCCGACCAGCCCCTCGATCGGCTCCTCGACGTCGCGCTCGGACCCGCCGTCGCCGGAGGCGTTCTGCTCGGTGGTGGTCACGGAGCTGCTCAGGACGCGAGCAGGGTGTCGAGCTGCTTGCGGACGCGGTCGGCGTCCTCGCGGTACTTGAGGACGGCGCCGAGCGTGGCGGCCGCGCTGTCGACGTCGAGGTGCCGGGCGCCGACGAGCTGCAGGGCTCGCGCCCAGTCGATGGTCTCGGCGACGCCGGGCGGCTTGAGCAGGTCGGCCTGGCGCAGGTTGCGGACCGCGCCCGCCACCTGTGCGGCCAGCCGGTCCGGGAGCCCGGGCAGGCGGGAGTGCAGGATCTCGATCTCGCGCGCCAGGTCCGGATGGTCGAGCCAGAGGTAGAGGCAGCGGCGCTTGAGCGCGTCGTGCACCTCCCGGGTGCGGTTGGAGGTGAGCACGACCATCGGCGGCGTCGTCGCCCGGACCTCCCCGATCTCCGGGATCGTCACCGCGTGCTCGGTGAGCACCTCGAGGAGGAACGCCTCGAACTCGTCGTCGGCCCGGTCGACCTCGTCGATGAGCAGCACGCTCGGGGTGGTCTGCAGCGCCTCGAGGATCGGGCGGGCGAGCAGGAAGCGTGGGTCGTAGAGCGAGGCCTCGACGGCGTCCGCGTCGAGGGTCTCCCGGCTGACGCCCGCGGCGGCCTCCAGGGCGCGCAGGTGCAGCAGCTGCCGGGGGAAGTCCCAGTCGTAGAGCGCCTGGGACGCGTCGATCCCGTCGTGGCACTGCAGCCGGATCAGCTTCGCGCCGAGCACCTGGGCCAGCGCCTGCGCCAGCGCGGTCTTCCCGGTGCCGGGCTCCCCCTCGCAGAACAGCGGCCGGTTCATCCGCAGGGCGAGGAAGGTGGCGGTGGCCAGGCCGTCGTCGGCGAGGTAGCCGGTGGCGCGCAGCGCGGCCGCGAGCGCGGCCGGAGACTCCGCAGGACCTTCGGGGCGATCGTTCACCCCCTCAGCATGACTGACCGCCAGGTCGGGAGCTACCGCGGGCAGGACGCGGCGACAGCACAGCGCACACGGCCCGTCACCTTGCGTTCTCCTTACGATGTGACGCAATCGGTAATACTTGCACTTTGGCAGTATTGATATCTCCGTGATCCGTCCGTGATGCCGTCGCGCTGACCTGCGAATACCCCCGTATCGCGTTCGTTATGCGCGCGTTACCGTGACCATCGTCACAGGCCGGTGAATTGCGGTTTCCCGCTTCTCGCCTCGTAGCGTCAGCGCTCGGTCGTTCCGAGAGGTTCGACCGGAAATGCATCCGGAACCGTCGCGCCACACCCTGTCCCGCGATTCCGGTCCGTCGAGATGAACACGGGACAGGGATGAGGACGCCGATTTCCGACCGCTGCACGACGGCGACCGGGGACCGGCAAGGACGGCTCCGGCGGGTCACTCCCTGCCCGCTGACGAGCACGTCCTCCGATACGGCGCGAATTGGAGAGCATTGACATGACTTCCCGACCCGCGTTCCCCAAGGGCCGAAGTCTCCTGCGGCTGGCTGTTGCCGGCGCAGTTGTGGCCGGAACCCCCGTGGCCCTGGCCGGCACCGCCCACGCCGCCCCGATCTCCGACTGGGACCGCCTTGCACAGTGCGAGAGCGGCGGCAACTGGAGCATCAACACCGGCAACGGCTACTACGGTGGCCTGCAGTTCAGCCCGAGCACCTGGCGCGCCTTCGGCGGCTCCGGCATGCCGCACCAGGCGAGCAAGTCCGAGCAGATCGCCGTCGCCGAGCGCACCCTCGCGGGGCAGGGCTGGGGCGCATGGCCCGCCTGCTCGCGCAAGCTCGGCCTCAACAGTGCCGCCGAGCCGAACCGCGTCCGCGCGTCCGCCCCCGTCGCGGCGCCCGCCGCCGCGCCCGCCCCTACGGGCAACGGCAACTACACCGTCGTCGCGGGTGACACCCTGTCCAAGATCGCCGCCCGCAACGGGACGACGTGGCAGGCCCTGTGGGCGAACAACAAGAGCACCGTCAGCAACCCGAACGTCATCCGGGTCGGCCAGACGCTGAACGTCTGATCCGTCCCCTGCGGATCACGGCGGCGTGCCCGCGCACGCCGCCGTGGTCTCAGGTCGAGTTGACCCACTCGTCGGTGCCGTCGGCGAAGGCCTGGTGCTTCCACACCGGCAGCCGCCGCTTGACCTCCTCGACGAGTTCCAGACACGTCTCGAACGCCTCCCGCCGGTGATCGGCGGCCACCGCGCACGCCAGCGCGACCTCCCCGATCTCCAGGCGACCCACCCGGTGGCTCACCGCGACGGCGCGGACGCCCCGGGCCCGGGCGGCCACGTCGGCCGCCACCTCCGCGACCACCGCGGAGGCGGTGGGATGGGCGCTGTACTCCAGCCCGCGCACGGAGCGGCCGCCGTCGTGGTCGCGGACCACACCCGCGAACGTCACCACCGCGCCGGCCGCGGCGTGATCCACCAGCGCGGCGTGCTCGGCCACGTCGAGTACGTCCTCGCCCACCGCGGCACGCAGGACGACGGCGTCGGTCATGTGTGATCCCCTCCTCGGAGCTGGTCCACGGCGTGGTCCAGCACGCCGGCCAGCACGTCCAGACCGTCCCGAACTCCCCCTGTCGATCCGGGGAGGTTCACGACCAGCGTGCGGCCCGCCACCCCGGCCAGCCCGCGCGACAGCACCGCCGTGGGCACGGTCGGCGCGCCCGCCGCGCGGATCGCGTCCGCCAGCCCCGGCACCTCGTAGTCGAGCACCGCGCGGGTGACGTCCGGGGTCGCGTCGGTCGGGGAGATGCCCGTGCCGCCGGTGGTGATGACGACGTCGGCGCCGTCCGCGACGGCGCTGCGCAGCGCCTCGCCGACCGGATCGCCGTCGGGCACCACGGCCGGGTCCGGGGTGTCGTAGCCGCGCTCGCGCAGCCATCCGACGATCAGCGGGCCGCCGCGGTCGGCATACACGCCCGCCGCGGCGCGGTTCGACGCGGTGACGACCCGGGCGCTCCTCGGCCGCACGCTCACGACCGGTCCTCGGGACGCACCCAGGTGCCGGTCTTGCCGCCGTCCTTGCGCTCCACCCGCACCTCGTCGAGCACGGCGGCCGGGTCGACGGCCTTGACCATGTCGTGCAGCGCCAGCCCGGCCACCGCCACCGCCGTCAGCGCCTCCATCTCCACGCCGGTGCGGTCGGTGGTGCGGACCGTGGCCCGGATGCGCACCTCCGCCCCGTCGGCGTCGAGGTCGACGACGACCCCGCTCAGCGCGATCGGGTGGCACAGCGGCACCAGGTCCGGCGTGCGTTTCGCCCCCATGATCCCGGCGATGCGGGCGGTGGCCAGCGCGTCGCCCTTGGGGAGGCCGTCGCGGCGCAGCAGCTCGATCACCTCCGCGGTGGTGCGCAGCACCCCCGTGGCCACCGCGGTGCGCGCGGTGGCCTCCTTGCCGGTCACGTCCACCATCCGGGCCGCGCCGGCACTGTCCACGTGCGTCAACTCCACGGGGGAACCCTACGACCACCGCCGCGCGCCCCGCCCACGCCACCGTCCCCGGGTGGCGGGGACCGCCCGACCCCGCCCCGCCGGCGCTCGCGCGCGGATCACTGCGTGGAGGCACGGCCCCACGAGCGGGCCGCCGGCCCGGACCTCGCCGTGGATCCGGGCGCCGGGGACGGAGAGGGTCGCGGCGGCGACGGTCGGCATCGGAGACCTCCTGTCGGGCTGTCGGACGCCGGTGACCGCCGCCGTCGGGCAGAATCATCGCGGTGACCGAAACCTCCGCGCCGGTCGCCGAGGCCGGTGATCCCTTCGACGGGGACCTGGCCCGGGCCCGGGACGGCGACGACGCGGCGTTCAGCCGCCTCGTGGGGCCGCTGCGCAGGGAGCTGCACGCCCACTGCTACCGGATGCTGGGATCCACCCACGACGCCGACGACGCCCTGCAGGAGGCCCTGCTGCGGGCCTGGCGCGGGGTCGCGCGGTTCGAGGGCCGCAGCTCGCTGCGTTCCTGGCTGTACACCGTGGCCACCCGCACCTGCCTGGACTCGGTCGAGCGGCGCGGCAGGCGGGCCCTGCCCGTCGACCTCGGGCCGTCCAGCGACCGTGCCGTCCTCGCCGACGCGCCGCGCGCCGAGGTCGCGTGGCTGGGCCCCTATCCCGATGCCGGTCTCGTCGACGGCCCCGCCGGGCCCCAGGCGCGCTACGAGCAGCGGGAGGCCGTGGAGCTGGCCTTCGTCGCCGCGCTGCAGCACCTGCCGGGCAATCAGCGCGCGGCGCTGCTGCTGTTCGAGGTGCTCGGCTTCTCCGCCGCCGAGATCGCGGCCGTGATGGACACCTCGACGGCATCGGTCAACAGCGCGCTGCAGCGGGCCCGCAAGATCGTGGTCGAGCGGGTGCCGGCCCGCTCCCAGCAGCAGACGCTGCGCCAGGTCGACGACGCGCGCATCGCCGGGATCGTCGCGCAGTACTCGGCCGCGCTCGAACGCGGCGACGCCGACGCGCTCGTGGCGCTGCTGACCCAGGACGTCACGTGGTCGATGCCGCCGCTGCCGCACTGGTACCGCGGCCTCGACGCGGTCACCGACTTCGCCGTCGCGGTGCCGCTGGGCGCGTGCGGGGCGTGGCGGCGCGTCCCGGTGGGCGCCAACGGCCAGCCCGCGCTGGCCAGCTACCTGTTCGACGACGACGCGGGCGCGTTCCTGGCGTTCGCGATCGACGTCCTCACCGTCCGCGACGACCGGATCGCCGAGATCACCACGTTCATCGGCCCCGAACACCACGCCGCGTTCGACCTACCGGCGACGCTGCGGCCCTGAGACCCCCACCGCACCGGCCCTCGCACACGCACCGGCCCCTCGCACACGCCACAACCTCTGCGAGACGCCGGAATGTCTGCGACCGGCCACCGGCTCTGCGAGAGCGCCACCACCGGCCGCGCTGTTGCTACCTCGGCGTCGTGCGGTAGCGGGCGAGCTGGTCGGGGGTGTCGACGTCCTCCGGCGCGGCGACGTCGCCGCACTCCACCAGCACCACCGCGGGGTGGCCGCCCAGGTAGCCGCGGGCGCCCGCGTCACCCTCGGCCGCGGCGTGCACACCATCCCAGTGCGCTCGCCCCAGCACGACCGGGTGCGCCGGGCGGCCGTCGTAGGCGGCACGGAGCAGCGTGTCCGGGCCGGACGACGCGGCGACGAGCCGGGCCACCGCGGCGGCGGTGACACCGGGCAGGTCCACCAGGTGCACGAGCACCGTGTCGACGTCGGCGGGGAGCGTGTCCAGGCCGGCGCGCAGCGAGGCACCCATGCCGGACTCCCAGCCGGCGGCGACGGTGGCCGTCACCCCGCCGGGCAGCACGGCCCGCACCTCGTCGGCGGCGGCGCCCAGCACGACGTGCCGTGGCGCGCAGCCGCCGTCGGCCAGCACGCGCAACGACCGCCGCACCAGCGGTTCGCCGTCGAGATCGACGAGCGCCTTCGGCCTGCCCATCCGCCGACCGGCGCCCGCCGCGAGGAGGAGACCCGCGACCGCTATCGGTTGATCTCCGTGACGGGGTGCACGTAGGGCACCTCGGCGAGCGGGAACTCGACGTCCCCGAACGGGGACAGCGACCCCTGCACGGGGCTGGCGAGCTCGCTGACGGGGTGCTCGCCGTCGGGCAGGTCCGGCCAGGTCGGGTCGACTCGGCCCGCGGGGGCTGTCTTGGCCACGATGTCCTCCGAGATCTCGGTCCTGCTGTGCGCCGGGGTGGTCGACACCGAGTATCGCGCATGCCACCGACTACCGTGGAGCGGTGCCCACGCCGCTGGTCGACTGGCTGCGCGCCCAGGACGACGACACCCTCGCCGAGCTGCTGGCGCTGCGCCCCGACCTCGCCGTACCCCCGCCCGCCGACGTCACCGTGCTCGCCACGCGGGCCGCGGTCCGGGCGTCGGTGCACCGCGCGTGCGACGACCTCGACACCGTCACGCTCGCGGTGCTGGAGGCCCTCGTCGTGGCCGACGCCGACACCGCACCCGTCCCGCGCACGGAGGTCGCCCGGCTGCTGGGCCCGGACCTGCCCGCCCCGGTGCTCGGCGCCGCCCTGGACGCGCTGCGGGCCCGCGCCGTGGCGTGGGGCACCGACGGCGAGCTGGCGGTCGTACCCGCCGCCCGGGACGTCGTACCCCGGCACCCGGGCGGGCTGGGCCGCACCTCGTCGGGTGCGGCCGCCTCCTCCGCCCTGCCCGAGATGCTTGCCGTCCTCGACCCCGACGAGCGCCGCGTCCTCGACGCGCTGGCCGCCGGCCCCCCGATCGGCCGCAGCCGGGCCGGCGCCGACCCGCACAGCCCCGTCGGCCGGCTGCTCACCCGCGGCCTGCTGGTGCGCGTCGACCCGGACACCGTCGAGCTGCCCCGTCAGGTCGGGCTCGCGCTGCGCGGCGACCGCCCCCTGGGCGCGGTCGCCGTCTCCCCGCCCGACATCACCCCCCGCGATCGGGGCCTCGACGTCGTCGACGGCACGGCCGCCGGTGCCGCGCTGGGCGTGCTGCGCCAGGTGGAGCTGCTGATCGCGTCCTGGGGCCGCACCCCGCCGCCGGTGCTGCGCTCGGGCGGGCTGGGGGTGCGCGAGCTGCGGCGGGCGGCGCGGGAGATGGACGTCGACGAACCGGTGGCCGCGCTGCTGGTCGAGATCGCGGTCGCGGCCGACCTCGTGGCCGCCACCGACTCGGTCACCCCGGAGTGGACGCCGACGACCGCCGCGGACATCTGGGCGGCGGGCGGGCCCGAGCTGCGCTGGTCGCTGCTGGCCCGCACGTGGCTCGCCCTGCCCCGGCTGCCCGGTCTGGTCGGCCGCAAGGACGACGCCGGGCGACCCATCTCCGCCCTGTCCGACGGCGTGCGCCGCCCGCTCGCCCCCCGCGACCGCCGCCGGGTGCTCGCCGGGCTCGCCGAGCTGCCCCCGGGCACGGCACCCGGCTCGCCCGCCCGGCTCGCAGACCTCCTGTCCTGGCGGGCCCCACGGCGCGGCGGCCGGCTGCGCGACGAGGTCGTCACCTGGACCGTCGAGGAGGGCACGGTCCTGGGTGTGGTCGCCCTCGACGCGCTGTCGAGCCCCGGGCGCGCGCTGCTCGGCGACCCGGACGGGCTCGTGGCGGCCCTGCGTGCGGTCCTTCCCGAGCCGGTCGACCACGTGCTGCTGCAGGCCGACCTCACCGCTGTGGCCCCCGGCCCGCTGGTGGCCGAGCTGGCCAGGGAGCTGGACCTGATGGCCGAGGTGGAGTCGGCCGGCGGCGCCACCGTGTACCGATTCACCGAGGCCACCGTCCGCCGCGCCCTGGACGCCGGGCGCAGCGCGTCGGACCTGCACGAGCTGCTGGCCAAGCGCTCCGCCACGCCGGTGCCGCAGGGCCTGACCTACCTGGTCGACGACGTGGCGCGCCGCCACGGCCGGCTGCGCGGCGGTGCCGCCGCCTCGTTCCTGCGCTCCGACGACGAGGTGCTGATCTCCGAGGTGCTCGCCCACCCCGATTCGATGGGACTGGAACTGCGGCGGATCGCCCCGACGGTGGCGGTGAGCCCACTGCCGCTGGTGGAGCTGCTCGACGGGCTGCGGGAGGCCGGGTTCAGCCCGGCCGCCGAGGACACCGGAGGGGGCGTGCTCGACCTGGCCGAGCGGGGCCGCCGCACCACCTCCTCGCGCCGGCCACCCGACCGCGGGCTGCCGCCCGAACCCGACCCGGCCCAGCTCGCGGCGCTCGTCACGCGGATGCGGGCGGGTGACGCGCTCACCGGCGTCCGCCGCGGCACCACGGGCGGGCGGACCGACATGCTCGACACGCTGCGCCGCGCGGCCAGCGAGAGCCGCACCGTGTGGCTGGGGTTCGTGGACGCCCACGGTGTGGCGGGCGAGCGCGTGCTGGAGCCGCTCAGTGTCGGCGGTGGGGTGGTCGAGGGCCGTGACCGGGTGGACGGCGGCCTGCACCGCGTGCCCCTGCACCGCATCTCCTCCATCGCGCTCGTGGAGGACTGAGACGGCCGACAGCCGGGTGGTCAGTGCGCCGCGCGGGCCGCCATCCGGTGCGCCATGGCGTGCTCCACCAGCGTGATCAGAGCACGCTTGGTGGACTCCCGGTTGCGGGCGTCGCAGGTGACGATCGGGATGGCCGGGTCGACCGACATCGCCTCACGGACGTCCTCGATGCGGTGCTGCTGCAACCCGTCGAAGCAGTTGAGCCCCACGACGTAGGGCAGGCCGCGGTCCTCGAAGAAGTCGATGGCCGCGAACGAGTCGGCGAGGCGGCGGGTGTCGACGAGCACGACGGCACCGATCGCGCCGCGCACCAGGTCGTCCCACATGAACCAGAACCGGTGCTGCCCCGGCGTGCCGAACAGGTACAGGATCAGCTCGGCATCCAGCGACACCCGCCCGAAGTCCATGGCCACGGTCGTGGTGGTCTTGTTGGGGGTGGCCGACAGGTCGTCGTGACCGGCGCTGGCCTCGGTCATCACCGCCTCGGTGGTCAGCGGCACGATCTCGGAGACCGAGCCGACGAACGTGGTCTTGCCCACGCCGAAGCCCCCGGCCACCACGATCTTGGCCGAGATCGTCGCCGCGGTGGCGACGTTCGGGCCTTGTCTGGTGTGACTAGAGCCGACGGAGTCCACTCAGCACCCTTTCCATCAGGGCGAGGTCCGGCACGTTGCCGGCGCTGCTCGCGGTCTGGTGCACGGTGACCACGCCGAGGCCCGCCATGTCGCCCAGCAGCACCCGGGCCACGCCCAGGGGAAGAGACAGGAGCGCGGCCACCTCGGCCACCGAACGCGTCTGCTCGCACAGTTCGGCGACGGCGCGGTGTTCCACCTGCAGCAGGCCCATCTGGTCCCGGCCCCGCTGGCTGGTCGACACGAGCGTCTCGATCGCCAGGTCGAGGCCGGACTTGGTACGTCCACGGGTCCAGGCGTAGGGCCGGACGGCGGAGGCGCCGGCACCGCTGCCGAACTGCTCGGGCTCGACGACCCGCATGTCGACCGGCCCGGTCGACGGGCCGGCGGGGGCGGGCGGGGGCGCCGGTGGGCGGGGCGGCGGCTGAGCGGGCGGCGGGGCGGGTGCCGCATCCACGGCGTCCTCGTCACCTCGCTTGCGGCCCCACCTGCGGCGGCGTGAGGGCCGTGCGCTGTCGAAGCTGAACCCGTTCATCACGTCGGCGAAGGTCGGCTCCGAGGGTTGCCGTCGCTCGTCGTCGGGACCCGAGGTCATCGGACATCACCTGCCTTCTCTGCCGATCGTGGGTGAGGCTGTCGTGCGGGGGTCGGGGCTGTCGTGCGGTTCAGGGCCCGAAGGATCCTTGCAGCTCCGCGCGGAGCTCGGGGGTGAGGAGCTGCCCGACGCGGTCGACCAGCAGTGTCATCTCGTATCCGATCAGGCCGATGTCACAGCTCGGTGACGCCAGCACCGCGAGACACGACCCGTCGCTGATCGACATCAGCAGGACGATGCCGCGGTCCATCTCGACGACGGTCTGCACGACACCGCCTGCGTCGAAGCAACGCGCCGCACCCTGGGTGAGGCTGATCAGTCCGGACGCCACCGCGGCGAGCTGGTCGGCCCGGTCGCGGGGCAGCCGGTCCGAGCTCGTGAGCAGCAGGCCGTCGGCCGACACCACGATCGCGTGCGCAACGCCCGGGACCCGCTCCGCGAAGTTCGTGACCAGCCATCCGAACCGGCTCGGTTGTGCCTGTCCGTGTGGGGTCTGTGCGTGGGGCGCTGTCACGGTCTCTCCTCGTCGTGGTTGCCGCCCGCGTTGGCGGGTTCGGTCGCACCGTTGCCCTGATGGCCATCGCCGCGGTATCTGCTCTCGCGTCCCTGTCGGACGCCCTGCTGGTAACTGGCGAGCCTGCCACGCACGCTCTCCGCGCTGCGCGCGGGAGAGACGGGCGGGGCCAGCACGGCCGATCCTGCACTGCCCGGGATCAGGCGTGCGCGCGGGCGCCGCTTCGGGAGGCCGGCAGAGGTGAGCTCGTCGGGGCGGTCACCGGCCGGTACGGCGTCCTCGGCCGCGCGCCACCCCTCGTCGGCCGTGCTGGCGAACCCGTTCGGGTCAGCCGAGGCGGCCTGCGCCGGCGCCGCCGGGGCGGGGCGCCGCGACAGCGGCTGCGGCACGGCAGCGGGCGGCATCGGAGCCGCGGGCGGCACCGCGGACACCGGGGGGGACGGAGGGATCGGCGCCGCCGGAGGTGCCGGAGGTGCCGGGAGCGGCCGGGGCCGCGCCTGCGGCGACGGTGCCGCGGAGCGGGCCTCGGCCTCCCAGTCGACCGGGAGCGGCCGGTTGGAGCGGAACCAGGCCGACGCGATCTCCTCGAAGATCGGGGTGGTCTCACCCATCTCGAACCCGGACGCGGTCTCGGGCGGCCGGACCCCGATCGGGCGCGACGCCACGGGCCCGCCGGGGTCGGGCGGGGAAGCCGACGCTGCGGCGTCCGCGGGCACGCTCGGGGCGAACAGCTCGTCCGGGCCTGCCGGCTCGCCGGCCTGCGGTGAAGCGTCCGCCGCGGAAGCCGACACCGGGAGCGCGCCCGCGCCGTTGCCGATCACCGGCATCGGCGTCGTCGGCGGGGCGACCGGATCGCTGGGCGAACCGTTCCCGGAAGCCGCCTCCGCACGCGCGGGCGACGGACTGGGCCGCCGATGGGGCAGCGCCGGGGACTGCGGCCGATCGCCGGGACCGTGCGGGGGCGCGCCGTTGGGCCACGGGTTGCGCAGCGGGCCTGCGGTGGGTGCCGCCCCGCCGGGTCGCTCGGGATCCGGGCCGCTCCCGTTGCCGGGGTGGGCGGTGTCGGCGGGCGCCGCTTCGGCGGCGGCGGAACCGGCCGGGCCGTCGCTGTCGTCGGGATCGGCGGGGTCCGTGTGCGCCTGCGCGACGGTGTCCGCACCCTCGGTCGACGGCTCGGCCGCCTCGATGATCGCGTGCCGGGCGTGGTCGGCCGCCGGGTCGTCGGCCCGCTCCGCAGCCGAGCCCGCACCTGTCCCGGTGCCCGCGGATCCGTCCGCCTCGACCTGGGCGGGCCCGTCGTGCTGGGTCTCGACGACGGGGTGGGCGGCGGTCTCGTCGCCGGCGAGCGCATCGGCCTCGTCCGGAGCGTCCTCGTCGCGGTCCTCGGCGACGGGGCCGACGGGCGATCCGGCCTGCTGCGCCGCAGCGCGTTCGGCGGCGAGCTGGTCCAGCCGGGCCTGCTCGGCCACGGAGGGCTCCCCGGCCGGGCCGGCGTCGTCGGCGGGCGAGCGCGGCGGGCCGAACCCGTCCTGCTGCAATGACGACCCCGGCTGGCGACTGGGCAGCGACGGCGGCGCACCGGAGCCGTTGACCTGCGGGTACGGGGTCAGCGGCGCTCCGGGCGGGCCCGGCTCGAAGGCCGGGTTGGGCACGACGGGACCGTCGGCCCCGGCCACCAGGGCGGACAGCGACCCGGGGCGACCGTTGCTGGTGCCCGCAGCCCGCTGGGGCGGCACGTCGAACGCGGTGGCCGGGACGGGTCGCGACGGACGCGGTGCCTCCCCTTCCGACACCGGGACGAGGTGCGCGGGCACGGTGACCGACGCGGTCAGCCCGGCCCCCGGCCCACCTGCGGACGACGTGCTCAGCTGCACCTCGACGCCGTGCCGGGCCCCGAGGCGGCCGACCACGAACAGGCCCATCCGCCGTGATGCCGAGACGTCGACCGACGACGGCCCACCGAGGCGCTGGTTGGCGTCGGCCAGCTCGTAGTCGACCATCCCGACGCCGCGGTCGGCGATCTCGACCAGGATCGAGCCCTCCGCCGTGCGGGTGGTGCTCATGACCACCTGGGAGTCGGGCGGGGAGAAGTTGGTGGCGTTGTCGAGCAGCTCGGCCAGCAGGTGGACGAGGTCGCTCGCCGCCCGCCCGACGATCGAGGTGTTGGGCGGGGCCTGCACGACGATGCGCTGGTACTGCTCGATCTCCGACACCGCGGCGCGCAGCACGTCGACCATCGGGACCGGTGCGATGTTGCGCTTGGCGAGGTCGGTGCCCGCGAGGACCAGCAGGTTCTCCGAGTTGCGCCGCATGCGGGTGGCGAGGTGGTCGAGCTGGAACAGGTTCGACAGCTGGTCGGGGTCCTGCTCGTTGCTCTCCAGCTGCTCGATGAGCTGCAGCTGCCGCTCCACGAGCGCCTGGCTGCGCCGGGACAGGTTGACGAACATCGAGCTGACATTGGTCTGCAGCGCGGCCTGGTCGGCGGCGAGGCGGATGGCCTGGCCGTGCACCGCGTCGAACGCGCGGGCCACCTGGCCGACCTCGTCACGGGTGGTGAGCGGCACGGGATCGACGGTGACGTCCGGGGTCTGACCGGCCCGCATGCTCTCGACCGCCTCGGGCAGCCGCCGTTCGGCGACGTCGAGCGCGGTGGTGCGCAGCACCCGCAGCGACCGGATGAGCGCCCGCGCGACGAGTACCGCGATCGCGATGCCGAGCAGCAGGCCCAGCATCAGGATCACCGAGTTGATGCCCGCGAGGTTGCTGGCGCTCTCCTCGGCCGCCGTGCTGACCGCCACCAGCTCGTCCAGGATCGCGCTGCCCGCCTCCTGGACCGCGGTGGCCGACGTGCTGTACGCGGCGTCCCACGCGGCCGGGTCGACCACGACCGGACGGTCGGTGGGCGTGCTGAGGATCAGGTTCTTGACCTGCTCGAGATCGGCGTTGACCTCGTTGCCGCCGATCGCCCCGAACCGCGCGAGCTGGTCCGGGGTGAGCGCGACCTGGTAGGAGCTGTACTCGGCGGCCAGACGGTTGTCCGCCGCCACGCTGGATGCGACGTCGGCCGGGCGCAGCTGGCCGGCACGGATCGCCGCCCCGAGCACCGTGTGCTGCACCGCGAGCTGCTCGCCCGCGCTGGTGACGGCCGTGAGCGCGTCGGCGAGTCCGGCGACGTCGGGCGTGCGCAGCTGGCGCAGCAGCGCGCGGTCGAGGCCGTCGACGCCCGCGATCACGTCCGTGTAGCGCTGCACCACCGCGTCGGCGTCGGTGCCGGTGCCGGACCCGACGTCGGTGCGCAGCGGGTCGAGCCCGTCGATCGCCTCCTGCGTCTGCGCCAGTGCGGAGGTGGTGGTGGCGTCGAAGTCGTTTCCGGCGTCGCCGACGGCGGTGAGGGCGGCCTGCACCGTGGTGTGGGTCTGCCCGATGCCGATGTCGAGGACACCGCGGTCCTCGGTGCGGCCGCCGGCGACGAACATCGCGGCCTCGTCGCGTTCCTGGCGCAGCGCGTCGGCGGCGGCGGCCACCTCGCCGCGGACCTCCAGCAGCCGGTTGCTCACCCCGAGACCGGCGGCGTCGTCGGCCTGGTCGGCGATGCGCAGCACACCCAGGGCGAGCGCAAGCAGCGCGGGCACCAGGCCGATCGCGATCAGCTTCCAGGCCAGCGTCCAGTTGCGCGGGTTCAGCCGCTCGGACCAGGTGGTCTCGAGCTCGGTGGTGGTCACGTCAACGTCCCCCAAAGGATTGCCGGCGACGATCCGAGGAACTCTGGCACGCCGGGACGCCCGGCCGCGAGACCACGGGAGCCGAAACGCCCCTTGGCGGCGGTGGGTGGCCGCGAACGCCACATCTGGCGTGCCCGGAGCATCGCGTCTGGCATGAGCACCTTCTGTCGTGGTCCTTCCGACACGCGCCCGCTGGGGAGGGCGATGCCCGGTGGGACCGGGTATGATCGTCGCGGGACACGTGCGTTCTCGCAGACGGTGCGTGCGCAGCATAACCCAAGCTCGGCGCCGCCCCCGTCGTCGTGGTGCCCGCCGGACGCCCGGCAGGCACCGCTCACCGAGACGCCGCTCACACACTCCCACCCTCGGAGGCCTGCCCGACGTGACCGACGGACCACTCATCGTCCAGTCCGACAAGACCCTGCTGCTCGAGGTGGACCACGCCGACGCGCAGGCCGCCCGCATCGCGATCGCCCCGTTCGCGGAACTGGAGCGGGCCCCGGAGCACGTGCACACCTACCGCGTCACCCCGCTCGCGCTGTGGAACGCGCGCGCGGCCGGGCACGACGCGGAGCAGGTCGTGGACGCGCTGGTCCGCTACTCCCGCTACGCCGTCCCGCAGCCCATGCTCGTCGACGTCGTCGACACGATGGGCCGCTACGGGCGGCTGCAGCTGGCCCAGTCCCCGGTGCACGGGCTCGTGCTCGTCGCGCTCGACCGCGCCGTGCTGGAGGAGGTGCTGCGCCAGAAGAAGATCGCCCCGCTGCTCGGGGCACGCGTCGACGACGACACCGTGATCGTGCACCCGTCCGAGCGCGGCCACCTCAAGCAGGCGCTGCTCAAGATCGGCTGGCCTGCCGAGGACCTGGCCGGGTACGTCGACGGCGAGGCGCACCCGATCGCGCTGGCCGAGGACGGCTGGACGCTGCGCGACTACCAGCGCCAGGCCGTCGACGGGTTCTGGGCGGGCGGTTCCGGGGTCGTGGTGCTGCCATGCGGGGCGGGCAAGACGCTGGTGGGCGCCGCGGCGATGGCGCAGGCGCAGGCCACGACCCTGATCCTGGTGACCAACACCGTGGCCGGGCGGCAGTGGAAGCGCGAGCTCATCGCCCGCACCAGCCTCACCGAGGACGAGATCGGCGAGTACTCCGGGGAGCGCAAGGAGATCCGCCCGGTCACGATCGCCACCTACCAGGTGATCACCCGCAAGACCAAGGGCGAGTACCGGCACCTGGAGCTGTTCGACTCCCGCGACTGGGGCCTGGTCATCTACGACGAGGTGCACCTGCTGCCCGCGCCGGTCTTCCGGATGACCGCCGACCTGCAGTCCCGGCGACGCCTCGGATTGACGGCCACGCTGGTGCGCGAGGACGGCCGCGAGGGCGACGTCTTCTCCCTCATCGGCCCCAAGCGCTACGACGCGCCGTGGCGCGACATCGAGCAGCAGGGCTGGATCGCACCGGCCGACTGCGTCGAGGTCCGGGTCACCCTGACCGACGCCGAGCGCATGTCCTACGCGGTCGCGGAGGCCGAGGAGCGCTACCGGATGGCGTCCACCGCGCACACGAAGCTCGCCGTCGTGAAGTCGGTCATCGCGCGGCACCCCGGCGAGCCGACGCTCGTCATCGGCGCCTACCTCGACCAGCTCGACGAGCTCGGCGAGGCGCTGGACGCGCCCGTGATCCAGGGCTCCACGCGCAACCGGGAGCGCGAGGCGCTGTTCCAGCGGTTCCGCCAGGGCGAGATACCCGTCCTGGTGGTCAGCAAGGTCGCGAACTTCTCCATCGACCTGCCCGAGGCCAGCGTCGCCATCCAGGTCTCGGGCACGTTCGGCTCGCGGCAGGAGGAGGCGCAGCGGCTCGGGCGGCTGCTGCGCCCCAAGGGCGACGGCAGGCAGGCCCACTTCTACTCCGTGGTCTCCCGGGACACCCTCGACACCGACTACGCCGCGCACCGGCAGCGCTTCCTGGCCGAGCAGGGCTACGCCTACCGGATCGTCGACGCCGACGACCTGCTCGGGCCGGCGCTGGGCGGGGTGGGGGACGGCACGGCGGGGTAGTCCGACCCGGTGCTCCGCCGCCAGGATTCGAACCTGGACCTACTGAACCAAAATCAGCAGTGCTGCCCTTACACCACGGCGGACAGGCCTTCATCTTGGCACGGCGGGTCGCCCGGCCCGCGCGCCGAGGGGCCGGGTGCGATTTGCCGGAAGTTTCCGTTGCGGGTGCTGCGCCCGGGCTCAGGGCCGCCTACCCTCCGCAGGGGGATCAGGGTCGCCGGGCGGCCCGCCGTGGCCGCCGTCCCCCGACCCGAGGAGATCCATGTCCGTCGCCGCCGAGGCCCCGTCCGATCCGCTGCGCGAGGGACCGAATCCGGTGATCGGAGGCAGGCGCACCGCGTTCCAACACGCGATGATCTACGTCTTCGTCGGCGGTCCGATGCTTGCGCTGGTGGCGGCGATCCCGCTGGCCTGGGGGTGGGGCGTCGGCTGGCACGACCTCGCGCTGCTGGCCGGCTTCTACACCATCGCCGTGCTCGGCATCACCGTCGGCTTCCACCGGCACTTCACGCACAAGGCGTTCAAGGCGCGGCCGTGGCTGCGGGTGGCCATGGCGATCACCGGATCGCTGGCCGTCCAGGGCAACGTGTTCAACTGGGTCGCCGACCACCGCCGACACCACGCCTACTCCGACCGGCACGGCGACCCGCACTCGCCGTGGGCGTTCGGCACCTCGCCCCTGGCCGTGACGAAGGGCTTCCTGCACGCCCACATGGGCTGGTTCTTCGATCGCGACGAGACCAACCACGCCCGGTTCATCCCCGACCTGCTCGCCGACCGCGCCCTGCGCGGCGTCGCTCGGACGTTCGGGGTGTGGGTGGCGGTCAGCCTGCTGCTGCCGGCCCTGATCGGCGGCCTGGTGACGTGGTCGTGGCAGGGCGCGGTCACCGGGTTCTTCTGGGGCGGTCTGGTGCGCCTCGCGGTCTCCAACCACGTGACGTGGTCGATCAACTCGATCTGCCACATGATGGGCAGGCGGCCGTTCCACTCGCGGGACCGGTCACGCAACTTCTGGCCGCTCGCGATCCTGTCGATGGGCGAGTCGTGGCACAACCTGCACCACGCCGACCCGACCTGTGCCCGCCACGGCGTGCTCCGCGGCCAGATCGACATCTCGGCCCGGCTGATCTGGATCTTCGAGCGGTTCGGGTGGGCGCACGACGTCCGGTGGCCGACCACCGACCGCCTGGCGAAGATCTCCGCCCGCTGAGTCCCACCCCACGGGACCGGATCCTCCGATCGTGGAAGGATCGCGGCGTGTACCGGATCACGCCGTGCTGAGCCTGCTCCCCGAGCGCGTCGACCGGATGCTGCTGCTCGGGGCCCACTGTGACGACATCGCGATCGGCGCGGGTGGAGCGCTGCTGGAGCTGTGCCGATCGCATCCGGGGGTGTCGGTGTCCGCGCTCGTCCTCACCGGCGGAGGGTCGCTGCGCGAGGAGGAGGAACGCGCCGCGCTCACCGCGTTCTGCCCGGGTGCCCGGTTGGACGTGAGCGTGCTGGACCTTCCCGACGGTCGCGTCCCCACCCGGTGGGAGCGGGCCAAGCTCGCGCTGGAGGAGCTGCGCCCGCGCGGCGAGCCCGACCTGATCCTCGCGCCCTCACCGCACGACGCCCACCAGGACCACCGCACGCTCGCCGAGCTCGTGCCCACGGTGTTCCGCGACCATCTCGCGCTGGGCTACGAGATCCTCAAGTGGGACGGCGACCTGCGCCAGCCCACCGCCTACCTGCCGCTCGCCGAGCCGGTGCTGCGGGAGAAGGTGGCGAAGCTGCACGAGCACTACGGCTCGCAGCGCGACCGCAGCTGGTTCGACCACGAGACCTTCTCCGGTCTGGCCAGGATCCGCGGCGTCCAGTGCCACGCGAGGTACGCGGAGGCCTTCCACATCCAGAAGATGGTGCTGGGCGTGGCCGCCCTGACGGGCCCCGACCCCGTCGACTGACACATCGGATCGACCGGCACTTCGGAGCCCTAACTGCTGTTCTCGCGGTCTCGGAACAGCGCTGTGGCTCCGAAGTGCGGTGTGGACGAGGGCTACGAGGGCGCGCGGGTCCCGCAGCAGCGGGGCCGTGATGAACACTACGTACCAGCCTGCGGCCTGGACGCGGTTGAGGCGGTCGCGATCGCGGTTCAGGGCCCAGCGCTCGCCGTCGCGCCAGTCGCCGTCGTACTCGATCGCGACCCTGAGCTCGGGAAAGGCCAGGTCCACCCGGGCCAGGCGGCCCGTATCGTCCTCGATCCAGTGCTGCGGGACCGGGTGCAGGCCGGCCAGCTCCAGCAGCACCCGGACCTTCGACTCCGGCAGCGACTCCGCGAGCGGGTCGGCCAGCGCGACCGCCCGCCGGGCGTCGACGATGCCGTTGTCGGAGCGTCCGGCGACCATCGCCGCGACCGCGCCACGGTCCACGAGCTTCGCGCGCAGCACGGCGTCGAGGTCGGCGACGGCGTCGGGCAGCGGGCGGCCGAGCAGCAGGTCCAGCGTCAGCCGCATCGGTGAGGCCAGCAGGCCGTACGCCCACGGCTCGGCGTCACCGGGTTCGATGCCGCTGCGCCGCACATCGATCCCGGACCGGCGGCCCAGCCGCATCTCGGGCGGGGCGAGCACGGTGACCGGGTCCTCCGGCCACGCGAGCGGCACCCCGCGCACCGTGGCCGCGGACCGCCCGGTGATCACGGCCCCGGCCGGGAGGGCGAGCGTGGCACCCCGGCACCGCACCGGGTGGGTGACCTTCGTGCCCGCCCTCACGTAGACGTCGCGGAAGAGTCGGCTGGCGAGCGGGCCCCGCAGCTGCCCGCGGGTGACCATGCCCGCAGCGACGGCGGAGGACCCGCAGAACACGTCGTCGAACCGGTGGTTGCGCACGGGACGAGCCTCCCGCACGACGACCGCAGGCCGCAGAAGTTGTCCACACCCCATCCACAGCCGCACTGCGGAGCCGTACTGCTGTTCTGCGGCGCCGGGAACTGCAGTGTGGCTCCGAAGTGCGGGGTGCGGGCAGAGTGATGGCATGTGTCGCAACATCCGGACCCTGCACAACTTCGAGCCGCCCGCCACCGCCGACGAGGTGCACGGGGCGGCCCTGCAGTACGTGCGCAAGATCAGCGGCGCGGCCCGTCCGTCCGCGGCGAACGAGGCCGCCTTCGCCGCGGCGGTCGTCGCCGTCGAACGCGCCACCCGGGAGCTGCTCGACTCGCTGGTCACTTCAGCCCCGCCCAAGGACCGCGAGGTGGAGGCGGCGAAGGCGCGGGAACGGGCCGCCGTCCGGTACGGGCGCTGAACGCACGAACGCCCCCGCCGGAGCGCTCCGGCGGGGGAGTTCGGGATGCGGGTGCCTACTGGTCGAGCGCGACGGCGAGGTCGGTGACGTCGGCGCCGAACGCGCCGAGGTCGGTGGCCCCACCGGTCAGCACGTCGACGGCCCAGAGGCGCTTCTCACCGGCGACGTCCACCGCGGCGAACGCGGCGTTGCCGTCGGCCACGCCGTCGGTCAGCGTGGTGTAGATGTCGAAACCGGCGTCCGGGCCGATGTCGGCGGGCAGGTTGCCGGTCCCCGCGAGCGTGCCGGAGTTGGCCGGGGACTGCAGCGCCACGCGGTCGAGCGCGGCGTCGAGGTCGAACAGCGTGGTGGCCGTCACGGCCTCGAGGTCGTTGTTGGTGTACGCCGCGCCGGAGACACCCTCGGCGATCACCGTTCCGGTGGCGGGGGCGGTGGCCGGGTTGGTCAGGTCGCCGTCCTCCAGCGTGGCCGCGAGCGGCATGGTGGCGAAGGGCTGGCGCAGGTTCTGGCCGGCGTCGGAGATGACGCGCAGCGCGTTGGCGGCCGGGTTGAAGTCGACGCCGAAGTTCTCGCCGTCGAGTGCGACCGTGAGCTGGCCGATGTGGTCGGTGCTCGCGTCCTCGTCGTCGATCATGTAGAGCCCACCGGCGTCGCCGACGCCGTAGAGCTCGCCGTCCTGGACCCGGTAGTCGATGCCGACGAGGTACTTGTCCTTGGCCAGCTCGACCGTGCCGATCTCGTAGGCCGAGGCGGGGTCCGCGGTGCTGAAGCCGACGATCGTGGTGCCGTCGACGAGACCGACGGCCTGCAGGCCCTTGCCCTTGTCGTCGTAGCTGTCCTGGCGGTCCCCGGCCAGGGCGGCCGGGGCGAAGACGGCCGCGCCCACCGCGGTCACGGCACCGGCGGCGATCAGTGCGCGACGGAAGGTCGTCGTCATCTGAACCTCTCTCGTTGGTCGTGGAGACCTACCACCGGTCCCCCCCGAACGGCCCAACGAGTCACCCTCCGTACCGTGACGAAGCGGACACTTAATTCACAATGCTCATACCGGATCGATCCGCAGGATCCGGTCGTCGCTCCCGTTCGAGGTGGAGACGAGCAGCGCACCGTCCGGGGCGAGGCGGACCGCGCGCAGCCGCCCGTAGGTGCCGTCGAGTTCGTCGGGGATACCCACCTCGGTCACCGTGCCGTCCGGGCCGGGGGTCATGAACAGCAGCTTCTCGCCGCGCAGCGCCCCGACGACCAGCGTGCCGTCGAGATCACCCCACTGCGGACCGGACAGGAACGCGGCCCCGGACAGGGCCTCCACCGGGCTCCCCGAGCTCCACGCGGCCGGCACCGCGTCGGGGAAGCGTTCCAGATCGGTCATCGGCACCGACTCGTCGTAGCCGCCGACCGTGCCGCCCTGCGACGGGTCCCAGCCGTAGTTGCCGCCGGGGCGCAGCACGTTGACCTCGTCGTCGGTGCTGGGGCCGTGCTCGGCGGTCCAGGCGTCACCGGTCTCGGGCTGCACGGCCACGCCCTGCACGTTGCGGTGCCCGTAGGTGTAGATCAGCCGCTGCGCCGGGTCGGCCGCGTCGGCGAACGGGTTGCCCGCAGCGGGCCCGCCGGTCTCCAGGTCGACGCGCAGCACCTTCCCGCCCAGGGAGGTGAGGTCCTGCGGGACGTCGCCGCGTGCGGTGTCGCCGGTGCCGACGAGCAGGGCACCGTCGGCGGCCAGGGTGGGGCGGCAACCGGAGTGCCGACCCGAGGGGTTGAGCGGGAGACCGCCGACCAGCGGGTCGGCCAGCCGCGCGGCCGAGCCCCCGTCGGCCGCGAGCTCCCACGTGACCAGCCGGACGTCGTCGGCCTGCCCGCCCTCGGTGTGGGTCTGGCAGGTGGTGAAGCGGCGGGTCTGCGCGAAGTCCGGATGGACGACCATGCCGAGCAGGCCGCCCTCGCCCTCGGCGAGGAGGTCGTCGAAGTCGGCGGCGACGTCCGTGGTGGTGGCACCCTCCTCGGCCTCGGAGAGCAGGGTCAGCCTGCCCTCGCGTTCGGTGATCAGCACCTGGCCGTCGGGCAGCACGCCGATGTCCCAGGGGTTGGCGAACCCGGACGCGACCTCGGTGACGGCCAGGTCCGGCGTCCCGGTGCGCGTGGGATCGGCGCCGCCCTCGGGCCCGCCGGCCGGGGAGTTGCCCGCACCGCCCCCCGCGACCGACCCGGGCTCCGCGCAACCGACCAGGACCAACGCGGCGGCCACGGCCACCGCTGCACTCGCTCGACGCATGGGCGCCATCGTGCCGTCCGGGAGGTGGGGGTGCTGTAGGGCCCCTCCCGATACGGTCCATGCATGCCGCTCCGCAGCTATCTCCGGTTCCCGCACCTGCGGGGCGACACGCTGGTCTTCGCCGCCGAGGACGACATCTGGATCGCTCCGGTGACCGGTGGGCGCGCTCACCGGCTCACCGCCGACGCGGCGCCGGTCGCCCGGCCCCGGCTCTGCGCGGACGGCACGCGCGTGGCCTGGGCCTCGCGGCGCGACGGACCGGCCGAGATCCACGTCGCCGACGTCGAGGGCGGCCGGTCACGGCGCCTGACGTGGTGGGGCGACGACCGCACCCGCCCGGCGGGCTGGGACGGCGACGACGTCGTCGCGATCTCCGCGGACGGGCCGTACGCGGCGCGACGGACCTGGGCGCATGCGGTACCGGCAAACGGCGGGGTGCCGCGGCTGCTTCCGGTGGGGCCGGTCTCCGACATCGCCCGCGACGGGACCCGCACGCTGCTGTGTTCCACGATCTCCCGGGAGCCGGCCTGGTGGAAGCGCTACCGCGGCGGCACCGCCGGGAAGCTGTGGTGGGACGCGGGAGGGACCGGCGAGTTCGTCCGGATCGGGGCGGAGCAGGCGGGCAACATCGAGTCGCCGATGCTCGTGGGCGGGCGGATCGCGTTCCTGTCCGACCACGAGGGCTGGGGCAACCTCTACTCGCTCGACACCGACGGCGCCGACCTGCGCCGCCACACCGACCACGGCGGTCCCGACGCTCCCGCCTTCTACGCCCGCCACGCCACCACCGACGGCACCCGCGTCGTCTACGAGTCGGCCGGCCGGCTGTTCCTCGTCGACGACCTCGACGGCGCCGCACCCCGCCCGATCGACGTCGCGCTGGGCGGGCCGCACACGGCGCGCGCGCCGTTCCGGGTGTCCGGGAAGGTCTCCACCGCCGTCCCGGACCGCACCGGGCGCACCAGCATCGCGCTGCTGCGCGGCACCGTGCACCGGCTCACCCACCGCGACGGCCCCGCGCGCACGCTGCTCGCCGAGCCGGGCGTGCGGGCACGGCTGGCCCGGCCGCTGGGCGAGGACCGCGCGGTGTGGGTCGACGACGTGCTCGGCGAGGACGCGGTGTGCGTCGCCGCGCTGGACGCCCACATCGGCGCCGAGCCGCGCCGCAGCGGGGCGGGCGAGCTGGGGCGGGTGCTGGAGCTGGAGCCGGCCCCGGACGGGGCGGCCGTCGCGCTCACCACCCACGACGGGCGGCTGCTGCTGCTCGACGCGGCGAGCGGGGAGCGGCGCGAGCTGCTGCGCAGCCCGACCGGTGCGGAGTTCTCCGGGCTCGACTGGTCCCCGGACGGTGCGTGGCTGGCCTGCGTCGAGCCGGCCGGGTCCGGCCTGAGCCGGATCCTGCTGGTGCGCGCGGCCGACGGCGAGGTCGTGCCGGTCACGCCGGGCCGGTTCCACGACCGCTCGCCCGCCTTCACCGCCGACGGACGCTACCTGGCGTTCCTGTCGATGCGCAGCTTCGACCCGGTGTACGACCAGCACTCCTTCGACCTCGCGTTCCCGGCGTCCTGGCGGCCGTTCCTGGTGCCGCTGGCCGCGCGCACCCCGTCGCCGTTCGGGGCGAGCCCGGACGGCCGTCCGGTGTCCGCGGGCGAGGAGGGCCCGGCCGACCCGCCCGCCCCGCAGCCCGGCGACCCGTCCTCGCCGGACGCCGCCGCGGTGCCGGAGGAGGCGTCCGAGCCCGACGTCGCACCGGTCGTCGTCGACGCGGACGGGCTCGGCGAGCGGGTCGTCCCGGTACCCGCGGTCGAGGCGCTGTACGCGGGGATGGCGGCGGGCAAGGACTGCCTGCTGTGGCTGCGCTCGCCGCTCACCGGGGTGCTGGGCGACGGCCGGGCCGGTACCCGCGACAAGCCCGGCAAGACGGTGCTGGAGCGGTTCGACCTGGTGCGCCGCAAGCTCGATGTCATCGCCGACTCGGTGGACGGCTACGCCGTGAGCGGCGACGGCACCCGCCTGCTGGTACGCGACGGCACGGCGCTGCGCGTGCTGCGCACCGACCGCTCCGGCTCGTCGGTGCCGGAGAACGGGGACGGCGCCGACGAGTACGAGGTGGACCTGGCCCGGCTCGGCATCACCGTGGACCCGGCCGCGGAGTGGCGGCAGATGTTCGACGAGGCGGCGCGGCTGATGCGCGACCACTTCTGGATCGAGGACATGGGCGGTGTCGACTGGGCGGCCGAGCGCGAGCGCTACCGCCCACTGGTGGACGCCGTCGGCAGCTACGACGACCTGGTCGACCTGCTGTGGGAGTTCCAGGGCGAGCTGGGCTCCTCGCACGCCTACGTGCGGGCACGCTGGACCGGCGGCGAGGACGGGTGCCCGGCGTTC
Organism: Pseudonocardia sp.; assembly: GCF_029263155.1. GTDB lineage: Bacteria > Actinomycetota > Actinomycetes > Mycobacteriales > Pseudonocardiaceae > Pseudonocardia. The sequence goes on from NZ_JAJCYB010000120.1 coordinate 104,930, forward strand.
CTGGGCGCGGACCTGGCCCCCGTCGACGGGGCGTGGGCGGTGACCCGGGTGCTGCCTGCGGATACCTCGGCCCCGGCCGCGCGCAGCCCGCTCGCGGCGCCCGGCGTGGACGTCCGCGCCGGCGACGTGCTGCTGGCGGTGGGCGGCCGCCCGGTCGACCCGCTGCTCGGGCCGGCCCCGCTGCTCGTCGGCACGGCGGACACGCTGGTGGAGCTGACCGTGCGCCGGGAGGACGAGGTGCGCCGCGTCGTCGTCCGCCCGCTCGAGCACGAGGACGAGCTGCGCTACCAGGACTGGGTCGCCGGGCGCCGCGCGTTCGTGGCGGAGCGATCCGGCGGGCGGCTGGGGTACCTGCACGTGCCCGACATGATGGCCCCGGGATGGGCGCAGCTGCACCGCGACCTGAGCCGGGAGACCGCCCGCGACGGCCTGGTGTTCGACCTGCGCTCCAACGGCGGTGGGCACACCTCCCAGCTGGTCATGGAGAAGCTGGCCCGGCGTGTCACCGCGTGGGTGCACGGGCGGCACCGCGAGCCGCGCACCTACCCCGCCGACGCCCCGCGCGGGCCGGTCGTGGCCGTCACCGACGAGCTGGCCGGCTCCGACGGCGACATCGGCACCGCGACGATCAAGCGCCGCGGCATCGGCCCGGTCGTGGGTGTCCGCACCTGGGGCGGGGTGATCGGCATCGACTCGCGCTACCGGCTCGTCGACGGCACCGGCGTCACCCAGCCCCGCTACGCGTACTGGTTCGACGACGAGGGCTGGGAGGTGGAGAACCGGGGCGTGGAGCCCGACGTCGAGGTGGTGGTGACACCACAGGACTGGGCGGCCGGGCGGGACCCGCAGCTCGAACGCGCCGTCGACCTGGCCCTGGAGGCTCTGGAGCGCACCCCGCCGGTCCGCCCCCCGGACACCGGCACCCGCCCCTCCCGCCGCCGCCCGGCCCTCCCGCCCCGCCCCTGACCCGCCGACCACCGGCGAGCGGCACTCTCGTCCCATGGGTTCGTACGAGAGTCCCCACCCGTCCGGTGTGCGGCGGGGGTTTCCCCGGGTTCCGGTCAGGGGTCGTCCCGGGGGTGGTCCCCGATCCGGTGCGTCCGCCGGTGCGGTGTGCTCGGGGCACACCGAAGGGGGACACACATGATCGAGGCCAGAGGGCTCACCAAACGCTACGGACCGGCCACCGCCGTCGACGACCTGACCTTCACCGTCCGCCCGGGCGCCGTGACCGGGTTCCTCGGCCCGAACGGCGCCGGGAAGTCGACGACGATGCGCATGGCGCTGGGGCTGGACCGGCCGACGGCGGGCGAGGTGCTCGTCGACGGCACGCGGTACGGCGAGCTGCGCCATCCGCTGCGCACCGTCGGCGCGCTGCTCGACGCCCGGTGGGTGCACCCGAACCGCTCCGCGCGCTCGCACCTGCGCTGGATCGCGGCGTCGAACGCGATTCCCGAACGCCGGGTGGACGAAGTCCTCGACGCCGTCGGGCTGACCGCGGTGGCGCGCAAGCGGGCGGGCACGTTCTCGCTGGGCATGTCCCAGCGGCTGGGGATCGCGGGCGCGCTGCTCGGGGACCCCGAGATCCTGCTGTTCGACGAGCCGGTGAACGGCCTCGATCCCGAAGGCATCCTGTGGATCCGCCGGTTCATGCAGCAGCTCGCCGCGCAGGGGCGGACCGTGTTCGTGTCGAGCCACCTGCTCTCGGAGATGGCGCTGACGGCCACCGAGCTGGTGGTGATCGGACGGGGGCGGCTGATCACCCATGGTCCGACGACCGAGTTCGTGGACGGGGCGGCCGGCGCGGTGGTGACCGTGCGGTCCCCGCAGGCGACGGAGCTGGCCGGCCTGCTGCGCAGCGCGGGCCTGGCCGTCGCGCAGGCCGACGGCGCACTGCGCGTGACGGGCGCTCCGCGCGAGCGCGTCGGGGAGATCGCCGCGGCCCACGGGATGGTGCTGCACGAGCTCGCCACTCTGCAGGGCTCGCTGGAGGAGGCGTTCATGGAGCTGACGGGACAGAGCGTGGAGTACGCGGCGGTGACGTCATGACCGCCCTCGCCGCCGAACGGATCAAGCTGTTCTCGACGCGCTCGCCGTGGTGGTGCAGCGCGCTGGCGATCGTGCTGGTCGTCGGCATGGCGGCGCTGGCGCTGGCGACCAGCCCGGTCGACGCCGGCCCGGTGCCGCCCGGCCTCACGGCGTTCCTCCTGCAGCTGGGCATGGTGATCGTGATGGTGATGGCCGCGGTGTCGGTGACCACCGAGTACCGGTTCTCGACCATCCGCACCACGTTCCAGGCGGTGCCGAACCGCGCGGTCGCGCTGTCCGCGAAGACCGCGGTGGTGACGGCGACGGCCGCCGTGGTCGGGCTGCTCGCGGGCTTCGGCGCGTGGGCTGCGGTCTGGGTACTGCGTCCCGCGCAGGCCGTGGCGCTCACCGACGACGCGACATGGCGCGTCGTGGCCGGTTCGGGCCTGGTGTACGCCGCCGCCGCGGTGCTGGCCGTCGCCGTCGGGATCCTGGTGCGCCAGACCGCGGGCGCGGTGTCGGTGCTGCTGGTCTGGGCGCTGCTCGCGGAGAACCTGGTCGGGATCATCCCGGGCGTCGGTGACGACATCGTGGGCTGGCTGCCGTTCGTCAACGCCACGCACTTCCTGGGCGGGGACCCGGCCGGGGGCCCGTTCGCCCCGTGGGGCTCGCTCGCCTACGTCGCGGCACTGGCCGCCGGGCTGCTGGGGGTGGCACTGCTGGTGGCCGATCGCCGCGACGCCTGACCGGCCGCGACCGCGGCGGCCGATCCGGCCGGGCGTAGGCTGGGAGCAGACCCCGACCGGGCATCTGTCCCGGGCAGGGGTCTGTTGCGCGTGCGCCCACCCTGCTCGTGAAGAGGTAGTCCAGAACCGTGGCCCAGCTCGCCGGTCTGCTCCGCTCCGCCCTCGCCGATCCCGACCTGCGCGCCCTGGTCGACGCCGCCCGCGACGCCCGCGCCGACACCGTTCCCGCGCTGCGCATCGAGGGCCCCGCCGCGCTGCGCCCGTTCCTCGCGGCCGGTTTCGCCGAGAACCGCACCGTGCTCGCGGTGACCGCCACCGACCGCGAGGCCGAGGACCTGGGCGCGGCCGCCGTCGACCTGCTCGGTGGGGGGGTGGGTGAGGAGGCGGCCGTCGTCGTCCTCCCCTCCTGGGAGACGCTGCCGCACGAGCGGCTCTCGCCGCGCCCGGACACCGTCGGTCGCCGGTTGTCGATCTTCCGCAGGCTGGCCGACCCGGCCACCGCGCCGCGGATCGTCGTCACCGCCGCCCGCAGCCTGATCCAGCCGATCGCGCCCGGCCTGGGCCGGCTGGAGCCCGTGCGGCTGCGCGTCGGCGACACCACCGACTTCGACGTCCTGCTGGAGCGCCTCGTCGAGCTGGCGTACACGCGCGTCGAGATGGTGACGGCGCGCGGTGAGTTCGCGGTGCGCGGCGGCATCGTCGACGTCTTCCCGCCCACCGCGGAGCAGCCGCTGCGCGTGGAGTTCTGGGGCGACGAGGTCAGCGAGCTGCGCTCGTTCGCGGTGGCCGACCAGCGGTCCGTGGCACCCGTCGAGGAGCTGCTCGCCCCCGGTTGCCGGGAGCTGCTGCTGACCGCTCCGGTCCGGGAACGCGCCGCCGCGCTCGCGAAGGCCCACGAGAACGCCCCGTTGAGCTCCTCCGGGCCGCTGCGCGAGCTGCTCGACCACCTCGCGCAGGGCATCCCGTCCGAGGGGATGGAGTCGCTGATCCCCGTGCTGACCGGGGGCGAGCTGGAGCTGCTCACCGACCTCCTGCCGGCGGGGGCGACGGTGCTGGTGGCCGATCCCGAGCGGGTGCGTACCCGCAGCGCCGACCTCGTCCGGACCGGGCAGGAGTTCCTGGAGGCCTCCTGGTTCGCCGCCGGCTCCGGCGGGGACGCACCGATCGACGTGGGCGCCTCGGCCTACCGCGACCTGAACGACGTGCTCGCCCACGCCGCGGTCACCGGGCGCCCGGTCCTGACGCTGAGCCCGCTGCTCTCGGGCCGCGACGACGCGCTCGCGCCGGGGTCGCACGAGGTGGAGTCCTACCGCGGGGACACCGAGCGGGCGCTGGTCGACCTGCGCGCCCACGTCACCGCGGGCGGTGCGGCCGTACTCGTCGTCGGTGGGCACGGCACCGCGCAGCGCTCGCTGGAGCAGCTGCGCGAGGCCGACGTCCCGGCCACGCTGCTCGACACCGTCGAGGAGGAGATCGAGAAGGGTCTGGTCACGGTCACCTGCGGTCGACTCACGCAGGGTTTCCGGGCCGGGCAGCTCGTCGTGCTCTCCGAGGCCGACCTCACCGGCAACCGGGCCGGGCTCGCCCAGACCGCGAAGCTGCCGAGCAAGCGGCGCAACACCGTGGACCTCGTGACGCTCAAGCCCGGCGACCACGTCGTGCACTCCCAGCACGGCATCGGCAGGTTCGTGGAGATGAAGGAACGCACGGTCTCCGGGGCGACGCGCGAGTACCTGATCATCGAGTACGCGAGCTCCAAACGGGGCCAGCCCGCCGACCGGCTGTTCGTCCCCACCGACGCCCTCGACGAGATCAGCCGCTACGTCGGCGGCGAGGTCCCCACGCTCAACAAGCTCGGGGGCGGCGACTGGGCCAAGACCAAGGGCCGCGCCCGCAAGGCCGTCCGCCAGATCGCGGCGCAGCTGGTGCAGCTCTACGCCGCACGCCAGTCCGCGCCCGGGCACGCGTTCGCCGCCGACACCCCGTGGCAGCGCGAGATGGAGGACGCCTTCCCCTACACCGAGACGCCCGACCAGCTCGCCGCGATCGACGAGGTCAAGGCGGACATGGAGCGCCCGGTCCCGATGGACCGCGTGATCTCCGGTGACGTCGGGTTCGGCAAGACCGAGATCGCGGTGCGCGCGGCGTTCAAGGCGGTGCAGGACGGCAAGCAGGTGGCCGTGCTCGTCCCGACGACGCTGCTCGCCAGCCAGCACCTGGACACCTTCACCGAGCGGATGCGCGCGTTCCCGGTGACGGTGCGCGGGCTGTCACGGTTCACCGACAACTCCGAGGCCAGGGAGACCGTCGTCGGGCTCGCCGACGGCACCGTCGACGTCGTGGTCGGCACGCACCGGTTGCTGCAGACCGGCGTGCGCTGGCGCGACCTCGGCCTGGTGATCGTCGACGAGGAGCAGCGCTTCGGCGTGGAGCACAAGGAGCACATCACCGCGCTGCGCACCCACGTCGACGTGCTCACCCTCTCCGCGACGCCGATCCCGCGCACGCTGGAGATGAGCCTGGCCGGCATCCGCGAGATGTCGACGATCACCACGCCGCCCGAGGACCGCCACCCCACCCTCACCTACGTCGGCGGCTACGACGACAAGCAGGTGGCGGCCGCGATCCGGCGCGAGCTGCTGCGCGACGGCCAGGTGTTCTACGTGCACAACCGGGTGTCCACGATCGACCGGGCGGCGAAGAAGATCCGCGACCTGGTGCCCGAGGCACGCATCGCCGTGGCGCACGGGCAGATGAACGAGGACCTGCTCGAACGCACGGTCGCCGGGTTCTGGTCCGGCGAGTTCGACGTGCTGGTGTGCACCACGATCGTCGAGAACGGCCTCGACATCTCCAACGCCAACACGCTGATCGTGGAGCGCTCCGACACACTGGGCCTGTCCCAGCTGCACCAGCTGCGGGGGCGCGTCGGGCGGGGGCGGGAGCGCGGCTACGCCTACTTCCTGTTCCCCCCCGAGCACCCGCTCACCGAGACCGCCCACGACCGCCTCGCCACCATCGCCCAGCACTCCGAGCTCGGTGCCGGCGCGGCCGTCGCGATGAAGGACCTGGAGATCCGCGGCGCGGGCAACATCCTGGGCGCCGAGCAGAGCGGGCACATCGCGGGCGTCGGGTTCGACCTCTACATCCGGCTCGTCGGCGAGGCCGTGGCCGCGTTCCGCCAGCAGGCCGGGGCCGGTTCCGGGGACGAGGAGGAGACGCTCACCGAGGTGCGCGTCGACCTGCCGATCGACGCGCACGTGCCGCACGACTACGTCACCGGCGAGCGGCTGCGCCTCGAGGTCTACCGCAAGATCGCCGAGGCCGGCGACGCCGCCGCCCTCGACGCCATCGTCGACGAGCTCACCGACCGCTACGGCGAGCCACCGCAGCCGGTGCGCAACCTGCTCGCCGTCGCCGCGTTCCGCCAGACCTGCCGCGAGCTGGGGGTCGCCGAGGTGGCGGTGGCGGGCAACGGCATCCGCGTCGGCCCGGTCGAGCTGCCCGACTCGGCGCAGATGCGGCTGGCACGGCTGTACCCGAAGTCACAGCACAAGGCGGCCGCGCGGGTCGTCATCGTGCCCAAGCCGGTGGAGGGCGGGCGGATCGGCGGCACCCCGCTACGCGACGTCGCACTGCTGGAGTGGTGCACCCGACTGCTGCACGACCTGGTGACGCCCGCGCCTGCACCCGCAGCGAGGTAGCGGCCGTTGCCGGAAGGCCACCTTCACGCAACGGGCTTGCGTGAAGGTGGCCTTGCTGCAGGTCGGCAGCCGCCCCGTGCCGGTGGGCCCTCGGGGGGCCCGTGAGAGGGTGGCGCCGTGCGGAAGCAGGTGGGACGGGTCGTCGCGGCCGTGACGGTCGTCGGCGCGATCGTCAGCGGGTGTGGCAGTGGTCCGAGCCAGGTCGGTTCGGCGGTGATCATCGGATCCGACACGATCCCGCTGGCACTGGTGCAGGACCGGATCACCGAGGCGCTGAGCCCGGAGCGCGCGGCCGCCGTGCAGGGCCGCGACCAGGGCCGCGGTGGTGGCTACGGCGCGCCACAGGTGGCGCGCGAGATCGTCACCAGCGAGATCCTGTCCACCCTGCTGGACCGGCGCACGGCCGAGGAGGGCATCGTCGTCGACGACGCGATGGTCGACCAGGCCGTCGCGTCCATCGGCTCCCCCGAGGAGTTCGACCAGGTCTCGCTCTACCGCCCCGAGGTGGCCCGCGAGCGGCTCCGCGACGACATCGCGGCCGCCCTGCTCGGCGCACGCTACGTCGACCGGCTCGGGGTCACGTTCGAGTTCACCGGATTCGGCACCGAGCAGGAGGCCCTGGCCGCCGCGCAGGTCGTGGTCGCGGGCGGGCCGGGGGCGGAGGCGGTGTTCGCCGACGCGCCGCCGGAGGGGCAGGCGCAGCAGGTGCGGGCCGCGACCAACCCGGCGCTGGCCAGCTCCTTCGCGTTCGGGTCACCGGCCGGCTCGACGGTCGTCCTGCGACCGGCCCAGGACGGGGCCCCGTGGGTGCTCATCCACGTGATCGAGCGCAGCGAGAACCTCCCCCCGGCCGGCGAGTCCGCGGTGGGCCAGCTCGGTCAGCAGGACCTGCAGCTGATCGGCTACCGGCTGCTCCAGCCGGCCGCCACCGAGCTGGGCGTCGAGGTCAACCCCCGCTACGGCGTGTGGGACCCGATCCAGCTCGCCGTGGTCGACGCCGAGGAGACGGCCGGCTCGCTCGTGCTGCCCCCCGCTCCCGAGTGACGCCGCCGAACCGCACCGTCGTCGCCCTGCCGGCGCACGGGCCCGCGGTGGTGCCGGTCGCCGCGCTGCCCGCGGTGCGCGCCGCGGTCCGCGTCCACGCCGACGACTCGGTGCCCGACGCCGTCGTCGCCGAGCTCGGGGCCACCCGGCTGACCGACGGCCGGTACGCCGACGACCCGGACGGGCCCGAGGTGCTGTTCACCACCGATCCCGGACACCGCGGCGAACCGCCGGAGCGGGTGATCGGCACCCCCGGCGCCGCCCTGCTCGACTCCGTCGCCGTGATGGACCGCCTGCGCTCGCCCGGTGGCTGCCCGTGGGACGCCGAGCAGACCCACGAGTCGCTGCTGCCCTACCTCGTGGAGGAGTGCTACGAGCTCTACCAGGCGATCGAGGACGGCGACCGGGCCGCGATCCGCGAGGAGCTCGGCGACGTGCTGCTGCAGGTGCTGTTCCACGCCCGGGTCGCGCAGCCCGGGTTCACCGTCGACGACGTGGCCGCCGACCTGGTCGCGAAGCTGGTCGGGCGGCACCCCCACGTGTTCGCGGGCTCGGAGACCGTCGACACCGCCGAGCGCCAGGAGCACCGCTGGGAGGAGCTCAAGCGCGCGGAGAAGCAGCGGGAGTCCAGCGTCGACGGCGTCGCGACGGCGCAGCCGGCGGTGGCGCTGGCCGCGAAGCTGACCAGCCGGACCGCCCGGGCCGGCCTGCCCGACGAGTTGCTGCCGACCGGGTCCGGGGTGGGCGAGGCGCTGTTCGCCCTCGCCGCCCGCGCGAAGCTCGCCGGGGTCGACCCGGAGGCGCAGCTGCGCACCGCGGCGCTGCGGTTCGCCGCCGACGTCCGGGCCGCGGAGTCCGCCGCCCGTGACGCGGGGCTGGACCCCCACGCCCTCGACGGGCCGGCGTGGTTGCGCTTCTGGCCGCGCTGACCCCTCGCCGGGACGCGAGCATCGCGTGATCCCCGGCGGCTAGTCTGGGCGGGGTGCTCCGCGCCCTGCTCGCCGCCGTCGTCGGCATCGGCCTCGTGATCGCCGTGCTGCTCACGGTGCCGTGGGCCCCGCCCGCCCGCGAGGACGCGCTCGTCCCCGCCGACGTGGAGCGGGACACCCCGGTGGCGCAGGGCGCCCCGCTGGCTCCCGGACTCGACCTCACCGGCTGGGCGCGGGACACCGCGGACCTCGTGGACGTCCCCGCCCGCGCGCTCGCCGCCTACGGGGCCGCCGAGGTCGCCCAGCGCGGCCTCACCCCGGCGTGCCGCCTGTCGTGGACCACGCTCGCCGGCATCGGCCGCGTCGAGTCCGACCACGGCACGCTCGGCCGCTCCGACCTCGACGCCGACGGCCTGCCGCGACCACGCATCGTCGGCGTCCCCCTCGACGGGTCCGAGGGCGTCCGGGAGATCCGCGACACCGACGGCGGCCGGCTCGACGGCGACACCGTGTACGACCGCGCCGTCGGCCCGATGCAGTTCCTGCCCACCACCTGGGAGCGCTTCGGCGCCGACGGCAACGGGGACGGCGTGCGCGACCCACACCAGATCGACGACGCGGCGCGCGCCGCCGCCGCCTACCTCTGCGCGGGTGACCGGGACACCGCCGACGGCGCCGGCTGGTGGGAGGGCGTGCTGGCCTACAACCGCTCCGGCGCCTACGCCCGCCTGGTCTGGGCCGCGGCCGACCGCTACGCCACCGCCGCCGCGACCGCACCCTGACCCCGACACGACCGCACCGGGCCCCCGACCCGCGCGCGAGTCGGGCCCTGCGTGCGCGCGAGTCGGGCCCTGCGTGCGCGCGAGTCGGGCCCTGCGTGCGCGCGAGTCGGGCCCTGCGTGCGCGCGAGTCGGGGCCTGCGTGCGCGCGAGTCGGGGCCTGCGTACGTCAGGCCTCCAACAGGTGTTGGCCCCAGTACCCGCTCTCGCCCAGCCCCGCCGGGCGGGCGAACACCGCCGAGCCGGTGTGCTCGATGTACTCCATCAGGACGTCGTGGTCTCCAGCAGGTCGGTGACGGCGGCGAACCGCTCGTCCAGCAGCGGCCCCAGCTCCGGGTCACGCTCGTCGAGCACCGGACGCAGGGCCGCGACGGCGCCCTGCGAGCCCTCGACGTTGGCCCGGAAGTCCCACAGGTCGGTGTGCGAGTAGCGGTCCTCCTCACCGGTGATCTTGCCGGTGGCCACCTCGTCGAGCAGCTCCTTCGCCCCGTTCGCCAGCCCGACGGGCGTGAGCTCGACGGTGGGCACGCGGTCGGCGAGCTCCTGCAGGTCGGCCATCAGCTGGTCCCCGATCGCGGCCGAGTCGGGCTGGATGCCGTCGACCCACAGGTCCTTCTCCAGGCGGTGGTAGCCGGTGAACGCCACGCCCGGGTCGCGCTCGTCGTCCTCGCGGCCGTCGATGCGGGGGTCGAGGTCGCCGAAGGACTCCGCGACGGGCCCGATCCGCTCCCAGTAGGTGCGCGAGATCGGGAACAGTGCCCTGGCGCCCTCCACGTCGCCCGCCTCGACCGCGTCGACGAACTCCTGCCTCGACGGGAGCAGCGCCTCCACCTGGGAGTCCACGTACCGGGCGTAGCCCGCGGTGGCTTCGGCGAGGCGGGTGTCGGTGTCGACCGAGCGCTGCGCGGAGCCGGTCACCGTGAACGGGGAACGGATGCCGTCGCCGACCATGCCAGTCCCTCGCGGCCGACGGCCAGCGCCGCCATGATGACGACGACGGCGTCCGAGCCCACCGTCAGCGCGCCCTCCATGCGCCCGCGTAGCTCTGCGGAGATCGACCGGGCGGGCCCCGCGCATCCAGAAGATCATCCAGGTGACGAAGCCCACAGCGACGATCGACAGCACGCCGCCGAACGTCTCCTGCGCCTCGAAGGTCAGCGCCTGCTGCGTGAGCGTCAGGACGAACGTCACCCCCACGCTGATCGCCACGGCGATCCCGACCCCGAGCCAGACCTTCGGCAGTGCCTCCCGCCGGTCGGTACGCACCAGGAACGCGACGAGGCAGGGGGAGGCCAACTTGCTGAACGGGCAGACGGAAGGCCAAGTTTCCGCAGGTCAGCGGCGACTTCTCGGGTAAGTCCGGTTGGTCGGCGATGGGTCGCCGGAGGCGATTCCGGCGCGAATGTGGCTAGTCGTCCTCCAACGCCATCCGGGCCCGCACCTCGCCCAGCGCCTCCTGGTACTCGGGTCGCGGGTCCATCGCGGCGGCCATCTTCAGCTGCGCGTGGGCATCGGTCAGCCGACCCTGCCGCTGCAGCGCCTTGCCGAGCGCGAAGCGCGCGTAGTGGTCGGCCGGATCGAGGTCGAGCACCCGCACGAAGGCCTCCTCGGCGCGCTGGAGCTGCGCGGAGTTGAGGTAGGCGCGGCCGGCGAGGAGCTGCACGGAGACGTCGTTCGGCCGGCTGTCGAGGACGGGGGCCAGTGCCTGCAGCGCGTCGAGCGGGCGGCTGCGGGCCACCAGCATCTCCGCGCGACGGAACGAGGCGAACAGATCGACGGCCGTCATGGTCGCTCCAAGGTTAGGGCCCGATGACCCGCCCGTCGACACCTGCGCGGGTTCACCCGCCCGCGCGGCTACCCTGGCGGCGGAACCGGATCACGCCCACGAACAGGAGTCCTGGTGGCGGTCATCGAGCAGGTCGGCGCGCGCGAGATCCTCGATTCGCGGGGCAACCCCACCGTCGAGGTGGAGGTCGCCCTCGACGACGGGACGCTGGCCCGTGCGGCCGTGCCGTCCGGCGCGTCCACGGGTGAACACGAGGCCGTGGAGCTGCGTGACGGCGACCCGCTGCGCTTCGGCGGCAAGGGCGTCGAGAAGGCCGTGAAGGCGGTGCTCGACGTCATCGGTCCGGAGCTGCGCGACATGGACGCCGTCGACCAGCGCCTCGTCGACCAGGTGCTCGTGGACCTGGACGGCACGCCGGACAAGTCCAAGCTGGGCGCCAACGCGATCCTCGGCGTGTCGCTGGCCGTGGCGAAGGCCGCGGCCGAGTCGTCGGGGCTGGAGCTGTTCCGCTACGTCGGCGGTGCGGGCGCGCACGTCATGCCGGTCCCGATGATGAACATCATCAACGGCGGCGCCCACGCCGACAGCTCCGTGGACGTGCAGGAGTTCATGATCGCGCCGGTGGGTGCGGAGTCGTTCCGCGAGGCGCTGCGCTGGGGCGCCGAGGTGTACCAGTCGCTGAAGTCCGTGCTCAAGAGCAAGGGCCTGGCCACCGGGCTGGGCGACGAGGGCGGCTTCGCCCCCGACCTGCCCGGCACCCGTGCGGCGCTGGACCTGATCGCCACCGCTGTCGAGAAGACCGGTTACACGCTGGGCCGCGACATCGTGCTCGCGCTCGACGTCGCCGCCACCGAGTTCCACTCCGACGGCGTCTACTCCTACGAGGGCCGCACGCTCTCGTCGGCGCAGCTGTCGGAGGTCTACGCCGAGCTGGTGGGGGCCTACCCGCTGGTCTCCATCGAGGATCCGCTGTCCGAGGACGACTGGGACGGCTGGGTCGCGCTCACCGACGCGCTCGGGAGCAAGGTGCAGATCGTCGGCGACGACCTGTTCGTCACCAACCCGGAGCGCCTGGAGGACGGCATCGCCCGGGGCGCGGCCAACGCGTTGCTGGTCAAGGTCAACCAGATCGGCACGCTCTCCGAGACGCTCGACGCCGTCGCGATGGCGCACATGTCGGGCTACCGCTGCATGATGAGCCACCGGTCGGGTGAGACCGAGGACACCACGATCGCCGATCTCGCCGTCGCCACGAGCTGCGGCCAGATCAAGACCGGTGCCCCGGCCCGCTCGGAGCGCGTCGCCAAGTACAACCAGCTGCTGCGCATCGAGGAGTTGCTGGGCGACGCCGCCCGCTACGCCGGCGACCTGGCCTTCCCCCGCTACACGGCCCCGTCCGCGGGCCCGAGCGCCGGCTGACATGCCGCCCACCCCCGCGAGTCGGGCTCTGCGTGCGCGCGAGTCGGGGTGTGCGCGCGCGCGAGTCGGGCTCTGCGCGCGCGCGAGTCGGGGTGTGGACGCGCAGGAGCCGGCTGATCCGGACGGTCGGCTGAGTCGTGGCGGAGGAGCGCATGCGCGGCAAGCGGGCCCGCCGGACCGCGCGGCCGACCGGCACCGGCGCGTCCCGGCGTCGGGTCCGCGAGCCGCAGCTGGAGCGCACCCGTTCGCGGGCCGGCAGCGTCGTCGCGGCCACCACGGGCATGCTCGGTGTGTCGTCGACGCGCCGGGCCGCGGTGCTCGCGATCGTCGTCTGCGCCCTCGCGCTCACCGTGGTCGTGCCGCTGCGCAACTACGTGGCCCAGCAGCAGGAGCTCGCGGCCGTCTCGGAGCAGCAGGAAGCGCTCGCCGCCGAGGTCGACGAGCTCAGGCGCGAGCGCACCCGCCTCGCCGATCCGGCGGTGATCGCGGCGGAGGCCCGGTCCCGGCTGGGCTACGTCGCACCCGGGGAGACCCCGTACGTCGTGCAACTGCCCGAGCCACCCGACGCGGAGACCGTCGAGGACCCGTTCCTCACCGAACCCTGGTACCGCCGCCTGTGGCGCGACGTCTCGGAAGGCCCACCGTGATCTCCGATTCCGACGCCGCCGCGGTCACGGCGCAGCTGGGCCGCAGCCCCCGCGCCGTCCGCGACGTGGCCCACCGCTGCCCGTGCACCCTACCCTCGGTCGTGCAGACCGCCCCCCGCCTCGACGACGGTACGCCGTTCCCCACCCTGTACTACCTCACGTGCTCGCGGCTGAACTCGCGCATCGGAAGCCTGGAGGCCGAGGGCCGGATGCGGGAGATGACCGATCGCCTCGCCGACGATCCGGAGCTCGCGGGCGCGTACCGGCGCGCCCACGAGGCCTACCTCGCCGAGCGCGACGCGATCGAGTCGCTCGGCACGGGCGTCAGCGCAGGCGGCATGCCCGACCGCGTGAAGTGCCTGCACGTCCACGTCGCCCACGCGCTCGCGGCCGGCCCCGGCGTCAACCCGTTCGGCGACGAGGCCCTGGCCGAGCTGGGTGAGTGGTGGGCCCCCGGCCCCTGCGCGGGACCCGCCACCCCCTGACCGCAGGTGGCCCGAGCGGACACGTGGACCGGCCGGGTCAAACGCTGACGCCGTCAGATCGGTCTCGCAGACCCCGACTCGCGCACACGCAGACCCCGACTCGCGCACACGCAGACCCCGACTCGCGCGCACGCACACCCCGACTCGCACGCACGCACACCCCGACTCGCACGCACGCAGGCCCCGACTCGCGGGGGTCAGTGCGGGGTGACTCGCTGGAGGAGGGCCTCGGTGTGGGCCTCGGCGGGGAGGGTGCCTGCGGTGCGCCACGGACCGTCGGGCAGGAACCGGCTCGCCACGAACGCGCGCGACACCTCCTCGGGGGCGTGGCGCAGCAGCAGGCTTCCCTGCAGGCACAGGGCCAGCATCTCGGCCAGCCGGCGCGCCCGGCGCTCCTCGCGGCTGCGCAGCTCGGTGCGCAGCTCGCGGACGCCGCGGTCGAACCACGTGTCGGACCCCCCGGCCAGGTCGACCTCGGCCAGCACCGCCTCCACCGAGTCCGGTTCGCGGGTGACCGCGCGCAGCACGTCGAGCGCGGTGACGTTGCCCGAGCCCTCCCAGATCGAGTTCAGCGGGGCCTCCCGGTAGAGGCGCGGCATCCCCGACTCCTCGACGTAGCCGTTGCCGCCCAGGCACTCCAGCGCCTCCGCGACGGCCGTCGGTGCACGCTTGCACACCAGGTACTTCGACGCGGGCAGGGCGAGGCGCAGGAAGTCGCGCTCCCCGCGGTCGACGGCACCCGCGAGGCGCATCGCGAGGGCGGTGGCCGCCTCGGACTCCAGCGCCAGGTCGGCGATCACGTTCTGCATCAGCGCCGTCCCCGCCAGCACGGACCCGAACGCGCTGCGGTGCGCCGCGTGGTGCGCGGCCTCGCTCAGCGCCGCCCGGACGATCGCGGCCGAGCCGAGCACGCAGTCCAGGCGCGTCATCGACACCATCTCGATGATCGCGGCGACGCCACGGCCCTCCTCGCCGAGCCGCCAGCCGGTGGCGCCGGTGTACTCCAGTTCGGCGGAGGCGTTGGACCGGTTGCCGAGCTTGTCCTTGAGTCGCTCCAGCCGGATCGCGTTGCGGGTGCCGTCGGGCAACACCCGGGGCAGGACGAAGCACGTCAGACCGCCGGGCGCCTGCGCGAGGGTCAGGAACAGGTCGTTCATCGGCGCCGAGGTGAACCACTTGTGCCCCACCAGCCGGTAGGTGCCGTCCGCGACCGGGGCGGCCCGGGTCGACCCGGCCCGGACGTCGGAGCCCCCCTGCTTCTCGGTCATCGACATGCCGGCCAGCAGGCCCGCCTTCGTCGACGGCTCGGCGAGCCCGAACGCGTAGGTCTGCGAGCGCAGCCCCGGCTCGTAGGCCGCGGCGAGGTCGGCGTTCTGCCGCAGGGCGGGCACCGCCGCGTAGGTCATCGAGATCGGGCAGCAGTGACCCGCCTCCAGCTGGCTCATCAGGTAGAAGCCGGCCGCCCGGGCCACGTGCGCACCGGAGCCGGGCTCGGCCACCCACGGGGTCCCGTGCAGCCCGCACCCGACCGAGCGACCCATCAACCAGTGCCACGACGGGTGGTACTCGACCTCGTCGATGCGGTGGCCGTAGCGGTCGTGGCTGCGCAGGACGGGCGGGTGGGCGTCGGCGAGCCGGGCGTGCTCGCGGGCCTCCGGCGACGCGACGAGCGTGGCGACCGCCGCCAGACTCGCCAGCGCTTCCCCGGCACCCTCCCGACGCAGGGCGTCGGTCAGCGCCGGATCGCAGGCCAGCGCGTCGAAGCCGGCGAGGGACGGCGGCTGGTTCTCGACCCGGTGCGTGGCCGAACCCGGCGCCTCGGATCCGGCCCGAGGGGACGGCACCGGGCGGTCGGCAGCCCGGGCGAGCTGCACAGGGATCTCGGGGGGCGCCTGGGCCGCGGAATCGGGCCCGGCGGAATCGGAACCGGCGGAATCGGAACCGGCGGAAGCGGGCCCGGCGGCCCGTGCTGCGGTGGCCGGGGCCGGCCGCTCGGGCGCGGGGCTCCTCGGGGCCGCCCTCGACCTGCGCACGCTCTCCCGACCCGTCGCCACGACCCGAGGGTAGCCGCGGCGGCCTCGTCGCGAACCCCTTCGCGGCCGGAGAAGATCCCGGCGCGTCGCCGCCCAGTACGGTGGCGGGGCACCGATCCCGACCGAACCCGAGGAGTGCGCATGTCGCGCGTGGCCGCCATCGACTGCGGGACGAACTCGATCCGCCTGCTCGTCGCCGACGTCACCACCGGCGCCGACGGCACTCCCGGGTTCCGTGACGTGCACCGCGAGATGCGCATCGTCCGGCTCGGGCAGGGGGTCGACGCGAGCGGTGTGCTGGCGCCCGAGGCGCTGGAGCGCACCCGCGTCGCGCTGGCCGACTACACCGCGGTGCTGCGCCGCAAGGGCGTGGAGACGGTCCGGATGGTCGCCACGTCGGCCACCCGTGACGCGGCCAACCGCGAGGACTTCTTCGGCATGGTCCGCGACACCCTCGGCGTCGACGCCGAGGTGATCTCCGGCGACGAGGAGGCCCAGCTGTCGTTCGTCGGGGCGGTGGGCGACCTCGATACCGACGACGGCCCGTTCGTCGTCGTCGACGTGGGCGGCGGCTCCACCGAGCTCGTCGTCGGCGAGCTGACCGCGGGCGGCGCCACCGTCACCGCCGCGCGCTCGGTGAACGTCGGGTCGGTGCGTATCACCGAGCGCTGCCTGCACGGCGACCCGCCCACCGCCGAGGAGGTCGCGGAGGCCCGGAAGGTCACCGCCGGGATCCTCGACGAGGCGTTCGCGGCCGTGGCGGTGGACGCCGTCCGCACCTGGGTGGGCGTCGCCGGCACGATCACCACGCTCTCGGCCGTGGCCCAGGGGCTGCCGGAGTACGACCCGGCCGCCGTGCACCTGTCCCGGCTCACCGGCGCGGACCTGCACCGCACCGCCGAGGAGCTGCTCGGGCTGTCCCGGGAGGACCGGTCGAAGCACGGCGCGATCCACCCGGGCCGCATCGACGTCATCGGCGGGGGCGCGCTGATCGTCGACGTCCTGGCGCGCGAGCTGCGCGAGCGGGCCGGGATCGCCGAGCTGGTCGTCAGCGAGCACGACATCCTCGACGGCATCGCCCGCTCGATCGCCTGACCCTCCCGCCGTCGCGCACGTTGACGCCCCGACTCGCGCGCACGGACACCCCGACTCGCGCACACGGACGCCCCGACTCGCGGGTCAGGGGGTCACGAAGGCCGCCAGCTCGGCGGACTGGCGCACCCGGCTGGGCTCGTGCACGTACATCATGTGTCCGGCCTCGAAGTAGCTGACCTCGATGTTGGCCCGCAGCTCGTCGGGCACGGGCAGGGCGGCGAGCGTGTGCTCGGTGGCCAGCCACGGGGTGGCACCGTCGTGGTAGCCGCTGGCGACGTGCACGCGCAGGTGCGGGTTGGTGCGCATCGCCGCCGACAGCTTCCCGACGACGCTCACGGCGCGACCCTCGAAGTCCTTGTACGACCACGGGTGCACACGGTCGGACAGGCCCTCGTAGGGCAGGTCGCAGGAGTAGCCCAACTCGCCGCGCAAGTAGGCGTTGATGGCCGCGGTGTACGGGCCCATCACGGCGGCGATCGACGGGTCGTGGCCGACGCTCTCCCCCGTGTCGTCGGGCTCCCACCCGGTGAAGCGGCCGTCGATCCGGCCGACCGTGCGCCCCTCGTCGCGCAACAGCTCGCGGAAGAACCGCAGGTGCTCGATGCGCAGCCGGGCACGGCGGACGTAGGCCTCCGACAGCCCGGTCAGCCGGGCCAGGGTGGCGGCGACGCGGTCGCGGTCGCCCTGGGCCAGCCGCGAGCCGCGGGCCAGCGCCCACGCGTAGTCACCGGTGGCGAACCCCTCGGCCTCGGCGAGCACGTCGGCCAGGGGGCGGTCGCCGTGCCGGCCGTGGTGGTGGGCGATCGCGGCGTAGGTGGGCACGAACAGCGGGTAGGGCAGGTCGTTGCCCTCGTGGAAGCGGATCGTGCCCATGTCCAGCACGGAGGAGATGAGCATCAGCCCGTTGGGGAACATCCCGTGCCGGTCCTGCAGGTGCTCGGCCAGCGCGACGGCGCGCAGCGTGCCGTAGGACTCACCGGCCAGGTACTTGGGGGAGCCCCAGCGCCCGTGGCGGGAGGTCCAGAGCCGGATCAGCTCCCCGATCGACTCGACGTCGGGCGCGTAGCCGTGGAAGTCCGCGGGCCGCCCACCCGCCGTCGCCCGCGAGTAGCCGGTGGAGACGGGGTCGACGAACACCAGGTCGGAGTGGGCGAGCAGGGACTCGGCGTTGTCCACAAGCCCCCACGGCGGGCCGGTGAGCACGCCCGCGTCGCCCATCGCCACCCGCCGCGGCCCGAGCAGCCCCAGGTGCAGCCACACGCTCGACGACCCGGGCCCGCCGTTGAAGGCGAAGGTCACCGGACGGGTCGCCGGGTCGGCGTCGTCGAGGGTGTAGGCCACGGTGAAGATCTCCGCGTGCGGCTCGTGACCGTCGAACACGCCGTCGGTGTGCTTCTCGTGACGCAGCACGGTTCGGCCCGCCGTCGCGGTGTAGGCGAGCTCGCCGGACGGGGTGCGTAGCGTGTGCCGCGTGGTGACGAGGTCGTCGGACGGTTTCTCGGGGGGCTTCGCGGGGGACGTGTCCGGCTCGGGGGGCTTGTCGTCGCTCACCTTCCGCACGGTAGGCGCTCTCGACGCCGCACTGGTGGACTGCCGCGCCTGCCCGCGGCTGGTGGACTGGCGGGAGGCCGTCGCGCGGGAGAAGCGGGCGGCCTACCGGGACGAGGAGTACTGGGGCCGCCCCGTGCCCGGGATCGGGCCTGCGGACGCCCGCCTGCTGGTCGTCGGGCTGGCCCCGGCCGCGCACGGCGGCAACCGGACGGGCCGGATGTTCACCGGGGACCGGTCCGGCGACGTCCTGTTCGCCGCCCTGCACGCCGTCGGCCTGACCAACCAGCCCACGGCCGTGCACCGCGACGACGGCCTGGAGCTGTACGGCGTGCGCATCACCGCGCCCGTGCACTGCGCGCCGCCGGAGAACAAGCCGACCCCGGCCGAGCGCGACACCTGCGCCGCCTGGCTGCGCGCCGAGCTGGCGCTGCTCGCCCCGCGCGCGGTCGTCGTGCTCGGGGCGTTCGGCTGGCAGGCGCTGCTGCCGGTGCTCGCCGGGGCGGGCTGGACGGTGCCGCGCCCGCGGCCGCGGTTCGGGCACGGCGCCCATGTCGAGCTGGCCGGGCCGGGGCCGCTGCACCTGTTCGGCAGCTACCACGTCAGCCAGCAGAACACATTCACCGGCCGGCTCACGCCGGCGATGCTGGAGGACGTGCTGCGGGCCGCGGCGACCGCGGCGGGGCTCTACGCGCCGACGACCTGAACCCGCGGATCGACGGCCCGCAGTCGCGTGTCGCAGGTCAGGACGGTGGCGTTCTCGATGACGCCCACGGCGAGCATCAGGGCGTCGGGGAGGCGGAGGGACCGGTGTCCGGCTCGCAGCCGGGCTGCCGCCACGGCGACGTCCCGATCCACGACCCGTCCCGGGCCGAACAGCGACGTCAGCCGGGACACCATGTCGGCGAGCCGGTCGGGCCGGTCGCGAGCGGTCCACACGAGCGACTCGGCCAGCACCGATGCCGGGAGGACGAAGGTGTCCGCTCGCTCGCGGCAGGCGCCCAGGACGCGGCGGACGGCTGCGCCCATCGTGTCCCGCGGATTGAGGAAGGCGAGGACCACGCTGGCATCGACGACTACCGCTCCCACTCGTCCCTCATCTCGTCGAGCTCCTGGCGGGTGCCCACCCACGGCATGGAGCCGGCGGTCTCCTCGAACAGCTCCCACCACGGGTCCCGCTCGCGGACCAGCCGGAACACCCCGTCCTCGACCACCTCGACGCGCAGCACGTCACCGGGCCCGACGTTCGCCGCCCGGAGCGCGGCGACGGGCAGCGTGATCTGGTTCTTGCGGCTCACCTTCGTCGTCCGCCCCCGCTTTACTTCGACGGTCATGGGTAAAGCGTATCAGGCGTCACCTGTCGGAAAGGCGTCAGATCGGTGTGGGAGTGGAAGCATGAGGACATGGCGCGCAACACGAGGATCGTCGTGGTCGGCGGCGGGTACGTCGGGATGTACACGGCCCTGCGGCTGCAGAAGAAGCTGCGCCGCTCCGAGGCCGAGATCACCGTCATCGACCCCCAGTCCCACATGACCTACCAGCCGTTCCTCCCGGAGGCGGCGGCCGGCTCCATCGAGCCTCGGCACGTCGTGGTGCCGCTGCGGAAGGTGCTCAAGAAGTGCCACCACCTCACCGGGCGGGTCGCGGCGATCAGCCACGCCTCCCGCGAGGTCACCGTCGAGGTCGCGGCCGGCCACGTCACCACGCTGGGCTACGACGTGCTGGTCGTCGCCCCCGGCTCGGTCGCGCGCACGCTGCCCATCCCCGGACTGGCCGAGTGCGGCATCGCGTTCAAGACCGTCGGCGAGGCCATCTACCTGCGCAACCACGTGCTGTCGCGGCTCGACGCCGCCGCCACCAGCATCGACCCGGGCCTGCGGCGCCGGCTGCTCACCTTCTGCGTGGTCGGCGGCGGCTACGCCGGGGTCGAGGCCCTGGCCGAGCTGCAGGACATGGCCCGCTACGCCACCCGCTACTACCCGACGATCGAGCCCGACGACATGCGCTGGGTGCTCGTCGAGGCGGCCGGGCGGATCATGCCCGAGGTCGGTCCGACGATGGGCCGCTACACCGTCGAGCGGCTGATGGACGCGGGCATCGAGGTCTTCCTCGACACCCGGGTGCGGACGATGGAGGGCGGCCACGTCGTCCTCGACGACGACACCGAGTTCGACACCGACACCATCGTCTGGACCGCAGGCGTCAAGCCGAACCCGATGCTGGAGCACACCGACCTGCCACGCGACTCCCGCGGGCGGATCGAGTGCAGCGCAGCGCTGCAGGTCATGGGCATGCCCGACGTGTTCAGCGCGGGCGACTGCGCCTCGGTGCCCGACCTGTCCAAGGACGACCCCGAGGCCAAGACCAGCCCGTCCGCGCAGCACGCGGTGCGGCAGGCCAAGCAGCTGGCCGACAACGTCGTCGCGCACCTGCGGGACCGGCCGCTCACGGACTACAAGCACAGCTACGCGGGCTCCGTCGCGAGCCTGGGGCTGTACAAGGGCGTGGCGGAGATCTACGGCATCAAGCTGCGCGGCGTCGTCGCCTGGTTCATGCACCGGACGTACCACGTCAGCCGGATGCCCACCTGGAACCGGCGCATCCGCATCGTCGTGGACTGGACCTCCGCACTGTTCTTCGGCCGCGAGGTCGTGGCGCTGGGACAGATCAACGACCCCCGCGCCGACTTCACCCGCGTCGCGGGCGGCCCGCCGGCCGCACCGGCCGCCGAGCCGGAGTTCCCGATCGCGACGTCCCGCTCGGCCTGATCCGCCCGGCGCGGCCGCGCCGCCAGTGCTGGTGGCCTGCGCGGCGAGCCAGTACCGACACCGGACCGGGTGCGGAGCAATACCCTGGGCCCGCGCCCCCGTAGCCCAACCGGCAGAGGCAGGCCCCTTAAAAGGGTCCCAGTGTGGGTTCGAACCCCACCGGGGGCACCCACCCGCACCCCGCAGAATCGCCCGCTGACCAGCAGATACGTGGCCAGCGGGCGATCTTGTGGTGTCCGGCTGTGTCCGGCGGACATCGCCGGCGGTCGGCTCGTAGCGCGCGTGTCGCCGGAGTGCGGCCGGTACGAGGGGCAGGTTGCGGGACCTGCGCCGGCGCAAGCGGCCTGCAGCACCGAACCGGCGTACAGTCCGCACGGGAGCAGGAGAGCATGACGCGATGGCGCGCCGTCTGCTCTTCGACCCCGCCACCGGCCCGGAGTTCGTCGTCCGGTGGCAGCGCTACGACTACCGGCTCCTGCAGAACGGCCCGATGCACCGTGTCGACGACAGCGCCGCCCTGCGACGCGCCTCCACGTTGCTCCGCGACCTCGGCTACCTCGTGCACCAGCTGGAGGCGCGGGACTGGAGCACGGAAGCCGATCTGCACGACGCCGTCGCCGCGGCCCTCGACTTCCCCCGTACCTACGGCCGCAACCTGGACGCGCTGAACGACTGCCTCGCCGACGTCGCCCACTTCGAGCGGGGCAGCGACCCCGCCTCGACCGGCACCGCCATCATGATCGACGGATACGACCGCGTCCGCGCCATCGGTCACCCACGGCTCGCCGACATGATCCTCGACATCATCGCGCGCCAGGCCCAGTACGCAGCGCTCGTCGGCCACCCGATGCTCTGCCTCGTCAGCACGGCCTCCGCCCTCGACCCGGTCGGCGCTACACCGGTCCTCCGCGAGACACCGCCGATCGATCTTCCCGGCTGACGGCAAGGCCGGTCAGGGCCTGCGGCAGCGGGCCCCGGTGCAGCACGCCGAGGCGTTGGGTGGCGCGGGTGAGCGCGACGTAGAGATCGGCCGCGCCGCGTGGACCCTCGGCGAGGATCCGTTCCGGCTCCACGACCAGCACGGCGTCGAACTCCAGGCCCTTCGTGTCCGACGGCGCCACCGCGCCGGGCACTCCCGGCGGCCCGATCACGACGCTGGTGCCCTCGCGCCCGGACTCGTCCCGCACGAACTCCTCGACGGCCGCAGGCAGTTCGTCCGCGGTGACCGACCGGGACCACGGCCGGACGCCGCAGGCACGGACCGAGTCCGGTGGCCGCACCTCCGGTGCGAAGTCGGCGAGCAGTGCCGCGGCCACGGTCATGATCTCGGCCGGCGTGCGGTAGTTCACCGACAGCGGGCGGTACACCCAACGGCCGGGCACGTAGGGCTCCAGCATCGCCTCCCACGACGTCGTACCGGCCGGCGACCGGCGCTGGGCGAGGTCGCCGACCACGGTGAACGACCGGCTCGGGCAGCGCCGCATCAGCACCCGCCACTCCATCTCGGACAGCTCCTGGGCCTCGTCGACCACGACGTGCCGATAGGTCCAGTCCCGGTCCGCGGCGGCGCGTTCGACGAGCTCCCGGGTGTCGAGCTCGACGAAGCGATCCGCCAGGTCCTCGGCGTAGAGCAGGTTGTGGGCGGCCAGCATGACGTCCTCGTCCATCTCCTCACGGTCCAGCGCGAGGATGTCCATCACACCGGCCGCGTACTCGGCCTCGGCGCGTTGCTCCTGCCGGTTCGCGCGCTCGGCGGCCCGGTCGGACGCCGGGTCGCGGCCCAGGAGGTCCACCAGCTCGTCGAGCAGCGGCACGTCCGCCACCGTCCAGGCCGCGCCGTCGGCGCGGTACAACGCCGGGTCCGCGCCGGCCGCCCGCAGCCGCTCGGGAGAGGAGTACAGCGGCCCCAGCAGCGACTCCGGCGTGAGCACCGGCCACAGCTCGTCGAGCGCCGCGGCGAACGCCTCGTGCTCGGCGAGCTCCGCCCGCAGCTCCGTCCGCAGCTGCTCCCAACCTGCGCGGTCCGCTCGGGTCAGCCAGCCCCGCCCGATCCGGCCCGCCGCCCGCTCGGTGAGCACGTACGTGACGATCTCGGTGAACACCGCGCGGGCCTCGTTGTGGGGCAGCCCGCTCCCACGCGCCTCCTCGGCGGCCCACTCGACGGTCTCGGCGTCGATCCGCACCGTGACGTCCGCCAGGTCGATCGGCAGCGGGCGCTCGGGCCGCCGCTGCCGGTCGGCGACGGCTGCGGCGAGCACGTCGAGGACGCCCAGCGACCCCTTGAGCCGGGCGGCCTCCGGCGTGTCCTCCGCGGTGACCCGCAGGCCGGGCACGAGGTCGCCGGTGGTCATGAACACCACCTCGGACTCGCCCAGCGAGGGCAGCACGCGGCCGATGTGGTGCAGGAAGCCCGGGTTCGGCCCGACCACGAGCACTCCACCCCGCTCGATCCGCTCCCGCTGGGTGTAGAGCAGGTAGGCGACGCGGTGCAGCGCCACCACGGTCTTCCCGGTGCCCGGACCGCCCTCGATCACCAGCACGCCCGGGTGGTCCAGGCGGATGATCTCGTCCTGCTCGGCCTGGATCGTGGCGACGATGTCGCGCATCCCGTCGCCGCGCGGCGCGTCGACCGCGGCGAGCAGCGCCGCGTCCCCACGCCCGTCACCGGGAGGGTCCCCACCGAACACCTCGTCGGTGAAATCGACCACCTGACGGCCGCGCGTATGGAACTGGCGGCGCCTGCGCGTGTTCTCCGGGTGCGCGGCGGTGGCGACGTAGAACGCCCGCGACGCCGGTGCCCGCCAATCCAGCAGCAGCGGCTCGTAGCCGTTCTCCTCGTCGAACAGCCCGATGCGGCCGATGTACGAATGGTCCCCGGAAACAGTGTCCAGCCGCCCGAAACACAGCCCGTTGTCGGCGACGGCCAGCCGCTTGATCTCCCTGGCCGTCCACCGCACCCGCACGTCACGCTCCACGGGCGTCCCGTCGTGGCTGCGCAACGTCGCGTCGTACTCGCCCCGGACCCGCGCGCGCTCGGCATCGAGCCGCACGTAGAGCCCGGCCACATGGCTCCGCTCGGACCGCAATTCCTCGTCGTACCCCTGAGTTGACACAGGCCCCTCACAGCATCTACTCTGAGTCCAGGTTCGGCGGTTCTCCAACAATTCCACGGAGAGCACGCCGATTTTTTATCGTCCACCCCGTGTCAAGTCCCGCCTGCCCGATACGCCGTTCATGGGGGCTTCTTCCCGTGGATCCGGGGGCAAGGACGCGTGGATGCAGCAGGTCACACGTCGACGGGCGCGCCGGTGCCCGCCGCCGGGAACCGGCGGGCGAGCCTCGCCCGGATCGCGACGTGTCGCTCGAGGAACGCGCGCTCGTCGTAGCGCTTGCGTCGCAGCCAGCCGGTGACCTCGTGGTTGCACTTGCTGGCGTTGCAGGAGGCGCAGGCCGGGGCGATGTTGTCGAGGGTGTAGCGCCCACCACGCGACAGCGCCAGCACGCAGTCCCGCTGCAGCGGCCGGTCGACCGCGCCGCAGTACGCACACCCGCCCCAGGCCACCTGGAGCGCCACCCACTGTTCGTCGCTGAGGTCGTACTCGACGCGGGCCATGCGCACGGTGCGCCTGCGGGCCGCCCTCGCCCTGCGGCTCCGGTTGACCGCCATCGCGCCAGCGTAGGCGCCCCCGCTGACGTACCCGGGCCGGGACACGACGGCGGGCCGGGCCCGCGGCGGGACCTCAGACGAGTCGATCGCCCCCGTGCGGGGGTCGGCGCCGCGCGCTCCTGCCGCACCTCGATCTCGACACGGGCCCGGTGGGCGGCCGGATGCCAGATCCCGTCGAAGTGCCAGATCCCGTCGAAGTGCTGCATCAGCGGCCCACGGTCGCCGCTGCTCTGACACGCCGTCGGTGCGCCCCGTACCTTCGGAGCGGGACGGTGCTGCTGCCAGTATCCAGGCATGGAACCGACGATCCGCCCGTTCGCCACGCGGAATCTCGATGCCGTAGTCGATCTGTCACTGCGCGCCTGGGAACCCGTCTTCGCCTCGGTGGCCGACGTGCTGCGCGGCTCGGGGGTGTACGAGGCCCAGCACCCGGACTGGCGGCACACCCAGCGGGAGGCGGTGGAGCGGGCCTGCGGGGCCGAGCACGTGCACGTGTGGGTCGCCGACGTCGAGGACACCGTCGCGGGCTTCACCGCCATGCAGCTCCACGAGCCCGACCGCATGGGGGAGATCCACATGCTCGCCGTGGACCCCTCGCACCAGCGCCGGGGCGTCGCGTCGGCGCTCACGTCGTTCGCGGTGCGGTGGATCGCCGACCGGGGCATGACGACGGCGATGGTCGAGACCGGCGGCGACCCGGGCCACGCCCCGGCGAGGGCGACCTACGAGCGCGCGGGCTTCACGGCGCTGCCCACCGTCAAGTACTTCCGGACGGTGTGACCACATGGACGAGCCGGTCGGGCCCAGCGAGTGGGCGGTGCCGGGGCAGGTGGGTGTGGGGCCGTGGCCGGGTGAACGCCCCGACGACGCCCGGTACGACCCCGACCTGCTCGACGCCGGCGACACCCGCAACGTGGTGGACGCCTACCGGTACTGGCGACGGGACGCGGTCGCCGCCGACCTCGCCGCGCGGGCGCACCCGTTCCACGTGGCGATCGAGAACTTCGGGCACGACCACAACATCGGGACGGTGGTGCGCACCGCCAACGCCTTCGCGGCCGCCGGGGTGCACATCGTGGGACGTAGACGCTGGAACCGCCGCGGCGCGATGGTGACCGACCGCTACCTCGACGTGCGCCACCACGCCGACGTGGCCGCGCTGGTGGCGTTCGCGCGGGAGCGGGGACTCGCGATCGTGGCCGTGGACAACGCCGCCGACGCCGAGCGGCTGGAGACCGCGCAGCTGCCGCGCGAGTGCCTGCTGCTGTTCGGGCAGGAGGGCCCAGGAGTGACCCGCGACGCCCGGGACGCCGCGGCCATGACGGTGTCGATCGCGCAGTTCGGCTCCACGCGCTCGATCAACGCGGGGGTGGCCGCGGGCGTCGCGATGCACGCCTGGATCCGCCAGCACGCGGACCTGAGCCGTGCCTGGTGACGGTCATCCGCAGCAGGCGCACGGCCGGTCCTCCCCGGGCGTGACGGCCAGCTCGTCGGCGGGCACCACCAGCAGCGCCGGGACCGGCGCCGCGCCCGGGGCCCGGTAGAGACCGTTGGCCACGTAGAGCCAGTCGGCCGACTCGGGGAACGAGAGCAGGTGCACGTCGCCGCTGCGCACCGGCACCCGTTGCCCGGGGGTCAGCACGTGACCGGCCCGCACCAGCTCGCCGAGATCGTTGAGCACCGTGGCCGCCGTGGCCTGCGAGGTGGCGAACAGGATGAGTTCCGGATGGCCGAACCCGGTGAGTCCGACGGTGTAGACGAACGGTGGTGACTCGTCGTCGCCGCTCACGGCCTGCAGGGCCCAGCCGTGGCGGCGGATCGTCTCGCGCTGCCAGGCGTCGTACTGGTCGACCTGGTGGGTGAAGCGTTCGGGGCTGTCCATGGCGGCACGGTAGGCCCGGGCACCGACAGAATCGGCTCACCAGGTGCGCGGTCGGCCCCGGTCACTATCCGTCCACGATCGGTGCGGTCAGGACCGCACCGCGGTGTACTCGGCGATCCGAGCCATGACCTCGGGGCCCACCTTGCTCGGGTGCCCGGCCGGGAACGGCGGCTGCGGGTCGTACTCGATGTAGGTCTGCGCGGCCTGCGCCGCCACGTCGTCGACGAGCAGCTCGACGAGCCGGATCGCCATGTCGATGCCCGACGACACCCCGGCCGCGGTGATGATCCGTTCGGGCAGGTGCTCCACCACCCGTTGGGTCACGGGTACGGCGCCGCCGAGCCCGCCCAGCGCCGTCATGGCCCCGCCCCAGTGGGTGGTCGCCGTGAGCCCGTCGAGCAGCCCCGCCGCCGCGAGCACCAGCGATCCACTGCACACCGACGTCGTGAACCGGGTGCCCGGATGCGCGGCGCGGACCCAGGCGACGATCGGGTTGTCGCGGTCGAGCAGGACGCGGGTGCCGACCCCGCCGGGCACGACGACGACGTCGGGCGCGGGCACCTCGTCGAACGTGGCGTCGACGCTGAGCCCGAGGAAGCCGTTCTCGGTGCGCACCTCGCCGCGCCGCTCGCCGACGAACGTGACGTCGATGGACGGGATGCGCTGCAGCACCTCGTAGGGCCCGATGGCGTCGAGCGCAGTCAGGCGCGGGAAGATCGGGATGGCGACCTGCATGAGTCGTCCTCTCGGGTTGTGGTGGCGGCGAAGTGCCGCCGGTAGTGGTCGGGGGGCACGCCGAGCCGGCGCAGGAACGCGCGCCGCATCGTCTCGGCGGAGCCGAATCCGGCCCGCGCCGCGGCGACGCCGACGAGCAGCGGCTCGGACTCCAGCAGCCGCCGGGCGGTGTCGACGCGGACCTGCTCGACGTAGTCGCCGGGCGGGCAGCCGAGCAGGCGGGTGAACTCGCGGCCGAAGTGCCGCTCGCTCATCCCGACGTGCGCGGCCAGGACGGGAATACGCAGGTCTGCGGCGGGGTCGGCATGGATGAGGTCCTGTGCGGCACGGACCGACGGCCGCGGCGCGGGATCGGCCCAGACCGGCGCCGCGAACTGGCTCTGCCCGCCCGCCCTGCGCAGGAACACGACCATCTCGCGGGCCACGAGCTGCGCGACCTCCGGTCCGTGGTCGGCCTCCAGGAGCGCGAGCGCGAGGTCGATGCCGGCCGTGACGCCCGCCGAGGTCCAGATGCGACCACAGCGCACGTGGATGGGGTCGGGCCGGACGTCGACGGCGGGGAAGCGCCGTTGCAGCGCGTCCGCCCAGCGCCAGTGGGTGGCGGTCGGCACGCCGTCCAGCAACCCCGCGGCTGCGAGCAGGAACGCGCCGGTGCACACCGACGCCACGCGCTGCGCCCGGCGGGCGGCGCGGCCCAGCCAGGCGACGAGATCCGGGTCGCCCACGGCGGTGCGGCTGCCGGGGCCGCCGGGCACGAGCAGCGTGCCGATCGTCCCGGTCTCCGGGAGCCCGGCGGTGGCGACGATCTGCAGCCCGCCCGCGGACCGGACGGGCCCGGGCTCGCGTGCGACGAGCGTGACCTCGTAGCGGACGCCGTTCTCCGCGCCGCAAGCGCTGGTCAGGACGTCGTGCGGCCCGGTGACGTCGAGCGGCTGGAACCCGTCGAAGAGGGGGAGGACGACGCGGTGGACGGGCACGCGTCCACGGTCGCGCGGCCGCGCCGTGGCGTCAACGACGGGTATCCCACGGATTCGGCCACGGCCGGCGCGGGTCGCGCGTCAGCGCGCGGCGGGCGCCCCGCCGCTGCTGCGCCGGGACCGGACGATCTCCACGACGATCGGCAGGAGCGACACGAAGACGATCAGGATCAGCATCAGCTCGATGTCGTCGCGGACGAACGCGAACCGGCCGAGCCAGAGCCCGAGCAGCGTGACCCCCGCGGCCCACAGGACGCCGCCGACGAGGGAGTAGGTGAAGTCGCGGCGGGCGTCCATCCAGCTGACGCCTGCCATCACCGTGATGAACGTGCGGACGATCGGCACGAAGCGGCCCAGGACGATGGCCCGGGCGCCGTACCTGTCGAAGAACTCCTGAGTGCGGACCACGTGCCTGAGCGTCGTCACGGGCACGGGGCGAGACGGTACCGGGTAGGTGGATCAGCCGAGCGTGGGCAGCAGACCCGGTGTCAGCAGCGACAGCAGGGCGAGTGCCGTCCCGAGCACCGCGCCGCCGAGCAGAGCGATCACCAGCGCGGTGCGTACCGACGTCGCCGACGATCGGGCCGGTCCATCGCGCATCGGCGCGGCCGACCGGCCGCCCCCACGGGCCTGGGCCCGCAGTGCCTCGGACAGGCGACGTTCCGGATCGGCGGTCATACCGTTCCTCCTGCGGGGCGCAGCACGTGGGACACCGCGTCGAGCGCGCGGCTCGCCGTCGACTTCACGGTGCCGCGGCTGATGCCGGTGGCGTCGGCGATCTCGGCCTCCGACAGCCCACCGTAGTAGCGCAGCACCAGCACCTCGCGCTGGCGCGGCGGCAGCGTCGAGAGTGCGTCGACGACGGCCTGGTGCTCGGCGGACAGCATCGCCAGCGACTCCGCCGAGCGGGCGGTGACCTGGTGCGGCGGCACGTACTCGCGCGCGGTGCGGCGGCGGCGCAGCACCGACCGCGACCCGTTGACGACCGCCGTGCGCAGGTAGCCGACGGCCGCGGCCTCGTCGCGCAGCCCGGCCCAGTGCCGGTGCAGCCCGGCGAACGCCTCCTGCACCACGTCCTCGGCGGTGGCCGGGTCGTCGACGAGCAGCACGGCCAGGCGGACGAACCGCATCCGGTGGTCGCGGTACAGATCGGCCAGCGTACGCGGCGCGTCGACCGGGCCGGGTTCGGGCGGGCGCGCGTCGAGGCGGCGCAGCCGGCTCAGTGTCTGCTCGACGGCGCGCTCGATACCGTCGGCGACCACGGGACCATGTTAGTGCCCCGCGCACCCGCCCCGGTGCGGGATACTGCCACCGGAACCGCGACCGCTGAGGAGGCCTCACCCGTGCCTATCGCCACGCCCGAGATCTACAACCAGATGCTGGACAACGCCAAGAGCGGCCAGTTCGCCTACCCCGCCATCAACGTGACGAGCAGCGAGACGCTCAACGCAGCCCTGCGTGGCTTCGCGGAAGCGGAGAGCGACGGCATCATCCAGGTCTCCACCGGCGGGGCGGAGTTCCTGTCCGGCACGCGGGTCAAGGACATGGTCGTGGGCTCGACGGCGCTGGCCGAGTTCGCCCACGTCGTCGCGAAGCAGTACCCGGTCAACGTCGCGCTGCACACCGACCACTGCCCCAAGGACAAGCTGGACGGTTTCGTCCGCCCGCTGATCGCGATCAGCCAGGAGCGGGTGGACCGCGGGGAGAATCCGCTGTTCCAGAGCCACATGTGGGACGGCTCGGCCACGGAGCTGCACGAGAACCTGAAGATCGCCTCGGAGCTGCTGGAGCTGGCCGTGGCTGCGAAGATCATCCTCGAGGTCGAGATCGGGGTCGTCGGCGGCGAGGAGGACGGGGTCGCCAACGACATCAACGACAAGCTCTACACCGCCCCCGGCGACTACGAGGCCACGATCGACGCGCTCGGTGTCGGCGAGAAGGGGCGCTACCTGCTGGCCGCCACGTTCGGCAACGTGCACGGCGTCTACAAGCCGGGCAACGTGAAGCTGCGTCCGGAGATCCTCAAGCAGGGTCAGGAGGTCGCCATCTCCAAGCTCGGGCTCGCGGCCGACGCCAAGCCGTTCGACCTGGTCTTCCACGGCGGGTCGGGCTCGCTGATCGAGGAGATCCACGAGGCGCTCGACTACGGCGTGGTGAAGATGAACGTCGACACCGACACGCAGTACGCCTTCACCCGCCCGATCGCCGGGCACATGTTCGGCAACTACGACGGCGTGCTGAAGGTGGACGGCGAGGTCGGCAACAAGAAGGCCTACGACCCCCGCTCGTACCTCAAGGCCGCCGAGCTGAACATGGCCGAGCGCGTCACTCTGGCCTGCGAGAACCTCCGGTCGACGGGCCAGAAGCTGACCTGACCTGACCCGACCCCCGCTCCGGCAGGCGCCGGGGTGATCACCATTTCGGGACGCGCAGCGGGCTCCGGCACGCCTGCGCGTTCCGAGACGACGATCACGGCCTCATCGGCCCCCGCCCCGGGTCGTCGTCGGGCGTCGAGGGCCTCAGGCCTGCGGCGGCAGGTAGGCCGGGCGCGTGGCCGGGTCCGGCTCGGCGTAGTAGCGGTGGTAGACCGGTGTGAGTCCGCCGGAGACCGGGGGCACGATCCAGCTCCAGTCCGCCGGGCAGCTGCGCCCCGCACTCTCCTCGCGCTCGACGTGGGTGAGGAAGCGCTGGGACTCGCTGTGGTGGTCGGCCATGGTGACGCCGGCGGCGTCGAACGAGTGCTGCACCGCGCGCACCATCTCCACCAGCGCCCGGTCGCGCCACATCGTGCGCTCGGAACTGGTGTCGAGGCCGAGCCGCCGGCCGATCACCGGGAGCAGGTCGTAGCGGTCGGCGTCGGCGAGGTTGCGGGCGCCGATCTCGGTGCCCATGTACCAGCCGTTGAACGGAGCGGCCGGGTAGGTGATGCCGCCGATCTCCAGCGGCATGTTGCTGATCGCGGGCACGGCGTGCCAGCGCAGCCGCAGCTCGGCGAACCACGGCAGGTCGGGGTGCGACAGCGGCACCTCCAGCACCGCGTCGGGCGGCACGTCGTACATCTCCGGGGCGGCGTCCCCGCGGGAGACGACCAGTGGCAGGACGTCGAAGCGTCCGGGCGGGTCGGGTCGCTGCCATCCCATGCCGACGACGCGGTCGGTGAAGTCCACGTAGCGGCCGTCGCCGCGCACGTGCCCGCTCGCCGTGCGGTGACCGGCGTAGCGGACGAGCTGGTCGTTGTGGATGACCGGACCCGGGTCGCCGGGCCGGTCCGGGGCGAAGATCGTGATCGCGGACCTGATCCGGCCGCCGCGGGTGGCGACGCGCAGGTGCTCGACGCACTCGGCGGCGACCTCGCCGGGCGCGGCCACGGTGCGCCGGTCACGCACGTGCAGGCTGTTCCAGTAGAGCCGCCCGATGCAGCGTGCGGCGTTGCGCCAGGCCACGCGGGCCCCGAAGCGCAGCTCGTCGAGCGTGTGCACGTAGGTGCCGCCGGCCTCGATCTCGCGGTCCACCTCGGCGAGCCGGGCCGCCAGCGTCTGCGCCGGTGTCGTCTCGGAGTGGAACTGCACGAGGAACGCCTCCGCCGCGGCGCGGTCGACCTCGCCACGCGGCGGGGCCGTCGTGGGCGCGTGGCTCACCGGACAGGTGCGCGGTGCCGGTACGACGGTGTCAGGATCCACCAGTGCCGTCACACACGCTCCTTGCTCGTCACTCCGCAGGCCACCCCGACGGGGCCCCGGACATTACTACCCGGTCACTGTGAGAGATCGGAAGGTGGCCCGTCGCCACGGAGGTGGTAGAGGAGATCGTGCACGTCACGGCCCTCGATGCGGGCGCGCTCCTCGAACTTGGTGACCGGACGCCACGGTGGCCGCGCGACCACACCCCCCTCCAGCCGGGGATCGGCGTCGCACACGGTCCGCATCTGGGTGGCGTAGTCGGCCCAGTCGGTGGCCAGGTGCAGGGTTCCTCCCGGCGCGATCCGCGACGCCACGAGCGCCACGGTCTCGGGCTGCACCAGGCGGCGCTTGCGGTGCCGGCGCTTGGGCCAGGGGTCCGGGAAGAAGATCCGTACGACGGCCAGCGAGCCGGCGGGAACCCGTTCGCGCAGCAGCGTCACGGCGTCGCCCCGCAGCAACGCCAGGTTGGTCAGCCCGGCGTCCTCGATGCGCATGAGCAGCTGGGCGAGGCCCGGCTCGAACACCTCCACGGCCAGGTGGTCGTGCTCGGGGGCGGCGAGGGCGAGCGCCGCCGTCGACTCGCCCATCCCGGACCCGATCTCCAGCACCAGCGGCGCCTCCCGGCCGAACCACACGACCGGGTCGTACTCCCCGGCGACGACGTCGGCCACGTCCCGCCCGTGCACCGGCCAGAGCCGGTCCCATGCCCGCTGCTGGCCCTCGGTCAGCCGGCTGCGGTGGTGCACGAACGTCGGGATGGTGGCGCTCACGACACCACAGGTTACGCAGCGGGTTTTCCCGTTCGGCCCCGCGGACCGGCTCCCGCCTGCCACCGTGTGTCCCATGCGGGATCGATACGCCGAGGCGGTGGCCGCCCGCCGCGCCGAACTGCGCGGCCGGGAACGGCTGCTCGGACCCGGGCTGCGCGCCGAGCTGCGCGACGCCCTGGTGCTCGCCCGGGCCGGGGCCGCGGCCGCGACGGCCGCCGATCTCACCGACCTGCGCCACCAGATCGACGTCCGGCACGACCCCGCGCTCGTCGTGGACGCGGCCCGCGCGGTCGAGGTACGGGCGTACGCGCGGTGGGCGGCGGCGGCCGGCGAGGCGGTGCTACGGGTCGCGCTGCACCGGGAGTTGCCGGTGCAGTGGCCGGTCGCGGTCGAGCCTCCCGGTAGGGCCCTCCCGCAGCCACCGCCGCCGGTCCGGGTGCTCGACGTCGTGGCCGACGCCGGCGCCTGGCGGCTGGCCGTGCTTCCCGTCGCGGTGGCCCCGCTCACCGGCCCGGCGGGGCCCGCGGTGCTGCTCCCGGCCCTCGGTGCCGGGGTGCTGGTGCTCGCGACGGTGCTGGGCGCCCGGCGGGCCGCCCTGCGCCGCGCCCGGATGCGGAGCTGGTCCGCCGAGCTGCTCGTGGCGCTGCAGGCCCGGATCGACGCGGAACTCGGCAGGCGCACCGCCGCGCTCGCCGCCGACGTGGGTCCGGTACTGGAGGCCGCGGCCGCCCGCCGCCGGGCCGACGTCCGCGCCGAGCTGGCGCTGCTCGCGCCCCGGGAGGTGTCCGGTGCTCCCGCCTGACCGGGCCCGCCGCCCCGCCGACGTGCCCGACTGCGCCGGTCCCGACGTCACCGCGGGTCTCGACAGCGACGCCGACGGCACCCCCGACTCGGTGTTCGCCGACGACGGGGAGGACCTGCTGCTGCACACCGACCTCGACGACGACGGTCTCGGCGACCAGATCCTGCGGATCGGGCCCGACGGCGGCACGTCCGTCGAGGTCGAGGCCTGCGCCGAGCCGCCGACGCTGGTCGCGCTGCTGAGCCGCTGGTGGCGCGGCTGGTCCTGACCCGGCCCTGCTCCGTCGGCCCGCCGTCCACGTAGGTTGGGGATCATGCCGCTCGATCCGGAGTTCCGGGCCCTGCCGCTCGCCGCGCTCGCCGATGCCGCCCTCGGGCGCGCCCGTGAGCTGGGCGCGCAGCACGCCGACCTGCGCGTGGAGCGCATCGTCACGCAGTCGATCTCCCTGCGGGACGGTTCGGTCACCGGCGTCTCCGACGACGTCACCGTCGGGCTCGCGGTACGCGTGATCGTCGACGGGGTGTGGGGCTTCGCCTCGCACGGCGAGCTGACCACCGTGCGCGCCGTCGCCACCGCCGAGCGGGCCGTGCAGGTGGCGCGCACGCTCGCGCCGGTGGCGATCGAGCGCGTGGAGCGCGCGGACGAGCCGGTGCACGCGGGCGTCGAGTGGATCTCCGCATACGACGTCGACCCGTTCGCGGTGCCCACGCGGGAGAAGGTGGAGCTGCTCGCCGAGTGGTCGCGGCGGCTGCTGGCCTCCGACGGCGTCGACCACGTACAGGCGGGCGTCGCGCAGGTCCGGGAGAACAAGTTCTACGCCGACCTCACCGGCACCTCCACCACCCAGCAGCGCGTGCGGATCGCGCCGTCGTTCACCGCGACCGCCGTGGACCGCGCCGCAGGTGGGTTCGAGACGATGAGCTCGCTGGCCCCGCCCGCCGGCCGCGGGTGGGAGTACCTGACGGGCACCGGCTGGGACTGGGACGCCGAGCTCGCGCAGGTGCCCGGGCTGCTGGCCGAGAAGACGAGGGCGCCGAGCGTCACCGCGGGGGCGTACGACCTGGTCATCGACCCCACCAACCTGTGGCTCACGATCCACGAGTCGGTCGGGCACGCCACCGAGTACGACCGCGCCATCGGCTACGAGGCCGCGTACGCGGGGTCCAGCTTCGCCACGCCGGATCTCCTGGGCACCCTGCGCTACGGCTCCGAGCACATGCACGTCACCGGCGACCGCACCGTGCCGCACGGGCTGGCCACCGTCGGCTACGACGACGACGGCGTGCGGACCACCGAGTGGGACCTCGTCCGCGACGGCACCCTCGTCGGCTACCAGCTCGACCGCACGTTCGCGCCGCGGCTGGGCCTGGAGCGCTCCAACGGGTGCGCGTACGCCGACTCCCCGCACCACGTGCCCATCCAGCGGATGGCGAACGTGTCGCTGCAACCGGACCCGGCGCGCGACACCTCCACCGCGGAGCTGATCGCAGGCGTCGAGCGCGGGATCTACGTCGTCGGTGACAAGTCCTGGTCGATCGACATGCAGCGCTACAACTTCCAGTTCACCGGGCAGCGGTTCTTCCGGATCGAGAACGGCGAGCTGGCCGGGCAGCTGCGCGACATCGCCTACCAGGCCACCACCACCGACTTCTGGCGCTCGCTCGACGCCGTCGGCGGGCCGTCCACGTGGGTGCTGCACGGAGCGATGAACTGCGGCAAGGCCCAGCCCGGGCAGGTCGCGGCGGTGAGCCACGGCTGCCCGTCGGCGCGCTTCCGCGGGGTGAACGTGCTCAACACGCAGGAGGAGAGCGCCTGATGCGACCGCAGGAGATCGTCGAGCGCACCCTCGCGGCGGCCGCGCACCTGCACGGGTGCGTCGTGCTCGTCCGCGAGTCGAGCGAGGCCGTGCTGCGCTGGGCCAACTCCACGATGACCACCAACGGGCACACCACGTCCGGCGAGGTCGCCGTGATCGCGCTGGTCGCCGTCGAGGGCGGCACGGCGGCGGGGGTCGTCAGCTCCAGCGTGGTCGTCGCCGACGCGGCGCAGCTCGCCGACCTGGTGCGCGCCGCCGAGGCCTCCGCCCGCGACGCCGGCCCGGCGCAGGACGCGATGCCGCTGCCGACCCCGGTGACCAGCGACCCGGCCTGGGACGAGGGCGCCGCCGAGACCTCGATCGGGGTGTTCGGGCCGCTCGCCGAGGGCCTGGCCGAGGTGCTGCGCGGCCCGCAGCGCCAGTACGGTTTCGCCACGCACGAGCTCGCCACGGTGTGGCTCGGCACGTCCGCCGGGGTGCGCCGCCGGTGGGTGCAGCCGACCGGGTCGGTGGAGCTGAACGCGAAGACGCCGGACCTCTCGGGCTCCGCCTGGGTCGGGGCGTCCACCGCCGACTTCGCCGACGTCGACGTCGTCGCGCTCGCGTCGGAGGCCGCCCGCCGCCTGGACTGGGGCACGCGCCGCGTCGAGCTGCGGGCCGGGCGCTACGAGACGCTGCTGCCCCCGTCGGCCGTCGCCGATCTGATGATCTACCTGGCCTGGTCGATGGAGGGACGACCCGCACAGGAGGGGCGCAGCGCGCTCGCCGGGCCGCACGGGCCGCGCGTCGGCGAGCGGCTGTCCGACCTCCCGCTGACGCTGGCCTGCGACCCGGCCGCTCCCGGGCTCGCCTACGGGCCGTTCCTGGCGACCACCCGATCCGGCGAGGGCGTCAGCGTGTTCGACAACGGCGCCGAGCACGGACGCACCGAGTGGGTCCGCGACGGCGTGCTCGCCGAGCTCGGCTACTCCCGCGCCGAGGCCGCCGAGTTCGGCACGGCGTTCACCCCGCCGGGCGACAACCTGCTGCTCACCGGCGGCAGCACCGTGCCGATCGAGGAGATGGTCGCCCGCACCGAGCGGGGCCTGCTGCTGACCTGCCTGTGGTACATCCGGCTGGTCGACCCGGCCACCCTGTTGCTCACCGGCCTCACCCGCGACGGCGTCTACCTGGTGGAGGGCGGCGAGATCGTCGGCGAGGTCGACCACAACTTCCGGTTCAACCACTCCCCGTTCGACGTGCTGCGCCAGACCACCGAGGTCGGCGCCACGCAGCGCACCCTGCCGCGGGAGTGGAAGGACTGGTTCACCCGCGCCGCGATGCCGCCGGTCCGCGTGCCGGAGTTCACGATGTCGTCGGTGTCGCTGGGGCGGTGACCGGAGACGACCGTCCGGACCCGGTCGGCCGGTTCGGGCGGCAGTGTCTCGGGCCCGCCGGCGTCTGCGCGCCCGCTCGGGCTTCGCGCGCCGCCGGCAGCGCGCGGAGCGCGGTTCCGCGCGCGGGACCACCGGGATGGGTGGTGCAGGTGGAGTGATCGGTCGCATACGCCGCGTGATACACACCGTCGGGCGAACCCGGGCGCGGCGGTGCGCACCCGACCGGGGTGCATGCCGTTGACTGTGCGAACGCGCCGAGGACGTCGCGGGGAACCTGGTTCTAGAGAGAGGGCCTGCCCGTGTCCTACGAGATGGTCAGTGCCTACACCCTGCTGGTGGGGCAGACCGACGGTGAGCCGACGGTGAGCGTGCACACGACCGCGGACGACGCCTGGCGGGCGCTGGACCGCGCCGTGCGCGAGCGGTGCAACATGCGCCCCCGACCGCGCCGCCGCGCGGACGCCGAGGCGACGGCTCGACTGGCCAACGCCTGGCGCGACGGCGACCCGGAGAGCCGCTACTGGAACGTCACCACGCACCGCCTGCCCATCCCCGTGCCCGCGATCGCCCGCGCTCCGGTCGTGGTCGTGGCGCACGAGCAGGACACGCGCCCGACGTCACGCTGGATCTTCGGGTAGGCCGCGTCCGCCGGCCGGGGTATCGGGCAGGTAGCGGCGCATGCGGGCGAGCAGCGCGTCGACCGTCAGCTCGGTGGGCAGCGGCGTTCCGGTGAGCGTGCGCAGGTAGAGCCCGTCGCCGACGAGCTGGGCGATCCAGGCCAGCACGGGGTCGGCGAGCTCGGCGTGCAGGGCGTCGTACTCCTCGGCGTGCACCACCGCCAGTGCCTCGCGCACGGCCTGGCCGGTCTCGCTGCCGTCGGCGATGCGCAGGACGGCGAGGTAGGTACGGGTGACGCCCCCGGGCTGCCCGCCGCCCGGGGCCGACGTGCGGATGTAGTAGTCCACGGCTCCGTCCGGGGCGGTGCGGATGGCGTCGGCGTCGGCGGCGCTGCGCTCGCGCAGCCGGTCCAGCAGGCCCGTGACCAGCGCGTCCTTCGATGCGAAGTGGTAGAGCAGCCCGCCCTTGGACACCTCGGCGGCCGCGGCGACGGCGTCGAGGGTGGCCGAGCCGGGGCCGTGGCCGATGAGCAGCGTCTCGTACGCGTCCAGCACGCGGTCCCGGGCGCCTGTCATCGGCCGAGTCTAGGAGCGGGCGGGGTGACGGGGCCGACGACGCACCGTGATCGGGAATTTCCGGGACCACTGTACCGTCTGGACGGTATACAAACCTGTGAGGATCCCGCCATGACCGTCGCCGTCCACCGTCCGTCCTCGACCGCCCCCCGCGCGGGTCGCCGCGAGTGGTTCGGGCTCGCCGTGCTGTTCCTGCCGACCCTGCTCGTGGCGATCGACAACACCGTCCTCGGCTTCGCGCTGCCCGCGATCAGCACCGCACTGGCCCCCTCGGCCACCCAGCAGCTGTGGATCGTCGACGCCTACCCCCTCGTGCTGGCCGGCCTGCTGGTCACGATGGGCACGCTGGGCGACCGGATCGGGCGCCGCCGCATCCTGCTGATCGGCGTGTCCGGGTTCGGGGCCGTCTCGCTGGCGGCGACGTTCGCGACCGACCCTGCGCACCTGGTCGCGGCGCGGGCACTGCTCGGGTTCTTCGGCGCGATGCTGATGCCCGCGACGCTGGCGCTGCTGCGCACCCTGTTCCTGGACCGGACCCAGCGACGGCTGGCGGTCGCGGTCTGGGCCACCGGGTTCGCCGCGGGTGCGGCGCTCGGACCGATCGTGGGTGGCCTGCTGCTGGAGCACTTCTGGTGGGGCTCGGTGTTCCTGGTCAACGTGCCGGTGATGGTCGTGATCCTGGTGGCCGGCGCCCTCGTGCTGCCGGAGTCGAGGATGGAGCGGCCCGGGCGGCTCGATCCCTACGGCGTGCTGCTGTCCCTGCTGGCGATGGGACCGACCGTGTTCGCCGTGAAGACCGTGGCGCACGACGGGATCACCGGCGCCGTCGCGCTGTCGTTCGGGATCGGGGTCGGGGCCGCGGTGCTGTTCGTGCGGCGCGCGCGGGCCCGGATCGCCGCGGGCGAGGAGCCGCTGCTCGACGTCACGCTGTTCGCCTCGCCCGTGTTGCGGCTCTCGGCGTTGGCCAACGCGACCACGATGTTCGCGCTGACCGGGCTGCTGTTCTTCTCCGCGCAGTACCTGCTGCTCGTGGTGGGAATGGCCCCGCTCGACGCCGGGATGGTGCTCCTCCCGGGCTTCGCGCTGACCGTCGTCGCGGGACTGGCGGCCACCCGGCTCGCCCGCCGCTTCCCGTTGCGCGCACTCGTGCCGGCCGGGTTGCTGCTCGCCGCGGCCGGGTTCGGGCTCGCCGCACTGCTCGACGGAGGTTCCGAGGTGGGGCTGCTCGCGGTCGCGGCGGTGCTCGTCGGAGGGGGCATCGGGCTCTCCGAGACGATCACGAACGACGCCATCCTGGCCGCGGCGCCCCCGGACCGGGCCGGGTCCGCGGCCGCGGTCTCCGAGACGGCCTACGAGATCGGCGCCGTGCTGGGCACCGCGGTGCTGGGCAGTGTCCTGGCCGCCGTGTACCGGGGCGCGGTCGCCGTGCCCACCAGCATCGGCCCGACCTGTGCCGCCGCGGCCCGCGAGACGCTCGGCGGCGCGGTCGGCGCGGCCTCACGCGTCGGCGGGGTCGACGGGCGGGCGCTGCTGGCCTCGGCGCGGGACGCCTTCACCGGGGGCGTGGGCGTCACGGCGTCGGTCGGCGCGGCCGTGCTCGTGGCCGTCGCGGTGGCGGTGGTGATGGGGCTACGACCGGTGCGGGTGTAGCCGCGGGTCGGCGGCGGTCAGGAGAGGGCGGCGATCACCGGCGCCATCCCGGGCGCCGAGAGCCGGCGCACCGGGCTCAGAGTTGCTTGGGGATCACCGGCTGGGTGCTGATCTGGGGCGCGGGCTGCGGGGCGGGGGCCGCGCGCTCGGCCAGCCGCTCCTGGACCTGCTCGGAGATCTGCGACGCGCGCCGCCGCTCCCGCACGCGGATCAGCACCAGCATCGAGACGCCGTAGGCGATGCCCAGCACGAGCAGCACGATCCCGAGCTTGACCACGAACTGCTGGAGGGGCGGCTGGTCGCCGATCTCGACGACCGAGATGATCGCCAGCACGCCGAGGGTGATCAGATGGAACAGCACCGAGAGCAGCAGGTTGACCGACCGGGTCACCGACCGGTCCTGGAAGACCTCCTGCAGGAACGGCTCACCCGCCGTCACCAGCAGTCGTCCCACGAGGAACGTGAGCGCGATCGCGACGACCAGAAGCGTGATGTACATGCCGGTGTCGCTCATCCAGCTCCCTCGTCCCTCCGCGGCTCCCGGTCCGCGAATACGGTCGAAACGGTACGCGCGGGGGCCTGTACCGGTCCAGGGGCCGGAAGGGGGGTACCCCTCCACGTGCCGCTTCACACACCGCGGCGGGAATTCGCCCCACGGACTGTTCTGAATCGATTACATGATCGGTCCTGTGAGTGAATCGACAGTGATCGACGGTGGGGAAAGGCGGACACCGCCGGTACCGTCGTCATTCATCTTCCAGTGGCACACCCGCGTTGTTCGGCTCGGGTGTGCGGCAGCATTCCCGCAGAACTCCGGTGCGCCGGCGAGGAGACAGGACGACATGACAGCAGCGACCGTGCCAGGGCTCGACGAGACGCCGACCGACAACACGTCCCTGCTGTCCTGGGTCCGTGAGGTGGCCGAACTCACCACGCCCGACCGGGTCGTCTGGGTGGATGGCTCCGACGAGGAGTGGGAGCGCACGACGACCGCGCTCGTCGAGGCCGGCACGTTCACCCGCCTGTCGAAGAAG
The DNA here is from genome assembly GCF_029263155.1 of Pseudonocardia sp. GTDB lineage: Bacteria > Actinomycetota > Actinomycetes > Mycobacteriales > Pseudonocardiaceae > Pseudonocardia. The sequence continues at coordinate 145,523 of NZ_JAJCYB010000120.1, forward strand.
CCGAATTCGTTCTGGGCCGTCTCGGATCCCGAAGACGTCGCCCGTGTCGAGGAGCGCACCTTCATCTGCACGGCACAGGAGGACGGTGCCGGACCGACGAACAACTGGGTCGACCCCGCCGAGATGAAGTCGACGATGTCGCAGCTGTACCGCGGCAGCATGCGCGGACGCACGATGTATGTGATCCCGTTCTGCATGGGGCCGCTCGACGCCACCCCGCCGATGCTCGGCGTGGAGATCACCGACTCCGAGTACGTCGTGGCCTCGATGAAGATCATGACGCGGATGGGCGCGTCCGTCCTGCCGCTGTTCGCCGAGCGCGGTGACACCTTCGTCAGGTGCCTGCACTCCGTCGGCGCGCCGCTGGAGCCCGGCCAGGCCGACGTCCCGTGGCCGTGCAACGAGACCAAGTACATCTCCCACTTCCCGGAGACCCGCGAGATCTGGAGCTTCGGATCCGGCTACGGCGGCAACGCCCTGCTCGGCAAGAAGTGCTACGCGCTGCGCATCGCCTCGGCCATCGCCCACGACGAGGGCTGGCTCGCCGAGCACATGCTGATCCTCAAGCTGATCTCACCCGAGGACAAGGCCTACTACGTGGCGGCGGCGTTCCCGTCGGCCTGCGGCAAGACCAACCTCGCGATGCTGCAGCCCACCATCCCGGGCTGGCGCGCCGAGACCGTCGGCGACGACATCGCCTGGATGCGCTTCGGCGAGGACGGCCGGCTCTACGCGGTCAACCCGGAGTACGGGTTCTTCGGCGTCGCGCCGGGCACCAACTGGAAGACGAACCCGAACGCGATGAGGACGATCGAGAAGGGCAACTCGCTGTTCACGAACGTCGCGCTCACCGACGACGGCGACGTGTGGTGGGAGGGCCTGGAGGGTGAGCCCGCGCACCTGACGTCGTGGACCGGCGAGGAGTGGACGCCGGACTCCGCCACACCTGCCGCCCACCCCAACTCCCGCTACACGACGCCGATCGCGCAGTGCCCGGTCGTGGCGCCGGAGTGGGAGGACCCGCAGGGTGTCCCGATCTCGGCGATCCTGTTCGGCGGGCGGCGCAAGACCACGGTCCCGCTGGTCACCGAGGCGCGTGACTGGCAGCACGGCACGTTCATGGGCGCCACCATGTCGAGCGAGAAGACCGCGGCGGCCACGGGCGGGCTCGGCGAGGTCCGTCGCGACCCGATGGCGATGCTGCCGTTCCTCGGCTACAACGCGGGCGAGTACTTCCAGCACTGGGTCGACGTCGGCAAGGGGGCGGACGCGGACAAGCTGCCCAGGATCTTCTACGTCAACTGGTTCCGCCGGGGCGACGAGGGCCAGTTCCTGTGGCCCGGGTTCGGCGAGAACAGCCGCGTCCTCAAGTGGTGCATCGAGCGCATGGAGGGCACGGCCGCGGCCACCGAGACCGCGATCGGCTACGTCCCGACCTCCGACCAGATGGACCTCGACGGCCTCGACGCCGCCGTGGCCGACATCGACGCCGCGCTCGCCGTCGACGTCGAGGAGTGGAAGGCCGAGATCCCGCTCATCGAGGAGTGGTTCGACAAGATCGGCGACGGGCTCCCCACGTCCATGCGCGACGAGCTGGAGGCCCTCAAGCTCCGTCTCGGCGCCTGATCGACCGCACGGACCCACGGCGGCGCGCGGCCCGGCCGCGCGCCGCCGGCGACCGGTCGACCCGTCCGGTCGACCGCACGGCGCGCGCGGAGGTCGTTGTGACGGATGGACGCTGTTCATGGACCGTTCACTCGATCGAGTGGCCGAACAGCGCTGAGAGTGACCTTTCGCCGTCGTCGGATTGCCGCGCCACCCGACGGGAGTGCAACATCCTGTGAAACCCTGCGATACGAAGGGTGGTCGTCGCCGCACCGGCGTCGACGGGTGGAGGTGACCAGGTGATGGACGTCGGGCCGGTGAGCGTGCGGGAGCACGGTTGTGCCGGAGAGGACGCCGAGGACCTCCTCGTCTTCGTCGAGCGCCTCGCCGCAGCCGGTCAGGGCGAGCGCGCCACGATGGTGGCCCGCGAACAGATCGGCCGCGCCATCCGGGCCGGGACGCAGCCTCCCGGCCTGCGCCGGCTGGCCGAGGCCCTCGCCGCCTCCGTGACCGACGCCCCGCCCGCGCCCCGGCATCCCGTCGACGACCCCACGTCCGTCGTCCCGGCCATGCAGGCCAACGCCCTCGTCGTCCTCGACGAGGCCGGCCCGTCCGTGGTGGCCCAGGCGATCGCCGCCCTCGTCGCCGACGGCAGGCGCGTGCTCGTCACCGCCGAGACCGACGACGAGCTGGCCGAGGTCCGCAGCCGGGTGTCGACCGGACGGGTCGCCGACGCCCTGCCGGGCCTGCCCGCCGCCGAGCTGCGCGAGCTGCGCAGGCTGCTGGCCACCACCACGGCGTCGGCGCGGGCCCGCGTCGACCAGCAGCTGCCCCCCGACGAGGCGCTGCCCTCGGTGGCCGATGTCGAGCGGCTGTGCGCGCAGGCCGATCACGCTCCCGCCGTCACGGCCGTCTCGATGATCCCCACGCTGCTCGGGGGCGTCGAGGAGGAACGCCGCGAGGCGGTCACCGCCATCGCGCGGTGCGTCGTCGCGCGGTTGGACGCGCTCGGCTCCCGCCGCGAGCACGGCTGGGAGTGGGAGCTGCTCGGGCACCTCATCCACACCCGGCACCGGGCCGCCTTCGACCGCACGCTGGAGGACACCGTCCAGGCCGCGGCCATCGTGGCGGCGCGCCGCCGGTCGGAGCCGGTCACGCTCGTCGGGGCCATCCCGAGCGAGGGCGTCGAGCTCCTGATCAGCTACCACCGGTTCCTCAAGGGCGGTGGCCGCGCCCGGACCTACTTCCGGCCGTCGCTGCAGCGGGAGGTGCAGCCGCTGCTGCGGCTGATCCGGGTGGGTGACCGCGAGCCCGCAGGCGAGACCGACCTGCTGCGCGTGCTCGACCACCTCGAGCTCGGGGAGCGCCTGCTCCGCATCGACGCCGGCTGCCGGGAGATGCGCATCCCCACCCCGCGGGGCCCCGAGCACCTCGCCGACCTGGCGGAGGGCCTGGGCCGGGTCGCCGCCGCGGCACGCTCGGTCGGGGCGCTGCGCCACGACGTGCTGTTCCTGGCCGCCGACTCGCCGCTCTCCGTGCCCGATGTCGGGTCCGCCGCCGACGTGGCCGCCGCCATCCTCGACTACGCCGAGCACGGTTCGGCCGACGAGGCGGCCCGGCGACTCGCCGCGGTCGCCGCGGGCCTCGCGGCCCTCGCCCCGGTCGCGGCCACCGCACCCGAGCACGCCATGGCGGTCCAGGCGTTGCGCGAGCACGACGCCGCCCGGTACGCGGCCGCGGTCGAGGCCATGGGCGCCGCCCGCCGCGAACAGCGCGACGGGGCACGCCGCGCCGAGCTGCTGGACCGGCTGCGGACCAGCTCACCGGTACTGGCCCAGGCCTGGGACTCCTCGCCCGAGCACGGCAGCGCCGCCTTCGGGTTCGTGTGCTTCATGCACACCGGCGCCCTCCTGTCCGCCGTGCCGCCGCCGGACAGCGCGGACGTGGTGGTCGTCGTCGGGGCCGCCCGCCTGGGTGTGGAGCGGCTGCTGCTCGCCTCCGTGGCTCCTCGCATGATCGCCACGGTCGACCCGGCCGGGGAGGCCGAGACCTCCCCCAGCCTGCTCAGCGTGCTGCACCGGGCGTCGGCGCTGGTGATCCGCGGCCAGGCCGCGCGGACGTCGGGGCGGGTCGTCCGGCTCGCGTCGGCCCGGGCCGCCGCCGGGGTGTCCGCGGTGGGTCAGGCCGGGGCCTGAGGGTCCTCGCTCACGGTCGCCAGCAACGCGATCGGGTCGTCCCCGTCCGCGATGCGTTCCCACCGGTCGTCGGCGCGCGAGCGGAGCAGCGACCAGCCGCCCGCGTCGTCGAGGTGCAGCCGGGCCAGCGGCGTGGTCGTCCACCCGCCGCCGAGTTCGGGACGGCTCGGCGCCCGCCGGTCGGTGATCGTGACCTCCGACCCCTGGATCGTGTATCCGATCTGGCGATGCGCGCGCTCCGCGTCGGGAATGCGTGCGGCACACCACTCCGACAGGCGGTGGCGGGTCTCCTCGGAAACGGCCATGCCCGAATGGTCCCCGCTCGGGGCGCTACGGTCGAGCGCTATGGGACACATGCATGAGGTGAGCCGGTTCGGACACGTCGAGCTGGAGGACATGCCCGAGGACCTGCGCGAGCGCATCGGCGCGATCGCCGAGAAGTCGGGCTTCGTGCCCAACGTCTTCCGGGCGCTGGCCCGCCGGCCCGCCGAGCTGCGCGCGTTCCTGGACTACCACGACGCGCTGATGGAGAGCTCCGACGGGCTGAGCAAGGCGGAGCGCGAGCTGATCGTCGTCGCCACGTCGGGCGCCAACCACTGCACCTACTGCGTCGTGGCCCACGGGGCGATCCTGCGGGTGCGGACGAAGGACGCCGAGGTCGCCGACCGCGTCGCGACCAACCCCTACGGAGCCGAGCTCAGCCCGCGCGAGCGCGCGATCGTGGATCTGGCGCTGCTCGTCGCCACGGACTCGGCGTCCCTCACCGAGGCCGAGATCGACGACGCGCGCCTGGCCGGGCTCTCGGAGGACGAGATCTGGGACATCGGGGCGATCACGGCCCTGTTCGCGATGTCCAACCGCCTCGCGCACCTGACGGCACTGCGCCCGAACCCGGAGTTCTTCCTGATGGGCCGCCTGCCGCGCTGACTACTCGCAGCCGGTGCCGTCGTCGTCGGCGTCGAGGCCGTAGACGTCCTCGCCGGTGACCTGCACCGGTCCGCGCACGTAGGACGGCCCGTTGCCGGACCCGCCCGCGCAGTCGACGTCCTTCGGGTCGTCGGGCACGCACGGGTCGTAGTTGACGTTGCAGCCTGCGGCGTCCTGCTCGCCCGGGTCGTCCGTTGCGGGGGTCGGCTCCGGGTCCGGAGACCGCTGCCCCTCCGGGGCCGGCTCGGGCTCGACCTCGGCCGGCTCGACCACGACCGGCTCGGTCGTGGTCGGCTCGACGGTGACCCTTTCCGTGGTGACCGGTGGCGGGGGCGTCGCGGTGGTGGTCGGCGGCACTGTGGTGGTCGGCGGCACGGTGGTGGTGGGCGCGGCGATCACCGACGGCCGAGCCGTCGGAACCGGCGTGGATGTCAGGGTGAGGGCGGACGTGGCGTCGCGGGCGGAGCCGCAGGCGGTGGACAGCACCGCGGCCGCGCACACCATGGCCACGAGAGCCGGGAGGTGGCGGTACATCTTTCTCCATCGTCGTCCGGCGGTCGCGCGTTCCACGATCGCCACCGAACTGGTCGGATCGACGGCGTGTCGCGCCGCAACCGGGTCGACCCCTCCGGGGACCTGCACGCCGTACCCGCGCGCGGATGTTCACCGGCAACTCCCACCCGGGACCCCCGAGGACCCCGGCGGCGCGAACAGCGGGCATGCGTGATGCCGGGTCTAGGGTGGGTAGTCCAGGAACCCGGCGGCACCGCGCGTGCGTTGTCCGCGTGACGGCACGACAACTGGAGGACGACATGCCCCTGTTCAGGAAGCTGGCCACGCTGGCCACGGCCGCGGAGGCGGCGCGCCGGTACGCGAAGAGCAACCCCGACAAGGCGGGCAAGTACCTCGACCAGGCCGCCGCGTTCGTCGACAAGCAGACCAAGGGCAAGTACCGCTCCCAGATCGACGGTGTGGCGAAGAAGGCGAAGGGGGCGGCGGGTATCCCGACCGCTCCGGGACACGGCCCGGCCGGCAACGGGCACACGCCCGGCTACAACGGATCCGAGGCGCCCACCCAGGCCTACCCGCAGCCCGGCACCTCGGGTTACCGCGCGCCCCAGCCCGGTCCGCGCGAGCACGGCGCCTGAGCGCGGAGCGGGTGCGGGCGCAGGCTCCCCCGCACCCGCTCCGCCGTGTCAGGATGGCGCGGCCCCGTCACGATGGCGGGGTAGGCCGGATCGCGCGGCGGCCCCCACCCCGGGCCGGCGGGCCCCGGTCGAGCCGACCCGCGCCCGCCACGAACCGGACGCGGGCCCCGAGCAGAGGAGCTCCCGTGTCCGTTCCGCACGACTGGACGCCACCGACGTCCGACGCGCCCGCTTCGCATCCCGGCCGTGACCATGTGATCGCCGGCCTGCGCGGCACCGACGACGGGGGGCCCGACCTCGTCCAGCTGCTGACGCCCGAGGGCGAGCGCGTCCCGGACCCCCGGTTCGACCGCTACGCCGCCGACGTCGACGTCGAGACGCTCAAGAATCTCTACCGCGACCTCGTGTTGGTGCGCAGGTTCGACCGGGAGGGCAACGCGCTGCAGCGCCAGGGCCAGCTCGGGATCTGGGTGCCGCTGCTGGGGCAGGAGGCCGCGCAGATCGGCGCGGGCCGGGCACTGCAGAAACAGGACATGGCGTTCCCGTCCTACCGCGAGCACGGCGTGGCCTGGGCGCGTGGCATCGACCCGACCGACCTGCTCGGCATCTTCCGCGGCACCGACCACGGCAGCTGGGACCCGAAGGCGTTCGGCTTCCACCTCTACACGATCGTCATCGGCAACCAGTGCCTCAACGCCACCGGCTACGCGATGGGCCAGAAGTTCGAGGGCAGGGTCGGCGGCGACGACGGCGAGGCCACGATCTGCTTCTTCGGCGACGGCGCCACCAGCCAGGGTGACGTGCACGAGGGCTTCGTGTGGGCCGCCGTCTACGACGCTCCGGTCGTGTTCTACTGCCAGAACAACCAGTGGGCGATCTCCGAGCCCACCGAACGCCAGACCCGCGTGCCGCTCTACAAGCGCGCCCAGGGCTACGGCTTCGACGGCATCCGCGTGGACGGCAATGACGTCCTCGCGTGCCTCGCCGTCACCCGCTGGGCGCTGGAGGAGTGCCGCACCGGCAACGGCCCGGTCCTGGTCGAGGCGTTCACCTACCGGATGGACGCCCACACCACCTCCGACGACCCCAGCCGCTACCGGCTCGCCGACGAGCTGGAGCTGTGGAAGCTCAAGGACCCGATCGAGCGGGTGCGGGTGCACCTGGTGCGCGGCCACGGCGTCGAGCAGGCGTTCTTCGACCGGGTGGCGACCGAGGCCGACGAGCTGGCCACGCGGTTCCGCCAGTTCTGCGTCGACATGCCGCCACCACCTCCGGACCGGATGTTCTCGCAGGTGTACGCCGAGGGCTCGCCCACCGTCGACGCCCAGCGCGAGGCGTTCCTGGCCTACCACGCCTCGTTCGAGGGGGTCTCCTGATGGCCGTGCTGACCATGGCGAAGGCGATCAACGACGGGCTGCGTGCCGCGATGGAGCGCGACCCGAAGGTGCTCGTGATGGGCGAGGACGTCGGCAAGCTCGGCGGCGTCTTCCGCGTCACCGACGGGCTGCAGAAGGACTTCGGCGAGCAGCGCGTGCTCGACACCCCGCTTGCCGAGAGCGGCATCATCGGCACCGCGGTGGGCCTGGCGATCCGCGGGTTCCGGCCGGTGTGCGAGATCCAGTTCGACGGGTTCGTGTTCCCCGGTTACGACCAGATCGTCTCCCAGCTCGCGAAGCTGCACTTCCGCTCGCAGGGGCGCGTACCCATGCCGGTGGTGGTGCGCATCCCGTTCGGCGGCGGCATCGGCGCGGTCGAGCACCACAGCGAGTCGCCCGAGGCGCTGTTCGCGCACGTCGCGGGGCTCAAGGTGGTCGCCTGTTCCAACCCGGTCGACGCCTACTGGATGATCCAGCAGGCCATCGCCAGCGACGACCCGGTGATCTTCTTCGAGCCGAAGCGGAGGTACTGGGAGAAGGCCGAGGTGGACCTGTCCGCCACCCCCGCACCGCTGCACTCCTCCCGCGTAGCCCGGCCCGGCTCGTCGCTCACGCTCGCCGGCTACGGGCCGGTACTCAAGACCTGCCTGGAGGCGGCGACCGCGGCCGAGACCGACGGCCACGACATCGAGGTGATCGACCTGCGGACGCTGTCCCCGCTCGACCTGGACCCGGTGTTCGACTCGGTGCGGCGCACCGGGCGGCTCGTCGTGGTCGCGGAGGCGCCGTCGGAGACGTCGGTGGCCGCCGAGGTCTGCGCGCGCGTGCAGCAGGAGTGCTTCCACTCGCTGGAGGCGCCGGTGCTGCGGGTCACGGGGTTCGACACCCCCTACCCGCCGTCGAAGTGCGAGGAGGACTACCTCCCCGACCTCGACCGGGTGCTGGACGCCGTCGACCGTTCGATGGGCTGGTGAGCTCCCGTGCTGCGTGAGTTCGCGATGCCCGACGTCGGCGAGGGACTGACCGAGGCCGAGGTCGTGACGTGGAACGTGGCCGCGGGCGACGTCGTCACCGTCAACCAGATCCTGTGCGAGATCGAGACGGCCAAGGCCGCCGTCGAGCTGCCGAGCCCGTACGCGGGCACCGTCGGGAAGCTGCTGGTGGAACCCGGCCAGACCGTCACCGTCGGTTCCCCGATCATCAGCATCGAGACGGCCGAAGCCGCTCCCGCCCCCGAGCCGGTGGACGAGGAGGAGGGCGCGAAGATCGGCGAGCCGGGCAAGGACGGGCGCATCGCCAACCTCGTCGGCTACGGACCCCGGCCCGGCTCGGTCACCCGCCGCCCCCGCCGCGGAGCGGCGTCCCCGGCCGCCCCCGCGCCCACCCCCGCCGAGCCCGTCCCCGCCGCGCCTGCCCCCGCCGCGCCCGCCGCCCCGTCACAGCCGCAGCGGGAGCCCACGGCCGTCGGGAGCACGGTGCCGCTCGCCAAGCCGCCGGTGCGCAAGCTCGCTCGCGACCTCGGGGTGGACCTGCGCGCCGTCACACCGTCCGGCGCGGGCGGGGTGATCACGCGCGAGGACGTGCAGGCGCACGCCGCGGCCCCGCCGGAGTTGCAGGATGGCCACCTTCCCGCAGCCGGCTTGCGTGAAGGTGGCCATGCTGCAACCGGGTCGGGGGTGCGTCGCGAGCCGATCCGGGGCGTCCGCAAGCACACCGCCGCGGCGATGGTGTCCAGCGCGTTCACCGCGCCGCACGTCACCGAGTTCCTCGCCGTCGACGTCACCGAGACGATGGCCCTGCGCGACCGGCTCCGGGCCACGCGCGAGTACACCGACGTCAAGCTGACACCGCTGGCGTTCGTGGCGAAGGCGGTGTGCCTCGCCGCGCGGCGCACGCCGTCGGTCAACGCGCACTGGGACGAGGCCGCGGGCGAGATCGTCTTCTACGACCGTATGCAGCTGGGGATCGCCGCCGCGACGCCGCGCGGGCTGATCGTCCCCAACATCCGCGACGCCGACCTGCTCACCCTTCACGACCTGGCCGCCGCGCTCGGCGAGCTGACGGCCACGGCACGGGCAGGGAGGACGCCGCCCGCGGACATGGCGGGCGGCACGTTCACGATCACCAACGTGGGTGTGTTCGGGGTCGACACCGGCACACCGATCCTCAACCCCGGCGAGGCCGGCATCCTGGCCGTCGGCGCGATCAAGCCGACACCATGGGTGGTCGACGGCGAGCTGGCGGTGCGCACGGTGTGCCAGCTGGCTCTGTCGTTCGACCACCGCCTCGTCGACGGCGAGCAGGGGTCGCGCTTCCTCGCCGACGTCGGGGCGCTGCTCACCGACCCGGGGCTGGCCCTCACCTGGTAGTGGGTCCCCCGCCGGCGGGCAGCGCGGCGAGCAGGCGCCGGTACCGCGGGCCGAGCACGAGGTCGTGCAGCACGCGGATGGGCGCCGGCAGCTGCTCGCGCAGGGACGCGACGCGGTCGGGCTCGGAGTAGGCCAGGAACATCGGCAGGAGCACCGCGGTGTCGCGGGAGCCGCCCTGCTTCGCCAGGGCGGCCTCCAGCGCCGCCCAGTCGCCGGCGGGGATGCGGTGCCGCATCACGGGCAGCAGGAGGTCCTCCTCCGCGGCGAGGTGGCGGCGCAGGTAGGTGTCCAGGCGGGACAGGGCGGCGGCGAGCTGCGCGGCGGCGGGCGTGAACTCCGGCTCGGCCAGGGCGCCGAGACCCTCCAGCCCGGCGGTGACGTCGGCGAGGTCGGCGTCGAGCGGCGCGTGCTCGGCCTCCAGGCGCCGCACCTGGGCGGCGACCTCGGGCGCGGTGGCGAGCACGCGCGGCCACAGCTCGGTGTCCTCGGCGGTGTGGTGGTGGTGCAGGGCCCGCGAGAACACGGCCCACCATCGGACGAGGGCGCGGGCGCCGCGGCGGTCGCCGGGACGCAGGGCGCGGACATGGCGGGCCGCTTCCGGGACGACGGCGCGGATCTGGTCGTGCATGAGCAGGAAGCCCCGGACGTCGTTGCCGGCGGCGGGGTCGATGGTGGTCATGGCGCAGAGCGTGCGGGCGGGCGCTTGCCGACGGCTGCACGCGCCGGCGCAGGTACGCCTCAAGTCGGCCACAAGTCGCCCGGGCACACTGTCCTCATGACCGCGGCCGAGTCGCACCTCATGCGGCGCAGCCCGCGGCAGGGCCGCGGGCCGGGCGGGATGGTCGTGTACACGCTGGAGGATGTCGCAGGGCCCGCCGGCGAGGACCCGAAGGCGGTGATCGAGGTGCGCCGGGTGGGCGACGTCGCCACGGTCGTCGGTGGCGGTGTACCGCAGCGGCACCGTGGCCAGGGGTTCGGCCGGCGACTCGCACGGCAGGTGACGGCGGCGGTGCGGGCGGAGGGCTGCCGGATCGCGCGGATCGCCGATCCGGGGACCGACCAGGGCCGTCGCATGCTCGTCGACCTGGGCTACGCCCGGCTCGACGCCGACACGTGGGAGCTCGTGCTCTAGATCGAGGTCCTGCGCGTGCCTAGTGTTCTGTGGGTGCAGTTCCGCGTCCTGGGGCCGCTGGAGGTCGCCACGGCCGACGGCAGGCCGATCGATCCCGGTAGCCCGAAGCTGCGGTCGTTGCTCACGCTGCTGCTCGCCGACCACGGCCGGGTCGTCCCGCTCGACCGCATCAACGAGACGCTGTGGGCCGCCGAGCCGCCCGCCACTGCGACGGGCACCCTGCAGTCCTACGTCTCCCAGCTGCGCCGGTTGATCGAGCCCGACCGAGCCCCGCGCGCTGCCCCGACCCGGCTGCTGACCCGGCCACCCGGCTACCTGATCGCCGTCGAGGCCGACGAGCTGGACGTCTCGCGTTTCGAGGCCCTGCTGGCCGACGGTCAGCGGCTGCTCGCCACCGGCCGGCACCGGGAGGCCGAGGACGTACTGCTCGCGGCGCTGGACCTGTGGCGCGGGGAGCCCTACGCCGATCTCGGGGACGGCGGCGCGGCGGTGCACGCCGACCGGGCCCGGCTCGCGGAGTTGCGGGCCGTCGCGGTGGAACGGCACGTCGAGGCGATGTTGGGCGCGGGACGGCCCGACGACGCGGTCGCCGAGCTGGAGCGCCTGGTGGCCGTACACCCCCTGCGGGAACGGCTGTGGGGTTCGTTGATGCTGGCGCTCTACCGCACCGGACGGCAGGCCGACGCGCTGGCGGCGTTCGGCAGCTGCCGCGAGCTGCTGCGCGAGGAGCTGGGTATCGATCCCGGCCCGGAACTGCGCCGGCTGGAGCAGGCGATCCTCACCCAGGACCCCACCGTGGAGGGGCCGCGCGCCCCGGTCGCCCCCTCGGGTGCCCACCCCGCGCCGTCCGGGACGGCCGCGACGGGTGGCGGGTTCGTCGGCCGCCGGGCCGAGCTGTCCACCCTCGCCGCCCGGTTGTCCGCCGCGGAGGCCGGAGCCGGGGCGGTGGTGCTGGTCGGCGGGGAGGCGGGCATCGGCAAGACCCGGCTCGCCGAGGAGGTCGCCGCGGTGGCGACGCAACGCGGGATCCGGGTGGCGTGGAGCAGGTGCGCCGACGAGGCGGCCGCACCCGCGCTGTGGCCGTGGACGCAGGTGCTGCGTGCGCTGGGCTCCGAGGTCGGGACCCAGCCGCCCCTGGGCACCGCCGGCGATTCGGACGCCCGCCGGACCGAGCTGTTCGAGCAGATCAGCGGGGCGCTCGTCACCGCGGCCGCGAGCGGGCCGCTGCTCGTCGTCCTCGACGACCTGCACGGCGCGGATCCCCTGTCGCTGCACCTGCTGCGCTTCCTGGTCGGCCGGATCGGCGCGGTCCCGGTGCTCGTGATCGCCACGTTGCGCGAGTCGGCCGAGGAACGCACCGACGCTCTGGTGCACACGCTCGCCGACCTCGCCCGGGAGCGTGCGGTCACCCGGGTCGCCCTCGACGGGTTGCACGCCGCGGAGGTCCAGGAGCTGCTGGCGGCGCGGGGGCTGCCGGACCCCACACTGGCAGACGAGCTGCGGGTGCGGACCGAGGGCAACCCGTTCTTCCTGGTGGAGCTGATCGAGCTGCTGCGCAGCGAGCGCCGCCTCGACGCCCGCCCGGGGACGGCCGACATCCCGGCCTCGGTCCGCGACGTGCTGGAGCGTCGGCTGGGCCGGCTGCCCGCCGACACCCGGGCGCTGCTCACCCTCGCCGCGGTCGTCGGCCGCGAGTTCCCGCTCGACGTGCTCGAGGCCGCGGCGGAGGTCGACGGGGAGCAGATCGTCGGGCTGCTGGAGGCGGCCGTCATCACCGGGGTGGTGCTGGAGCAGGGCACGGGTTGGGCGTGGCGGTTCAGTCACGACCTCGTGCGCGAGACCATCGTCGCCGGGCTCACCCGCTCGCAGCGGGCCCGGATGCACCGCCAGATCGCCCACGCTCTCGAGGGCCTGCCCGGCGCGGCCCGCCTGGACGCTCTGGCCCACCATTCCTACCTGGCCGGGCCGTTCGCCGGCCCCGGCACGGCCCTGCGGCACGCCGTGGCCGCCGCCGGGTCCGCCCGCCAGCGTTTCGCGTTCGCCACCGCGGCCGAGCACGGCGCCCGTGCCGTCGAGCTGGCGGACGGCCAGGACACCGCGCGCACCCAGGAGCTGCTGGTCGCTCTGGGCCGCGACCGGCGGGCCGCCGGTGACCTGGTCGGTGCGCAGGCCGCGCTGTCGCAGGCCATCGAGCTGGCCCGGGAGCTCGGCGACCCCGACCGGGCCGCCGAGGCGGCAGGCGTGTTCGGCGGGGTCGCGCTGTGGAACTGGCGGCCCTACGGCACGAGCGACGAGGTCGTGATCGAGCGTCTCGACGAGCTGCTCACCGCGACCGACGGGCAGCGGTCGCCGCGCCGTCGCGCCGAGCTGCTGGGCACGCTGGCCTGCGAGCTCTGCTACACCGGGCGGCGCCCGGAGGGGATGGAGGCGGCTCGGGAGGCCGCGCGGATCGCGCGCCGCATCGACGACGTCCCGCTGCTCGGCCGGGTCCTGAACAACGCCTACCTCGCCGGCTGGGTGCCGGGCGGAGAGCCCGAACGGCGAGCGCTGCTCGACGAGTCCCTCGCGCTGGCCGGGCTGCCCGCGCACACCGAGGCGGTGGCCCGGCTGCACCGCGGCGCGCTGGCGATGCGGTTCGCCGAGCTCGAACTCTCGCGCGCCGACCTCGCTCGGGCCCGACGGCTGGTCACCGACCTGGGACTCGCCGAGCTGCGCGCGCAGGTCAGCTACCAGGAGGCCGGGCACGCCACCCTGCACGGGGACTGGGACCTCGCCGACCGGCACGCCGACGAGGCGTTCGCGCTCCAGCAGCAGACCGGCCTGTGGGGCGCCCGGTGGTGTCGGCTCGTGCAGCGGATGACCGTGCGTCGCGGCCGGGGCCGGCTCGACGAGGTCGTGTCCGAACTCGTGGACGGCACCGTCGGTGACTTCGCGGGGCTGCGGCCGATCGCGGTGCTCGCGCTCGCCGAGTCCGGGGACCTCCCCGCGGCGCGCCGGCTGCTGGAGCGCTCGGAGGTGATCCTGCCGGTCGACTGGAGCACCGACTTCCTGCTCTGCGCATGGGGCGAGGTGGCCGCGGCCCTCGGCTCCCCCGATCCCGCCGCGCTCTACCGCGACCTGCTGCCGCAGGCCGACGAGCTGGTCGTGGCCGGCACGGCGAACGCCAGGGGGGGTTCGGTGCCCGGCGTGCGGGCACGCCTCGCCGCGCGGCGAGGCGACGTCGCGGCCGCACGTGCCCACCTCGCGGACGCGATCCGGATCGACACCGCGCTGGGTGCCCGGCCGTGGGCCGAGCGGGCCCGGGCCGCCCTGGCCCAAGTCGACGGGTAGCGGGACCCAAGTCGGCGCCAGCGCCGCGCAAGCAGGTCCCCGCACCGTGGTCCCGCCACGGCGGCCCGACCCGGGCCGCCCCCGATTCCCGGAGACCCGAGATGACCACCTTCTCCACCCCCGACCTGATCGAGGACCTCGCGCCGCTGGTGGCGGGGCCGGTACTGACCGGCGACGACCCGCGGACCGCGGACGAGGTCGCGGCCTTCAACACGACGCACACGCCGCGCCCCGCGGTCGTGGTCGGCGCGACCTGCGCCGCCGACGTCGCCGCCGCGGTGCGCTGGGCGGCCGCGCGTGGCCGCGCCGTGGCGGTGCAGTCCACGGGCCACGGTCTGCTCTCCGACCTGGCCGACACCGTCCTCGTCACCACGGGCCGGATGTCCACCGTCGCCGTCGACCCGGTGGCCCGCACCGCCCGGGTCGGCGCCGGCGTCCGCTGGGCCCAGGTGATCGAGGCCGCCGCGCCGTTCGGCCTGGCGCCGCTGAACGGCTCGTCGAGCCGGGTCGGCGTCATCGGCTACCCGCTCGGCGGCGGTCTGGGCCCGATGGCGCGTCGGTACGGCTTCGCCGCCGACCACGTCCGCCGCGCCGAGCTCGTGAGCGCCGGGGGCGAGATCCTGTCGGTCGACGCGGCCACCGATCCCGAGCTGTTCTGGGCGCTGCGCGGCGGGAAGGGCAACTTCGGGATCGTCACCGAGCTGGAGTTCGACCTGGTGCCGGTCACGAGCCTGTACGGCGGCGGCATCTTCTTCCCCGGTGCCGCGGCGGCCGACGTGCTGCACACCTACCGCACCTGGGTGCAGTCGCTGCCCGAGGAGACGACGACCTCGATCGCACTGCTGCGGATGCCGCCGTTGCCCGAGCTGCCCGAACCGCTGCGCGGGCAGTTCGTGGTGCACCTGCGCTACGCGCACCTCGGATCTCCGCAGGAAGGGGCCGCGCTGCTCGCCCCGATGCGCGCCGCGGCACCCACCGTCATGGACCTGGTCGCCGAGATGCCCTATGCGGCGGTCGACTCCATCCACATGGACCCCACCGACCCGATGCCGGCGTGGGAACGGGGTGCCACGCTGCGCGCGCTGCCGGCCGAGGCCGTGGACGAGCTGCTCGCCGTCGCGGGGCCGGACGTGGACGTGCCACTGGTCATGGTCGAGGTGCGGCACCTGGGCGGGGCGGCCGCTCGCCCGGCGCGGGTGCCCAACGCGGTGGCCGGGCGCGACGCGGCGTTCACGCTGCTCGCGTTGGGCCCGATGGCCGGGCCGCTCGCTGAGACGATGCCCGCGATCACGCAGTCCCTGGTAGACCGGATGGCCCCGTGGGCGGGCGGCGCGCTGCTGAACTTCCTCGGTGCGGCCGGCCCCGACCGCGTGCTCGGGCTGTGGGACGACGCCGACCGCGCCCGGCTGCTCGCCGTCAAGCACCGGCTCGACCCCACCACCATGTTCTCCTGCGGGCACGCCCTGGTCCGGTGACCGGGAGGTGACACCGAGTTGTGATGCGGTCACGGGAGCACGGGCGGCGTCTCGTGCGTTACTTGTACATGCCGTTCGTGCTCCTGTACCTCGTGGTCGAGATCGTCGCGCTCGTCGCGCTCGGCTCGGTGATCGGACTCGGCTGGACGCTCGTGGTCCTGCTGGCCGGGTCCCTGCTCGGGCTGTGGCTCGCCCGCCGGGAGGGGGTGCGCGCCGCCCAGGCCATCGCCGAGGCGATGAACAGCAGGCGGGTGGCGACGGCCGAAGTCACCGACGGCCTGCTGGTGGCCGCAGGCGGGGTGCTGCTGTTCGTCCCCGGCCTGGTCACCGACCTCGCCGGGCTGCTGCTGGTGCTGCCGCCCACGCGGTCGCTGGTGCGCAGGCGGCTGGTGGGCGCGGCGGAGCGCCGGGCTCCGGGCCTGCGCACCGCCCGCATCCGGGCCGACGGCCCGATCGTCGACGGCACCGTGGTCGACGGGCCGGACGTCCGACCCGACACGGGACGGCCGGACACCGGGCGACCGGACCGGTCCCCACCGGTCATCGAGGGGTCGATCGTCGACCCGCCCGACCGGAAGGCCGGCTGAGCGGGCGTTACGACACCCGCCCGCTCCACACCGGCTCCACACCGGCCCACTCGGCGGCCCACCGGTCGTGTTCCCACTCCTCCAGCCGGCGGCGCCCCACGGTGCCGGCGGCTGCGGTCAGCGTCCAGCCGACGAGCAGCGTGCCGAGGGCCGCGAGCGGACCCTCGTTCCCGCCACGGGTCGCCGGTCGACCGATCTCGCCCGGCGCTGCACCGCGGCCCCGCGGCGGGTCATCCAGCCCGGCCGTACGTGATGCGGGCCGGGACTCGTCCCGCACGACGGCCTGCTGCGTCCCGACCGGTGCGGGCCGCAGGCCGGCGCGGTCGTCGACCCGGTCCTGCACGGCGCCGCCGACCGCGGCCGCGGCCAGTACGACGAGGCAGGCGAGGCCGATCTGGGCCGCGACGAGCGCGCGACGGGCGTGCGCGGTGGGTCGGCGCAGCGGTGCGGCCGCGGGTGGTACGTCCACATCCAGCATGTCGCGCGCGACCCGATGGCGTTACGTGAGCCGCCACGCAGTGGTGCAGCGGACGGTCACGCGCACCGGCTCGGGCTCCAGCCCCAGATCGCGGACGTCCGGGGGCCGGTTCGAGTCGTCGGCAGCCGTGCGGGCGAACATCGCCGGGTGGTGCTCGGGGACGCCGGTCTCCGACAGCCGCAGCAGCGGCCCGAGCGTGCGGCCCAGGGCCGCGGCGTAGCCCTCGGCACGGTCGCGGGCATCGGTCACCGCGCGGCGCTGGGCCTCCCGGCGGGCGCCGGCGGGATCGGCGAGTGTCCAGCGCGGCCCGGTGAGCGCCGTGGGCTCGGCCGCGATCAGCGCGGACAGGATCTCCTCGAGCGCGCCGACGTCGGTGAGCAGCAGGCCGATGTCCTCGCCCGCCCGGCAGCCGACCACCCGCTCCCGGCGCCATTCGTTGTGCACCCACAGCCTGCGGTGGCGGATCGTGAGCCGGTCGGTGTCGAGGGCGGTCGCCGCGGCCGCCACCCGCTCGCCGAGCGCGGCCACGGCGCCCGCGCGGGTGCGACCAGTGGCCGTGAAGCCCACGTCGAGTTCGGCGCGGTCGCCGGGTCGTTCGTGCCAACCGTTGCCCTCGGTCACGATCTCGGTCATGGCGCCAGCCAACCAGGTCGCGGCCCCCGGCGGTGGCGGCCGTGCCGACCGGGTAGAACTCGGCCGTGCCCGGTCCCCTCCAGCGCCTGCGTCGGCTGGTCCGGCGGGGCCCCTCCGACTCCCCGGGCCGGGTCGTCGACGCGCTCGGCAGGGTCGGACTCGTCGGGTACGGGCTGGTGCACCTGATGGTGGCCTGGCTGGCGTTGCAGCTCGCGCTCCGGATGCCCGACGCGCCCGCGGACGCGGCGGGCGCGGTCGGCGCGATCTCGCGCCTGCCCGGTGGGTTCGCCGCGCTGGCGGTCGGTGCGGCCGGGCTCACGGCCTTCGCGCTCTGGCAGCTCGCCGCCGCCGCCGTCGGCTTCCGGTGGGTGCACGGTGGTGAGCGCGTCCGCAAGCGGTTCGGCGCCGTCGCCAAGTCGATCGCGACCGGCGGGCTCGCCGTGATCACCGTCGACTACCTGCTCGGCCCGGCCCGGCCCGGTGGCGACAGCGCCGCCCGCAGCCTCGCCGCGGCGCTGCTCGAGCAGCAGGCCGGTCGGTGGCTGCTCGGCGGTGCAGCCGTGACGATCATGGTGCTGGCGGTGATGATGACCTACACCGGTGTCCGGCGGACGTTCCTCGGCGACCTCGACCTCGACGCCGTACCGGCCGCAGGCCGTGCGGTCATCGCCGGGCTGGGTGTGGCCGGGCACCTGTCACGAGCCCTGGTGCTGGCCGTGGTCGGGGTGCTCACCGGTGTCGCGGCACTGACCGGGGACCCGGCGCGGGCCGGTGGTCTCGATGCGGCACTGCGGGCGCTGGGGTCGGCAGCACCGGGCTCAGCGGTTCTCACGCTGGTGGCCGCCGGGATCGGCGCGTTCGGGCTGTTCTGCCTGGCCGACGCGGCCACTCGGCGCGCGTAGCGTTCTCTACGCATCTCTACCGCAGCAGACATAGACGGCGATAGAGCCCGATCGACGACACGCCATCGCGTTCGCTAGCGATGTCTACGGTTCGGTGAAGAAACCCGGATACTGTCCGATCCGTGGATCCCGTGCGCAACCCGTTCGCCCCCGGGGCAGGCCAGCGACCGCCCGAGCTCGCCGGACGCGACCGCGAGGTCGACGCGTTCGAGATCGTGCTGGAACGCGTCGCCCGCGGTCGACCCGAGCGCAGCCTGGTGCTCACCGGGCTGCGTGGGGTCGGGAAGACGGTGTTGCTGGGCGAGCTGCGCTCGATGGCGGTCCGCGCCGGCTGGGGGGCGGGCAAGATCGAGGCCCGGCCCGAGGCCGACCTGCGCCGTCCCCTGTCCGCGGCCCTGCACCGCGCCATCCGCGATCTCGCCGTGCGTCACCCCGACGGCGAGCGGGTCGCCGAGGTGCTCGGCGTGCTCAAGGCCTTCGCGCTGCGTTCTGCCCCCGAGGGCGCGAAGCTGCGCGAGCGCTGGCAGCCCGGCATCGACGTGCCCGTCCGCACCGGGAAGGCCGACTCCGGGGACATCGAGATCGACCTCGTGGAGCTGTTCACCGAGGTCGCCACGCTCGCCGCGGACCTGGAGACGGGCGTGGCGCTGCTGATCGACGAGATGCAGGACCTCAGCCCCGACGACGTGTCGGCCCTGTGCGCCGCCTGCCACGAGCTGTCGCAGTCGCGCGCCCCGCTCGTCGTCGTCGGGGCGGGGCTGCCGCACCTGCCCGCGGTGCTCTCGGCATCCAAGTCCTACTCCGAGAGGCTGTTCCGCTACACCCGCATCGGTCAGCTCGACCGCGCCGATGCCGACTTCGCGCTGCTCGCCCCGGCCGAGCGCGAGAACGCCTCCTTCGACCCCGACGCGCTCGACGAGCTCTACGAGCGCTCGGGCGGCTACCCCTACTTCGTACAGGCCTACGGCAAGGCCGCATGGGACGCCGCGCCGCGCGACCCCATCTCCGCCGCGGACGTGAAGATGGCCGCTCCGGACGCCGAGGCGGAGCTCGCGGTCGGGTTCTTCGGGTCTCGCTTCGAGCGCGCCACTCCGGCGGAGCGCGAGTACCTGCGGGCGATGGCCGAGCTCGCCGAGGGCCGTGACGAACCGGTGGGCACCTCGGGCATCGCCGAACACCTGCAGCGACGCGCCTCGTCGCTCTCGCCTGCCCGCGACAGCCTGCTCAAGAAGGGACTGGTGTTCTCCGCCCAGCGCGGCCAGATCGCCTTCACCGTGCCCCACTTCGGCCGCTACCTGCTGGCGCAGGCGTGAGCCCGTTCGCCCGAACGAGTGAAAACATGGTCTCGGGTGGCGGCGGGCTAACGGATCGGGTCCCGGGACCGAATTCCAGTACAGCCTCGCGGTGCTGTCGGACCCCCGACCTGACAGCACCGCGAGGTTTTCCTCGTCCCGGGCCCGCGCAGCGCGTCATGGCACGGGCCGTAGCATCACGCCGGTGCTGGACCCCAAGCTCGAGATCCAGATGCTGCACGACCGTGTGATGGTGCGGGACGCAGAGGACACGGGCGAGCGTCGCAGCAGCGCCGGGATCGTCATCCCGGCAACCGCGACGGTCGCCAGACGTCTGGTCTGGGGAGAGGTGTTCGGCATCGGGAACCACGTCCGCACGGTGAAGGTGGGGGATCGCGTGCTGTTCGCCAGAGACGACCAGTACGAGGTGGAGGTCCAGGGCACGACCTACCTCGTGCTGCGGGAACGGGAACTGCACGCCGTCGCGACCGAGCGGACGGAACACGGAACCGGTCTGTACCTGTAGGCCACTCATGTTCGAGGCCGCGACCTGGCGGCGACGACCGGAGCCAGTGGGGGCCCGGTCACATGTTTGAGGGGAAGTCGGACTTCATGCCCGAGCGGCAGTCCTCGCCCGGCGAGGTGACGGCACGTCCGGAGACGGACGGTTCCACGAACGGCGGCGCCGGCCGTCCCGACGGTGGTTCGGCCGCCAACGGCAGCGCGGTCGGCGGTTCTCCGCCCGCCCGCCCCGAGCCCGCACCCGACCCGGTGGCGGAGCAGGTCGCCGAGCAGGTGGCGGCCGAGCCGTCGGCCGCCGAGCCCGCCGCGGCCGAGCCCCGGGACGAGGCGCCCTCCGGCGACGAGCCCGCGATGACCGCCGATCGCGCCGTCGCCATCGCCGAGGACGGTCCCGCGGCCGAGCCGTCGGGCGCGGCAGCCGATCCCGGCACGCCGACGTTGGGTGCTGCCGACCTGCCCGAGCCGCCCCCCGCCGACCGGCCTGCCGCGTCCCCTCGCCCGCGCCCGCGTCCGGCCCCCGCGGGGGAGAAGCCCGCAGCCGAGGGCCCGGCGCGCACCCCGGTGGCCACGCCGTCCGCGGAGAGCCCGACCCGCCCGACCCCCCACCCCGGACCCACCGACCCGACCGCGGAGCCGCCCGCCGCGGAGAGCCCGACGGTCGCGGTCCCGGTCCCGCCGACCCCCACCGCGGGGCCCCAGCCCGGGCCCGCGTCGCCCCAGCCGCCATCGCCCCAGCCGGTGTCGCCCCAGCCGGTGTCGTCCCAGCCGGTGTCGTCCCCGCCGGCCTCACCGTCGCCCGCCGCCCCTCCGTGGCAGCGCTCCGTCGACGCCGAGACGACCCAGGTCATGGCGCTCGGAGCCACATCCGTGCAGGCGGGCTCCGGCGCACCGGCAGGCGAGCCGCCGACCGAGCGCATCCCGCTCTCGGCCGTCGCCCCGCCGCCCACCCCGCCGGACGGCTCGGAGACGGTGTCGACCGACCGACCGCGGCGGCGCCTTCCGCTGCTCGTCGGGGCGGCCGTGGTCGCGCTGCTCGCGCTGCTCTACGTCGGTGACCTGCTGCTCAGCTCCGGCTCGGTCCCGCGCGGTGTCACGGTCGCCGGCGTCCCGGTCGGCGGCCTCAACCTCGTCGACGCCGAGCAGGAGCTGCGTGCCGCGATCGAGCCGCGCTCCACACGGCCCGTCGAAGTCACCGTCGGCGAGGTGAGCACTCAGATCGACCCGACCACCGCGGGCCTGGCCGTCGACTGGGCGGGCACGCTGGCCCGGGCGGGCGAGCAGCCCCTCAACCCGATCACCCGGATCACCTCGCTGTTCACCCAGCGCGAGATCGGGGTGGCCACCACGGTCGACCGGGAGGCCCTCGGGCCCGCTATCGCCGAGCTGGGCCCGATCGTCGACCGGCTCCCGGCCGAGGGCACGGTCCGCTTCGAGGGCACCACGCCGGTCCCCGTCGACCCGGTGCCCGGCCAGCAGCTCGACCAGCAGGCCGCCATCGGCGTGCTGGAGCGGGAATGGGCGTCCGGGGTGCCGGTCGCGCTCCCGCTGACCCCGCTGCCGCCGCTGACCACCGCCGCCGACGTGGCCGCCGCCATCGACGAGGTCGCGGTCCCGGCCGTGTCGGCCCCCATCACCGTGATCGGGGAGGGCGACGCCCGCGGGACGCTGGAGCCCGCGACCATCGCCGAGGCGCTCACGTTCGAGCCCGGCGACGACGGCGGGCTCACGCCCGTGCTGAACCCGACCGTGATCACCGACGCCCTCACCGACCAGTTGGCGGGTTCGGAGAGCGAGCCGGTCGACGCCCGGCTGGACTTCTCGACCTCCCCGCCGTCGGTCGTGCCCTCGCAGGACGGGCGCGGCGTCGACTACGAGGCCACGCTCACCGACCTGCTGACCGTCCTCACCGGCACCGGGCCGCGCGAGATCACGGCGGTCTACGCCGACCAGCCCGCCGAGCTGACCAGCGCCGACCTGGAGAGCCTCGGCCAGGCCTCGGTGATCGGCGAGTTCACCACCGGCGGGTTCGCCCGCGACTCCGGCCAGAACATCCGGCGCGCGGCCGAGCTGATCAACGGCATCGTGGTGGAGCCGGGCGAGACGTTCTCCCTCGACGCCGCCACCGGCCCCCGCACGGCCGCCAACGGCTACATCGAGGCCGGCGTCATCGACGACGGCCGCCCGGGCCGGGGCATCGCAGGCGGCGTGTCCCAGGTGTCCACCACGCTGTACAACGCGGCCTACTTCGCCGGCATGACCGACATCGAGCACCGGGCCCACAGCTTCTACATCAGCCGCTACCCGGCCGGTCGCGAGGCCACGATCGCCACCGGGGCCATCGACAACCGGTTCCGCAACGACAACCCCACCGCGGTGCTCATCCAGACCGAGTGGACGCCGTCGTCGGTCACCGTGCGGCTGCTGGGCACCCGGCGCTTCGAGGTGACCGGGGCCTTCGGACCGCGGACCAACCCGACCAGCCCCAACACCGTGACCATCCCGCCCGGTGAGCCCTGCAGCCCCAGCCAGGGCTCGGGCGGGTTCACGATCACCGACACCCGCACGCTGCGTGACGTCAACACCGGTGAGGTGCGCACCGAGACGGAGACGACGCGCTACAACCCATCACCGATCGTCGTCTGCGAGGGGTAATCCGCTCGGGGTCTTCCGTGATGGCGGCCACACTTCGTACCCTCGGAGGCCACTGTCGTCGACGGATCGGGGGACGGCCATGCGTATCTCGGACGTACTGCGGAACAAGGGCTCGGACGTGGTGACCATGGGCCCGACCGCCTCCGTGACGGACCTGATCGGCGCGCTCGCCGAGCGGAACGTGGGTGCGCTGCCCGTCGTCGACGGGGGTGGGCAGCTGGTCGGGATCGTGTCCGAGCGCGACGTGGTACGCCGCCTGCACGCCGGCGGCGCGGCGGTGCTCACCGCGACCGTCGCCGACATCATGACCACCGACGTGGTCACCTGCCGGCCCACCGACGACGCGGCCGATCTCGCCGGAGTCATGACCCAACGCCGGTTCCGCCACCTGCCGGTGGTGGTCGACGGCACCCTCGCCGGGATCGTCAGCATCGGAGACCTGGTGAAGGCCCGCATCGACATGCTGGAGAGCGAGCGCGAGCAGCTGCAGAGCTACATCGCGGGCTAGCGCCCGTGGGAGCGTCGCGGTGCCGGAGCACCGCCACGAACCCACGGGTCAGAACGCGGCCTCGGGGAGGTCCATCAGCGCGTTGTCGGCCGACTCCACGATCACGCGCTGCGCGGTGAGCAGGGGCAGCGCGGTCTTCGCGAAGAAGCGGGCCACACCGACCTTGCCCTCGTAGAAGGACTCGTCCCGGGCGCTGACCTCCCCACCGAGCGCGGTGAGCGCGACGTCGGCCTGGCGCAGCAGCAGCCAGCCGATCAGCAGATCGCCCACGGCCATCAGCAGGCGGACGCTGTGCTGGCCCACCTTGTAGATGCTCGACGGGTCCTCGGCGCTCGCCATGAGGTAGCCGGTGAGGGCCCCGAGCATGCCCTGCACGTCGGCCAGCGCCGTGGCGAGCAGGGCACGCTCCTCCTTGAGCCGCCCGTTGCCGGACTCCGCGTCGAGGAACGCCTGGATCTCCCCGGCGACGTGGGCGAGGGCCTGGCCGTTGTCGCGGACGATCTTGCGGAACAGGAAGTCCAGCGACTGGATCGCCGTGGTGCCCTCGTACAGGGAGTCGATCTTGGCGTCACGAATGTACTGCTCGACGGGGTAGTCCTGCAGGTAGCCCGATCCACCGAGCACCTGCAGCGCCTGCGGCAGCTGTTCGGTGGCCCGCTCCGAGCCCACCCCCTTGACGATCGGCAGCAGCAGGTCGTTGACGCGTTCGGCGAGCGAGACGTCCTCGCCCGCCGCCTTCCCGATCCGGATCGCGTCCTGGAACGTGGCCGTGTAGAGGTACACGGCGCGCAGGCCCTCGGCGTAGGCCTTATTGGTCATCAGCAGGCGGCGGACGTCGGGGTGGTGGGTGATGGTGACGCGCGGCGCCGTCTTGTCGAGCATCCTGGGCAGGTCCGCGCCCTGGACGCGGTCCTTCGCGTAGTCCAGCGCGGCGAGGTAGCCCGCCGAGAGCGTGCCGATGGCCTTGGTGCCGACCATCATCCGCGCGTGCTCGATCACCTCGAACATCTGCGCGATGCCGTCGTGCACCTCGCCGAGCAGCCAGCCGACGGCCGGGGTGCCGTGCGCCCCGAAGGTGAGCTCGCAGGTGGTGGAGGCCTTGAGGCCCATCTTGTGCTCGACACCGGTGACGAACGCGCCGTTGCGCTCGCCGGGCTCGCCGGTCCGCGGGTCGAAGTGGAACTTCGGCACCAGGAACAGCGACAGGCCCTTCGTGCCCGGCTTCGGCGACAGGCCCGGGCCCTCGGGGCGGGCCAGCACCATGTGCATGATGTTCTCGGTCATGTCGTGCTCGGCCGAGGTGATGAAGCGCTTGACGCCCTCGACGTGCCAGGTGCCGTCGTCCTGCCGCACGGCCTTGGCCCGGCCGGCGCCGACGTCGGAGCCCGCGTCGGGCTCGGTGAGCACCATCGTGGCGCCCCAGGCCCGCTCGATCATGAGCTGGGCCCAGTGCTGCTGCTCGGCGGTGCCGTTGCGGTGGATGATCGACGCGAAGCTGGGCCCGGCCATGTACATGAACGCGGCCGGGTTGGAGCCCAGGATCAGCTCGGCGGCGGCCCACTGCACGGTCGGCGGGATGCCGTAGCCGCCCAGCTCGACGGGCAGGCCCAGGCGCCACCACTCGCCGTCCCACAGCACCTTGTAGGCGTCCTTGAACGCCTGCGGCATCGTCACCGAGTGCGTGGCGGGGTCGAAGACCGGGGGGTTGCGGTCGGCGTCGGCGAAGGGCTCGGCCAGCGGCCCGGTGGCCACGACGTTGAGCTCCCGGAGCGTGTCGCGCGCGGTCGCGGTGTCGACGCCGTCGAAGGGCCCGACGCCGAGGCGGTCCTGTACTCCGAAGACCTCGAACAGGTTGAACTCGAGGTCGCGCAGGTTGCTCCTGAAGTGGCCCATGGCCCCGTCACTCCTCCATCGCGGTGAACGGTCGTACCCGTCGGTAACCCCAGCGTATTACTCGTGAGTAACCACGACAAGGGCCGACAGCCGCGGACTTCGGACCCGATCCGTCGTGGACTCCGTGACGCGCGCCCGGACGGGCGATCACACCTTGGTGTCCGGATCTTGTGCACGTTCCGTGCGTGGCGCATGGTTCGTCTGGTTCCGGTGGTGCGAAAGGGGAGTGACGATGGGTGCCATTGCAGTCACTCGTCGTAGTCTTCTGGTCGGCGGTGGAGTGCTCCTCGCCGGGTTGGCCGGCACGAGCACCGCCTGGAGCGTCGAGGGGCCCCCGATCGTCGACTGCGACGGCTGGGGCGCCCGGCCGAACAGCCGCATCGTCAACGTCGTGCTCCGGCGGCCGGTCAAGATCCTGGTGCACCACACAGCCACGCCGAACGTCGAGGACTACTCGCGCGGCGCCGCCGACGCCCTCGCCCGCGGCATCCAGAACTTCCACATGGACCGCCGCGGCTGGCTCGACTCGGGCCAGCACTTCACCATCAGCCGCGGCGGCTTCGTGCTGGAGGGGCGTCGGCGCAGCCTGGAGGCGCTGCGCAGCGGGCGCAAGCAGGTGGAGGGGGCGCACTGCACCGGTCAGAACCTCGTGTCGATCGGCATCGAGAACGAGGGCACCTACTCCGGCGTCGGCCCGCCCGGGATCCTGTGGGACCGGCTGCGCGAGATGTGCGCCTACGTCTGCGGGCGGTACGGCATCGTGCCCACGGAGATCTTCGGGCACCGCGACTTCAAGGACACGCTCTGTCCGGGCGACGTGCTGTACGGGATGCTCCCGCGGTTGCGCGGCGAGGTCGGTGGCCTGCTCGGGCAGCGGCTGGAGGGGGCGGCGGTGCGCGCGGCGTCGTGGCCCGCCCTGCGCGAGTCCGACCGCGGCACGGTCGTGCGGGTCGCGCAGCACCTCCTGCGCGGCGCCGGTCACCTCGAGGTCACCGCCGACGGGGACTTCGGCCCGGCCACCGCCGAGGCCGTGCGGCGCTTCCAGGCCGAGCACGCCACCGAGGAGGTCAACGGCATCATCGGCGGTGAGTCGTGGCCGCTGCTCGCTCCCGCGGTGCAGGTGGGCGACCGGGGCGAGGTGGCGCAGGCGGTGGAGGTGCTCGCCGGACGGAGCGGATCCATGCGTGCCCCGTCGGTGGTCGACGAGCCGGCCTGGAAGCGGCTGCTGAGCGCGGCGTCCTGACCGGCGCGGCCGGTGAACCCGAACCGGTGGACCCCGGGCACCACCGACGGTGACCGGCGCTACGCTCGCTGCGCCCGGCCGACTACCGCGGAGGGGAGTGGGGGTGCACCGGTGACCGCCAAGGTGTGGAGCCCGGACGAGGTGCTCGCAGGGGCGCCGCAGGCCGGGTCACTGCTCCAGGACGTCCTCGCCGATCCCGCCGCCGAACGCCGCACCGTCGTGATCGGTCCCGGTGGCCACGGCAAGTCGGTCCTGCTGGGTGTGCTCGCCGGGGTGTACGAGGACGCGGGCGTCCCGGTGGTCCACGGCGTGCCGTCCGCGAGCGGCGGGCCGGACCCGGACGTCGCCCTGCTCGTCGACGACGCCCACCTGCTCCCCGACGCGGCGCTGACCGCGCTCGCCGAGCGGGCCGGGATCCCCGGGGGCCGGATCGTGGTGGCCCACCGCCCCGCCACGGAGCGCTCCGCGTTGGCCGCCCTGGACGCCGCGCTGGCCGCGCGGGGACGCCCGGTCCTGCTGGGTGTGCTCGACCGTGCGGGGGTCGCGGCCCGCGCCGGGCGGGTGGGCGCGGACGCCGTCGCCGCCGTGCACCGGAGCACGGCGGGGATCCCCGCCCTGGTCGATCTGCTGCTGGCCGGACGCGACCCGTCCGGTGAGCCGCCGCCGGAGCTGCTGGCCCAGCTCGGGTACGCGCTCGAGGCGCTCGACCCGGGGGTCCGTGATCTCCTGCTGGCGCGCGCCGTCGGGGCACCCGCCGACGCCGAGGTGCTCGTTCCGCTGCTCGGCCTGCCGGACACGGCGGCGCTCGACGTGCTGGGCACCGCCGCCTGGGCGGACGGGAAGCTGCTGGCCGGTGGGGACGCGGTGCCGCTGGTGTCGGCCGCCGTGCTCGCGCGGACCTCGCCGCGTTCGGTGCTGGAGATGCGCCTCGCGCTCGCCGAGGTCGAGCTGCGGCGCGGCGGCGACGTCCTGCCCGCCGCACGGGGCCTGCTGCGGGCCGGGGCCACCGGGTCACGGGTGGCCGCGGTGCTCGCCGCAGCGGGCGACCAGTCGGTGCGGGCCGGTGCCGGGGCCGCCGACGAGCTGTACGAGGCCGCGATCCGGGCGGGGGCCCGGCCGCTGGATCTCGCCCCGCGGCGCGCTGAGGCGGCCGTCGTCACCGGGGATCTCGACGAGGCACTGGCCCACGCCGACGAGGTGCTCGCCGCCGTCGACGACACGGCGGGCCGGGGAGGTGGGGGCAGCGACACCGACGGGGTCCGTGCGGCCACCGTCGCCGCCGCCGTGCTCGCCCGCCGCGGCAACCTCGCCCGCAGCGCCGATCTGTACCGCTGGATGGCCCCGGCCGGTTCGCTGCTCGCCGTGCCCGCCCTGATCGGCACGGGCGCCCTCGACGAGGCACGTGCGGCGCTCGCCCCGGCCGGTGGCAGTCGCCGCCCACCGACAGTGCGGTCCGGGGCCGAGGAGCTGATCGCGCAGGGCGTGCACGAGTCGGTGGCGGGGTCGCCGACCTCGGCGATGTCGAAGCTGGTGCGGGCGGCCGCGCTGCTGGAGCCGCCCAGCCGGGCCGCGCTGCTCTCCGACACGCCGGCCGCGCTGGCGGCGCTCGTGGCCGTGCAGTGCGGGGAGCTCGCGGTGGCACAGTCGGTGCTGGAGCGGGCCGTGCGGGTCGGGCTCGGCGGGTGCGGGGCCGCGGTCCGACACCGGCTGCTGCTGGGCTGGATCGCGATGTACCGCGGCGCCCACTCCGCCGCCCGCGCCGCGCTGACCCCCACGATCGGTGTGCGCCTCGAACCCCGCGACGAGCTGCTGGCCGCCGCGCTGGAGGTGGCACTGGCCCGCCGCGCGAGCGACCCGGCCGCGCTGACGGTCGGCTGGGCGCGTGCGCGCGAGGCGATCGTGCACCATCCCGTGGACCTCTATGTCCTGCAGCCGCTTGCCGAACTGCGGGTCGCCGCGGCGCGACTGCGGGAACAGAGCTGGGTGGCCCCGCACCTCGACGAGGCCGCCGTACTGCTGCGCGGTCTGGGCGACCCGCTGCTGTGGGCCGCCCCGCTGCACTGGGGCGGTGTGCACGCGGCGATGTTCGCCGACACCCCGGACGCGGCGGAGCCGGACGTCGCGGCGCTGGAGGCCGGGGCGTCCACGAGCCGCTACGCCGCGGCGATGGCGGCCGGCGCCCGGCAGTGGCTGCTGGTGCTGCGCGGGGAGGTCGACCCGGTCGCGGTGGAGTCGGCGGCCCGCGGCCTGCACGCCGTCGGGCTGTCCTGGGACGGGGGGCGCCTCGCGGGGCAGGCCGCGATCCGTACCCGGGACAAGAAGGCGATGGGCACGCTGCTGGGCACCGCCCGCGCGCTGCAGAACACCGGGCCCGTCGCCCCCGCGGCCGACGAGGACGCACCCGCCACCGCCGTGGACGAGCGCGAGGACGTGCTCAGCGACCGGGAGCGCGAGGTCGCCGCACTGGTGCTGGAGGGCCTGACCTACAAGCAGATCGGCGAGCAGCTGTTCATCTCGTCGAAGACGGTGGAGCATCATGTGGCGCGGATGCGGCAGCGTCTGGGCTCGGCCAGTCGCGGCGAGCTGTTCGCGCACCTGCGCACGATCGTCGGGAGGCAGGGGGGCTGATGGCCGGGAACGCCGAGGTGGTCGTCTACTGGCGGCCGGGTTGCCCGTTCTGCATGAAGCTGCGCGCCGGTCTGCGGCTCTCGCGGCTGACATTCTCGGAGATCGACATCTGGAAGGACCCGGAGGCCGCGGCGTTTGTCCGCTCGGTGGCCGACGGCAACGAGACCGTGCCGACGGTGACGGTCGGCGGGCGGGCGATGGTGAACCCGTCGCGTCGGCAGGTTCTCGCGGCGGTCTCCGACCCGGGCCGGTGAGCTCCGGCCCGGTGACCCCGGCCAGGACGTGGCTCAGCGTGGCAGGCTCGCCAGCAACCCCTCGCAGGTGCGCACCAGGGTGCGGGCCACCCCCACCTGCGTGCGGTCCGACATCGGACTCTCCGCGCGCCGCTGCCAGCCGGCGAGGGCGTCGAGGGTGGCCTCGCGCAGCTGCGCGGCGTCCGCGTCGGGGTCCAGGCCCAGGCGTGCGGCCGGGGAGCCGCCGTCGCTGCCCAGCAGGCGCTCCGCGGGCACGCGCAGATCCTTCGACATCGCCACCACGCGCGTGCGCAACGCCGTGAGCAGCCGCAGCTCGTTGAACTCGTGGGCGCCCGCGGTGATCCGCTCGACCTCGCGCGCGATCGGCCGGGACGCGGCGGTCCGCTCGCGCGCCAGCACCAGCTCCAGCGCCAGCAGCGCGGACCGGGACTTGAGGAGGTCACGGCGCTCGGTGAACTGCGTGCTGAGCACCTGCCGCAGCTCGTCGAGACCGCTGCGCTTGACCAGCTCGGTGGACAGCACGGTCGGGTCGTCGATGCCCCGGCGGATCAGGGTGATCGCCAACCGGACCCCGAACACGCCGAACCGGTCCAGCAGCATGGCACGGTCCTCGGGGGAGATCGCGGCCTCCACGGTGGCGCGCACGAACCGGTCGGCCGACAGCAGCAGCGGCTCGGTCTCGGCGGCCGGGGCCGTGGCCAGCGCCTGCAGCGCCGCGAACTCGGCCTGGCGCATCGTGCGCCCGCTCTGGGCCAGCAGTCCCGCCACGGCCACCACGGTCTGGCACAGCGAACGCAGCTTGTCGTCGCGCCGGTAGCGGCCCGCGATCTGCCGGGCGGAGGCCATCGCGTCGAGCCGGCCCACGCCGATCTCGTCGGCCCGCGACAGGATCGCGACGGTGTTGACCGGGGTGGCCCTGGCCACGCCCTGGTCGTGGAAGGACTCCAGGAACTGCACGTCCGACGCGTGCAGGTGGCGCATCAGGTAGAGCACGGCGTCGGCGGGCGCGGGCGCGTCCTCGGGGACCAGGAACGCGGCGGCGCGAGCCGAGATGTCCGCCGACATCGACGCGATGCCCGGGGTGTCGATCAGCGAGGTGGCCCGCAGGTTCTGCGACGGCCAGTCGACGACGAGCCGGTCGACGCGCTCCGCGGGCATGCCGCCGAGATCGATGGTGAGCGCCCCGTCCCGGCGGGCGACCGTCAACGGCCGCGGCGTTCCCTCCAGGGGGATCATCAGCACCTTCGGGCTGGGCCCGTCCTGGTACCAGGTGATGACGCGCGTGCACTCGCCCGCGTCGGTGGGCGCGATCTCCTCGCCCACGAGCGCGTTGAGCAGCGTCGACTTGCCCGCCTTGACCTTGCCCGCGATCGCCACGCGCAGCGGCTCCTCGAAGCGGGCGAGGTGCTGGCTGAGCCACCGGTGCGCCTGCGGGCTGTCGCGGTAGGCGTCGACGGCGTCGCGGAGCACACCCCGCACGGCCACCCCGAGGGGTGCCGCCGCGTCGACGGCCGTCACAGCAGCACCTTCCCCGGCGCCAGTGCGCGGGCGCGCTTCTCCAGCGACGCGATGCGGTCGAGCTCGGCCTCGAGGTCCCGGATCCGGGCCCGCCGCACGTTCTCGTCACTGCTGACCGCGGTCTGCGCCGCCTTGACCGACGCGTCCACCGAGGTCTGCAGCTCCTCGGCCAGGGAGGTGAAGTGGTCGCGGAGCTGGCGCTGCACCTGCCGCAGCATGTCGCGGGAGTCCTTGCCGACCTGGAACACGATCTCGTCGAGGTGCTTGCGCACCGCCGCCTTCGCGTCGGCCTTGCGGCGCGCGAGCTGGCGCTGCTGCTCCTCGCGCACGGTCTTGCCCCCGAACAGCAGGCCGGCCCCGATCGAGAGCGGGTTGAGCAGCGCCATCCCGGCCAGCGTGGTGGCCAGCCCGACCATCAGCAGCCCGCCGTACCCGCCGCGGGCGCCGACGTAGAGCTTCTGCCCGAAGCTCATCTGCTCGTGCTCCGGGCGCTCCAGCCGCTCGACCTGCGCGCCGGACTCACCGGGTCGGCCGGTCCGCAGGGCCGGGAGCACGGCGTCGCCCTCGGCGGCGAAGTGCTCGGCGACGAGCCCCGCCAGCCACTCGGCGCGCTGGCCGGCCCAGACGAAGTTGGCCGAGGTCGCGGTCGCGATCCGGCCCTCCAGCCACTCGCTGAACTGGTCCCACACGTCGCGGGGATCGGAGTCCTCGAGCAGCTGGTCGGCCTCGCGGCCGATGGCGCGCAGACGGTCACGCAGGTCGTGGTCGATGTCGGCGGTGAGGTCCTGCACGCCGTCGCCCAGGGTGTGCTGCCAGCGGGCCGAGCGGTCCTTGAGGGCCCCGGCGCGCCTGCGCGCCCGTTCCAGCTCGGCGACGAGCTCCCCGGCCTGGTCGGGCCGGCGCTGCGCGGCCAGCTCGGCGCGCATCCCGGAGGCCATCTGGTCGGCGACGGCGAGCACGTCCTGGCTGGTGGAGGCGCGGTCCAGGTCGTCGGCGCGGGCGAGCACCTCGGTGCGCAGGAACGCGACCAGCGCGGCGAAGCCGGACTCCACGTTGAGCTCGGCGTCCTCGGCGCGCACCGCCTCCAGCCGCAGCACCGACGACACCGGGAACACCTCGGCCGTGATGCCCGCCGCGGCGAGGTGGCCGCGGTCGAGGTCCACGATGCGCCGCCAGTGCGGGTAGAGATCGGTCTTCGTGACGATGCCCGCGACGTTGGGGCACAGCCGCATCGCCGTGGCGAGGAACTCCAGCTCGGGCGCCGTGTACTCCTGCGAGGCGTCGGACACGAGCAGCACGGCGTCCGCGGTGGGCAATGTGGCCATCGTGGCGGCGCCGTGCGCGGATCCCAGCCCGCCGACACCCGGCGTGTCGACGAGGACGAGCCCGCCCTTGAGCAGGTTGCGCGGCAGCCCCACCTCGGCGCGCGACAGGCCCTGCCGGTTGCCGGGGTTGCCCGCCTCGGACACGTAGTGCGCGAGCTTCTCGATCGGCACCTCGGTCCGCCGGGGTGCCCGCTTCTCGCCCGGCCGGGCCTCCCACACCAGCGTGACCGCAGGGGCCTCCGCGTACTTCACCGCCGTGGGGACCGCGGTGGCCAGGTCGTCGTCCACCGGACAGACGGGCGCGTTGATCAGGGCGTTGACGAGCTGGCTCTTGCCCTGCTTGAACTCGCCGACGACGAGCACCTGCACGTTGGGGTCCTCGAGCCGGCGGCGGGTCTGCGCCAGCCGGGCTCCCAGGTCGGGGCGGCCGTACGCGCTCGTCGCCCGGGTCGCGAGATCGACCAGCTCCATCGCCGCGGGCACCGCCACTGATCCGTCCCTCCCTCACCTCGGGGACCACCATACGACGAGGCCGGTTCCACTCCCGGGTCATCCCCGGGGGCGGAACCGGCCTGGAGCCGATCAGCTGACCGCTGAGGTCACACCACGACCTGGAGGCCGTCGTCGTTGGTGTTGGTGTTGGTGGTCGTGTTCTCGGTGTCGTCGTCGGAGCTCGGGTTGAACGACTCCTCGTTGCGGACGCTCTGGTCGATGTCCGTGTCGATCTCGGTGTCGATGTCGGTGTCGATCTCGGTGTTCACGCTCTTGTCGTTGCCCACGTCGGTGAGGGTGACGTCGTCGTCGGACCGGTTGTCGGTGGTGGACGTCGAGGTGGCGTCGTCGCCCGCGAGGGAGACCGAGCTGCCGTCGTCGGCGGAGATGGAGCCGGAGTTGGCGCCGTCGCCGAACGCGCTGTCGTCGCCGACCTGGTTGTCCTCGCCGATGACGTTGCCGTCGCCGGTCACCACGTCGCCGTTGATGTCGTCGCCGGCCGCCACCGCGCCGTCGCCCGAGGCGCTGGTGATGTCGTTGTCGATGGTGACGTCGTCACCGGCGATGATGCTGCCGATCGAGTTGTCGTTCACCACGTCGTTGTCGTTGTTGGTGACGTAGGTGTCGCCGTAGTTGTGCACGATCTCGGTGAGGTGCTTGGCGATGGCCTCGTGGTCGCTCTCGCCGGGGGCGGGGACGGTGTTCTCGAACGAGCCGCCGAGGTTGTTGTCGCCGCGGGAGTTGTCGAAGAACGAGACGAGCGCGTCGTCGAAGTCGGCGCAGGACAGGTCGTCGAGGTCGTGCGCCTGGAAGTAGGCCTCGGGGTCGGCGAGGAACTCGGCGCGCTCGTCGGCGTCGCCGAAGATGTTGTTCAGGAACTCCATGATCGTGGCGCTGAGGCTGGTGCTCATGATGTCGTCTCCAGGGTGCTGGGCCGGTCGGGCTGCTGGGCCGGTCGGGTGAGTGGTGTCGCCTCGCCGGCTGGTCCGGCGTTGGGACGAACGTTAGGGATCGGGGGCGTGCTTGCCATCGGGGATCGGCCACAGTTCGCCCATGCTGGTGACCCGGGGACCGCGTTAGGGGATCGTTGGGGGGTTGGGGGGTGCGCAGCCCGATCGGGTTGTGGTCGAGGATGGGCGCTAACAGCGCGGCCTGTCCCACCGATGGCGTGGGTAGAGCGTCCGGTCGGGGGCAAGAGGGGAACGAGACGATGGGGTACCAGCTCGGGATCGACCTGGGAACGACCTACACCTCGGCTGCCGTGTGCCGGTCCGACGACCGTCGCTGGGTGGAGCCCGAGGTCGTCACGCTCGGCACCCGCGGCGCCACGATCCCGTCGGTGCTGTTCCTGGCCCCCGACGGCTCGGTCGTGGTCGGCGACGCCGCCGAGCGCCGCGCGCTCACCGACCCCGACCGTGTCGTGCGCGAGTTCAAGCGCCGCATCGGCGACTCCACCCCGCTCGTCGTCGCCGGCCGGGCCTGGGCGCCCGAGGAGCTCTCCGCGCGGCTGGTGCGCTGGGTCGTCGACCGGGTCGCCGAGCGCGAGGGTGGCCCGGCCACCCGCATCGCCGTCACCCACCCCGCGTCGTGGGGCCCGCACAAGAAGGACCTGCTCGGGGCCGCACTGGCCGCGCAGGGCCTCACCGTCACCTTCCTCGCCGAACCCCAGGCCGCCGCGCTGCACTACGCCGCCGCCGAGCGTGTCGAGCCCGGCTCGACGATCGCCGTCTACGACCTCGGCGGGGGCACGTTCGACGCCGCCGTCGTGCGCAAGGCCGACCCGGGCCGCGCCGCGGCCGAGGCAGCCGGGTTCGGGCTGCTCGGCCGGCCCGAGGGTCTGGAGCGGCTCGGCGGGATCGACTTCGACGAGGCCGTGTTCGAACACGTCCGCGACGGACTGCCCGAGGTGTTCGCGGAGCTGGACCCCACCGATCCCAACGTGCTCTCCGCGGTGTCTCGGGTGCGCCGGGACTGCACGGAGGCCAAGGAGGCGCTGAGCTCGGACACGGAGGTGTCGATCCCGGTGCTGCTGCCCGGGTCGCGCGGATCGGTCCGCCTGCACCGCAGCGAGTTCGAGACCCTGATCCGGCCGCACATCGAGGAGACCGTCAACGCGCTGCGCACGGCCGTCACCTCAGCAGGGCTCACCCCGACCGAGCTCACCGCGGTACTGCTCGTCGGCGGGTCGTCGCGGATCCCGCTGGTCTCGCAGCTGGTGTCCGAGCAGCTGGGCCGTCCCGTGGCCGTCGACGCCGACCCCAAGAACGCCATCGCCAAGGGCGCCGCGCTGTCGGTGTCGCCGAAACCCACGGCGTCGTGGCCCGGGGTCGCGATCCCGCCCGTCGCGGCGGCCGGTGTCGGCCCGGCAGGCGTCGGCGGTGGCGCTCCCGGTGTCGGCGCGGCCGCGGCCGCCGCGGGCGTCGGTGCCGCGGGCGTCGGCATGGCGGCCGCCCGGGCGGCGGCCCCCGCGGGCTCGCCCCCCCACCCGACGGGACAACCGCCCCGCCCACCCCACGCGCCGATCACGCCGGCGCCCGACGCGGCGCAGTCCTACTCGTCGCCGCCCGCCCCACCGAGCCCCACGCACGAGCCGGCCACCGCGATGCTCGCCGGCAACGGGGTGTCCGAGCCGCCCGCCCGGCCGTCGATCCGGCGCGGGCCCGAGCCGGCCCACGAGGAGCGGCACGGCCACGAGGACTGGCAGTACGACGACGAGGAACAGGAGCCCCGGCGGCGCCCGATCGGCCTGTTCGTCGGAGCAGGCGGACTGGTCGCCGCGGCGGTGGTCGTCGCCGTGCTGGTGTTCTCGCCCGACGGCGCCACCAACGACGACGGGATCGTCGGCACCGGCGGGGCGGTCCCCGAGGTGAACGACGCGGGCTCCGTCGCGCCGACCACGCAGGCGCCGGCCCCGACCACGAACGGCGGATCGAGCGGCGGCAGCGGATCCGGGACCGGCGGTGGCGGCGAGACCGGCGGCGGTGGCGAGACCGGCGGCGGTGGCGAGACCGGCGGCGGTGGCGAGACCGGCGGCGGTGGCGAGACCGGCGGCGGAGGCGAGACCGGCGGCGGTGGCGAGACCGGCGGCGGAGGCGAGACCGGCGGCGGAGGCGAGACC